>CAVIWF010000001.1:0-138433 GCA_963646285.1 bacterium
GAGTTGAAGGGCTTGCGAGCCCTCCAACGCCACCTGGGGTTTGTTGATAGTCTGAAGTGCGGAACCGATCATCCATCGATTCCGCACTTTTTCTATTGATTTAATACTTTCTTCCAAACCGATAAAAGTTGGTGGTGGTCTGAGGCGTTACCACCGAGTGGGACAGGCTGCGGTTCTTGGTCACGTTCAGCACCAGGGCAATGCCGCCCATGTTGGTTACCATGTTGGAGCCGCCGTAGCTGAGGAAGGGGAGGGGAATGCCGGTAATGGGCATCAGCCCCAGGGTCATGCCGATGTTCTCGAATACGTGGAACAGCAGCATGCCCATCACCCCGATGATCACCAGCATGCCGAACCGATCCCGGGTGTACCGTGCCAGGTACAGAATGCGGAGGATAATCAGCAGGTAGATCAGCAGGATAATCGAGCAGCCCACAAAGCCCCATGCCTCGCCGATGGTGGCGAAGATGAAGTCCGTCCAGTCGGCAGGCACGTAGTTCAGCTGGGACATGGAACCGTCCACAAACATGCCGATGCCGGTCAAGCCACCGGAACCGATGGCCGTCTGGCTTTGCAGCATCTGGTAGGCGTCGTCGCTGGAATAGAGTTCCGGATCCAAGAAGGCCAGAATTCGCTGGATCCGGTAGCTGTCTGAGCCTGTGGCCACGGAAATGCCGTAGAAGGCCAGCAGACCCAGGATGGTCGCAGCAGCAAGTGCCAGCAGAATACGGATGTCCACATTGGCGAAGTAAAGCATCACGGCGAAGAGGAACACAATCACCAGCAGGGAGCCCATTTCGCCGGAGGCCAGAATGATCACGCAGGGGCCGCCTGCCATGACCATGATGTGAATGAAGTCCTTGAAGGTGTTCATGGGACGCTCGCTTCGGGAAAGCCGCTTGGCCAGCATCAGGATCATGGACAGCTTAACGAATTCCGAAGGCTGAATGGTATAGCCCCAAATGATGTCCAGCCAGGCCTTCACGCCGGCGGCACGGTTGAAAATCCACACCAGAGCAACCAGCAGGATACCGCCCCAGTACAGCAGGGGAGTAATGCGGCGCAGCAGGTCATAGGGGAAGTTCATGATAACCACCAGCACCACAGGTGCCAGCATGAGGAAGATGCACTGCCGCACCGCATAGGAGGATTCCACAATGTGGTTCAGCAGGGAGGCGTCGGCGGTGGAGTCGGTGGAGTAAGTGGCCACGCTGACGGCCAGCACCCCGAAAATGGACAGGGCGAATACCATCACAATCAGGAGCACGTCCACATGAGCCCGTGTCCGCCTGTTTTCAACGATCAATCCTTTGTACCTCCTGAGGCTTGTGTCGGAAGAGCCGCTTCAGCAGGGAAGCAGGGCGGCAGCCGTAGTCCGGGAAGGGTACCTGCTGTCCGGCCATCCGGTGGGCAATGCGGGTAATGGCTTCTGCCGCCTCGCACTTGCAATTCATCAGGGACATGCGCTTGAGCAGCGCACGGTATACAATGGGATCGTAGGGGACTTCGCCCAGCAAGGACAAATCCAACGTCTGTGCCACCGTCTTGGCAGAGTACATTTCTCCGCTTTCGATCAGCTGCGGATCCAGCCGGTTGACAATCAGCTGAGGATGGGCGGAACGCTTCTCTGCAATGAGGGCACTGGTGCGTTCTGCATCCCGGATGCATACATCATCGGGGGTACAGATGAGGATGCTTTCATCCGCCTCTGCGTGCATCACCCCACGCAGGCCCCGCTCAATGCCGGCAGGGCAGTCGATCAGCACCATATCGAACCGGTTCTTTAATTGGCGGATGACCCGGCGCAGCGCCTTGCCGTCCACTTCCTTGGCGCGGGCAAACTGGGCGGCAGGCAGCAGGTACAGCCGCTTTTCCTCCGGGTGCTCAATGAGTGCCCGTGCCATGGGGCAGCGATTCATGCACACATCCAGCAGGTCGTAGACCACTCGGTTTTCCAGCCCGAGAATCACATCCTGATCTCTCAGGCCAATGTCCGCATCCACAATGCAGACCTTAAATTCCATCCGGGCAAGGGCGGTGGCCAGGGCAGCGGTGATGGTGCTCTTGCCAACGCCTCCCTTGCCGGAGGCAATCATCCATGCTTTTCCCATCGTGGTTCTCCTTTGTTAAGGGGCAATCGAGTTGCCTGCAGGCAGGGTATAATCCGTCGTCCGCAGATCCTTTTGCTTCATGTACCAGTCCACAAATTCCTTGGCGGCCAGGGATGTTTCGCCGCCGGAATATCCGTGGGGGATGAACACTGCAATGGCAATCTCCGGGTTCTCGTAAGGAGCGAAACAAACGAACCAGCCGTTGTTCTCCAGGTCGATGGCGGTCACCTGTGCAGTACCTGTTTTTGCACAAATCTGGTCAAGGTATTCCCAGCCGCTGAAGTATTTGGATGCAGTACCGGACTCGTCAACCACTCGTTTCATGCCTTGCTTGATGTAAGGCAGGTACAGGTCTGCATTTTCCAGCTGGGTAATCAGCGTCGGTTCACGCTGGCTGAGCACCTCGCCCTCCGGGGAAATAATGGAGTCGATAATGGAAACGTTGTACACGTAGCCGCCGTTTGCCAAAGCTGCTACATACCGGGCAACGGCAATGGGGGTCACGGTGGTAACGGACTGGCCGATGGCCGTCAGAATGGTCTGGCCGCCGCCCCACTTAATATCGTTCATGTAGTTGTACGTATCACCGATGACGGCTTGCAAGTACACCATTTCCTTGGTCATGTTCAGCTCTTCCATCAGGATGGTACGCATGTTGTCCAGCCAGTAGCTTTCATCGTAGTTGACGGCCATGTCCATCAGCCGCTTGGCACAGGTGCTGAGACGCTCGTCGTCATATTCCAGGCCACGGCTGGCGCCACAGTTCTTCAGGTGCTTTTTAATGGCATTGTATACGATGATAGGCAGGGAGGTATCCTGGTTGGCTTCGTTCACCGGCTTGGTGGGGTCATACAGGGTGTTCTGACTGCCCACCACGCTGCGCACTTCGCCAGGCAGGTCAATGCCGGTTTTGCTGGTCAGGCCAAAGAGGGAAGCGTACCGGTACAGCCGATCCTCGCCCAGCCGGCTGCCCAGTTCGTAGAAGAAGTAGTTGCAGGAGTTGGACAAACCTTCCACAATGGTCTGATTTTGATGCTTGTAGCGGTAGTTCTTGCCGATCCAGCACTTAGGGGCAGTGGAAAGGTCGCTGTTGTACTTGGTGTAGTAGCCCTGGTCGGTAATCCGCTCGGTGACCGTTAATTCGCCCTCGTTCAGGGCGCCGTAGGCGGTAACCATCTTGAAAATGGAGCCGGGGGTTCCACGGGCGTGAATGCCGTAGTTCAGCAGCAGGTTCCGCTCGTCGGAAAGGATGGTTACGGCTTCCGTGCCGCCGGCCACCAGGGCATTCAGGTCGTAGGTGGGATAGTTGGCCATGGCCAGCACTCGGTCCTGCATATCCAGCACGATCATACAGCCGTGCTCCGCCAGCTCCATGGGGTACTTTTCCCAGTCACGGTTGGCAATGTCGGTTTTGTTGGTTTCCAGCCAGCTGTCGGAGACCATCAGGGTTTCCTGCTTGTCACGGGTGTTGCTGACGTTGTCTGCAATGGCACGCTCTGCCTGCTGCTGGTAGGAGGCGTTCAGGGTCAGCTTCACCGTGTTGCCGTCCTGAGGCTCGGTGTAGCTGAGTTCACGAACAATCTTGGAATAATTGTCCCGCTCCACCACACGGGAACCCTGCCGCAGGGAGGAGTTCTGGGTCAGCCAGTCCTCCATGGAGGATTCAATGCCGTCACGGCCGATGGTGTCGTTGTAGGAGTAGCCCTTAGCCTTCAGGGTTTCCCAAGTGCTTTGGCTGGGAATGGCGCCGATGTAGCCAATGACCTGAGCTGCCAGGGTGCTGCGGGGATATACACGCTGGGTGCCGACGGCGATTTCCATGCCGGAGAGCACCATGGAGCGGGTCTCCACCTCAATCACGGTTTCGTACTTGACGTTTTTGGCAATCACAATGGGCTGGGAGTTGAACACGTTCATCTGCATTTCGGAATAAATGGCCATGACCTTCAGCATGGTTTCTTCATCCACCAGATAGGTGTCCACCGGGGTGCTGTCTGCTTCTTCCGTGGCGATGGCGGCGGCTTCCTCTTCGCTTGTTACCAGACGGTACCGCTTCTTCAAAGCGGTCATGCACTGCTCAGCTGTTTCATACTTGGTGGTGCTGGTCAGGTACATGTTGGAGCGCCACTGCTTTTCACGTTTTTGCAGCACCGAGTCGGATACGCCGGTACCGAAAGCAAACGCCCACTCGCCGGTTTCCTCATCCCGGGCAATCACGAAGTCTACCGCAATGGTGCCTCCGTTTTTCTCGATGATGTCAATGGTTTCAATAATGGAGGAGGTGAAGGAGGCATACTCTGCCCGGGTGTTCTGGGATGCATCCTTGTAGAAGGTAACGTTGTAAATCAGCTCGTCTTCTGCAAGGGTCACCGATTCCGAGTCGATAATGCTGCCCCGCTTGCCCCGCAGGGAAATAGTCTTGGTGCGCTTGGTCTCGGATTTTTCTGCATACTCCTCACTGGACTGCAATTGCAGGTTCACCAGGCCGGAAAGTAGGTATCCGAACATGGCCAGCAGGATGAAGATAAAGACCAGATAGCGCCACTTCATGGGATGATCGGTGTTGTTGAAACTGTTCAACCCTTTTTCTCCTTTCAGCACCGGGATGAAAAACCCATGTTTCGGAGGAAGGTGATCTTCCAAAGGAAGTCATCCGAAACGAGGAAATGCACAGTGGCGCATTTCACGAATTCCCCATTCGGTGCGGTGGACAGGGAACAAACACCATAACGGTTTGTTCCGGGGAAAAATGTTGCCCTTCGGCACAACCTGCCACCGGGTGTGTCAAAGAAGAATTAAGCAAGATACCGTCCCTGTACGGTTCGGTTTTCCGTAGGCATCAGGGCAAAGCCCAAATACCGACGCACCAAGGGGGCTGCCAGAAGTGCCAGCACCATGGTGGCCAGAATGTCCACACCGCCCCGCACAAAGTGATCCATGGTTAATTCCGTGCCGCCCAGATAGATGTAGGTAATGTTCACAATCTCGTACAGCAGGGTGTTCATGCCGGCACACAGGGCGGAGCGGAGATACACGTTGCCGTTCTGGGCGGACTTGTTCAGGCTGCGCTCCGTTTCCAGCCGCTTGTCGCTTTTGTCTGCGAAGAAAACGCTGCAGAAGGTGGCGGCAATGGGATAGAGCAGCAGGTTCATGTAGGTAATGGGGGGCTTGGTGATTTCCAGAATGATGCCGAAGATGGCGCCTGTCCAGTAGGCACGCAGTTTGCCGTAACACACGGTGATGATCCCGGTGACGGCAAAAAGCAGGCTTGGGGTCACGCCGCCGATTTTCACATACGGCATGATGCAGCTCTGAATCAGGTAGCTGAGCAGAATCACCAGAAAGTATTGCAGCAGCCGCCGCAGGCCACGGAAGATTTCCTTCAGGTATCTTCCGAAGCTGCGGAGATGCTCGCCGAAGGATTTGCGTGCCACCTTACTCGTCCTCCTCATAGGTCATATCCCCGGGATTCAGGGTGATGTAGGGGGTGGGAGAAGGCGTAGGCGAAGCCGTAGGGGTTGCGGTAGGCCCGGTGGATACGGGCTGATACTCGTACACCGGCACAGCAATGGTAGGTGCAGGCGTATCGGTGGGTGCAGGGGTAGGGGAGGGGGTGGCCGTCGGCGTGGGAGAAGGTGTTACCTCCACCGAAGGCGCCGGGGTGGCCGTGCCGAAGTTGCTGGAACTGATGCGCAGCGTAGGATAGGGACGAGCCGTTTCCAGTGCCACAAAGGTCATGCTGGAACTGGTGCTGTCCCGGCCGGTAACCGCCTCGGCGGCGGGCTTGTAGCGCAGCACAATAACGTACTCGATGTGCTCAAAGTCCACAATGGGTTCCACCACGATGTACTGCTTGTTTGACTCCATGCCACGGGTGCTTTCACGCACCGTACCGATGGGAATACCCTTGGGGAAGGACATGCCTACGCCGGAGGTGACCACCGTGTCGCCGGGACGGGGCAGGTGATCGTCGGACAGATAGTACATGCGGCACAGGTAGGTGCCGTCAATGCCCAAGGTGCCCTTGATGGTGCCCTGGTCACGGCTGGACTGGATCAGGGCGGCAATGGAAGCTTCGCTGTCAATAATGCAGCGAACGGTGCTGGTGGCTTCTTTCACGTTTTCCGTGTAGCCCACCAGTGCACCGGAAATGGTCACGGCCATGTAGTCCTCAATGCCGTCCCGGCTGCCCTTGTTGATCACAAAGGTGGCAAAATAGTTGGTATCGCTCCGGTCAATAACCTGGCACACAATGGGATTCATGTTGCTGTTGGCACTGACCTCGTCGTACATATCCTCATATTGGGAAAGCTGGGTCTGCAATTCATCCACCAGCATGGCCTGATAGACCAGCTGCTCGTTTTCCGCACGCAGGTTGTTGTACTCCGTTTCCAAATTGGCTCGCAGCTTCAAGGTGCGCAGGTAGCTGACCACGCTGTCCGTAATGGAGGAAAAAAAGCTCTGGATGGGGGTAATAAAGCTGCTGACTCCGTTTTCGGGAATGGTCAGCACGCTGTACCCGGTGACCCGGGCAAAGAACATGCTGCCCAGCACCAGAGTAATCAGCAGAGTCACCACAAGGATGCCCAACCGGCGGCGGGCAAGAAACTTTTTCTTTTCCTCTGCACCGGCACGGACGGTTTTTTCTCTTTTCTGCTTCAGGCCAAAGGTGGAACGCTTTTCTTCGCCCTGCTCTTCATCCTTCGAAGCGGTGCTTGCGGCTTTGGGTACTTTCTTTTTGCCGGAAGAGGATTGCTGCTGACTGCCCAGCAGTTTGGCCATGGCCTCCTCCGGGGTATCAGACTGGGTGTCATCGTCTGTTTCCTGAGAAGAGGCAGTGTCGTCATCCTGCTCTTCTTCTTCTTCTGCCGGATCCACATCCCGGGTCAGCACATCGTACCAGCGGCGTTTTCTGCGCTGCTGCATGGGCGCAACCTGATTGCGCATCTGTCCGGCACCGTGCCGTTCATTAAAGGGATCGGAGCGTTCAACCTGAGTATCTTCCTGCAAGTCGTCGTACAAAAAATTGTCATAATCGGGATACTGCTTCTTCTCCTGATCGGCTGTATCAGGGGTTTGCGGCCTGCGTCTGGCCATGGCTTTATCACCTCGCTTTGTCCGTCAGGTTACTGGGCATCATTGCTGCGGCCAATGCCGGCAATCAACTGGATGTTCTCCACCAGATAACCCAGACCGAGAATCGCACAGTCAGTAGGCTCTTTGGCCAGCAATACGGGAATGCCAAGCTCGGCGGCGATGTAGCGATCCAGTGCAGTCAGCTGGGCTGCACCGCCGGTCAGGTGAATGCCGCTGCGCATAATATCTGCCGCCAGTTCCGGAGGGGTACGCTCCAGCACCCACTTGATGGCAGCCAGAATGGCAGCGCAGGGCTCCCGCAGGGCCTCATAGCACTCCACACCCGTAAACTCAATGTCCCGGGCGGACTGGCTCTGAGCATCTCTGCCCCGAATGTGCACTTTTCGGCTGTCCGTCGGCTTCAAGGCGGAGCCCAAGTCGATCTTCACGGATTCTGCCGTGTTCAGGGCAATCTTCAGGTCGGATTCCCGCTGAATGTAGCTCTTGATGGCTTCATCCATTTTGCTGCCGCCCACCTGAATGGACTGGGCAACCACCAAGCCGCCCAGGGAGACAAGGGCCACATCGGTGGTGCCGCCGCCAATGTCCACCACCATGCTGCCCACCGGCTCATACACGGGCAGGCCGGAGCCGATGGCAGCGGCAAAGGGCTTGTCCACCAGATAAACCTTTTTCGCCCCTGCTACATGGGCTGCTTCTTCCATGGCTTTACGGCCCACAGCGTCCAGGGTGCAGGGCACGGCAATGACTACCTTGGGCTTGAACACGTGGCTTACGCCGATGGCTTTGCGGATAAAGTAACGGATCAGCACCTCCGTCATGTCAAAGTCTACAATGGCCCCTGCCTTAATGGGGGAAACCACGTTGATGGAGGAAGTAGCACGTCCCCGCAGGTAAACGGCCTCGTCGCCTACGGCACGTACCACATTCCGGCGGGTAGCGTCTGCTGCTACCACAGAAGGTTCACTGATCACAATGCCTCGTCCCCGGACATAAACCATGGTGTTGGAAGTACCCAAATCAATGCCAATATCAGGTGCAAAAAAAGCCATGCAAGCTCTCCTTTATTTCGGATCAATCTGCCTGCTGAGGAAGTACGGGCACACCGCATTCCGCCAGCAGGCGGCGCAAAAGGGGAAGGGGAAGGCCGATAATGGCGGAGCTGTTGCCCCGCACTTCCTCCACCCACAGGCCGGCAATGCCCTGCAGGGCGTAAGCACCGGCCTTATCCATGGGTTCGCCGGTAGCAATGTAGCGGCGAATCTCTTCATCTGTCATATCATCGCAGAAGCGAACGTCTGCATGGCTTTCTCCGCAGTGGAGAAAACCTTGCGCATCCACGCAGCACACCCCGGTATAGACCTGATGCCACTGCCCCCGCAGCATTTGCAGCATGTGGAAGGCGGCCTGCTCATCATGGGGCTTGCCCAAGGGAATATCCTGAACGGATACCAAAGTATCCGCCGCTACGATGACACTGCCCGGATGCATCTGGGCGGCAGCCACGGCCTTGCGCCGGGAAACCTCCATCACAGCATCCTTGGCGGGCAGGTCGCAGGTTTCATCCACCTGAGGCACATCCACCACAAAGTCAATACCGGTCATGCCCATCAGCTCCCGCCGACGAGGGGAAGCTGAGGCGAGAATCACGCAAGCATCCATGCCGTTCCTCCTGAGTGTTCCGTTGGCAAACAGGAATGCCAAATTGAAATCATGACATTCCATTCTGGCATTATACCACACCCTGCACCGGCTTGAAAAGAAATTCAGCAAAAAAGTCAGGGATATTTACAAACAAGTCACAATTCTTTGCAGAGGGATTGCTCATTTTCAACGGATTCCTCCGTGCAACAGCAGTGAGAAACAATAAAAACGGCACAGCCTGCAAAGAAGCTGTGCCGCAAAGCATCATTGATTATTGGAACTTGGAAAGGTCAACGCCCTTCAGCGCCTGCAAAAGCACCAGACCGATGATCACCGCCAGCAGTTCACCGGCAGCAACCTGCAGCATGGTCAGCCACAGGGGCAGGGCATACACAATGGCCAGCATACCGCCAACAATGACGCCGTTAGTAATCACAGGGCAGGCAGCAGCCAGATACCGATTCTTCCGCAGGGCATAGGTGCCCACAGCAGCCAACAAGGTGGCCAGAGAGCCGAAGATCACGTCTGCTGCACCCACCGGGCTCAGCAGATTGGACACCAGGCAGCCCACAAACAGGCCGGGAATCGCCTGGGGCAGCACAATGGGCAGCACGGTCAATGCCTCCGACACACGGCACTGCCAGGCACCGTAGCTCAGGGCAGGCAGAAACATGGTCAGTACAGCGTACAGGGCGGCAATGATGGCGCTCAGGCACAGGGAACGGGTGGTGAAGAGCTTTTTCAGTCCGGAGACCTCTTCACAGGGTGCAGAAACAAGCTTCTTGTCCATAGGGAAACCATCCTTTCCGGCGCAACAGGCCGATGAACTATCCTGCGGACACCAAAGAAGTTGAAGTGTGTCCGTCAGTGCACATAGCGAAGGAAGTCGCAAGCGCACCGTAGAGCATAGCACATTTTTGCCTCCGGCGCAAGGAGGAAAGAAGGACAAAAACCCGATCCTTAGAATCTGCCGCCTACGCCGCCGCCGTGGCTGGAACCGCTGGAAGAGGTGTGCACGCTGCTGCCAAGACCTCCGCCGCCACCGCCATGTCCACCGCCGCCGGAGGATTCATTCCGCGTGTGGATTACAGACTGCCGCAGGAATCGATCCTTCCGATCCAGCCAGGCAATTTGGCAATGCTGGGAAGGATTGTACTTGTAGGTGCTGCCTTTCAGGGAATAGCGGAAGCAGACTGTACACACAAGCACCAGTGCGCAGCCTAAGCCCACCATCACGGCAAGTGCGATTTCGCCCTTCGTCAGCTTATTGTACAGGCCGGAAAGCCGTTCTCCTGTTACAGCGTCATAGCGGAAGGAACCTTCCTCACGGCCTTCCTGAAGGAAGCCTTCCAGGGTGGTGAGCACGGTAATGGCAGCCTGACCGTAGCGGCCGCTGTGCAGGTAGGAAGCACTGTTGTCGAACATCTCTTCCAGCCGGTGGTCGGTGATGTAGTCGATCATGACCCCTTTGGTGCTGATGACCGGCACCCGGTTGGTCATGTCGATCAGGTACAATAGTCCGGCTTCATCTGAACCAAGGCCGTAGCCGTTGTAGTCGAAGTAATCATCGGCAAAGGCTTGGGAAACATCCCCATCGCCCCGGTAATCTTCTTCTACCTGCCTGCTGGTAACCACCACCGCATCCATTTGATAGGTTTCCTGAATGCGGCGGATGATGGTGGTCATCTGCTGAATTTCGCTGGATGTGAACAGGGAGGCATCATCCACCACAGGCTTGGTTTCAGCCAGGGCAAGCAGAGGTAGGAGCAGCAGTGCCCACAGAATGCAGAAAAAACGTTTTACCACAGCAACGCACCTCCCAGGCACATCAGGCCGGTAACCACGGCGAATACGCCAGTAGCCCACAGCGCCAGTCTTTTTTTGTCAACGGGCAGCTTGCCGCATACCGTGCCTTTCTGACCGTTCATCATAAAGAAGTAAGGCTTGCCTTTTTTATCGCCCTTATAGGTGAGCACCCAGGTGGGCAAAAGTACATAGCGCATGGTGGTTTTTTCACTGCGGAAGGTGGTTCTGCCCCGGATGGAGTTGTAGCCTGCATCGGCGGTCAATTGGCCTTGGGCGTGCTCCGAAACCTCGGCAATCATGTCCTTTTCTGCATCCGCCTGGGGAATATCCCGCTTTTCTGCCAGAAAACCGCTAAGATACCCTTCGGAAAAGGGGCGCATTTTGTCATTATCGTAGGGGAAAATGCCATCGGACAGCTTGCGGTCGTTGCCGGACAGTGCCTTGCGCACCAGTGCTGTGAAGGTCATGCGCCCTTCTCGAGCTACTTCATAATAGCGGGTGGTGGTAATGGTTTCCTTGGGGGTATGGGCAACGCTGACTTTTGTGCCTTTGCCGTCAAAGCGTCCTACGCCGGTGACTTCCCCGTACCAGTAGGGGTAGTAAACGCCGGAGAAATAGGTCAGCTGATCCGGGGTAAAGAACCGGCGATCCACAAACAGCTTCTCGTCAATGAATTTGTTGAATTGCTGTTTGGCCTTCTCCTCATTGATGGCGAAGGGAATAACCCCATCCGGGTGAAATGTATCACTGAGCCGATCTGTCAGCACCACCGGGCTATGACAGTAGTAGCAACGGGTGGCGGCTGTGGTATCTGTAGTGACGATTTCTGCACCGCAGTTCTGGCAGTGATACTCCACCATATTCGGCGTTTTTGCTCCCTTTTTCGGGGGAACGGTTTCGGCTTGCTCCGGGGAGGTATCCGCCTTACTGGCAAGAGGCTCCGTCTCATCTTCCGGCGGTACAGCTGTTTCAGCACCGCAGTAGGGACAAGTCAGCTTTGCGGAGGTGGGATCATATTCCAGATACGCACCGCAGGAAGGGCACTTGATGGTCTTTGTTGAACTCATTTGATTCTCCTTGGAGGATAATTATAATGCAATCCTCGTGTGCAGGGGCTTGGTGCCAGTCAATGCTTCACTTAGGGCGTCGGGCTGGCAGGTGCCTGCATACACGTCGTAGGTGTGGCCTTCACGGACACGCTCACCGGCATCGTTGACCACATCCAGGAAAGCGCCGGCAACGTGGAGGGTGACGGCTTTGACCTCGCCCGGTTCAAGGGTGACACGCTTGAAGGCAGCCAGGATGGGATTGGGGGTGGCATCCGGCGCATCAGCGGCATGGACGTACGCCTGAGCCACGGTATCGGCGGTCATGTGCCCGTCATTGCGCAGGGCGAAGGTAACAGTGGCTCCATCTCCCTCCGGCACCACATGGAGATCAGCGGCGGTAAAGGGCACGTAGCTCAGTCCGTAGCCGAAGGGATACAGGGGCGTGCCGGTGAAGTACCGATAGGTGCGGCCAGTCATGTGATAATCGGTGAACTCCGGCAGCTCCTTAACATTGTGATAGAAGGTGACGGGCAGCCGGCCGGAGGGACTGACGTGACCGAACAGGATGCGAGCCAGTGCGGTACCCCCTGCCTGACCGGGGTACCATGCCATGATCTTGGCATTGCCCTGGGGTACGTTCAGGGCACTGCCTGCCAGAATGACGGTCACAAGGGGCTTGCCGGTGGAAACGAGGGCCTCCATCAGTGCCTGCTGACAGGCGGGAAGGGACAGATCCATTTTATCACCGGCGGCGAAATCATTGCTGGTGTCTCCTTCTTCCCCTTCAATGGTGGCATCCAGACCGACACAGGCAATGACCGCATCTGCTTCCTCGGCACAGATCTTTGCTTCAGCCAGCCAACGCCCCACGGGCTTTTCCTTATACAGACCGGCACCCTGACTGTACAGTACTCGAATGCCGTGAACATTACAATAGGTACGGATGCCCTCCAGCATGGTAACGTATCTGCTGGAAGTACCGTTGTAGTTGCCTTCCAGAGCAAGCACGCTGTCGGCATTGGGACCAATGACCGCCAAGGTGCGGATCTTCTGGGGATCAAGGGGCAGTACCCCGTCGTTTTCCAGCAGCACCATGGATTTTTCCGCAGCGGCAAGGGCAAGGGCATCGTGAGCGTCTGTGTCGTTTTCCTCAAAGGGAATGGCATCGTATTCGCAGTCATCGGCGAAGAGCCCCAGCAGAATGCGGGTGGTGAACAGCCGCTCACAGGCGGTGGTGATCTCTTCCTCTGTCACAAGACCTTCCTGATAGGCTTCCAGCAGGTGGAGGTAGGTATGGCCGCAGTTCACATCGCAGCCGTTATGAATGGCCAAAGCGGCAGATTCCGGAGCGGTGGCCGTGACCATGTGATGGGTGTGGAAATCCCGGATGGCCCAGCAGTCGCTGACCACATGTCCTTCAAAGCCCCACTGATCCCGAAGAATATCCTTCAGCAGGGTTTTGGAGCCGCAGGCAGGCTCGCCATTCACCCGGTTGTAAGCACCCATGATGGCTTCCACGTGGGCTTCTTTCACGGCGGCCTCGAAGGCAGGCAGGTAGGTTTCCGCCATGTCCTTGGGGGTAGCTTGTGCGTCAAACTCGTGGCGCAGCTTTTCCGGACCGGAATGAACGGCAAAGTGCTTGGCGCAGGCGGCAGTTTTCAGATATTTCCCGTCCCCCTGCAATCCACGGATAAAGGCCACGCCCAGCCGGGAAGTCAGGTAAGGGTCTTCACCGTAGGTTTCCTGACCCCGTCCCCAGCGGGGGTCGCGGAAGATGTTGATGTTGGGGCTCCAAAAGGTCAATCCCTTGTAAATGCTCCGATCTCCATGAGCCGCCTGCTGATGATACTTGGCACGGCCTTCTGTGGCAATGGTTTCTGCCACACGCTGGTGGAAGTCTTCATCAAAGATGGCAGCCAGTCCAATGGCTTGTGGAAACACGGTGGCTGTACCTGCACGGGCAACGCCGTGGAGGGCTTCGTTCCACCAGTTATATTCGGGAATGCCCAAACGGGGGATTGCCGGCGCTTCGTACCGCAGCTGGGCGGCCTTTTCTTCCAGGGTCATTTGTGCAACCAGGGCTTTTGCCTGGGCCAGGGCTTCTTTCCGATCCATCATAAGCAATACGACTCCTTCTCACTGTCGTGGGATGATAAAAGATGATGGTTTTCTTGTTCTACACATGGCGGCGGTTCTCCTTTTAAGAAATTTTTCGTCAGCCATTTTTTTATGGCAAGAAGACGGGTTTTCTGCTATAATGCTGGTATATCGCATCAATGGTCAGGTAGGGAGATGAATGCTGTGGTTCGGGCAGTGGCATTTGATATGGATGATACTCTTTTGCGGGACGACCGAACCATATCCCCCTACACGCTGGATGTATTGCGGAGGGCAGCGGAGAAGGGGATTGCCGTGATTCCTGCCAGCGGCCGGGCGAGGGACAGCATGAAGCCCTTCGTGGAACGGATGGGCTGCGTTGCCTGCTACATTGCCTGCAACGGAGCGGAAGTATGGTCGCCGGATCATACCCTGATGCACCGGGAAACCATCGATACGCTGCTGGCAAGGGAAGTGGCCGCCTTTGCTCAGGCGCATCACACCTACTGTCAGGTTTACTATGATGAGAAATTCTATTATTCCCATCAGGGCATGTATGCGGATCAGTACGCCGCATCCTCCATGCTGACGGGAGAATATGCCGGGGACTTGACCCGGTTCATTGACCGGCCTACCACCAAGGTGCTGATGATGGACGAGCCGGAGAAGATTGCCCGCATGCTGGCAGAGGCCCATCAGCTGCTGGACGGCCGGGCACAGGTAACCTGCTCCAAGCCTTACTTCTTGGAAGTGAATCCCCTGCGGGCGACCAAGGGGATTGCACTGGGCTTTGCAGCGGAGCACCTGGGATTTTCCATCCGGGATGCGGTGGCCTTTGGAGACAGCCTGAATGACCTGAGCATGCTGAAGGCGGCAGGCCTGGGAGTGGCTATGGCCAATGCAAGAGAGGACGTGAAAGCCGTGATTCCTGAACATTGCCTGAGCAATGGGGAGGACGGCGTGGCACGATATATCGCACAACACTTGTTGCAGGAGGAAATGCAATGATCCAGGCAGCGGACTTTGCCAAGAATCTGAAACTGACGGAGCTTTCGCCATCCACCAGGGCGGAATGGGATATTCGAACGGCGGACCTGAACAGACCGGGCATGCAGTTCTGCGGGTTTTATGAGTACTTTGCCTTCGAGCGGCCACAGGTCATCGGCAAGGTGGAAATGACCTATCTGGAAAGTCTGGACACCAAGGCACGGCAGGAGATGCTGAAGAAGTACTTTTCCTATGACCTGCCCTGCGTCATTATCTGCCGGGGCATGCACGCCCCGGAGGATCTGCTCCGGGAGGCTAAGGAGCGGGACATTGCCGTGTATCAGACGGACATGGTCACCACCAAGTTCACCTTTGCAGCCATTACCTACCTGAACCGCTGCCTGGCGCCCCGGGTCACCCGTCACGGCGTGCTGGTGGATGTGTACGGCGTAGGCGTGCTGCTCACCGGCGAAAGCGGCGTGGGCAAGAGCGAGGCCGCCTTGGAGCTGGTCAAGCGTGGTCATCAGCTGGTGGCGGACGATGTGGTGGATATTTGCCGTGTGGCGGATAACCGGCTTACCGGCGAATGCCCGGAGATGGTGCGCCACTTTATGGAAATCCGGGGCATCGGTATCATTGACATCCGTGCCATGTATGGCATCGGCGCCGTGGCCATGAGCAAGTCCATTGACTTGGTGATGCACATGGAAAAATGGGTGGAAGGCAAGGAATATGACCGGCTGGGACTGAGTGAGGATTACATTACCATCTTGGGTGTGAAGGTGCCCCACCAGATTATGCCGGTGCGGCCTGGTCGGAACCTGGCCATCATCATCGAGGTAGCGGCACGGAACCTGAGCCTGAAGCGGACAGGCTACAGCGCCGCCCATGAGCTGGATCGGCGGCTGAACGAAATGATCATGAAGCAATCCGGGCAGAACGATTAAAAGGGGAGTGCAGTGAACATGGTGTACATCGGCATTGACGTAGGCGGAACCGGCGTAAAGGTAGGCATTGTAGACGAGGCAGGCAAGATCACCAGCCACGGCAGTATGCCCACGGTGCTCACGGATACCCCGGATAAGCAGATCAGCGATATGGCTCGCTTTGCACTGGAATTGCTGGAGAAAAGCGAGTACACCTTGGAGGATGTCGCCAGCGTAGGCGTTGGCGTGCCGGGCATTGCCGACCAGAAGACGGGAGAAATCATCTTCTGCACCAATCTGGGTTGGCATCATGTGCCCTTCCGGCAGATCTTCCAGCGTGTGCTGGATAAGCCGGTGTACATTGATAACGATGCCACGGTGGCAGGCCTTGCGGAAGCAGTGGCAGGCGTGTCTGCCGGGGCGGATTCCAGCGTATTCATTACCCTGGGTACAGGGGTTGGCGGCGGCATTGTGCTGAAGGGCAAGGTGTGGAGCGGCTTCCACGGCACCGGCAGCGAAATTGGTCACATGATCCTGAAAATGGATGGAGAACCCTGCACCTGCGGCAATCGGGGCTGCCTGGAGCGGTACTGCTCCGCTACGGCGATCATCCGCATGGCACGGGAAATGCTGCCTGCCAACCCGGATAGCATCATCATGACGAACTGCGGCGGCGACCTGAGTAAGGTAAACGCCCGCATGGTCATTGATGCTGCCAGAAAAGGGGATCCGGTAGGAGAGAGCGTTTTCCGCCGGTATGTGTGCTACCTGTCTCAGGCTATTTCGAACATTTGTAACTTTCTTGATCCTGAAGTGGTGGTACTGGGCGGCGGCGTCAGCAATGCAGGGGAATTCCTGCTGGATGCTGTGCGGAAGGAAGTACCCAGGTACTGCCTGTTTAAGGACATGGAGTATGCCCGCATTGAGCTGGCACAGCTGGGTGCAGATGCCGGTATGATTGGCGCTGCCATGCTGGGTCAGAAACAGTAAGTAACAAGTCAAAAGGAGATTGCCGCTATGCCCCATCAAAAGGGAATTAAGCCTGTAGCCCAGAACCGGAAAGCCTTCCACGATTATTTTGTGGAGGAACGCTATGAGTGCGGCTTGGAGCTTTTCGGCACGGAAGTGAAGTCCATGCGGCAGGGCAGGGTGAACCTGAAGGAGTCCTGGGCGCAGATCCGCCATGGGGAAATCTGGGTGGAAGGCATGCACATCAGCCCCTACGAGCAGGGAAACCAGTTTAACCGGGAGCCCCTGCGCCCCAAGCGGCTGCTGATGCATAAGTCGGAAATTCGCAAGCTGGATGCCCTGGTTGCCCGGCAGGGGTACACCCTGATTCCTCTGGAAGTGTACCTGAAGGATGGGCGGATGAAGCTGCAGCTAGGCCTGTGCAAGGGCAAGGACGTGCACGATAAGCGGGACGCCATTGCCAAGCGGGATGCAGACCGGGACATTCGCCGTGCCCTGCGGGAAAGGCAGAAATGACCATATCGGTTTGCAGGCGGGTGCAGGGGAAGGTTTTTGATATCAAAGCTTCCTCATGCCTTGCTTTTGCTGCAAGAAAAATTCTCCAAAAGTTCGAAACAACCCTTGCATTTTTGAAAGAATAATGTATAATGATATCAGCGGGTATTGTGAATTAGTTGACAATTTGCAAGTCCGTGGACGTTTTCTTGGGAAGGAACAAAGGAGGTTTTTTCCATGAAAAAGATCATGGCAGTGCTGCTTGCACTTACGATGATCCTCACACTGAATACCTTCGCTGTAGCCGAAGGTAAGACCGCCATGACCCCCGGCACCTATACGGGTTCCGCACAGGGTCAGAATGGTGCTGTTACCGTTGAAGTGACGGTGACGGCTGATGCAATTGAAAGCATCGTTGTAACCGACCAGCAGGAGACCCCCGGCATCGGCGCTCCCCTGACGGACGCCGGCAACGAAGGCGATACTCCCATTGCTGTGCTCCCTGCCCGTATGGTGGAAGCACAGACCTGGAGCGTGGACTCTGTGTCCGGCGCAACCATCACCAGCTATGCCCTGCGCAATGCTGTGAAGGATGCTCTGACCCAGGCTGGCGCTGTGGCTGATGAGTGGAAGAAGGACGTGGAGAAGCCCAAGGCTGACTTCACCGAAAAGACCTATGATGTGGTCATCGTGGGTGGCGGCGGCGCAGGTCTGGCAGCTGCTATTTCTGCAAAGCAGCAGGGCGCTGAAACTGTGCTGATCCTCGAAAAGTGCGGCGCAGTAGGCGGTGATACGCTGGTGTGCGGCGCTATCTACAACTGCCCTGATGAAGAGCTCCAGAGTGCCGGCACCCTGAGCGATGCCAAGAAGGCACAGATCGAATCCGTGCTGGCCAAGGAAACCACCACGGAAGACGAAAAGGCTCTGGTAGACGAAGTGACCGCTGAGTGGAAGGTATATCAGGATTCCGGCCGTACGGACATCTTCGATTCCGATGCTTGGTACACCCTGCAGACCTATGACGGCGGCGACCGTGTTGCTGATCTGAACCTGGTTAAGGTACTGTGCTACAATGCCAAGGACGGCTATGACTGGATCAAGTCCCTGGGCATGGAATTCAACAGCGTGATTGGTCAGGGCGCAGGCTCTCTGTGGGAGCGCACCCATACCTCTACCATGAAGATGGGCACTGGCTTCATCTCCACCTATGTGAACACTCTTGCTGGTATGGATGGCGTGGATCTGATGACCTCCACCAGCGGCAAGGAACTGGTTACCGACGAAAACGGTGCTGTGACCGGCGTGAAGGCTGAAGATGTCAATGGCAATGCTTACACCTTCACTGCTACCAAGGGCGTTATCCTGGCGACCGGCGGTTTCGCTGCAAATGGCAGCATGATCGCTGAGTACAACACCTCCGACAAGTGGGCATCCACTGACCTGAGCAAGGTGAAGACCACCAACCGCTATGCCTGCTCTCAGGGCGATGGCATCACCATGGCACTGGGTGCCGGTGCTGACCTGTACCAGATGGAGCAGATTCAGCTGCTGTACTTGGGCAACGTGAAGGATGGCCAGCTGACCAAGTATCCGCCTCGTGTGGTGAACGGCACAGACCAGGAAATCTTCATCAACAAGGAAGGCAAGCGTTTTGTGCAGGAAGATGGCCGTCGTGATACCATCTGCCTGGCCGTGCTTGCACAGACGGACAGCATGTTCTACTTCCTGGAGAGTGCTGACGGCAACTACACCGACGTTGACACTGCACTGTCTGCTGACGGCTTCTCTCTCCGTTCTTTGGAAGAGCAGGGCTACGTCTATATCGCTGATACCCTGGACGAAATGGCTGAAAAGCTGGGCATGGACGCTGATACGCTGAAGGCTACCGTGGCAAGCTTTAACGAGTCCGTGGCTGCTGGCGAAGACAAGGACGGCTTCGGCCGCACCCTGTTCAGCACTCAGATGACCAAGGGTCCCTGGGTTGCAACGCCTCGTACCGCTTGCCTGCACCACACCATGGGCGGTGTTCACATCGACACCTCCTGCCGTGTGCTGAATGCTGAAGGTAATGCCATCAAGGGTCTGTATGCGGCTGGCGAAATCACCGGCGGCATCCATGGCGCAAACCGCCTGGGCGGCAACGCTGTGGTTGACACGGTTGTGTTCGGCAAGCTGGCCGGCGAAACCGTTGTGGCTGACAACAAGTAATTCCGAGCCGATTGGTAGGGGTTGCTGCAGATTCGTAAGGGTCTGCGGCAACCCTTTTTCGTTTTCTTTGAAAAGGGGAAGGAATGCACTGCATAAAAATGTGCGGAAGAAAAGGAAACGTTCGGAGAAAAACATAAAAACATTGGCGAACGGTTAAAGAAAAGAAAACATGTGAAATATGGGCAGAAATGGGACAAAAACAAAATGAACAAACCCGAACTATTTTTTCAAAAAACACTTTCATCATTCGAGAAAATGTGGTATAATGCACGAGCTAGCATTTTTTGAAGGAGCTAAACTGCCGTGGAAAAGATTCGCCGCAATGAGCGCATGAGCGCTATGATGAAAATCCTTGCCGATTCGCCTAATCATATCTTCACCCTGTCCTATTT
Organism: bacterium; assembly: GCA_963646285.1. Taxonomy (GTDB): domain Bacteria; phylum Bacillota; class Clostridia; order Christensenellales; family Aristaeellaceae; genus CAKUFA01. The sequence continues at coordinate 19,782 of CAVIWF010000001.1, forward strand.
CTGTGAAATGTTTGGGGCTGCTAAGTCTACCATGTCGGAGGATATTGATATTCTCCGGGATGTGGTGAAGACCTTTGGTTTGGGTGAGTTGGAAACGGTGACCGGTGCCGCTGGCGGCGTACGGTATCGCACCAAGGTGACGGCCAAGAATGCCATTGCCTATGTGCAAAACTTGTGTGACCAGTTAAGCGGCACGGAGCGGGTGCTTCCCGGCGGTTTCCTGTATTATTCGGACATTTTGTCCAACCCGGAGATTGTGCACCGCATGGGCAACATTCTGGCAACCACCTATTACGATGCTGCGCCGGATTTTGTCCTGACCATGGAAACCAAGGGGATTCCCGTCGCCTTGGCTACGGCCAATGCATTGGGCGTTCCGCTGGTGATTGCCCGCCACTCTTCCCGTGTGTACGAAGGCAGTGCGGTGAATATCAACTATGTTTCCGGCTCTTCTCACGCCATTGAAACCATGAGCCTGAGCCGCCGTGCCGTGCAGGAAGGCCAGAAAGCACTGATTGTTGACGACTTCCTTAAGGGCGGCGGAACTGCCAAGGGCATGGTTGACCTGATGCACGAGTTTAACGTGACTGTGGTAGGCATGGCTTTCGTGATGGAGACCATTGCACCTGAAAAGAAGCGGGTCAATGGGGAGAAGGCTTTGATGACCCTGGAAATCAGCACGGAAGAAGAGGGCACTGCGGTGATTCGCCCTGCTGCATGGCTGGCAGAAGAGCTTGACTGATGATGCAGCCTTCTGGGGAAACTGAAAAGTAATGATAACGCGGGAGGGGGCTTCGGCTGCCTCTCGCGATTTCGAATGTGCAGAAATTGAGGAGGCAAGGATGGAAACGTATCTTGTAGTAGGGCTGGGCAATCCCGGCAGCCAGTATGCCCACACCAAGCACAATGTGGGCTTTGACGTGACGGATCTTCTTTGCCGTCGCTGGGGCGTCCGACTGGATAAAAAGAAACTGGGCGGTATGCTGACGGAAACAACCTATGCCGGAAAACGGGTGGTCATCTGCCAACCTCAGACCTTTATGAATTTGTCCGGCGAATGTGTGATTCAGCTGCTGAATTGGTACAAGACACCGCTGGATCACCTGTTGGTGATTTATGACGATATCGACCTGCCTGTTGCCCATCTGCGGATGCGGAAAAGTGGCAGCGCAGGCACTCACAATGGGATGCGTTCCATTATTGCCCATGTGCCGGGGCAGGATTTTCCACGCCTTCGGGTAGGCGTAGGTGCTCCGCCGGAAGGCTGGGACTTGGTGCGGTGGGTACTGGCTCGCTGTCAAACCCGGGAGGAACAGTCTGCCATGGATGAGGCCTTCCAGCAGGCGGCTGCATGTGTGGAAACCTGGATCGAAAGCGGCACGGAAGCGGCCATGTGCAAGTTTAACCATAAGTAAAAGTATGGGGTTATTGTGATGATCCAAGCATTGTTAGGTGCGGAGCAAACGGAGCAGATCCGCAAGCTCTTTCAAAATATGGAGGGACGCATTCCCACAGCAGTGACGGGGATGACGGAACTTCAGGGCGTGCTTCTGGCAGCAAAGGCGGCAGACCGCACAGGCAAGCGGGTGCTGCTTATTGAAGCCAACGATTTGAAAGCCGGGAAGGCGGCAGAGGACGCCCAGCAGATATTGGGACAGCGGGCGGCCTATCTGCCCGGTGGTGAAATTGACTTGACCCGGGGTGCCAGCAGCCATGAAAGTGCTTGGCGGCGGCTGGAAACCCTGAGCCGTATTGCCGGCGGGGAGGTCAAGCTGCTGGTGACCTCCATGGATGCGGTGATGCAGCACATGGGCGATCCCAATGCTTTCAACAAAGCCATGATTCGCCTTGCGCCGGGGGATGTGATTCAGCCGGGAGAGCTGATGAATCGGCTTACTGCCATGGGCTACGAGCGGGTGGACATGGTGGAAGGCAAGGGCCAATGTGCCATGCGGGGCGCTATTGTGGATTGCTATCCACCGGCGGCCAGTGCAGGCTATCGCCTGGAGTTTTTCGATGATGAAGTGGACAGCGTGCGCACCTTTGACTGTATCAGTCAGCGCAGTCAGGAGAAAGTCAAGCGGGCGGTGATTTCACCAGCAGGGGAAGTATTGCTGAATCAGACGGAGGGTGCAGCGGCAGCAGAAAGAATGCGCCAGGCCCTGCAAAACCGCCATGCAGACTCTATGCCGGAAACGGAATTGTTTGCCGACCTTCCGCCCCTGCCCGACGATGATGATGAATTGCCGGAAATCTTTGATGCCAAGGTAGCGCCGAAGGCACGGAAGAAAGCGCAGGATGCGGCACGGCAGCAGGAGCTGGAACGGCGCACTTCCCTGCTGATGCAGGATGCAGATTTGTTGGAGGCTGGCATGCCCTTCCGGCGGATTCGTGCTTGGCTGACCGTGCTGACCGATGCCCGGTATACCCTGCTGGACTGGTATGATGCGGATATGGTGTTCCTCTGGCAACCTGATCAGCTGCGGGATCGAGCTAGGGAGCGCATGAACGGCTTCAGCGAGGATCTCCACAGTGCCATGGAACGTGGCGAGGCCGTGCAGGAGCAGGAGCAGCTGCTCATGGGCTGGGAAGACCTGCTGCCGATCCTCTCTGCCAAAGCCCTGACGGTGATGACGGAATTTCTGCGGGGCATGGGCGGCATAACTACCAAGGATGTGCTTGACCTGGGCAGCAAGGGCATTGCCAGCTATCAGGGGCAGATGAAAACCTTGGCAGCGGACTGCGAACGGTGGCGCAAAGAGGGCAACTGTGTGATGCTCCTTTCCGGCGGCGTGGCAAGAGGCAAGCGACTGACGCAGGCCTTGGAAGAGATGAATGCTCCTGCTACCTTCATGGAGGAGTGCCATAACCTGATTCTTGGGGAAACACTGGTCTTACCCATGACCCTCAGCCACGGCTTTGTCTGGCCGGAAGCCAAACTGGTGCTCGTTGCCGATACAGACATTTACGGTGCCGGGTACCGGAAAGCAAAATCCCGCCGAAATGCCGGGGAGAAGATCGCCGCCTTTACGGACCTGAAGGTAGGCGACTATGTGGTCCACGAAGACCATGGCGTGGGCATCTATCAGGGTACGATTCGGCTGCAAAGCGAAGGCACCTTCCGGGATTATCTGCTGATCCAGTATCAGGGGAATGACAAGCTGTATGTGCCTGTGGAGCAGCTTGAACGGGTGCAGCGGTATATCGGCAATCCGAACCAGCCTCCGAAGCTGAATAACCTTGGCGGCGGCGAATGGCAAAAGCAGAAGAGCAAGGTGAAAGAAGGCCTGAAGAAGCTGGCTTTCGACCTGGTGAAGCTTTATGCCCAGCGGAGTCAACATAAAGGTTATGCCTTCAGCCCGGACACCCCATGGCAGCGGGAATTTGAGGATCAGTTTCCTTATGAGCTGACTCCTGACCAGGAACAGAGCGTAAAAGAAATCACCCATGACATGGAATCTGATCGGAACATGGATCGCCTGCTGTGCGGCGATGTGGGCTATGGTAAAACGGAAGTCAGCCTCCGGGCTGCCTTCAAGGCCGTGATGGATGGCAAGCAGGTTGCCATTCTGGCACCTACCACCATTCTGGCCCAGCAGCATTACAACACGGTGGTGAAACGGTTCCATGGCTTTCCGGTGACAGCAGAGGTCATCAGCCGCTTCCGCACAACCAAGGAACAGAAAGATGTGCTGCAGCGGCTGAAGGACGGACAAATTGACATTGTGGTGGGCACTCATCGGCTGCTGGCCAAGGATGTTCAATTCAAGAACCTGGGTTTGCTGATTGTGGACGAGGAGCAGCGCTTCGGCGTAGGCCATAAGGAAGTCATCAAAAACATGAAGAATCAGGTGGACGTGCTGACCTTGTCCGCCACCCCAATTCCTCGTACGCTGCATATGTCCATGGTGGGCATTCGGGATATGTCCGTGTTGGAAACTCCGCCGGAGGAGCGGCTGCCGGTACAGACCCATGTGGTGGATTACTCCGATGCGGTGGTGCGGGATGCCATCCTGCGTGAGCTGTCCCGGGGCGGGCAGGTGTACTTCCTGTACAATCGGGTGCAGTCCATTGAACGGTTCTATGCACGGCTCCGTGCTCTTGTGCCGGAGGCAAGAATCGGCGTTGCCCACGGACAAATGAAGGAGCATGGCCTTGAGGATGTGATGATGGACTTCTATGCCGGCAGCTATGACGTGCTGCTGTGCACCACCATCATTGAAAGCGGGCTGGATGTGCCTACAGCCAATACCCTGATTGTATTCGATGCGGATCGCTTTGGCTTGAGCCAGCTGTATCAGCTCCGTGGACGTGTGGGGCGCAGCAACCGGCAGGCTTACGCCTACTTCACCGTTCGGCCGGATAAAATGCTTTCCGAAACGGCGGAACAGCGGCTGTCTGCCATTCGGGAGTTTACGGAGTTTGGGGCAGGCTTCCGCATTGCCATGCGGGATTTGGAAATCCGGGGCGCAGGCAATATTCTGGGACCGGAACAGCATGGCCATCTGTCTACCGTGGGCTATGACATGTATTGTAAGCTCATTGAAGAAACCCTCCATGAGGTGCAGGGACAGGATACAGGCAAGAAGCCCCTGGAAACCCGGGTGGATCTCAAGGTGGATGCCTACCTGCCGGGGGACTACGTGCAGGATGACCGGCAGCGGATGGAAATGTATAAGCGGATTGCAGCCATTCAAACCCAGGAAGATCGGGAGGACATTGAGGAAGAACTGCTGGATCGTTTCGGCGAAGCGCCTGTGACCGTGGATGCCTTGCTGGATATTTCCCAGTTGCGGGCCATGGCCAACTCTCTGGGTGTCATGAGTGTGATCTGGCGCAAGGGCGAGATGGTGATGCGGGTGGATAACCGCTATATTCCTGAACCCACCATCCTCCTTCAAGCCATGCAGGAAACGGACAAGCGGCTTGTTGCCGGCAATGGTGTACCTCCGGCAATCCTGCTTCGGGATCCTGCCCTGCCCGTGCGGGATATGCTGAAGGAAGCCGTCAAAGTGATGAAAAAACTGACCGCCAAGGTGAAGCAGCTGGAAGCGGAACATAAAGAACCATAAAAACAAGCAGAGACTGTGAAGATAAATCACTTCACGGTCTCTGTTTGCTTGTGTTGACTTTTTCAGGCTTCCAGCTTCTTCATGGCCTTTTTGAATTGAATGGTAAACAAAACAATGGTAAAGGAAATGGCAAATACATCGGCAACCGGCTCTGCCAGATAAACGCCGGTGGTTTTGTCTGCAACCAGGTTGGGCAGAATATAAATCAGGGGCAGCAGCAGCACAAACTTGCGCATGACTGCCACAATGATGGAACACACTGCATTGCCGATGGATACAAAGGTCATCTGGCAGGCAATTTGAATACCGAAGAGCAGCAGCACGGCAAAATAAACGTGCATGGCGTTGGCAGTGAAGTCCACCAATGCTGTATCCGTAGTGAAAATTCCTGCAAAAGCTTGCGGCATCAGCTGGATGCAGCCCCACAATACGGTGGAATACACGGTGCAGGAGATGAGCAGCAGCTTGAAGGTTTCCCTGACACGAGAGGTGTTCCGTGCGCCATAATTGTAGCTGGAAATGGGCTGCGCACCCTGGGCAATGCCTTGCATGGGCAGCATGGCAAACTGCATGACGCTGGTGAGAATGGTCATGGCACCGACGGCCATATCCCCACCGTAGCGCAGCAGGGAAGCGTTGAAGCACACGGAAATAATGCTTTCACTGCCCTGCATGATGAAGGCGGATAAGCCCAATGCCAGGCAGGGTAAAATCAACTTGGGCACAATGGGGAGGTTTTCTTTCTTCAAGCGGAGGGAAGTTTTCTTGCTGCTGAGGAAGGAAACAACCCACACGCAGGAAACAGCCTGAGAAATCACCGTTGCCAGTGCTGCACCCTTAACCCCCATGCCGAAGACGTAAATCAACAGGGGATCCAGCACAATGTTGATCACGGCACCGATCAGCACGGTCATCATGCCGGTTTTGGCAAAGCCTTGTGCTGTAATGAAAGCATTCATGCCCAAGGTCAGCTGCACAAAGAGGGTGCCGATGGCATAGATGTTCATGTAATCAACGGCATATTGAATGGTGTTTTCGCTTGCACCAAAGGCAAGGAGCATATCCCGGTTCCACAGGAGCAGCACCGCCGTCAAAATCAGGGACAGCAATACCTGGGTGCTGAAACAGCTGCCCAGGGTTTTCTCGGCGGCATCCATATCACCCTTGCCCATATAAATGGAAGCTCTGGGTGCACCGCCGGATACGATCAATGCTGCAAAGGCACTGACAATCATAATCAGAGGCATGCACACGCCGACGCCGGTCAGCGCCATGCTGCCGTCTCCGGGCATATGGCCGATATAGATACGGTCGACAATGTTATAGAGCATGTTCACCAGCTGAGCAATAACGGTGGGAATAGCCAGCTTGAACAGCAGCTTGCCCACCGGGGCTGTGCCCAGTTCGGAACGTTGATTACTTTGCATGAGCGGGTTCCTCCTTGCTTCCTAACTGTTTCAGGTTTTGGTCAACTACGTTAAGGCAATGCAGAATGCAGGCTGTGTCCTCCTGAGTCAGCCCTTCATTCAGCTTGCGCCCGAAGGCTTCCTGCTGCCGCCGCCCTTCTTCAATGATTGCTGCCGCTGCTTCCGTGCAGACAAGCCGATCCTTTCGCCGATCGCCGGGGACGCTTTGCCGCTGCAAGTAGCCTGCCTGCACCAGCTTTTCCACAGCAATGGACACAAGCCCGGGCTTTAGCTGCCGGCAGCGGCAAATGTCCCGTGCCGTATCCTTTCCGGGATTGTTGGCCAGGAAGAGCAGAATATCCAGCCCGTTGGGCGGTAATTGATGCTGCTGATTCAGGGGCTGCATCCATGCAGCATAAGCATCGGAAAAGCGCCGCAGAAAAGCTCCCACTTCGCTTGCGGTAACCACCATGGCAGAAACTCTTTTGATTATAGATTGTTCAAAATTGAACAGTTTGATTATAGGCAATAGCACCCATCATGTCAAGATGCAAAGAAAAGGACTTTGTGGTATAATACCTGCAAGGAGGGATGTTCACGTGTCAGATGAGCAGAAAACCCCGAGCCGCCCCCGCCAATTATGGAATCAGGCGGTGAAGGTGGTCAAGGGCGACAGCACGGAGCAGCTGATCGAGCAGTTTACCGCAGAGATGACCTTGGTGGCGGAAGGCTTGTGCGATGATCAGGGACGTTTGCGCAAGGAGGTAGAAACCCTCCGCACCGAGCAGGATCAAACAGCCCAGCGGCTGCAAAGTGAGCAGGAAGCCCAGGAAACCGCACTGATGGAAGCCCAGCGGGATATGGATCGCAGGCTGGATGAAATCAACCGGCGGCTCACGGCCATGGAAGCAAAAATGAACGCCAAGCCGCCCAAAGAAAAAGAACCTGCCAAGAAGCAGTTGAACTTGGTGAGCCAGCTGACCATTCTGGCATCCATTATTGCCGGAGCCTGGGTGCTGGTGACCATTCTGAACCTGTTTAAGTGAGGTGGAACTTCCGTGAAAACGTATGAGGAAATGGTTGCCGAGTATAAGAAGCGGCAGCATGATACCATGGTGGATACCCTGGCTGTAGGCTTGACCTATGTGGATGAGCTGGCGGTGGATACGGGTCTGTTGGAAGAAACGAATCTGTTGACGGAGTTGACCTCTTCTGCCTGCACGGCTTTGCCCTTTGTGATGATTGCCGCTACGGAAAGCGGCAAGGTCATTCTCGGCAGAAAAAGCAGCAAAAGCGGCGTGAAGGATGGCGCTTATCGCATGGTGAAGAGCGGCGTAGCCATGGGGGTGGGCGGTGCAGTTGCTGCAGCGGCAGGATTCTGGGCGGCACTGCCGGTGACCATGGGCGTACGTGCCATGTTCGACCATTATCGTTCCCATGCATTGACCGGCCATCGGGTGCAGGGGCGCATTAACCGGCTGAAGGAGCTGCAAAGCTTCCTGAATGAAAACACGGAAAGCTTAACCGTACAGGAAGAGCATTAAGCATGGCCTTTCACTGGGATGCGCATGCTGTAAAAAAAGATTGACTGGAGATTGAAACAAAAACAGCCTCTCCTTCGTCTTATTGTATGAAACCGGAAAGAAAGCATCTATGAAGATGCAATTTTTCGGGAAGAAAATGCACCGGCGAACCGTTAGATAGATGAGGTGAGAGCATGGCTAAGATTGTGATCCTAGAGTCAGAAGGTCGGCTTTGCGACAAGATGTGCAAGACCCTGATCCGTGCAGGGCATCAGTGCTATGTGGTGGAAACTGCCGCAGACGCTCTTGCCATGATGCAGACTGCCGAAGAAAAAATGCTGACGGTGATCAGCACCAAGGTGAACTGGACGGACAGCTACACCCTGCTGACCGAACTGCAAAAGAAAGAATGGCCTGTGCTGTTCATTACCCGGAATATCAGCAGTGCCGATCATTTGAAGAGCCTCTACCGGGGCGAATGTGCTGTCATGCCTGTGGCCTTTGACAGCAAAAAGCTTGTGGAATGCGTGGCAGAGCTTTTCCGTACATCGGGCAAGAAACTGACTGTCGGTGCCTTGGCCATGGATGTGGAAGAGCATCGGGCTACCCTGGGCGGGAAAACCCTGGAGCTTACGGCACAGGAGTTTGCCCTTTTGCAGGCACTGATGCAGTCGCCTAATGCGGCCCTGACCCGGGAGCAACTGCTGAAGACGGCATGGGGGTACCTGTGCATGGGCGAAACAAGAACGGTGGATGTTCACGTTCAGCGCCTGCGGAGAAAGATTGGCATTAACAGTATTGAAACCATTTATCGACTGGGGTACAAATTAAGCATGGCGTAAAAATGAAGACCTGCATAAAAGGCAGCTCCTGCAAATCGGAGCTGCCTTTTGTCATGCCTTAGTATTCAAATGTCCAATGGATGGAGGTGCACACGCCGCCGGTGCTCATGTTATAGTCCAGCTGCCACATGTGGGAGTCTGCGGTTTCGGCACGGTAGCGGATGATTTTGCTGCCGTCCTCCTGCTTATAGATCTTGCCCACATTTTCGTCATTGGCATACAGGCCTCGATTGCCGGAGGGGCTTTCCACCTGTCCCATATCACGGAAGACACATACAATGCCATCTTCTGTGCTGCCGATGCCTGTGCTGCGGGGGCCGGAGAACCGACTGGAAGTGAAGTACAGGTCCACCAGCACATAGTCCGTTTTTTTCGGGGCAAAGATGGCATAGCCCCAGTCGTACACATGCTTCTGGCACGTATCGCTGGCTCCTTCGAAGGTCACTTCCTCCACCGTGTTGGCGGTGCCGTAGGTATCCTGGAAGGAAGCCAACGTGGTGCTGTTCAGCGTCAGGCTGGCAATGTTATCGGAGGTGCTGTAGGCGGTCAGGGGACTCTTTACGCCGGTGATCTTGTAGAGGATTTCCAGCATGTTGCTCATCTTGCCGTAACCGTTGACGGCAATGGCACGGAGGGTCACACGACCGCCGGGCAGCCAGAAGGGTTCACCGGTGTAGACGGGACTGTCTGCATCCGGGGTGGAACCGTCAATGGTGTAGTAGATGGTAATATCCGTGTCCTTCTTGTTTTCCTCACCCGGATGGAGCCAAATGCGCTGACGGGTCTGGTACGTCTTGGGCGCAAGGCTGGAGGTGGGGGTCTGGGGAGAGGGCATAATCACCTTGTAGGTGGCGCTTAATTCATCACTGACCAGGTCTTCATTCACCGCCACGGCACGGAGCTTGAACACGCCTTCATCCAGGTAAATGGGCTCGGTGTAAAGGGTGCCTGCGTCCGGCAGCGTTGCTTCATCATCGTTGAAAAGATAATAGACATCGTACCCTTCCGGCGAGGATAGATCCAGGTACTTGTTTACGTTGTAAATACCAGCCACCAGCTCGGTGGTGGGGGAGGAGGGCAGCAGTTCTGTCCGCTGCTGGCGGAAGGTGCTCAGCCCTGTCTTTTCATACGCCAGCTGCATTAAGGCAGCAGCTTCAGGCCGGCGGGACTGTGCCAGCATGATGCGAATCACGTTGTTGTACGGCTCGGAACGGGTGGGCACAATGTTGGTATACAGTTCCGTGTACAAGGCTTCCGCATCCTCGGTGCGGCCAGCTGCTTCATAGGCGTTGCCCAGCAGCAGCAGACCGTCCACATTTACGTCCTCGTCCCCGTTCTTTTCACGGGCTAGTTCGAAGTCGGTAATGGCCTTGTCAATTTGCCCCTTGTCCATTTCCTCTTCGCCTACCTGCCACAGGGCTTCAGCTGTGGCGTCCTTTCCCAGGCGAGCCATAATGCGCTGACCACCGGTGGTGCGGGTCAGGTAGAAATAGGTGCCGATGACCAGCAGCACAAGAACGCAGGCTGCACCAATGGCCATATGGGTCCAGTTGATCATGTGCCGCTTTACGGAATAGGTGCGGTACTTGTTCTTGGGATTGGGCAGCGCCTTCTGCTGATGGGTCTGCTGCTCCTCCCGGAAGGAATGGAACCGATCATAGGAGGCGGTGCCGCCATTATCCTTAACCAAGCCGGAATCGGCATCATATACCGGAATATCGGATGTTTCCTCCCCACGGACATCGTGGACAGGGGCACGGCTGGCACCTCGTGAGGCAGCGTGCTTCGGTACGGCAGCGGAAGCCATGGCATTCATGGTTTCTCTGCCCCGGCGACCCTGGCGAATGGCACGCACGCCCTCATCAGGCTGAATGTAGGCTGTTGCCGCGCCGCATCCGGGGCAAACCACATCATCCTGAGAAACGTACGCACCACAATGGGGACAAAGCATTCGGTCATCCTCCTTGTTATCGGGGTTAGATATTGATTTAGTGTTCCGCCGCTTCTGTGGCTTTGGGGCGATTGTTTACCGGCTGTCCGTTAATGACCAGGTCAAAGGAGCATTTCAGGAAAGCCGCCGCTTTCTCGCACATGACAATCCGCTGCATGTAAATCTGCAAATACTCCAGCACGGAGGAGCTTTCGTCCATGGTCAGCTCGTGGCGGATCACCCGTGCCTTGCGGTCAACGGTGACACGGTTCTCCTGAATGGAATAGTTTACCCGGTCGTGAATATCATTGGGATCCGGCTTGCCGTTGCGCACCCGGCTCTTGTGGGCGTCGCTCTTGTCGCCTAAGGCCAGGGCGGCAGATACGGCACTGGAAATAATGCCGCTTTGCTCTTCGTGATTGCCTACGGCGGTGATGATTTCCATCACGTCGTTCATGTCCATGCCTGTTTCCCGGAGAATGGGCAGCAGCATGATGGCACCGTTGGGGCCGTGGTTCTGCCGATTGACCGTGTTGCCTACATCGTGCACCCATCCGGCAATGGCGGCCAGTTCAATTTCCCGGGGGGAATAGCCCAGGGCCTTCAAAATGTCCGAGGCCGTGCGGCTGACGTAGCTTACATGGCGGGGGCCATGATCCGTGTATCCGCAAGCTTCCAGGTATCGGTTCCCGGCACGGATCAACGCCTTAATGTCTTCGTTCTGCTTAATGTCCTGCAAAGTTACCATGGTTCATCCTTTCTGCTGCTCCCGCAGCAATGCTTTCTTTCTTCTTTCATGAACATCTTCTATTGTACCATCTTTGTCAAGAAAAAGCGATGATGCAAAAATGAAAGGTTTGTAAAGAATTGTCGGAGCTATCCGTCACAAAAATGTGCTGCAGAGGGAGTAAGTAAAACACGAACGCAAAGTAAAATTAGCGAACGTAAAGAAAAATGTGTATGAAGAGCTTGCTTTTTCAAAACAGCGTGATACAATGCACTTGAAGCAAGAGGGACGTGGCAAGAGAATACGAAGAAGGTGATCCCATTGGGCTGTGCAGTGTGTTATTTGGTTTGGTACTATGGAGGATCGACGGAGAAAGGGAGTTTCACCATGAAGAAGATGGGCTGTTTTACATGCATTATGGTCGTACTATGTGCATTGCTTTGCTTGCCATCAGCTACTGCAGAAACAATATTGAAATTAAATGGCATCGGCGAAACAGCATCAAGTAATTTTTTCTCGACGCACAGTGATGTGAAAAGGGCTGATCTTGAATATCATTATTATAAATCGACCAATGAAATAATAACAGATTTTTTATTGGATTCTTTTGATTACGATGCTTTTGATATATCTACCAGCAGCATCGATCATCAAGCACTGATGAGTAAGGGCTACTTATTGGATTTATCAAGCAGTGAAATCATCAGCAACGCCATTCATGATTTGTATCCAGCATATGCGGAACAGTGCGTTTATGACGGGAAAATCTACGCCATTCCAACCCATACGCAGGTAAATTATTGGGCTATGTATATGCCTGTACTGGAACAAACAGATTTTGGAACGTTTGACGTACCTTCCACCTTTCCGGAATTCTTGGATTTTCTCGATCAATGGATTGATTATTTGAAGGGAAACCCCGAAGGTGATGTTGCACTGATCGGCATGGCAGGCTGGGGTGATGCTTCTTTCTACAATGAGCAATCTTATACCACTTTCCTTGTTGAACAATTGCTGGATAATTACATCATGCAGAAAGAATATGCAGGAGAGGAACTGAATTTTGAAGACAGTGAATTAGTTAATCTACTGAATCGCTGCATCAAAATTGGTGCCGAATTATATGACTATGATCCTGCGGTTCGATGCAGCAAAGCAATTTTAAGGGAGGTGGTTTATGCCGGCGTTGGGTCGGAGTATCAATTTATGTCCCTGCGATTGAATGATAACCAGCCCAAGCTGATTTCTGTCTATCTCTCACTGTATGCAGTAAACGCAAAGACAGAAAACCCGGAGCTATGCATTGAACTCATGGAATCGCTGCTGCAAAACAATGAGCCAACATCCTCTGCATATCTCTATCAAAGCGCAGAGCCTGTTCTTGACCCTGACTATGATGCTAATGTAGCTCGACAGCAAGGCTTTGTTCAAGAGTCGGAGAGACAACTTAGTCGTGATGATTTGACTGACGATGAGCGGGATCAGCTTGAGTATGGTTTGGAACGTCAAAAAGCAGGTCTGCAAGAAATGCTGGAGAATGAAGAAGAAAAATATAAAGTATCCCCCACATCACTTGCAACTTATCGTTCTTACGGGAGCTATCTGTATGTGACGAAGCCGGGAACCTTCAGCAATAGTGAAGATGCAAAGAACTTCCACCAGCTGAAGGCACGCTTTGTGGGCGGCCAGATGACCGCTGAACAGCTGACCCAAGAGCTGACACGTGTTGCCAGAATGATCGAGGCGGAACAAGGAGAGTAAGGAAAACACGAACGTAAAGTAAAATTAGCGAACGTAAAGAAAAATGTGTATAAAGAGCTTGCTTTTTCAAAACAGCGTGATACAATGCACTTGAAGCAAGAGGGACGTGGCAAGAGAATACGAGGAAGGTGATTTCCATTGGGCTGTGCAGCATGTTGTTTGATACTATGGAGGACCGACGAAGGAGGAATAACGTGAATAAGATCAAGCATGTTTGCTGTCTTCTTTTGTGTTTGCTTTGTCTGCTGCTTTCACTTCCGGCTAATGCTGAAACAGTTCTGAAACTAAATGGAATTGATATGCCAGACGACTTTTTCAGTATGCATCCGCAGGTCAAGGCTGCTGACTTGGAATACCATTATTATGAATCAACTAACGAGATAATCACAGATTTTCTTCTTGGTTCTTTCCAGTATGATGCTTTTACGCTCGACAATAGCAGCATTAACTATCAGACCATTATGAACAAAGGCTATTGCTTGGACTTGTCAAGCAGTGAAATCATCAGCAACGCCATTCATGATTTATACCCGGCTTATGCGGAACAGTGCGTTTATGATGGGAAAATCTACGCCATCCCGATTCATACGCAACTGAATCTAACCATTTTTTCAACGGCGGTACTGGAACAAACAGACTTTGGCGAAGTGAAGGTACCAGAGTCTTTTCCGGAATTTCTGGATTTTCTTGAACAATGGGTTGACTATCTGAAAGAGAATCGGGATTGCAGCATATCTGTTTTAGGGACATATTTGGGCGATAAAAGTGAATATAACGAACAGTCCTATACAAGCTTCTTGGTAAATTGGCTATTGGACAATTATATCATGCAGAAAGAATATGCGGGAGAAGAGCTTGACTTTGAAAATGAGGAACTGGTTACACTGCTGAATCGCTGTACACAGGTTGGCGCAGACTTGTATGACTATGATCCGGCAACGGAGGCAACAGGATCAATCGTGAACGCTGGCACAGCGGTAGCTTTCCTGAACGACGAAAGTAAACATTTTCTGTCCTTACGACTGAATAGTGAACAACCAAAATTAATTTCCGTCTATCTCACCTTGCAGGCAGTAAACGCAAAGACGGAGTACCCAGAACTATGTATTGAACTCATGGAGTCTCTGCTGCAAAACAATTTGGCTCAAAACTCGGCCTACCTCTATCAGAGTGCAGAGCCTGTTCCAGATCCTGACTATGATGCAAAGGTAGCGCAACAACAAAGCTTTGTTCAAGAGTCAGAGAATCAGCTTACCCGTAGCGATTTGTCTGAGGATGAACGGGATAAATATGAATACAATCTGGAACGCCAGCAAATTGTTTTGAAGAGTTTGCTGGAAAATGAGAATAAAAAATACATAGTTTCCCCTTTGATGCTTGCAACATACCACACCTATACAGACTATCTGTATGTACCTATGCCCGGCACTTTCACGAAGGGGGAAGATGCAAAGAACTTCCGCCAGCTGAAGGCACGCTTTGTAGGCGGACAGATGACTGCTGAACAGCTGACCAAAGAACTGACACGTGTAGCCAGAATGATCGAGGCGGAACAAGGGGAGTAAGCGAAACAAAAATGCCGGGCTTGACTTCCATGGCAAGTCGTGGGATACTATGCCTTGTGAATGCTGATGCGCAAGGAGGAAGAATCCACCGTGCCTACGGAAGTACAAGAGCACCTGCTGTCCCTGCTGGCACATGAATTGTTCCAGCGTGAACTGTCCATGGATACTGCATCCGTGGATTGGTCTGCTGTGCTGGATGAAGGGGATCGCCATGCGGTCACGGCACTTCTTTTCCCCAGCATCATGCAGCTGCCGAACCTTTCGGATGGGCTGATGAGCAGAATATGCGGCACGGCAGTATCTGCCTCCCATGACTCGGAAGAATTGATGCAAGCCCAGCAGGAAATACTTGCCCTGCTCGAGCGGAAAGGCATTCCCTGTGCTGTTTTGAAGGGCACGAGCCTGGCCTGCCTTTATCCCCACCCGGAACTTCGGGTGTTGGGGGATATTGATCTCCTCTTCACCAAGGAAACAGTGGCGGAAGCCTGCAATGTGCTGTATCAGCAGGGTTTCGTCAAAACCCACACCAGTGAAAAACACATTTGCCTTGAAAAACAGGGCGTAAGCGTGGAAATGCACAGCATGGTTTCCGTTTTCCCGGAAAGTGAAAAAGGTCTTTTTGCAAGAAAGTTCATGGCGGATGCCCTTCAGCATACGGAAATCATGCACATGGGAGAGTATTCCTTCCCTGCACTGTCGGGCATGTATCAAATCATATCCCTGCTGGCTCATATGGATCAGCATTTGGCTACCGAAGGGATTGGCCTGCGCCAACTGTGCGACTGGGCGGTGGCAGTGGATGCCCAGCGGCTGCAAATTGGTGCAGAGCAGCTTGCTTTGCTGGAGCAGTGCGGACTGATGCATTTCGCAAAGGTCGTGACGAAGATTTGCGAAAAGTATCTGGCTCTGCCGCCTTTTCCGTGGTGTGCTGATGTGGATGAATCCCTTGCGGATGCCTTGATGGCTGACATGCTGGAGGGCGGCAATTTTCAATCCAATGGGCAGCAGCGCCCCTTTGGCGGCGTGTTGACGGATGCCTATAATGTGGAAAATGGCACCAGGAATTCTGTGGTGCGGAATTACTTTCAGTACGTCCGCAAGCGAGTCAAACTTTATCATCCTTGGGCGAAGAGCATCCTCTGGGTGATACCGTTCAGCGTTTTTTATCCTGCCCGCTGGACGGTGAGAATGCTGCTGGGGAAACGCAGAAAATTCAGCGTGAAGCAGGCGGTTCATTCTGCAAAGAAAAGAGAAAAGCTTCTTCGGGAGCTGCATTTGTATCAATAAAGATGATATTATTATTTGTTGCGCTTGCCTTAACGGTGATGATGGTTTATATTACCCGGCAGCTGCAGGCTGGTTTATCTCCGCAGAGGTTTCGGCAAATCATGGGATTGCTGATTCCAGCGTACCTGCTGGTTAACTGGGCTTTTACCCTCTTTACACGGACACCGGGGGAATACCCGATTGTGCTTGTTCCTTTCCGTGCCTGCATCAAGGTCTTTGGCTGGGATATTCGAACCTTTGCTTCCCTGATGCAGCTGCTTCGAGGGGAAGGGGACGCACCATCTGCCTTTACCTTGGAGCCGCTGGTGGGTGTGGCACAGAACATTGTTTTGTTTCTGCCCTTTGGCTTTTTAATGCGGGGCGCCTATGAACGGATGTCCGCAAGAAAGATTGTGGGCTTCGGCTTCCTGCTGACTTTGTTTATTGAAATGAGTCAGCTTGTTTTCCGGCTGGGCTGGTTTGAAGTGGACGATATGATCTATAATGTGCTCGGAACGTATTTGGGCATTTGCCTGTACCGCCGAAGCATAGGAAAATCGCCCCTTTCGCAAACCTGATTTTTCGGCAGCAAGCTGGGATACATCTGCTGCAATCAAAAAAGCCTCTGCATGATGACGTGCAGAGGCTCTTGGCATCTTTGGTTGTTTAAGCTTGTGCAGGGGCGGCGGGTTCGGCTTCCACCGTTACGCTCTGTTCCTGCATTTCCTTTTCGGCAATCAGGTCTTCGATGGACTCCTTGGTGCGCATCAGGTCTTCGACGGACATGGTTTCGAAGCCGGCAGTGGGGGTGTTTACCTTCACACCGTGACGGCGCAGGAAGTTATCCACCTTTTCCTCATTGTGCTTGTAAGCGCAGAAGCCAACCACGCTGACGCCTACACCGATCAGGATACCCTTGACCAAGGGATTTGCATTCAGGTTGAACATGTTGAATTCCTCCTTGTTTGATGATTGGTTGTATGGAAATCGATTAAGGCTTGGGCGCCATCATTTGCATACCCCGGGTGATCATTTCCCCGGCATAGCGGACGCCATTACCACCATCGTTAATGGGGGTCAGTTTTACGTTTGCACCTTTGCGGCGCACCATGTACATCTGCTCACGAGGGTTGTGGGGCAGCAAATGACGGCCGAAGGTCAGTGCCCAGGCCACCAGGCAGGCCTGAATACTGTTGGGTTTCCCGATGGAATTGAACAGGTACACAACGGACATTACTTCCGGGTCGAAGGCACCCCGGACGTGCAGTTCCTGGTATCCGTGTTCCACCACAGCAGCCAGGGTGGAACCCACGGAAAGCCACCGGGTTACATTGGTCAGCCCGGAGCTCATGGCGGTCATGGCGCCATCCAGTGCAATGCAGCCCAACGCCATATATCCGCTGGGCGCCATGGAGAAGCCTTCTTCTTCACAGCGCTTGACATGCAGCAGCTTGGTATTGGCCTGTGCGGCATAGACTGCCCCTAAGCGGATAATGAGCCGTTCTTCTGTAATGACCGCCGGGTCATACAGGCACAGCATGGTTTGAATGCGGGCGTTGTACTGCACTTTCCGCACACCCAGAACATTACGAAAGGAAACAAGGGACGTTACCGGCGTTTCCAGATGAATGCGGATCCGTCCGGGAATGGCACTGAGTACTTCCAAGTGCAGTGCGCCTTGCTCGTTGTGCATGGGGATCAGCTCCTTTCCATGGGCGGGAAGAACATGAGCCGCAGCGAATTGGCAACCACCAGAATGGTGGAGGCATTGTGGAGCAGGGCACTCATCATAACGGAAATGCCGCTGGCTGCGCCAAGAATCAAACCGACCGTGTTAATGCCGATGACCATGGCAAAGTTCTGCTGAACAATGCGCATGGTGGAGCGTGCCAGGTGCCGAAGCTCCGGAATCATCATGGGATCATCCCGGTTGATGATAATATCGCTGGTTTCCATGGCAATGTCCGTGGACTTGCTGCCCAGGGAAATGCCAACATCCGCATAGGCCAAGGCGGGAGCATCGTTAATGCCATCGCCCACCATGACAACGCCATTGCCACGGGTTTGCAGCTTCAGTACCGCTTCAGCTTTTTGCTCCGGCAGCAGCTGGGCACGGAAGCCGTCCACGCCTACCTGATCGGCCACAGCACGAGCCTGGGCTTCCATGTCCCCTGTCAGCAGTTCGATGTCACCCACGCCGTCATAGCGGAGGGCATTGATGGCACGGCGAACGTTCTCTCTGGGGCTGTCCATGGCAAATAGCACGGCGACGATCCGGTTGTCAATGCCCACGTAGTTGGGAATGGCACCCTGGGCATCAGGAATGTGCCTGCGGGTCTTAACCCTGTTTTCCTGCATGTACTTCATGTTGCCCACACGGACGATTCTGCCGTTCACATCCGTTCGGCTGCCCCGGGATACTTCGGTAACAACTTCCCCGTGGGGGAGGATTTCCGCACCGATGCTGCGGCCGTATCCAAGAATGGCACTGGCCAGCGGATGGGTGCTGGTTTCTTCAGCTGCCATGGCGTAGGAGAGGATTTCTTTTTCATCCATGTCATCATCCAGCGTTACCATGGACAGGACACGGGGCTTGCCTTCGGTAATGGTGCCGGTTTTGTCCAGCAGCACCGTGTTGGCGTTGCTCATCTGCTCGATGAAGGTGCCGCCCTTAATCAGTACGCCCCGCTTCACAGCCGTGTTAATGGCAGCGGAGAAAGCGGTGGCTGTGCTCAGCTTAATGCCGCAGGAATAATCAATGACCAGCATCTTCAATGCTTTCTGGGGATTCTTGGTAACAAGCCACACACTCAGGCACAGCAGGAAGTTCAGCGGCACCAGATAATTGGAGAACTTGTCCGCATACCGCTGAATAGGTGCTTTCTTGAGCTCACTGGCTTCTACCATGCCCACAATGCGGCTGACAACGGTCTGATCACCCACTTTGCTGGCCTGCACATGGATGTTGCCGTTCTTTACAACTGTACCGGCGAAAACCTCGTCTCCTTCGTGCTTTTCCGCGGGGACAAACTCGCCGGTAATAGCGCTTTGATCCACCACCGCATTGCCGAATACCACCACACCGTCCACGGCGATCTTTTCACCGGTATGCACGGCAATCGTATCCCCAATGGATACCTGCCCGATGGGGGTCTTGACCAGCTGACCGTCTCCGGCGATTTTCCACACGTCGCCATCATCGGCGGAGAGCATCTTCTTAATGGAAGAACGGGTGCGCTCGATGGTGTAGGAGGTCATCAGTTCCGCCAGGTCGGACAGTGCCAGAATCATCAGTGCGGAATGGGCATTGCCCAGCATCAGGCTGGCCACAATGGAGGTGACCGTCAGGAAATCTGCATTGGGACGGTGATCCTTCTTCAGCCCTGCCCAGGCACTGCGTACCATGGGCATGGTGAGCCCCAAGCTTGCCAAGGCTTCCAGTGAGGTGAAGTTGGCAGCTGCGCCTGCCAGCAGGGGAGCGGTAAACAGGGTGTTGCCCAGCACCAGTGCGCCAGCATTCACAGCCAGTCGTTTGGCCAGCTTGGCGGTGGTCATGGGCTGTTCAGCTACATCCTCCTTATTGGAAGCATGAAGAGCACGCATAGCCGGCATGGCATACCGGGCAAAGATCAAATCTACCTGCTCTGTCAAGCCTTCCGTGTCTGCCTGCTTCGGATCAAAGCAGAGGAGCACGCTTTCCGTGCAGGGGGTTACCTGTGCCTTAACCACGCCGGGAACGGCGGCTAACTCCGCAGCAATCTCCTGCATGGTATCATGCAGGAATGCCAACCCGGTAACACGGAAACGTACCCGCCCCGTTAAGCTGTGCATAACGTGGCACTTCATCCAATCCTTTTGAGATTCCTTATGCAGCATGTTCTCAACCTTCTTTGATTTTTGCAAGGCGAAGCTCCAAAAGTTCCCGCATCATACGGGCGATGGTGTCTTCGCTTGCCCCCTGCCAGGTATCTTCCTTCGCCAAGCTGAGACCGGTATCCACAACCGTATCCACCCAGTGGAGAATTCTCCTGGCATTTGTTTGATCCTTATCATAGGTGATCAGCACTGTGCCGATGCGGGGGTTCACGGTGGCATCGTGCACCCCGTCCAAAAGCGTCAGTACATCGTAGATGTAGTGCAGGTAGGGGAGGGCTTCCGCCGGGAGCAAATCGACTTTGCGGAACCGAATCCGCAGCCGGCCGGGCAAGTCGCTTTCCACCACCGGCTTCAGGTACAGCCGAAGCAGGCCTTCCTGGAAAATGTTCATGCCTTTTCGCCTCCGAACAGGCGAGCCGCCCACCAAAGCATGGTTGCCGCACCGGGCAGGGACCAGCCGACGGCAGCAATGCTCTTCACAGCAGCCACCGTCAGGGCAGTGCCGGTCAGGGCTTTAACGGTAACCAGCCCGTTTGTGGCATCCCACAGCCCACGATTAACAGCATCATAAAGGGTTTTTACCCCGGCGGAAATGCGGCTTACCGGCTCACGGCCAATGGCTTCATCCAGGCCCATCAGCTTGATGATGGCCCCTTCCACCACAGCCCCTTCCACCTGGGATTCATTATAGTGTACCAGCAGGGTGGAGGTGCATCCGGTGATTGCCACGCTGTAAATGGCACCTGTGGCTTCCAATTGACGCTTCATTTCTTCTGCCTGGGCAGGGTTCGCCGACAAGGCAGGAATATACAACCGCATCCGTCCGGGCAGGCTGGCACGAACTTCGACCACACCACGGAAGGAGGGGAGCTTCATCAGGTTGTGTCCCTGGGGCTTTGATGCGGAAATGGCCACTGTTCCCAGTGCCAAAGCCGCCCACCAAGCGTTTTTCATGGTTCCTCCTCAGGATCAATTCCAAAATTTCTACAACAAACAGCAGTAGGACAAACCTTGCTGCGCCCTTAGTGTAATCACCATTGGCGTCGTTTGTCAAGTGCAACGAAAAAACAAGTTTTTTCTGGTCTGTGTTGTAGACAGAACACCACCTGCTTTTTTTGAAAAAAAGGTTGTTAATAAGAAGAGCCCTGCATCCGCTCGTGATGCAGGGCTCTTCTTCAAAGAAAATCAAAATGTGATGATAATTTCCGTGCCTTCGTTAAGCTGACTGTGCAAGGTAATGGCGGCATGATGGAGCTGAGCACCGTGCTTCACAATGGACAGCCCCAAGCCGGTGCCGCCGGTCTGCTTGCTCCGGCTCTTGTCCACCCGGTAGAAGCGCTCGAAGACGTGGGCTTGATGCTCTTCCGGAATACCCACGCCCGTGTCCTTTACACGGAAGAAGGGATGGTTGTCATTGATGCCTGTTTCCACGGTGACGGAGCCGCCAACCTTGTTGTACTTGATGCCGTTTTCCACAACGTTAGTGATCATTTCTGCCAGCAGGGAGGCGTCGCCCTTGACCCAGGCAGGCTTGCAGTCCTGGACAATGGTTACGCTTGCACGATCGGCGGTGTCCTGAAGCTTCTCCACACAATCCTTGGCCAGGGCGGAAAGCTCCACAGGCTTCATCTCCTGGGAAATGCCCTCATCCAGCCGGGACAGGCGGAGAATATCCTCAATCAGGGACAGAAGCCGGCGGCTTTCCTGCTGAATCTTGCTGCCAAGATTCCCGGCATCGGCAGGATTGGCAAGGCCGGAGGCCAGCATTTCAGCATAGCCGCTGATGGTGGTCAGGGGTGTGCGAAGTTCGTGGGATACATTGGCGGAAAACTGTCGACGGCTTTCCTCGGCGGCACGGGCGGCGGTCACATCCTGGAAGAGAATGACGGTGCCTTCGCCGTTCACGGGGCTTAGGGAGATACGAAGAATTTTGTTGTCGGCACGGAGCTCGCCTTCCCCTTGACCGGCATTCAGCAGATCAAGCAGCACCTGATGGCGGCTGACGGCAATCAGCGGACGGCCTAGGGGATCGCCATGGACATCCAGGAAGCGGCGGGCAGCCGGGTTCATGGACAGTACGCAGGACTTGGCGTCCAGAATCACAAGGCCTTCCTTCATGCCGTCCAGCACGGCATCCAGCTCGGCACGCTGGGCAGTCAAGTCGGCCATTTGCTCGGCGATGCGGTTGTTCTGCTGCTCCATGCGGCGCAGCATGGGGGACAGCTCTTCATAGGTATCGCTGTTCAGGGGATGATCCAGGTCAATGGCGTTAATGGGCTTCACCAGCCGATCGGTAACGCCTCGGGAAATCAGCATGGCCAGTACCACGCACAGGATCACACCGACGAGAAGCCACAGGGCAACGCCCCGGACGGTGCTCAGCACATTTTTCTGCGTACCGGCTACACGAAGAATGCTGCCGTTGCCTAGCTTGCGAGCGAAGTAAATGCTGTTTTCACCCATGGTATCGGAAGCGCGGGTGGCCCAGCCCGAGCCGGATTGCAATGCGGCGGTAATCTCCTCCCGCTGCAGGTGATTGACCATGCTCTGGTTATCATGACGGCTGTCGTAGAGTACGTTGCCATCCGAGTCGATCAATGTGACCCGTTGAGCATATACGCCGCTTGCCAGCAGCTGAGCAGGATCGTCAGCAGCGTTCAGCTGGGCAGACAGGGTATCCGATAGATTGGTTAAGGTGGACTTTAACTGACTCTCCGTGTAGAGATACATGCCGCTGATGACCAGCACGCTCATCAGCACCGCTGTGCACAGGGAGCACAGGGTCAGGCAGGAAAAAAGCTTCTTACGCATGGTCATCCTCCATTTTATAACCAAGACCCCGAACGGTGATAATGTGACTGCCGCTGCTGCCAAGCTTCTGCCGCAGGGAACGGATGTGTACATCTACGGTGCGGGTATCCCCGGCGTAGACCGTACCCCATACCCGATCCAGCAGTTTTTCTCTGGTGATCACCACGCCCACATGGTTCAGAAAATAATCCAGCAGCTGAAACTCCATGTTGGTCAGGATCACCGGCGTGCCGTCGGCAAACACCTGATGCCGGGCACGATCCAGCACGATGCCGTCCAAGCTGATGGTCTCCTCTGTGGCCACATCCGTGGTACGCCGAAGAAGGGCACGCACCCGTGCCAGCAGCTCCATAACGCCGAAGGGCTTGGTCAGGTAATCGTCTGCCCCTTCATCCAATCCACGCACTTTATCTACTTCTGCATCCCGGGCTGTAACCAGAATGACAGGCACCTTATGCAGGTGGGCTTCCTTACGGATATAGCGAAGCAGACTGATGCCGTCTTCCTCAGGCAGCATCACATCCAGCAGCACAAGCTGGGGAATGGTCGTGCGCAGTGCCTGCCGGAAAGCAGCAGGTTCCGCAAAACCTTCCGCCTCAAAGCCTGCCTGCCGCAGGGCGTAAAGCTCCAACTCCCGAACGCCGGCATCATCTTCCACCACGTGGATCATTGCAATTCTTCTCCTTTATAGAACCCGGTGACGGCATACACCACCCACTCGGCAATGTTCACCGCATGGTCAGCAATGCGTTCAAAGTACTTGGCAATCATCAGCAGATCCAGCACTTCCTGAGACAGGCCGGGATGATCGTTCAGCATGGCCACCAGTTCCGTCTTTACCCGCAGGAAGGCTTCGTCCACTGCATCGTCAGCGGCAATGACCTCCTCCGCCAGGGCTGTATCCCGGTTGACAAAAGCGTCAATGGCACGGTGCACCATGTTGATGGCATCCTTCGCCATGGGACGGAAATGGTCAGGACGGGGCTTGGACAGATCCATCATGGTAACGATTTCGCTGATGTCCGCTGCCTGGTCACCAATGCGCTCCATGTCGGTGATCATCTTCATGGCAGCGGAAATGAGCCGAAGATCCCGGGCTACGGGCTGCTGCTGCAGCAGAAGATGCAGGCACAGGGTTTCGATTTCCCGCTCCTTGTGATCCACCCGATGGTCGCCGTTCATCACCATGCGAGCCTTGGCCAAATCTGCCGTGCGCAGTGCGTCACAGGCATCCTCAATGGTCTGCTCTACCAGAGCACCCATTTCAATCATCCCTCGATTAAGGGATTCGATTTGTTCATCAAAATGCCTTCTCATTAGCCGAACCTCCCTGTAATGTAATCTTCTGTTCGCTTATCCTTCGGCATGGAGAACAGTTTCCCTGTCTCTCCAACCTCCACCATGTCGCCTAAGAGGAAGAAGGCCGTTATATCGCTGATTCGCACAGCCTGCTGCATGTTGTGGGTCACAATGGCAATGGTGTACTGACCCTTCAGCTGCAGGCAAAGCTCCTCAATCTTGGAGGTGGAAATGGGATCCAGTGCGCTGGTGGGTTCGTCCATCAGCAGCACTTCCGGCTTGACGGCCAGGGCACGGGCGATGCACAGCCGCTGCTGTTGACCGCCGGAAAGACCCAGGGCGCTTTTGTTCAGCCGATCCTTCAGTTCATCCCAAATGGCAGCATCCCGAAGGGAAGTTTCCACCAGTTCATCCAGCTGAGATTTTTTGTGCACACCATGGGTGCGGGGGCCGTAGGCGATGTTGTCATAGACGCTCATGGGGAAAGGATTGGGCTTCTGGAAGACCATGCCAACCCGGCGGCGCAGGAGGTTCACATCCATGTCGCCGTAAATATCTTCGCCATCCAGGGTGACTTTTCCTGTTACCCGGCAATCAGGTACCAAATCATTCATACGGTTCAGGGTTTTCAGCAGGGTGGATTTGCCGCAGCCGGAAGGACCGATGAAAGCAGTGATTTCCTTTTCGGCAATGTCCAGATTGATGCCCTTCAGGGCATGGAAGGAACCATAGTACAGGTTCAAATCTTTAATGGCAATTTTGGCGTTCATGCTTTGCCTCCGATCTTCTTGGAAATCAGGGTGGACAGTCCGTTCATGCCAAGCACGAACAGCAGCAGAATAACGGCGGTGGCGTAGGCTTCGCCGATGTACAGCCCTTCGCCGGAAAGTACGTACATGTGCAGGGACAGGGTACGGCCGGAGGAAAGAATGTTTTCCGGCAGCTTGGCCACCGTGCCGGTGGTATACAGCAAGGCGGCAGTTTCGCCCACGATACGGCCAATGGCCAGCACAATGCCGGAAAGAATCCCGGGCATGGCAGGGGGCAGGACGATCTTCATCACCGTGCGCAGCTTGCCAGCACCAAGGCCGAAGGAGCCCTCCCGGTAGCTGTCCGGCACGGAAAGCAGGGCTTCCTCCGTGGTGCGGAGAATCAGGGGCAGCACCATCAGTGCCAGCGTCAGGGCACCGGAGAGCAGGGACAGCTTCAGCGACAGGGCGTTCACGAAGCACATCATGCCGAAAAGGCCGTAAATGATGCTGGGAATACCGCTGAGAGTTTCTGCTGTAATGCGAATCAGCCGCACCACCACGCTGTTGCGTTTGGCATACTCGGCCAGGTAGATGGCGCCGCCGATGCCCAGGGGAATGGAGACAAGCAGTGCCAAGACCGTAATGATCAGCGTGTTGATGAGGGAAGGCAGCATGCTTTGATTCTCTGTGGTAAAGTTCAGGGAGAACAGTTCCGGCTTCAGGTTCGGGATGCCCTTGACCAGAATGTCCCCAATCAAGTACAGCAGGGAGAAAAGGGTGATCATCATGGCCAGACGGCACAGGATCCGTACCAGAGCACTAAAGGGATGGCGAACCAGCCGGTTCTTTTCCTTTTTGAAGAAAAGCCGAAGCTGATCACCGGCAGAAGGCTTGGGGGGCACGGTGTCCTGTGGGGCAGGCTGGTTGGACAGGCAAAGGCTGCTCATTGAGCTTCCCTCCTTTTCAGGGCTGAAAACAGCAGGTTGATGAGCAGAATAAAGACAAACAGCACAACGCCGGTGGCAATGAGGGCTTCCCGGTGAAGGTCAGCAGCGTAGCCCATTTCCGTGACAATGTTGCTGGTCAGGGTACGCACGCCCTTTAGGATGCCCTTGGGCATGCGTGCCTGATTGCCGGCTACCATGACCACAGCCATAGTTTCACCAATGGCACGGCCGATGGACAGCACCACTGCAGCCAGAATGCCGCTTTTCGCTGCGGGAATCGTGGCACGGAATACACTGCGTTCATCTGTTGCCCCCAGGGCCAGGCTGCCTTCATAGTAGCTTTCCGGCACGGCACGAACGGCGCTGGCCGTCAGCTGGATCATGGTGGGAAGAATCATCATGCCCAGCAGCAGGCTTGCGGTTAGAATGCTCATACCCTGTCCGCCGAAAACCTTCCGTACCAGCGGCACCAGGGTGGTAATGCCAAAGAAGCCATACACCACGCTGGGCACGCCAGCCATGAGGGCGATCAGAGGCTGGAGCACCTTTTCAATCTTTTTCGGGCAAAAGTGTGCCATGTAGACCCCGGCAAGAATACCAATGGGTGCGCCTACCAGCAAGGCACCGGCTGTAACGTACACACTGCCCAGAATCATGGGCAGAATGCCATAGGTGCCTGCATTGCCGTCTCCGGGTGCCCAGGTGGTTCCGGAAAGGAACGACCACAGGTTGTATTTGCTGAAGAACGGAAGACCGTTGGCAAAGAGGAAGACGCAAATCAGCAGCACCGCAGCAATGCAGAACAAGGCCGCCGCTGCAAAGACCCATCGCATGATCTGCTCCTTCCAATGCGTTTTCGCTTGCATTTCGTTACTTCATCCTTTCATTGATATGTACAGTTTCTATGGTAATCCATGTATGTAAAAGGGTAAGAGGGAATGTGTAAAATCTATGTAAAATCTTCTGTCCAACGGCGGAGAAACGGAATTCTTTCATTATATAACCGGGAAAAGTGCCTCTTTGAATTTTACATGGGTTTTACATTAGCGTGCTTTTGCTTTTTACACCGGGTGGGTAGAATACATCATGTACCGAACAGAAAGGAAGGTAACGAACATGAAGAAGATTGCAAGTTTGGCCCTGTCCCTGATGATGGCTGTAACGGCCACCAGCGCTTTCGCAGCAAGCGAGATCACGGTCATCAGCCGTGAAGCAGGTTCCGGCACCCGTGGTGCTTTCATCGAGCTGACTGGCGTGGAAGCCAAGAACGAAGCAGGTGAAAAGGTTGACCACACCTATGAAGAAGCTATCATCCAGAACGGCACTGCTCAGGTGCTGACCACCGTGGAGGGCGATGAAAACGCCATCGGCTACATCTCCCTGGGTTCCCTGAACGAAAAGGTGAAGGCTGTTACCGTGGAAGGCGTGGAAGCCACCGCTGAGAACGTGAAGAACGGCACCTATGCCCTGGCTCGTCCCTTCAACATCGCTGTGAAGGAAGGCCTGAGCGAAACTGCACAGGACTTTGTGAACTGGCTGGCCAGTGCTGATGCACAGACCATCGTGACCGACAAGGGCTATGTGGCCAAGGAAGCAGAGGAGTATGTTGCTGCTCCTAAGGCAGGCAAGATTGTCATCGGCGGTTCCTCCTCTGTGGGCCCCCTGATGGAGAAGCTTGTTGAAGCTTACATGACTGTCAACCCCGATGTGACCATCGAAGTGCAGATCAGCGACTCCACCACCGGCATGACCGGCGCAGCCGACGGCACCTTCGACATCGGCATGGCTTCCCGTGAACTGAAGGACTCCGAAAAGGAAAAGCTCACCGGCATCACCATCTGCCAGGACGGTATCGCAGTGATTGTGAACACCAACAATGC
Organism: bacterium; assembly: GCA_963646285.1. Taxonomy (GTDB): domain Bacteria; phylum Bacillota; class Clostridia; order Christensenellales; family Aristaeellaceae; genus CAKUFA01. The sequence continues at coordinate 47,439 of CAVIWF010000001.1, forward strand.
TGTGGAAAACCTGACCATTGAGCAGATTCGTCAGATCTTTGTCGGCGAAGTGACCGACTGGTCCGCCCTGAACTAAAACAGAACATAACAAAAAGCGAGCGGCTCCTGACAGCAATGTGAGGAGCCGCTCGTTTAATGTTTTTGGGTTATCAACTAGGGAAGAGAATTTACCGTGCGTTGCGCACCTCTGCCCACAGGGCGTTGTACACAGCCAGGAAGGAGCTGTCGATGTCGTTGAAGTACTCGCAGTTGGCAAGATCTTCGGCGGCAGGGTTCATGACGGAATTGGAGGTATATTCTTCACCCATCAGCTCAATAGCGCCGCTGTTGGGGGAAGAGTACCAGATGGTCTCGCAGTTCTTCTGCGCAATGTCAGGCCGGCACAGAAAGTCAATGAACTTCTCTGCATTCTCCTTATTCTTTGCATCCTTGGGGATGACCATGCAGTCCACCCACACATTGCTGCCTTCCTTGGGGATGGCATAGGCCAAATCGGGATTCAGGTCAATGGCGTACTGGGCATCGCCGGACCACATAACTGCCAGGGCAGCCTCGTTCATGACCATCTTGTCCTTGGTTTCGTCCACCTGATAGGCCTTTACAATGCCTGCCTGCTTCTGCTCAATGAGCTTGTCCTTGGCAGCTTCCAGTGCCAGAATGTCCCGGGTGTTCATGGAATAGCCCAGGTAGCGCAGGGTAATGCCCATGGAGTCACGGATGGAGTCCAGCATGAAAACGTTGTTTACGTACTTTTCGTCCCACAGGATGCCCCAGGAATCCACCGGCTCATCCACCATGGTGGTGTTGTACAGAATGCCTACAGTGCCCCACATGTAAGGCATGGAGTGGGCGTTGTCCGCATCATAGGAAGGGTTGCGGAGATTGTCCAGCAGGTACTTGGCGTTGGGAATGTTGTCGTAGTTCAGCTCAGCCAGCAGACCCTTTTCCAGCATCCGCTCCACAATGTATTCGGAGGGGAAGCACACGTCAAAGGCGCTGGGGGAGGCTTCCACCTGCACCATCATGTCCTCGTTGGTGGTGAAGGACATGTAGTTGACCTTAATGCCGGTTTCTTCCTCAAACTGCTTAATAACGTCTTCATCAATGTAGTCCACCCAGTTGAAAACGTTGACCACCTCATCGGCCAGTGCACAAACAGGGAGGAACAGGGTCAGTGCCAGCAGCAGAGCGATTACTTTTTTCATGGGACATCCTCCTTTTCATCCTTGATGGATTTACTTGGCGTTCTTCACGTCATTCCACAGGGCATTGTAAATGGACAGGTAAGCAGCGTCCAGGTCATGGATGGTTTCGCAGCGGGCAACAGCGTCATCCGAAGGATTCATCACGTTGTTGTTGGCGTAGCTTTCGCCCATCAGTTCGATGGCAGCAGCATTGGGGGAAGAATACATGATGTATTCGCAGTTCTGCTTGGCAATGTCGGGGCGGCACAGGAAGTTGATGAACTTCTCGGCGTTTTCCTTGTTGGCGGCAGTCTTGGGGATGACCATGCAGTCCACCCACACGTTGCTGCCTTCCTTGGGGATCACATAGGCCAGATCAGGGTTCAGGGAGATGGCATACTGAGCATCGCCGGACCACATGACAGCCAGAGCAGCTTCACCCTGAATCATCATGTCCTTGGTCTGATCCACCTGGTAGGCCTTCACCATGCCTGCCTGCTTCTGCTCAATGAGCTTTTCCTTGGCGGCTTCCAGTGCCGTAATATCCGTGGTGGACATGTTGCTGCCCAGCATCCGCAGGGTCAGACCCATGGTGTTGCGGATGGAGTCCAGCATGATCACGCTGCCCTTGTACCGCTCATCCCACAGCACTGTCCAGGAATCAGGCTCTTCCTCCACCATGGTCTTGTTGTAAACCAGGCCGGTGGTGCCCCACATGTAAGGAACGGAGTGGGCGTTGTTGGCATCATAGGTGGGGTTCTTCAGGCTGTCCAGAATATATTCCATGTTGGGCACGTTGTCATAGTTGATTTCGGCCAGCATGTCGTTTTGCATCAATCGTTCCACAATATATTCGGAGGGGAAGCACAGGTCAAAGGAGCCGGGGTTGGCTTCCATTTGGAGAATCAGGTCTTCGTTGGTGGTGAAGCAGATGTAGTTCACCTTAATGCCGGTTTCTTCTTCAAATTGCTTGATCACATTCTCGTCAATGTAGTCTTCCCAGTTGAAGACATTGACCACTTCTTCAGCAGCGGCCAAGGAAGGAACCATGACCATGAGGGCCAGCAGCAGGGCGAGGAACTTTTTCATGTGCATACCTCCGTGATGACAGATTTTTTAATTTTTTTCAGCAGTGCGGCGGTTGACAATCAACAGCAGCACCAGCAGACACAGGAACATGAGCGCACTCAGGGCGTTCATGGAAGGCTTAATGCCCTTGCGTGCAGCGGAGTAAATCAGGGTGGACAGGTTCTGCACCAAGGGGCTGGTGGTAAAGTAGCTGATGGTGAAATCGTCCAGGGACAGGGTGAAGGCCAGCATGGCACCGGTGATAATGCCCTGCTTGCACTCGGGAATCAGCACATGGGTCAGGGCGTAACCGGGGGTGGCACCTAAGTCCAGCGCTGCCTCGTAGGTGTGCTTGTTCATCTGCTTCAGCTTGGGCATCACAGACAGGATAACGTAGGGGGTATCAAAGGTGACGTGCGCCAGCAGCATGGTGAGATAGCCCCGCTCCACCTTGGTGAAGATGAACAGCAGCATCAGGGAGATACCGGTAACAATATCCGGCATGGTGTTGGGCAGGTTGGTCATGGTCATCATCAGGGACTGAGGACGCTTCTTCATGCTGTAAATGCCGATGGCAGCCAGCGTACCCAGCACAGTGGAAATCACCATGGCCAGCACGGCCACCGTCAGCGTTACCTGCAGGGCACCGAGAATGGAGGAATCCTGGAAAAGCTCCGCATACCAGCGCAGGGAGAAACCTTCCCACTTGGCACGGCTCTTGCCTGCATTGAAGGACTGAACGATCATGACCACAATGGGGATGTACAGGAAAACGAGAATGATGCCCAGATAGAAACGCTTGAAGAATTTCTTCATACAATCCCGCCTCCTTCACCCTTCGGATCGGCTTTGCGCAGAATGGACAGGCTGATGAGGATCAGCAGCATCATGATCAGGCTGAGGGCACTGCCCACATTCCAGTTGCCTTCCGTGAGGAACTTCGATTCAATCAGGTCGCCAAACATCATGGTATTGCCGCCGCCCAGTACCCGGGGGATGAAGAAAGTGGTCACGGAGGGCATGAACACCATGGTAATGCCGCTGATGACCCCGGGAAGGCTCAATGGCGCCGTGACCCGGGTGAAGGTGTGCCAGTCGTTGCAGCCCAAATCCTGGGCAGCTTCACCCAGCCGGGGATCCAGCTTGCTCAGGCTGGTGTAAATGGGGAATACCATGAAGGGCAGGTAGTTGTACACCATGCCCAGCAGCACAGCGCCGGAGTTATACATGAGCTGCACGCCGTTAAAGCCCATGGCACGGAGCAGGGTGTTGATCAGTCCCTGATCTTCCAGCAGACTCATCCATGCGATGGTGCGCAGCAGAAAGTTCATCCACATGGGGATAATGAACAGCACCACAATGGTGGAGCCCATTTTCATGTGCCGGTCAGCCATGAACAGGGCGGCGGGATAGCCGATCATCAGGCTGATGGCCGTGCACAGGAAGGCCATCCACAGGGAGTACACAAGGGTATCCACATTGACCGTGCCACGCACAATGTACTGGGCAGCATCCGGCCCCAGGGAGGCATAAAGCTGGTTCTTGGTGTAGTTGCTGTCCCAGAAATTGCGGAAATTATCCAGCGTAAAGGCACCGTTGGTGTCCGTAAAGGCATAGTAGCCAATCAGGATCACCGGCAGAATGGTAAACAGCAGCATCCACAGGGCGTAAGGGGCGGCGAAAAGGCTCCGCTTAACGCCTCGATTCCGGCGGATGGAAATGGTGACCATGGCGGCGAAGAAGGCCAGTCCCATGCCCATCAATGCCCATGCCCACCAGGGCAGTGTCATGTTATACATGGGCGGTCTCCTCCATGGGTTTCATGATGTGAATGTTAAAGGGCACAATGTTCAGCCCCACCCGGCTGCCCTGAGGCTGCATGGAGGTGGAATGCACCTTGAAGGTGAAAGCGCCGGTATCGATCATCATCTCATAATGCACGCCCTTGAAAAGCACGCTGGTAATGGTGCCCACCATTTGCCCCACGTCTTCCCCGACGATCATAATATCCTCCGGGCGGATCACCACGTCCACCGGCACGTTGTCGCCGAAGCCGAAGTCCACGCAGGGGAAATCGTGATCCGCAAAGGAAACAAGCTCATCCCGGATCATGGTGCCGTGCAGGATGTTGCTTTCGCCGATGAAGTCGGCCACGAAGGCGTTTACAGGCTCGTCGTAGATTCGCTTGGGATCACCGATTTGCTGAATGTGACCGTCGTGCATCACCACTACCGTGTCACTCATGGTCAGGGCTTCCTCCTGATCGTGGGTTACATACAGGAAGGTGATGCCCAGCCGCTGCTGCATGTTCTTCAGCTCCAGCTGCATTTCCTTGCGGAGCTTCAGATCCAGTGCGCCCAAAGGCTCATCCAGCAGCAGCACTTGGGGTTCGTTAACCAGTGCGCGGGCAATGGCTACCCGCTGCTGCTGGCCGCCGGACAGGGCGTCCACATGCCGCTTGCCGTAGCCACGCAGGTTCACAAGCTCCAGCATGGCATCCACCTTTTTGGCGATCTCGTCCTTGGGCATCTTTTTCAGCTTCAGGCCAAAGGCGATGTTATCAAATACATTCAGGTGCGGAAAGAGGGCGTACTTTTGAAAGACCGTATTCACCTGCCGCTTGTAAGGGGGCAGGTGGGCAATATCCTTTCCTTCAAACAGCAGCTGACCGGAGGACGGCGTTTCAAAGCCGCCGATAATCCGCAGGGTTGTGGTTTTGCCGCAGCCGGAAGGTCCCAGCAGGGTAACAAATTCCTTTTTACGGATATACAGGTTGATGTTGTCCAATACCGTGACGCCATCGAACTCCTTGGAAATGCCTTTTAGCTCAATCAGCCGTTCATTTTCCACCATGTATGTGTTCCTCCCTGATGATTTCATTCAGTACCCGTCAAAAGCTGGGCGGCGTGGAAACCCACAATACCTTGGCGCGGGTTTTGCCTGGGTTGGATAAGTAGTGGCTTTCCCTGGGGTGCAGGCAGAAGCTGCTGCCGGTTTTCACCCGGGTTTTCTTTTCGCCTACGCAAAGCAGAATGCTGCCGGAAAGCACGTAGCCGAATTCTTCCCCTTCACTGGGGGGCATGGGGCTGGTTTGCCCGCCGGGGCCGATTTCCACAAGAATGGGTTCCATCTCATTCTTCTGGGCATCGGGAATGAGCCAGGTAATGGAGCCCAGCAGGGTTTCTTCGTCCTCTTTGACGAACATATCCTGAGGGGCAAAGACAGTTTTTTCCGCCGTCTTTTCAGAAAAAAAGGCCTGCAGGGAAGAACCCAGGCATTCCAGCATATCCATCAGCGTTGCTATGGAAGGGGAAGCAAGATTTCGCTCCACCTGGGAAATGAACCCTTTGCTGAGCTCGCATCGGTCTGCCAGCTCTTCCTGCGTCAGTCCTCGCTGCAGCCGTAATTGCCGCAGCTTCTCACCAATATCCATGAAGGTTTCCCCTTTCGTAAGATCAGGGCGAACAGTTTAGTTTTGTTAAACTGTCGGTCAATGTTGCGAGTTTAGCAAAAGTAAACCAGCAAACGACATACATTAAACCATAGGATGAGTTCCGTGTCAATATCTTTGAAAAATAAAAATACAAAGTTCTTAAAGCTCTTGAAGCAACGTATTGGCGTGAAAAAATATGCTCCCCCTGAAGTCCACTGGTTTTTCTCCAGCGTTTGCTTCAGGGGGAGCATATTGCATGCTCTTCTACGTTTTTTACCTTGCCGTGGTTTTCATGGAGAAGGGAAGTCCCCACATGTAGTAGGTGATGGTGATTTCACGGACGGAGTGCATGTTCACATCTGTGAGAATGGTAGCGTGAATATCGCCGGTGGACTGGGCAGGCAGGGCCAGGGCTGTTTCCGAGCCGATCTGCATCACATCTCCATCCATGGGGGTGACCTGCACCTCCACCATGTCGGCGGTGATGAAGCAGCTGTTCTTCAGCCGCACGGTGTAGGTGTAAAACTGGTACTGGTCGGAGGTTCCCAAGGTGGCCTGACTGAACTGGGTACCCTCCACACACCCGGTTTCCAGCTGATTCCGCAGGGTGGCAAAGTATTCTTCTTGAGTGGAGGCTTCCACAGCAACCACACCAATGGCCTCTACTGTCACGTTGGTATTCATGTACAGCCAGCCTACGCCTGCACCGCACATCAGGGTAACAATGACCAGAAAAATCGCAACATACTTCATGGGCTGTACTCCTTACTCTTGGCCTGAAAGCAGGCGATTCATTTCTTCAATCATTTCAGCATCACGGAGGCTGAACTTAAACTCTACCCGGCGGGATGCGTCCAGGTTTTCCGTTCCGTCCTCATTATACACAGGAGAGGAGTTGCTGCGCCCCGTAGCGGTAAGGATCTTCCGCAGCAGGATGCGCTGCTCTTCCGTCAGGGAAGGCATTTGCAGGCAGTACTTGGCAACGGCCAAAGCCCGGTTCTGGCTCAGCTCCAAATTGTTCAGGTAGCTGCCGGTGGAGTCCGTGTGACCTTCAATGATGATTTCCCCCAGATAGTCGCTGTACTCGCTCTTCAGCAGCACGCCCAAGTACACGGGGACAAACTCATCCAGCAGAGCACGGCCTTCGTCCTTGATTTTATAGGAACCTGTCTCGAAGAAAACGGCACTGTCCAGCTGAATGTCGCCGGTGGTGGTGTCCACCGTGGCACGCAAATTAGCGGAGGACAAAGCAGAGGACAGGGTGGCGATGATCTCGCTCCTAACGCCCACCAAATCATCAATTTTGGCTGTTTGTTCCGTCAAAGCCTGCTGCTGCTGAGCCAGCTGCTGGGTGGCTGTATCCAGCTGGGCTTGCTGGGCGGTCAGCTGGGTTTGCAGGGTGGCAAGCTCCTGCTCCCGTGCCGCCAGAGAGGCGTTGGCTGTGTCCAAATCCGTCTGCTGCCGGGCTAAGGTTTGCTGCTGCACAACCAGTTGCTGGGTTGCCGTGTCCAGCTCCGTCTGCTGCTGTGACAGCTGGGTTTGCAGGGTGGACAGCTCTTCTTCCCTTTCAGCAAGGGAGGCGTTGGCAGTATCCAGTGCCGCTTTTTGTTCATCCAGTTCTGTCTGCTGGGCGGACATGGTGGCAGCCTGCTGATCCAGCGTGGTTTGCTGGGCGGCAAGCTGGGTTTCTTTCTCCTGCAGCTCGTTGGTCTTGGTTTCCAGCATGGTAAAGTACTGATACAGGCTGACGCAAATAATCAGCACGAACACCAGCAGCAGGGACGCCATCATGTCGGAGTAGCTGATCCAGCTGGCACCGGAGGCACCGGAGCCTCTGCCGGAGCGGCTGTTGTGGTTTTTGATTCTTGCCATGTTCAGCCCTCCTCAGCGAGGGATGCAAGGCTCTTTTCCGCACTCTTCAGGCTGGCAGCCATGGAGGTCATCAGCTTCTGCATTTCGCTGATCTGTGCCGCAGAAGCGCCGGAAAGGGAAGCGGATTGCAGCTGATCGGACAGAGCGGCCACCACAGAGGTCATATTGGATTCAAACAAGCCCAGAGAGCGGGACATGCCTTCCACCACATCGGTTACGAAGGTCTGGTAGGAGGAGGAAAGCATCCGGCTTGCTTCCTGCATGGTACGGGAAGCATCAGAGAAGGAAGCAGCCCCTGCATCGCCAGCCTTCTTCAGGCTGCTGGCGGCACTGTTGCCGGTGTCGGTGAATTGCTTCAAAGAAGCAGCCAATTGATCCTGACAGGTGCGCAGGGAAGCAATGGTACCGCTTTGCTGCTGGGCAGCGGCGTGAAGCTTGTCCAGCAGCTGGGCACTGCTTTCTTCAAAGCGGGCATCCCGCCGGCCGGCTTCATTCAGGCTTTGCACGTAGCTTTCAAACTGTCTGGTAACGCTTTGGCTGATTTGATGCAGCTGCATGGCGTCGTTGACGATGGTGTTGGCGGCGGACAGGGAATCCTCCAGCCGCTTGAGGCCGGAAAGCTGATTCTGATTGATTTCCGTCAGTGTTTGCCCAAGGGTCAGGAACTGATGATCCAGGGATGCGTTCATCTGATCCACAAAGCTGTTGACAATCCGGTTAACGCCATCCACCTGCGCCCGAGTTGCCCCCACCAGGAAGGCATCCATGGAGTGGGTCACAGGCTGCATGGCACGATTCACGGCAAGCTCCACAGCGTCTGCCATTTGGGAAGGCATGCTATCTGTTGCGTTGAAGAGCATGTTGTTCCGATCCTGATTCTGGCAAATCATCTGCACATCGTTGTCCAAGGGACGCTGCATGGCCAGCTGGGTAAAGGATTCCACAAAGTCGTCAATGGCACGATAGCTGGAACCCTGCAAAATGCGGTTCAGCATGTTGAAAATCAGGGAGCAGGTAATGCCTGCTACCGAGGTGCCGAAGGCGAAGCGCATGCCGTCCAGCAATACGGGAATGCCGTTCATCAGGCTGGCAGCATCGGACATATCAAGGCCGGTCAGACCCTGCATCAGGCCGATGAAGGTACCCAGAATACCCAGGGAAGTCAACAGGCTGGGAATCAGCTCTGCCAGGGTGGCATTGCCGGGGCCGTGGGTGACCGTATCATCATTGATGTAGTCTTCCACGTTGCAGGGCAGCCCCCGGCGATCCAGCTGCTCGGCGTTTTGCAGAAAGCGAAGCCAGCAGCCCTTCAGCCGCCGCCCCATAAAGCGGGGTTCCTGCCAAATGGGCTTTTCCCGATCCTTGCCTGCATCATTCTGCAGGCGGCGAATGGCACGGCGCAGGGCGGCTGTGGTGCTCCACAGAGGTGCCAGACATTTGAAAAGGCCGGTAAGGGTCACCAGGGCAATGGCGGCATAAACAAGGTAATCTGCCAAATTGGGCAGTAATGCTTGCAGGGAACTCATGGGCAGCGAATCCTCCTTCGTGAGGTCATAAAAGCATTGTACATGATTCATCTGGGAATGTAAACCGCACATTCATGTACAGAATGTAAAACATGCTCACTCGAAAGGATAGCGAATGCCCCAGCTGTACCGCAGCTGATCCATGAGGCGCATCATGCGCAGGGTTTCCTGATGGGGCATTTCGGGGCACTCAATGCGGCCGATCTTGAGAGCCTCCAGGCAGGCACGCACCTCATACTCGTATCCGGTAATCTGCTTGGGCACCGGGTACACCGTACCGTGGGCATAGTTGTCTGCCTTCGTATACAGGGTGATGGTTTGGGGATTGTTGATGTTGTCCACCTCAAGGTAGCCGGTGGTGCCGTAAACCACGCCCCGGCGATCCATTCTGCAGGAGCAGCAGGCGGAAAGCAGTGCCTGCCGGCCGTCACCGAAGGTGAGGGTGATGTTGTCCGTCTGGTCTACGCCGGTGGGCAGTTTGCTGCAGGTGCCTTCTGCCTGCACCACATCCGCACCGAATACCATGGCGGCAAAGTTGAGGGGATAAACCCCCAGATCCAGCAGGGAACCGCCTGCCAGCTCCGGCTGCTTGATGCGTTCCCTGTCTGCCACGGGATACCCCAAATTGGCGGTCAGCAAAACAGGATCACCAATGGCACCATTGCTGATGAAACGCTGAATGATCTCCCGGGAAGGCATGTATCGGGTCCAAATGGCCTCTGTCACCAGCACGCTCCGATCCTCGGCAAGGGTCAGTACTTCCTGCGCCTGGGCAGCATTGGCGGTAAAGGCCTTTTCGCACAGCACGGCCTTTCCATGTTCCACGCACAGGCGTACATGGGCAGCGTGATGGGAATGGGGCGTAGCAACGTACACCAGCTCCACCGCCGGGTCGCAGACCATTTCCTCGTAGGAGCCGTAAGCCTTCTGGAAGCCTTCCGTGTCGGCAAAGGCCTGGGCACGGGTCAGGTCACGGGAAGCAACGGCGTACAGGCAAACCTCCTCGCCTTCCGCCTTCATGCCCCGCAGGGTTTTCGCCATGGCACGGGCAATGCCCCCTGCCCCGAGAATCGCAATATTCGTCATAAAAAGTCTCCTTTCCATGCATCTATCGATGAAGAATTTTTCCTGTTCAGCGGCAAAGAACTGCCTCAAAAGATAAGCATTCGACAGGACAATGGGAAAAACCTTTTTCATGGCTTGAATGGTGGATATGTGGACGGATGATCTGCTTGCGGCACAGAAACGGCTGCGGTATAATCCCCATCGATTGACATCGTGGAGGCGAAGACCATGCACTACATCATGGAATTTCTGATCATTCTGTTCATATCGCTTCTGGGGGAGGGATTGAGCGCCCTGATTCCCTTGCCGGTGCCTGCCAGCATTTACGGTCTGCTGATCCTCTTTACAGGCTTGTGCACAGGCATCATTCCCCTGAAAGCTGTGAAGGGGACGGGAAAGTTCCTGATTGACATCATGTCCCTGACCTTTATTCCGGCAGGGGTGGGGCTGATGAATTCCTGGGGGCTGCTCCAGCCCATTTTGCTGCCGGTGCTGGTGATTATTGTGGTATCCACAGTGGCAGTAATGGTTGTCAGCGGCAAGGTAACCCAGCTTATGCAGCGGAAAGGGGCGAAAAAGCATGATTGAGTTTTTGAGCACCTCTTCCTTTTTCGGCTTGGCACTCAGTCTGGCTGCCTATATGGCAGGCATGGCACTGAAAAAACGCTTCCGTTCCCCCTTGTTCAATCCTTTGCTGATTGCTATCGTGCTGACCATGGGCGTGCTGCTGCTGACCGGCGTGAAGTATGACGATTACCTGACCAGTGCAGGCATGCTGTCGAAGTTCCTGACCCCCGCCACGGTATGCCTGGCCATTCCTCTTTATGAACGGCTGGATATGCTGAAGAAGAATTATCGGGCGTTGCTTTGCGGCATTCTTTCCGGGGTAATCACCAGCGTAACCTGCATTCTGGCGCTCTGCGCCTTGTTTGGCATTGGCCATGCAGAGTATGTGACCCTGCTGCCCAAATCCGTTACCACGGCCATTGGCATGGGGGTGGCGGAGCAGCTGGGGGGCTATACCTCCATTACCGCGGCGTCCATCATCATTACGGGAATCCTGGGCAACGCCATCGGGGAGGCGGTGCTGAAGCTTTTCCACATTACCGATCCGATTGCCAAGGGTGTGGCGCTGGGTTCCTCTGCCCATGCCATTGGCACCGTGAAGGCCATGGAGCTGGGCGAAACGGAAGGTGCCATGAGCAGCCTGTCCATTGCGGTGGCAGGGGTGATGACGGTGGTGTTCGCAACCATTTATGCAAATTTCCTGTGATGCAGGGGAAAATAGCGTCCTGTTGCCTGTGAGCTGCTTGCTCTGCCAAGCTTGACCAAACCCTGCCGCCGTCGTATAATCTTTTTCGAGTGAAGGAGGGCAACGGATGGATGCGAAGGTACTGCTGAAAGCCTGTGAAGAGGCCGGGATTGACCTGTTTACCGGCGTTCCTGATTCTCAGCTGGCCGGGCTGTGCGATACCCTGTACGCACGGTTTGGCACAGAGGGTTCCCGGCATGTGGTTGCAGCCAATGAGGGCAACGCCATCGGCCTTGCGGCAGGGCATTACCTGGCAACCGGCAGACCGGCCCTTGTTTATATGCAGAACAGCGGCCTGGGCAATGCAGTGAATCCGCTGGCCTCGCTGATGGATGAGGATGTTTATGGCATTCCCTGCCTGCTGGTCATTGGCTGGCGGGGGGAACCATCAGTGAAGGATGAGCCCCAGCATGTGAAGCAGGGAAAGATCACCCTGTCCCAGCTGGAACTGCTGGGTGTGCCCTATCAGATTATTGATAAGACCACAACGGCAGAAGACTTTGCCGCTGCTTTTGCGGAAACAAACAAGGTGCTGCAATCCGGGCACACCGCTGCCTTGGTGATTCGCAAGGGCGGATTGACCTGCGAGGGCAAGCCTGCCTATGCAAACCCCTATCCCATGACCCGGGAGCGTGCGGCGGAAATCCTGCTGGAAGAGATGGGAAATGAGGACATTCTTGTGTCCACAACCGGCAAGGTAAGCCGGGAAATCTTTGAACTGCGAGAGAAACGTCAGGAAGATCATCGCAGGGATTTCCTGACGGTAGGCTCCATGGGACATGCATCCTCCATTGCCATGGGCATTGCGCTGGAGAAACCGGAACGCACCGTGTGGTGTCTGGATGGGGACGGTGCAGCTGTGATGCACTTGGGTGCGATGGCTGTGCTGGGGCAGAAAAAACTTCCTGACATGAGGCATGTGGTCATCAATAATGGAGCGCACGAAACCGTAGGTGGTATGCCGGTGTGCAGCGGACAGACGAATTTCTGCGCCCTTGCGGAAGCGGCTGGTTATCCCCAAGTCCTGTCGGCAGATGATGAAGCGAGCCTTCGCCGTGCCTTGGGGCGAATGAAGGAAGCAGACTGTCTGTGCTTCCTGGAGATTCGCTGCGCCCTGGGGGCACGGAGTGATTTGGGTCGTCCCACCACCACGCCCAAGGAAAACCGAGATGCCTTCATGTCCTTTGTCATGAAAGCAGAGAAGGAGAAACAGCCATGATTGCACTGCTGCTCAATTCAGGCAGAGGCACCCGCATGGGGGACGAAACCAGGACCCATCCCAAGTGCATGACGATGCTGGATGAAAAGGATACCATCATCTCTCATCAGGTGCGGCTGCTCCGGGAAAACGGCATTACGGAAGCTGTAGTGACCACCGGACCTTTTGCACAGCTTTTGCAGGAGTATCTGGAAAGCCTGAACAGCGGTATCCATTTTACCTACGTCAGCAATCCTCGGTACGAGGAGACGAACTACATTTACAGCATGTATGTGGCACGGGAAGCCCTTGCCGGGCAGGATGTGATCAGCCTCCACGGAGATCTGGTCATGACGCCGGAGGTTATGTCCCAGCTGGTGAAATCTACGGTCAGCACAGTGGTGGTGGATACCACGCTGCCCCTGCCGGAGAAGGACTTTAAGGCCAGGATCAACGGCGGACGTGTGCAGGCCATCGGCATCGATCAATTCGGTGAGGACTGCGCTGCATCCCAGCCTGCGTACAAATGGCTGGCCAAGGATTTCCAACGCTGGATGGCAGAAATCCAGCAATTTGTTGCATCCGGCGAAGTGAAATGCTATGCGGAGAACGCGTTCAATGCAGCATGGCAGGAAATTCCCCTGTATCCCATGGATGTGCAGGGGCAGCTGTGCAGCGAAATTGACAATATGGAGGACAAGGCCTGCGTCTGTGCACGCTTTGCCCGGGAAGTGAGGCACAACGGATGAAGAGCGTCTACATTTGTTTCAGCACGGACATTTTGCATAATGGCCACCTGAACATTTTGAAAAAGGCAGAGCAGCTGGGCGAGGTGACGGTGGGCATCCTGACGGATGAAGCCATTGCGTCCTACAAGCACTATCCGCTGCTTCCATTGGAAGAAAGAAAGGCCATGTTTGAGTCCCTGAAGGGGGTTCAGCGGGTTGTGGTGCAGCAGTCCTTGGACTATACGGACATTCTGCATCAGCTGAAGCCGGATATTGTAGTTCATGGCGATGACTGGCTGGTGGGCTATCAGGCCAACATCCGCCAGAAGGTGATTGAAACCCTGAAGGAGTGGGATGGGGAGCTGGTGGAGTATCCCTATACCGTTACGCCTACGGAGGAGACCCTTTCGGCCTTGGATCAGCTGCTGAGCCTGCCGGAAACCCGCCGCTCCCGGCTGAAAAAGCTGCTGAGCTACAAGCCCTGCCTCAGTGTGATGGAGGCCCATGACGGCCTGACGGGACTGCTTGTGGAAAAGACCCGGGTGGAAACGGCCAACGGAACACGGCAGTTCGATGCTATTTGGGTATCCAGCCTGTGTGATTCCACTGCCAAGGGCAAGCCGGACATCGAACTGGTGGACATGACCAGCCGACTGAACACCATTGAAGAAATCATGGAGGTTACCACCAAGCCCATCGTACTGGATGGGGACACCGGCGGACAGATCGAGCACTTTGTCTACAATGTGCAGACCATGGAGCGGCTGGGCGTGTCTGCGGTAATCATCGAGGATAAGAAGGGACTGAAGAAGAACAGCCTCTTCGGTACCGGGGCCGGGCAGGTACAGGATGACATTGAAGCGTTCTGCCAGAAGATTACTGCCGGCAAGAATGCCCAGAAGTCCAAGGACTTCATGATCATTGCCCGGTGCGAAAGCCTGATCCTGGGCATGGGGCAAGAGGATGCATTGAAGCGCTGCCACGCTTACGTGAAGGCTGGGGCAGACGGCATTATGATTCACTCCGTGCAGAAAACCCCGGATGAAATTTTTGCATTCTGCCAGGCCTTCCGCAGGGATGATCCGAAAACGCCCATTGTGGTGGTGCCTACGACCTACAACACCACCACAGAAGACGAGTTGGCTGCCCATGGCATTAACATGGTGATTCATGCCAATCATCTCATTCGCAGCGCATTCCCTGCTATGCAGAAAACGGCGCAGACCATTCTGGAACATGGACGCAGCTACGAAGTGAACGATATGTGCATGTCCATTAAGGAAATCCTCGGCCTGCTGCCCAATCAATAAAAAACGGCGTGTCCTGCTTTCTTGCTTGGCAGGGCACGCCGCTTTCTTTTCACTTTCTTTTACAGTGCCTTGGGATAAAAACCGCTGTCGTGCAGCTTTTTCAGTTCACCGGCCACATAGGCTTTATCTTCATGGTAGGTTACGCCAAACCATACGGCGTGGGTACTCAAAACCTCAACGGTTAGGCCGGAGGTGTGCATCAGGGCATCCACCAGCGTAGGCAGGGGATATTCCTTCTTCAGGGGATCACCCTCCGGGGAGGCAAGGAAGGCGGCCAGGTTTTCCTTTGCAGCGATGAAGAACCAGGGGGTAAAGCCCCAGAAATTCATGGACACCAGT
This sequence comes from bacterium, assembly GCA_963646285.1. Lineage (GTDB taxonomy): Bacteria > Bacillota > Clostridia > Christensenellales > Aristaeellaceae > CAKUFA01. The sequence continues at coordinate 62,474 of CAVIWF010000001.1, forward strand.
GCGTTGGGGTCGAGGATGCGTCCTGCGGGATCCGTTGCCAGATCACGAATGGTGCCGTCCGGGAAGGGTTTGATTTGATAGGTTTCGGTCACCTTCACCAGGTGCCCGGCTTCATCGACCTGACACACGCCCCGGGTCACGTCGCCGTTATCGGATACGGTGTTCTTCAAATCATAGGCCACCATGGAGGCGGCGTTTTCTTGCCCTTGCAGCCGATGGAGGGAGTCTGCCATGGCGACAAAAGCATCCCGACCGTAGTAGTCGTCTGCATTGATCACGGCAAAGGGTTCGTGAATCAGATCCGCAGCGCACAGCACCGCATGAACCGTGCCATAGGGCTTGGTACGCCCTTCCGGGGGAAGGAAGCCGCCGGGCAGGGAGTCATACTCCTGACAGGCATAAAAGACCTCCACCTTCTGTGCCAATTTATCCCCAATCATGGCCTTGAAGGAGTCCTTCATGGAGGCACGGATGACAAAAACAACCTTGTCAAACCCGGCAGCCACGGCATCATAAATGGAGTATTCCAGCAAAATTTCCCCATTGGGGCCCATTCGATCAATCTGCTTGTTGCCGCCGTAACGGGAACCAAGGCCTGCCGCCATAATCAATAGGGTGGTTTTCATGGTATGCACCTCCTGCATTATTTGTTTGCTTCCGTCGAGTTGCCCTGCTCCTGAGCAAAGCCCTCGGTGGAGTCGGACTTGAAGAAGACGGTCAATGTACGGAAAAGCAGCTTAATATCCAGCCAAATGGAAAAAGATTCAATATACATCAGATCCAGCATCAGCTTGTCTTCCGGGGTGGTGTTGTAGCGGCCTTCGATTTGGGCATATCCGGTGAGACCGGCCTTCATCTTTTCCCGATAGACAAAAGCGGGGAGCTGCTGCTTATACTTCTCCACATTTTCCAGCATTTCGGGCCGGGGGCCAACCAGGGTCATGTCCCCCTTCAGAATGTTCCAGAACTGGGGCAGTTCATCCAGCCGTGTACGGCGCAGGAAATGACCGATTTTCGTGATGCGGGCATCATCGGCAGCCGCAGACACCTGATGTTTGCTGGAAGAGGCTGCCTCGCTCATGGTGCGGAACTTGCAGATGGTGAAAATGCGGCCGTTGACGGACATGCGCTTCTGCCGGAAAATGACCTTGCCCCCGTCCTCAAAATGGATGCACAGGGCAATCACTGCCATCAGGGGACTGAGCACCAGCAGCACCAGAGCAGAGAAAAGCACATCCATGCCCCGCTTAATGAGCCGCTGCAAAATGGTCATTTTGCGGTAGTCCATGGCCAGGAAAGCAGCGTCATCCACGATAACCTGCCGGGCATTGCTGAGCATAATGTCTTCCAACTGGGCACGGCACAGCACGTCTTTTTGCAGGTCGTAGCACTGGTGGAGGATCCGCATTTGATCCTCTGCCGGCAGGCCGGAAAGAATGACCGTTTCACTGTTGCGGATCAGGTCAATGAGATTGGGATCATCAAACATGGCCACCTTTTCCACATGCCACTGAAGGCGATACCGGTCAATCTTCCGCCGGGTTGCGGATTCTTCCCCTTGATCAGCCAGCACCAGCAGGCACCGGCGGGGCGGGTTCATGCGGAAATAGGTGCTGTTGCCGATGCGGACGAACAGGATAATCGCCAGGAACTGCAGCAGGATGCATAACAGCAGGTAAGGAAAATCCTTGCCGAAGAGAATCAGATGGTCGTTGTTGTTTTCATTCACGTTCATGATTTGCAGCTGCAAATAGGTGACCAGATCGACTACCACCACAGCCAGAGTCATGGAAGAAATAATGGGCTTGTTCTTCTTCCGCCCTACCTCGAAGCCGCCGTAGACCATGGCCATTACAAGGGTCATGGCCACAAAGGTGACCAGCGTAATGCCGGACGTTCTGGAAGCGTGCCGCAGGGGCCAGTTGTTAATGCCCATAATGGCGAAGAAGACAAGCAGCAAACTGGCGTAAACTGCCAGGCTGATGAGTCCCATAACCAGTGCGGAACGGTGACGCTTAAACGCACGGTGCAAATTGATCATGCAAAGCCGGCCTTTCTCTTCAATAAGTGGTAAGGTCATGATACCATGCGGGACAAGCAATGTCAACCATTGGAAACGAATGGAAACAAAAAGAACAAAATTGTTTTGGAAAAGCGGGATGAAAATGGGCGGCAAATGCGTTATACTTACGTGTCAGTCAGTGCGGAAGGTTTCCGCTGAGAAAAGGGAGGAATGTGCCATGAAGAAGTGGCTGCTGACAGCGTTGACAGCGGGCATGGTTTGCGCAGGGTGCACCGGTGCTCTGGCAGACCCTATTATTACCAATGGTTCCTATGTGTCTTACTTGGGAGAGGAAAATCACCTGTTCCTGATTAACCCGGAAGGCGTGACGCTGACGCTGCGCTCCACCATTGTGGATCTGGTGGGCATGAATGATACCCAGCTGTATTGCCTCACGGCAGAAGGCCGGCTGTACGGCATCATGCTGGATGGCAGTGCAACCAACATTGTTTCCGCTGCCCCTACGGATGCGGACTTGCAGAATGCTGCATCAACCCCTGTGTTCACCTTGGGGGAGGATGGCGTTCTGAGCATCCTGACCGAGGACGGCAAGAGCGTGGTAACAACCGTGCCCAACGTGATTGCGGCCTGCCGGAATACCACCCATGTGTACTACATTACCAGTGGAACGACCAACACCCTGAATCGGGTAGGCATTGGCGGCACTGCGGTGGAGACCGTGGGCAATGCGCCTGATGCACCCATCAGCATGTTTGCTTCCGATGATGCTGTTGCCATCGTGGCAGGGGATCATTCCCTGATTCGTGTGGATCTGACCAGCACCACGTTTGCCAGCAACTACTTTGCGGCACTCTCCGAAAACACGGCGGCTGCCGTGTCGATTGGGGACAAGCTTTACCGCTTTACCTACGATGAGCAGAATCATTACCTGCTGGAAGGAACGGATACCCTTGCTACGGCACAGAGCAGCAGTGGCTTGACCCCCACGGTGACCACGGGTGCAACGGCTGTGCCTACCGCAACGCCCACCCCAACGGCTACGCCTCGCGTGACCGCAACGCCTAGGGTAACGGCTACCCCCAAGGCTACTTCTTCTACGGATGATGATGGTTCCATTCGCTATGGCGCCAGCGGTTCCGCAGTGCGGAAGATGCAGAAGCGCCTGATCGAGCTGGGCTATCCGCTGGATAAGGCTGATGGCGTGTATGGCGATAACACCCGCCTGGCAGTGAAGCTGTTCCAGAACACCATCGGCTATCGGGAACGGAACTACGCAACCGAGTCCATGCTGAATGTGCTGTATTCCAAGGTTGCACCGGTGTTTGATCCCCTTGTTGAAGTCAAGGTGGGGGATTCGGGCGCCCGTGTGCTGCTGCTGCAGACCACCTTGAAGACCAAGGGCTTCGATCCCGGCAAGCTGGACGGGGTCTTTGGCCAGAACACCACCACTGCCATTGTTGCCTATCAGGCCAGCATTGGCCTTCCCCAGACGGGCCTAGCAGATGCCAATACTCTGATTCGCCTGTACGAAGTGCCGGTGGTCACGCCTACCGTGGCACCTACGGATGCAAGCAAGATTACCCTGGCTGGCACGGTGACCATTGCCGCTTCTGCTTCTGAAGGACAGGTGCTGACGCCTGCCATGAGCCTGAATGCTTCCACCGCCAATTTGGTCTATACTTGGTTTATGGACAGCGTTTCCCTGGGCGTATCTACGCCTACGCTGACGGTAACCAGCTCCATGGCAGGCCACAAGCTGATGCTCATGGTGACCAGCGCTGATGTGCAGTATGTGGGCAGCGTCTTCAGCAATGAATGCACGGTGACCGGTACGGTAACACCCACGACTGAGCCTACGACGGAACCCACGACCGAGCCCACGACTGAGCCCACGACCGAACCCACGACTGAGCCCACGACCGAACCCACGCCTGAACCGACGCCTGAACCGACGACTGAGCCCACGACTGAGCCGACGACGGAGCCGACGACGGAGCCGACGACTGAACCCACGCCTGAACCCGCCTCCGATACGGATCTGTAAATGGAATAGAAGTGCAGCAGCTGATTGTGAATCGGCTGCTGCATTTTTGGCGCAAGAAAGTAGTTGCTCAATCGGGACGGTCATTCTATAATGCAGGAAGGTAGGGGAGAACGTAAGGGAAAAGAGGTTTATTCATGTATTATCGGATCAATGAAGCGGCAAGCATGCTGGGAATTTCTCCGCAAACGCTCCGCTTTTATGAACAGTATGGCATTATGCTCCATGAGCGAGTCGGCGACGGAAACTATCGTCAGTATGGGGATGACAGCATTGACGTGCTGATGACGCTGCGGAAACTTCGGAACTGCGGTTTTACTGTTGCCCAAACAGCAAAAATCGTGAAGGAACATGATACGCTGCAAACAGCGGATCTGCTTGAGCAGCAGGCGGAAAAGCTCCTCTGGCAGGCAGAAATGAACAGGCGTATTGCCGCTGGGATGCAGGAAAATGTGAAGCAGTTGCGCTTGCTGAACAATGGGAAAAACGGTTTTGAACTTCGGGAAAACAAGGAAATGTATGTAATCCCTGTGCGAACAAGTACAGAGGAGCATTTATCCTCCGATGCGATGAAGCAAATTGGAGACATTGTAGCCTGGCTGCCGTTGCTGAAGTGGGCAACGTTCTTCAATGAGGGGCAGAAAAGCGGAAGCAACGGATTTATCGTGCAGGAAGAAGATGCCGTTTTCTTGGACATCGATCAATGGAAAAACAGTATCAAACTGCCGGCTGCTACCTATTTTGCGTGCATGGCTCAATGGTCAGCCGGAATGCTTCCAAGCAAAATTGCAGAAGTGAAAAAACGGATTGGTTACGAAGAAGAAGCTTTATCAGGACGAGTCATGGCCATTACCACAGGCAACTACCATAACGGAGAAAAGGCTTTTTCCTATGGAGAAATCTGGGTAGAAAAACGGCCGTAAATGCTTTTTGATATTTTTTTGCCAATATCCTTGACTCTCATATACCTGTAACCTTTATACTAGTCGTAAAGGGACGAGAAAGTGCATAAGCAAATTAAACACGTATGCACGAATACGTCTGTAAAGGAGGATACGGGGATGAAAAAAGGTCTAAGCGCATTGGTGGCTCTGTTGCTGGCAATGGCCATGGGTACCTGCGCAATGGCAGAAGACTACACGGCAACGGCTAAGGGCTTTGGCGGCGACGTAACGGTTACCTTGACCATTGAGGATGGCAAGCTGACTGCTGTGACGGCGGAAGGGGCAAATGAAACGGATGGCATTGGTTCCAAGGCCATTGAACAGCTGCCTGCGGCCATGGTGGCCAAGAACAGTGTTGAAGTGGATGCCTATGCCAGCGCAACGGTAACAAGCAATGCACTCCTTACAGCGGCTGCTGAAGCCCTGGAACAGTCTGGGGCGGTACTGACTCCTGTGGAAACGGTGGAAGAAGCACCTCAGTGTGCAAAGCCTACATTTGAAAATCCTGATGTGATTGTGGTGGGTGCAGGTTTCTCCGGCATGAACGCTGCTCTGGAGGCGGCTGCAAACGGTGCTAAGGTATACCTGATCGACAAGAATGACGATATGGGCGGCTCTATCCGTTTCGCCGGCGGAACCACATCTGCTGCTGGTGCGAAAATGCAGATTGAAGCCGGTGTTGAAGATTCGCCGGAAAACTTTGCAGAGGATATCGTGCGAATGGGTGGCGGCACCAATGTGCCTGAACTCACCAAGAAACATACGGAGAATGCTGCCGCAGCCATTGACTGGTTGGATGAACTGGGTGCTGATTTCGGCGATCGTCAGCCCCAAATGTCTTCCTCCTATGACGCATTCAACGTGCCGCGTGAATACCGTGTTACAGGCGGCGGTAAGGCAATGGCCAATCTGGTGAAGCCCCTGATCGAAGAACAGGTGACGCAGGGGAATATTTCACTGATGCTAAACAGCGAAGTGGCTGACATCATTGTGGAAGACGGGGCTGTAAAGGGTGTTGTCATGGTGGATGGTACGGAATACCGTGCAGCAGCAACGATTTTGGCCACTGGCGGATACGGACATAATGAAGAGCTGCTCCATCGCTACAACTATGCCAACGTGCTGACCATGTCGCCCAGCTTCGTAACAGGCGATGGCTATGTGTTTGCTGAAAAGGCGGGTGCTGTGTTTAACAACATGGATTACCTGCCTGCCTATCCTGGCGGTGTTCCGGTGGGTGGCTTTGATGTCAGCTGCACGGCATCCGTGAAGTACCCTGGCGTTATTTGGGTGGACAACACCGGTAATCGTATGGTGAAGGAGCAGGATAGCCTGGACAGCGAACGGAAGGCAGCCTATGCCAATGCACCTGAAAACCTGGTGTACATGGTGCTTACGCAGGCAATGAAGGATACGCAGGATCCCATCCTGAGCGTAGGCGGTGGTTTTTCTGGTAAGACGGATGAAGGCTGGACGTACTTTGACCAGCTGCTGGCAGATGGCAATTGCGTCTATTACGGTGAAACCATCGAGGAAGTTGCTGAAAAGGCGGGCATCGATGCAGCAGGCTTGGCTGCAACAGTAGCAAAGTACAACGAGTATGTAGCACAGGGGGAAGATCAGGACTTCGGACGGCCTGCCGAAACAATGGTGGCGCTGGAAGGCCCCTTCTATGTGATCAAAACTTGCCCGTATGTCATGCTGACCAAGGGTGGACCGCTGATGAATCCGGATGCTCAGGTGCTGAATGCAGCCCATGAGCCGATTCCTGGACTGTATGAGTGCGGCGAACTTGCCGGCGGTGCGAATATTGGCGGTAGTGCGAACATCGGCGGCTTGGCCAACACGAGCTGCATCGTGTGGGGCAAGATTGCCGGCGCAAGTGCTGCGGCTTATGCACTGGCAGGAAAGTAATTGGTTAACGACATAATCCCCCCAACAAAAAGGGTTTCGCATCTTGCGATTCCCTTTTTGTTTCTTTTTACATTTCTTCTGTTTTTGATTTTACACACGGCGGGTATGATAGATCTTGTTCGGAGGAACAAAACGGTAAGCCGGACAGCGAATGAGGTTGTCCGGGAAAAAGAGGAGGAAACCCACCATGAAGAAGATCGTCGCCCTGTTGTGCGCCTTGGTGCTGTGCATCGGCTGTCTGCCGGTGATGGCCGAGGAAACCGCAACCCATCCCAAGTATGTGTTCATGTTCATTGGCGATGGCATGGGCAATCCACAGGTGACCGCAACCCAGTACTATCTGGGAAGTATCCAGAACCCTGACAGTGATTTCCCGGTGCCTGCTGACCTGTCCTTCACTACTTTCCCTTATCTTGGACTGGTAACCACCTACGACAGCTCTTCCTTCTGCCCGGACTCTGCCTCCACGGCAACCTCCATGGCATCCGGTAAGAAGACCCTGTCTGGCGTCATCAACTACGATGTGACCCTGACCACCCCCTACAAGCTGATTACGGAATACGCTAAGGAAGCCGGCAAGAAGATCGGCGTCATCACCTCCGTATCCGTGGATCACGCAACCCCTGCGGCTTACTACGCTAAGCAGCCTTCCCGCAACGACTACTACGAAATCGCCCTGCAGGCACTGACCGGCACCACTGTGGATTACCTGGCTGGCGGCGGCTTCAAGCGCATGAATGGCAGCGACGGTTCCCAGAAGTCCCTGATGGAAGTGGCCGAGGAAAACGGCTGGACCATTCCCACCACCAATGATGAAATCCGCAACCTGACGGCCACGGACGGCCGGGTGCTGGCTACCAACCCTGTGCTGCAGGATTCCAAGGCCATCCACTACGAAATCGACCGGGAACAGCTGGAAGCTGCTGGCGAAGACGTTCTGTCTCTGGCTGACTTTGTGCGCAGCGGCATCAACGTGTTGGATAACGACAACGGCTTCTTCATGATGTGCGAAGGCGGCAAGATCGACTGGGCTGGCCACGCCAACGATGCTGCAACCTCCATCCACGACACCCTGGCCTTGTCCGATGCAGTGCAGGTAGCACTGGACTTCGCTGCTGACCATCCCGGCGAGTGCCTGATCATTGTGACCGCTGACCACGAAACCGGCGGCATGACCATCGGCTTTGCAACCACCGCTTATGATACCCACTTCCAGTACCTGGCCAACCAGAAGACTTCCTTCACTGCCTTCGACGATGTGATTGCCGAACTGAAGGAGAACAACGCCACTTTCGACCAGGCCATGGAAAAGGTAGAAGAACTCTACGGCCTGACCCGTGAAGAAGGCAAGGATCTGTCCCTGACCGAAACCGATGTGGAAAGCCTCCGTCAGGCATGGGAAGTCAGCACCGGTACCACGGAAGTGGCTGAGGACGAAGCTGCCCTGCTCTACGGCGGATACAATCCCTTCTCCATGGCTGTCAGCCACATCATGAACAACAAGGCTGGCCTGTCCTACACCTCCTATGCACACACGGGTCTGCAGATTCCGGTGTACGCCTGGGGCGTAGGTGCTGAGAAGTTCTCCGGCCTGTACGACAACACGGACATCTTCAACCGCACCATGGATGCCATGGGTCTGACGGCTGACGCCGAGTAAAAAACAAAGCGCAAACAAGGGGCAAGGGATGAACGCCGATCCCTTGCCCTCAACTTTATTTCAACTTGGTTTGAACAGGGGTGATACCATCATGAAGCGTAAAGTAAGCCGGAAGAACAGAATGAACTGGATACTGTGCCTGGTAACGCTGGTGGTTTGCGGTTTGCTGTGTCTGCTGCCGGATGAACATCTGAACATTACCAGCAGCTTCCCTCGGGAGCAGGTGCGCATTGACCAGGTGGACAACAGCATGCTGGACTCCATTGGCATTGTGTACAACGGGGTGCAGCCCTGCGTGGTGACGATTCTCACCGGAGAATATGCAGGGCAGCAGTTTACATCCTACAACTATTTGAACTCCGCCTTGGACAAGGATAAGCTGTATGAGGTGGGGGACACGGCGTGGGCGATGCTGCAAACCGGCAGCGAGAAGCCGGTGGTAACGCTGATTGACCACTACCGCATGGGAACGGAAGCGGCGGTGGTGGGCGCCCTGGCGCTGGTGCTGATTCTCTTTGGGGGCGTTATCGGCTGCGGTGCAATGGTATCCCTGGTAGCCAGTGCGGTCATTGTGTGGAAGCTCCTTATTCCCCTCCTGCTGGATGGGGTGGATCCCATGCTGTCCTCCTTTGTGACGGTGCTGGTGCTGACGGTGCTGATTGACGTGCTTGTGGCAGGCTTCACAAGGCGCTGTCTGACGGCCATTCTCGGCTCCATTGCCGGCACGCTGGTTACCTGTCTCAGCGCATGGGGGCTCACCTATCTGCTGAAGCTTGACGGTGGCGATTTGCCTTACGTGGTGCCCCTGCTCAGCCAGTCTGCCATGCAGGTGGATACCCGCAGCCTGTACATCGGCATGATGTTCCTGGCAAACTCCGGTGCCTTGATGGACTTATCCATGGACATCAGCGTGTCTTTGGAGGAAATCCATTACCACAAGCCGGACATCAGCTATCCGGCCTTGATGAAATCCGGCCTGCTGGTGGGGCGCAGCGTGCTGGGCACCATGACCACCACCCTGATGCTTGCCTACTCCGGCAACTATCTTTCCATGCTTATGTACTTTGTGGGGCAGGGGACACCGGTTACGGATATTATCAACCTGAAGTATGTGGCTTCTCAGCTGCTGAATACGTTGGTGGGTTCCTTCGGCCTTGCAGCTGCTGCACCTTTGACGGCACTGATTGCCTCGGCCATGTACCTGCGTGCACCCAAAAAGAAAGGAACGGACGAGGCAATTCCTTGTCCCTCGTCCGTGCAGGAAAACTGAAAACTTATTGATAGGCTGCTGCAATCTCCTGGGCAAGCCCATCCAGCTGGGCTTCACTGTCCCCATTCAGGGCGGATTTGATGGTGACAGTATGCTCACAGAAGGTCATGTTCTTGCTGTTTTCCAAGGCTTTGCGAATGACCTTGCCTGCCATGGGTGCCCAGGAACCATTTTCGATGATGCCCACTCGCCGGTTCTGGTAATCCCGTTCCGTCAGGGCGTGGAGGAAGGCACTCATTACCGGGAATACGTCCCCGTTATAGGTAACGGAAGCCAGCACCATGGTATCATACCGGAAGGCACCCTCCACGCATTCTGCCATGTCGGAACGAGCCAGATCCACGGCTTTTGCCTGAGGCACGCCGGCGGCAGCCAGCTTGGCGCACAGCTTTTCCGCTGCCTCCTTCGTGTGGCCGTAAACGGAAGCATAGAAAACCATAACGCCCTTGCTTTCCGGCTGATAGGAGGACCAGGTGTCGTACAGATTCAGGTAATAGCTGAGGTTCTCGGTCAGCATGGGTCCGTGGAGGGGATAAATGGCGGCAATGTCCAAGGCAGCGGCCTTCTTCAGCAGTGCCTGAACAGGCTTGCCGTACTTGCCCACAATGCCGAAGTAGTACCGGCGGGCTTCACATGCCCAGTCTTCGGCTGCATCAAGAGCACCGAACTTACCGAAGCCGTCGGCAGAGAAGAGAATCTTGTCCGCATCGTCATAGGTGACCATGACTTCCGGCCAGTGCACCATGGGTGCCATGATAAAGGTCAGGGTGTGGGTGCCCAAGGAGAGGGTGCTCATTTCACCGACTTCCAGCGTGTTGGTCAGTTGGAGTTCAGGGAAGAACTGCTGCATCATGGCGAAGGCTTTCTTGTTGGCAACGATGACGGCTTCCGGGTACCTGCGTGCAAAGAGCTCAATGGAACCGGCATGGTCAGGCTCCATATGCTGCACCACCAGATAATCCGGGGCTTGCCCGCAGAGCACTTCGTCAAGCTGCCTAAGCCAGGCGTCCGCTTTGCGCAGGTCTACGGCATCCATGACGCAGGTCTTTTCATCCCGAATGACGTAGGAATTGTAGGACATGCCCTTGGGCACCACGTACTGCCCTTCAAACAGGTCAATGTCATGGTCATTCACGCCAACATAGAAAACCTTTTCCGTAAGCTGCTTCATACGTCACTTCTCCTTTGCTGTATCTTGTGCTTTGGCAGCACATGCCGGACATAAACCCCGGAAGAAAATATCATAGTCAAGGAACTGCATGCCGTGGGTATCCCGGATTCTTTGAATCAGGTCGGGTAAAATCTCCATATCCACATCCGATACCTGACCGCACTTGACGCACCGAATGTGATAATGATCCTTCAGCGTAAAGTCGAAGCGATCAGGCCCTTCCGGGACTTCCACTTTGCGAATAAGCCCTTCCTCTGCTAAAATGCCCAGATTCCTGTAGACTGTCCCTTTGCCGATGTTGGGATGGTCTTTTTTGATGCAGGCATAAACCTCATCGGCGGTTAAGTGCCGCTTTAATTGGCGGACGGTGTTCAGCACCAAATCTTTTTGAATGGTGTGTCTTCTTTCCATGAGACCTCCTTGTTAGGATAAAATCCTAATTGAAATTATACCGATTTTCATAAAATGTGTCAATAGATACGAATAGCCGGAAAGTATATGCATTTTTTTTTTTTTTTTGAAAATGATGGAAAAATACGCCTATATATGATAGAATGTTTTCGACAGGATGGGAAGGGCCGAAAGAACCTAGCGAAGCAAACACGAGCGAGGGATAGCAGATGGAGGATGCAAAGATTCGGAAAACAGGAAACCAACAAGCAAAGGCCTATCCGGGGGAGGAAGAAGTGATTGCGGCAGAGATTGCGTACCAGGGGAAAGGGGATGCAATCGCAGCGCAATGGACGGAGACACAGATTGACGAGCGGCTTGCCCAGGTGAACAGTAAACTGGAAGCATACACCCAGGTGCACAAGACGGACTATGCCCTGGCCATGACCAGCGGCCTGTTTGCAGGCGTTATCGATGCCGTTTATGTGGGCGAAATATCCTTTGGTGAGCAGGGGCTTGAACTGTCTTACCAGCAGGTCAACAACTTTATTCAGAAATTTGCAAAGGACAGAGGACTGGGTGGCGACCGGCTGAAGGACTGCATCCGTGCCTTGGAAGAGTACTTCAAGGTTGCACAGGATAACGCATGGAACGGTGCCAACATCGGCGTAGGCGCAGTCAATCATCACCTGGCCGACTTTGCCCATCATCCTACGCCTGCAGGTCTGCTGGCGGCCATTATAGTGCAGTTCTTCCGTGTTGGAACCTTCGTTAACAAAGAAGGCAAATGGCATGTGCTCTTTGTAAAAACGAGTGCAAAAGACCTGATTGCAACGCTGATACCGATTGTTCTGACCGGCACGTTGAACTGGCTGGCGGCATTAGGAAGCAAAAAGTATCAAGAAGCCACCGGGGAGGAAATACCCAAGACACTCCGAAAAATTGCTCATTTTGCTGCAACCGCTCCTTTGCTTGCTGAAATTGCAAAGTGTGCTGACAACTGGTTCGGGCATCTTGTAAGTGATATGGGCGGCTCCAAGAATACCGCCGGCGGCGGCATGGGCATTCCGGGAGTGCTGCTGTCGCTCCTGTATGAGATTGCAAGCTTGCCAGGATTGAAGGGCACCGGCCTGCCGTCCTTGGTGAATGACCTGTATGTGAAGCAAAAGCTGGATCTGCGGCATGAGCTTGGCCTGTACAGGGAGCTTGGCAAGCAGAGCATCCCGGTGATTTTCAACGAAGTTTTCACTCGAGTCCTTTTCTTCGCCAGCCGATTGAGTTTTCAGTGGAGCGAACATGGCAACGTTAAGGACATTGATTGGCAAAGTGTCATGCCCTTTGGCAGCCCTGCCATTGATCGGATGATGCTGATTGCCGGCATGACCTTTACCATGGCGGACACTGCCGATGCGGCGGTTCATGCGGCCATTGAATCCTGCGGGAATTGGCTGCTGTTTTCCAAGGTGTTTGTGTCTCGTTTCAATTATATCGGTTTCGGCAGGGCGGCATTTTCCGTTATCAAGGAAGTGCGAAACGAACAGCAGGAAGCCCAGCTGAGGCATGAGAAAATGCTCCTGACTGAGGCAAAGACGGACCATGTGGTAGAAAGATTCACGGCGTACCGCAGTGCCCTTGAGGAGCGGGTGTCCACTTACCTTGCCGAGGACATGGAGACTTTCCTGCTGGGCTTTAACGACATGGAGCAGGGCATGGCAAGGGGCGACTCTGACCTTGTGATCAGGGGTAACGTAACCATTCAAAGGGTGCTGGGCAGGGAACCCCAGTTTACAACCCAGAAAGAATTTGATGATTTGATGGATTCAGACGATATGCTGATGCTGTAGGAGGCAATGATGGCAGGATTTCATTTGGGAAAAGCTTTGCAGCAGGCAGGGAGTGCTGCAAAGAAGGGGCTCGGAAAAGCAACGGAAGCAGCTCAAACTGGCATGAAGAACCTGCAGGAAACAGTCAAGCAGCAGACGGATCAATTGACGGAACAAGTGAAGGTCGCTGCAGAGCAGAGAAAAGCCGATGCAGCCTTGAAAAAGTCGGAGAAGAAAGCGGCAGAAGACAAAGCAGCCATGGAGGCCGGCGGCGTAAAGGCAATTGCACCGCAGAATGCCATGAAGGTTTTCTATTACCTGATGGCAGCCGATGAAAAGTTCACGGCAGAGGAACAGGAAAAGTTCGATCTGGTTGGACATGAAATCGACTTGCGCTTTGACGATCATCGGGAAGGCGTCGTAAAAGACTGCGAGGAGCAGATGAAGAAAATCATCGATCCTGCGGATTATTACGATACCCTTCAGGATGGTGTGGAGGCTGCACTGACAGGGGAGCAGACTTCCCTTGATGGCTTCATTACGCCCAAACTTTTGCTCTGGAATCTTCTGGTTATTGCCAACAGCGATGACGAATATCACGATGCTGAGCGCAAGCTGATCAAATACGTTGTCCGCAAGCTGAACATACCCAAGGATGTTTTGCTGGAGATGGAGAGCAGCCTTCTGACCGTCCGGGACATCGAGCGAGAGATCGGCTGGATCAAAGCTACGGACAGACCCTATCTGGTTATTGAAAAGCAGGTGACGGAACTGGAAAAGCGCAGAGAAGATATTTTCTGTGCGGTGAAGGCACTGATTACACTGTAAGGAGAGAATGAACATGCCGTTACCACTTCTTTTTATCGGCATTGCAGCGGCCACAGGGACGTTCGGTGCCGGCAAAGCGGTGAAAGCAGGGGTGGATGCATCGGATGCAAAACGCATCAATGCGTCTGCATCCCAAATGGTTTCCGAAGCTACGGACAGGATCAATGGGCAGAGAGAAGCCTGCAGCCAGGCGCTCAAGCAACTTGGCGAGGAAAAGATATTTCTGCTGAACGGAAACATGACGCAGTTCCTGAATACGTTTACCAAACTGAAAAACGTTGACTTCCGGGAAACGGAGGGCTTGAGCGAACTCGGCAAGCTCCACATAGACCAGCAGGATTTTGCTGAAATGAAGAACCTGTGTCATTTCGCGGCTTCCCTTGCCGGCGGCAGTGTGGCAGGAACAGCAGCGGGAGCATTGGCGGCCATGGGCGCATATGGTGCAGCTCAGCTATTTGCGTCTGCCTCTACGGGCACGGCCATTGCGGCACTTGGCGGGGCAGCAGCTTCCAATGCGACACTGGCTTTCTTTGGCGGTGGCTCCCTTGCGGCCGGAGGACTGGGCATGGCAGGGGGCGCAGTAGTTTTAGGCGGCCTTGTCGCTGGCCCTGCATTGCTTGTGCTGGGATTAGTGGCAGGGGGAGCGGCAAAAGAAAACCTTGACCGAGCAAAAACCAACCATGCGGAAGCGAGACAGCTGGTAGAACAGCTGGACACTGCATCCAAGCAGTGCGAAGCCATCCGTCGCCGGACGTACATGTTCTATAACCTGCTGGCACGGCTGGATACCTACTTCCTGCCCTGCATTTACAAGATGGAAGACATCGTAAAGGCAGAAGGGGAGGACTATAGCCGCTTCAGCGCCCCATCCAAGAAGGTCATTGCCTCCTGTGTAAGCATTGCGGTGTCCATCAAGGCGGTTCTGGATACGCAGCTTCTGACGGACGATGGACTCCTGACCGATACCTCTGCGGGCATTGTGGTGGATACGGAGGAATTTGTGAACAAGCTGGTGCTGGCTCGATAAAACCGAACAAGCTGAAAAGCGGTCTCTGCTAAATACAAAAAAGCAGAGGCCGCTTTTTGCGACCTCTGCAGGGGTGGCTATGGAACGATTTTTTTACGCAGCCTTCTTCGCCTTGCACTCCTTGCGCATATCCAGCAGCAGGAGAACCAGTGCCAGCAGGGTCAGCGCACCGAAGGTGTACTCCACGATGTTCAGGGTCATCTGCCACCAGGGAGTTACAGCCACGATTTTGCTGTTGCGGCTGATGCCGTCCATGCCACGGGAATGCAGCACCGTGTACAGCACCCGCTTGCTGGACAGACGCAGTGCCTGAGCCACCAGCTTGTTGGGGTTGGAACCGTTGGGACCGTAAGCGGCAAACTGGGACACGTCATCGCCTACATAGTTGTCGGGGATGTCGTTGCCAGCCAGCACTTCGTTGACCTTTACCATGTAGGTATCATCATACATGTCGGTCACGGCGAAACCGCTCATGCCTGCTTCACCACGGAGCCAGTCCGTCAGCAGTTCGCTGTAAGCGCCTGCCCACTGGGCACCCAGACGGTTGAAGGCGGTCATGACGCACTTGGCGTCGGCCTGCACAATGGGCAGCTCGAAGGCACGGAGGTAAATCTCACGCAGTGCCTGCTCGTTGACCCAGGTGCCGATACCGGCACGGTTGTTTTCCTGATCGTTCAGTACAAAGTGCTTGTTGTACACATACACGCCCTTGCTCTGGATGCCGATGGTTTCAGCAGCGTCCACCAGGCCGGTCAGGATGCCATCTTCGGAATAGTACTCGAACACACGGCCTGCATAGGGAGAACGGTGAATGTTCAGACCTGTGCCGTACAGCCCGGCATAGCCTGCCCACATGGCATCCTCACCAATGAGTTCGCCCACTTCACGGATCAGCTCATCATTGAAGGTGGCGGCGATGATGCCGTTGCAGGGGTAGCAGGTGCCTTTGGCATTCTTCATGGGATCGTTGGTCTGGGTAGCGTAGCCGTTTTCGCCAACGGAGTACTTCTGGGTCACACCGGAAGGGCCGTTGTGGTCGGTGGTCAGGGGCTTGCCGATGGAGTCAATGTCAATGGTCATGCGCAGGCCGTTGGCGCACAGCTTGGCCATTTCTTCATAGGTCAGCTGATCCATGAAGGTATCCCACATGGGATCGTCATAGTCATACTCCAGCATGTTGATCAGCTGCAGGTCGGCGTCCTTACCCATGGTGGGCCATTCGGCGTTGGAGTCGTCAGGCAGGTCACTGTCGTCCAGGATAGCATCAGAAGCCATCTGAGCGGTCATGGTCAGCTTCACACTGCCGGCGGTCACGGTGCCTGCCCAGTCGCTGCGGGAGTAGTACACAACAGAGTTGTCGCCACGGCCTTCATAGCGGTTGATATCCGTGTCAGCGAAGAGGCTGGTCACGGTGTTGCCCGTGCCGTAAGCGGCGGCATAGGTGGTGCTGTCGAAGGCAAGATCCATGGAATAGGTCAGGGAAGCATCGCCTTCGGCGGTCATGCCGTCCTCCACGGTCTTGCCCTTGGCGGCCAGAATGTTGTTGGCAGCAGCGTGGCTGTCGTCAGCAACGGTCAGGTAGTAGCTGCCTTCATCCAGAATGTACACACCGGTGCCGGTGGCATCATAGCTGGTCAGGTAGTACTCGGGCACGTCGATGGTGAGCACTTCGCTGGCACCGGGCTCGAGGATCTGGGTCTTGTTGTAGCCAACCAGTTCCACAGAGGCCTTTTCAATGCCGTTGGCCTTGTCATAGTCGGTGTAAGGCTTCTGGGCATAGACCTGCACGGTCTTCTTGCCGGCTACGCTGCCGGAGTTGGTCACCTTGACCGTCACGGAGTAGTTAACGCCCGTGCCTTCGCCGGACTTCACAACCTTCATGTCGCTCATGGTGAAGTCGGAGTAGCTCAGGCCGTAGCCGAAGGGATAGGCCACATTGTCCGTGTAGGTGAAGTTGCCTGCATTGGCAGTGCCCAGCACCACGTCTTCATAGCGGGTTTCGGTATACTTGTAGCCAACGTAGATGCCTTCCTGATACACAACGTACTGATTGTACTTGTTGGCGTTGGTGCCCAGGTCGTAGCTGGTGGAATCGGCGTAGGTATAAGAGCCGAAGTTGTTCATCACAGGGTTCAGCTGATTATCCGTCCACCAGGTATCAGGCAGGGAGCCAGAGGGGTTCACCTTGCCGGAGAGCACATCGCCCACGGCGTACAGACCTGTCTGACCCACAGAGCCAACCCACAGGGCAGCGTCCACACCATAGGCGGGATCATTCAGGAAGCCCACGGACATGGGGTTTGCACTGTTGATGATCACGGTGATGGAACGAATCTTGCCGTCCTGCTTCAGCTCGTTCAGGCCTTCCAGCACGGACAGTTCGTCTTCGTTCAGCTTCAGGTAGTCGTCATCCAGAGCGTCGTCGATGGTAACGGTCACGTCGTTGCCCTCGCCGCCCACACGGCCGACTACGTAAATGACATCCTCACCGTTGCCGATGGTGTCGTCATTGTTCTTCTTGACCTTGCTCCACTTGACCTCGCCGATCTCGTGGCTGTTCCGCTTGGCTTCCTTATCCACATAGTAGTCAAGCAGAGCCTTGTCTACTACATTGAAGCCTGCATCCTGCATCACATCGTAGTAGTTGGCTGCACCGTCGGCATCTACTGCGCCGGAACCGGTACCGCCGTACACAGGATCCAGAATGGTCACGCCAACCAGCGCCACATCGCTGCCGGCCTTCAAGGGCAGCACGTTGCCCTCATTCTTCAGCAGTACAATACCTTCGCCTTCTACCTCCCGAACCTTGGCTTCACCGGCGGCCTTCAGGTCTGCCAGGGAAGCATACTGGCTCTCGTAGTAGCGGGCGTAACCTTCTTCTTCACCCTCCGCCAGGGTGCTGACGACCTTGGAAGTCGTGGTACCCAGCACGGAGTTGATCTGACCGGCACATTCGCCGGCAATCACGTTGCCCGTGAAGATCACAGCAAAAAGAGATGCCGTAACATTCAAGAAAACCTTCTTGAGTGTTCTTTTCTTGGATGCCTTCATTGAGGGATTCTCCTTTCCAATTGAGAAACCTGCTTCTCGAGCCACGCGTCCTTGCGGCGACGGCGGCAACAGCCCCGGCAGAATCCTTTGCGCGGCGTGTTCGGATCCCTGTCCCCGGCACTGTTTAGCTTTTTGTATTTTATAACATTTTGAGCAAAAGGGAAAGAGATTTGTCGTACATGAACAATCCTTTGTCGCAACATTGGAATGCGTTCATTCACGACAACTTTATGACGTGACAATGAAAGAAATGCGTGCTTGCGACAGCAATCACAACGCTTACGGAAGGCATGCAGCATCTGAAGGTGGTTCTGCGGGCAATTCCTGCGAAAAGTGCAGATTGCACAATTCGCTGAAATATGTCATAATAGCCTTGTCTTTGACGGGACGGTTGGCGTTTTTCCTGCAAAAGTGCGGTTTTGCAGGGGAGAAGCATCCGCCCACGCGGATTCCGACACACTCTCTCAGCGCGGCAGACGCTGCCCTTGGGCAGGGTCACTTCCTGTGTATCGGGAATGCTGAAAGGAGTTTTTTCCATGAGTGCAAATTCCACTAAAAAGGGCTGGGGTGTGTATACCACCCTGGTTGCTGCTGTGCTTTCCTTGGCTGCCGGCATTTACCTCAAGGTGATCAACGGTACCTTCGGCGCTACTCAGCGTGTGTGCTATAGCGCTGCTGCTACGTGGCTGCTGATCGGCGCCTTTGTGGTTGCCGTGGTGCTGGTGGCACTGAAGAAGTATGGTCTTGCTTCTGCTCTGGTAACGGCCATGAGCGG
Source organism: bacterium (assembly GCA_963646285.1). GTDB lineage: Bacteria > Bacillota > Clostridia > Christensenellales > Aristaeellaceae > CAKUFA01. The sequence goes on from CAVIWF010000001.1 coordinate 81,391, forward strand.
CTGCTCCATCCTGTTCTTTGTGCACAAGTGCTACTGGTACGTCAGCGACGTGTTCGTGGCCATTGACGAAAAGGGCTTTGACCCCAACTTCATCGCCTTCGCATGCCTGGCCTTCGGTGCTTTCCTGCTGGGCGAGGTTTCCATCTACGCACGCAAGGTGAAGACCGTTAAGGCTTAACCTTTCTTTACTCTGCCTTTCAATGAAGAAGGCAGAGTTCTTTTTACGGCAGGCACAGAATGGCCAATTCGGGAAGAATGCTTCCGTTCACGACGTCTTTCGGGCGTATATGACGTTTACGCCTGAAAGACGCTCATTCAAGTAGGAAGCCTTTTCTTTTCCATTTTCTTGTGCTACAGTTAGGTTAGGTTCATTCGTTTACCATAAGCCTTGGCTCTTTGGCCACCAATTCACAGTGAGGAGGAGCATCATGCGCCATACCATAGAGCTTAGTCAGGCCTGGCACTTTACGGGGTTTGACGGCAAGACCATCGAAGTTACCATTCCCCACACGTGGAACAACGTTGACGGACAGGATGGGGGCAATGACTACAAGCGGGGTACTTGCCATTACCAGCATACCTTTTCCAAGCCGGCCTTTGATCCTGCCTGCGAGGAAGTGTGGCTGGAGTTTGACGGCGTCAATGCTTCTGCGGCTGTGACGCTGAACGGCAAGCCTCTTTGCACCCACGACGGCGGATATTCCACCTTCCGGGCAGAGGTTACGTCCTTCCTTGCAGATGTGAACGACCTGCAGGTGGATGTGGACAACAGCAAAAACACCAGGGTTTATCCCCAGAAGGCGGACTTCACCTTCTATGGCGGCATTTACAGAGGGGTTCGGCTGATTGTTGTCAACAAGGCTCACTTTGCCTTGGACTATCTGGGTTCCTGCGGCGTGCGGGTAACGCCTGTGCCCAAGGGCGACGGTGCTGATGTACGGGTGCAGAGCCGCATCACCGCCGGGCAGGTGCACATCACCCTGCTGGATGCCCAAGGCACCACCGTGGCAGAGGGGGACGGAACAGACACCACCCTGCATATGGTGAAGGCGCACCGCTGGCAGGGCACGGAAGATCCCTACCTCTATCAGTGCCAGGTGCAGGTTGTGGTGGATCATGAAGTGACGGATACGCTGACCATTCCTTTCGGCATTCGTTCCTTCAAGACGGATCCCAAGAAGGGCTTCTTCCTGAATGACAAGCCTTATCCTCTCCATGGCGTGTCCCGCCATCAGGATCGCAAGGGCGTGGGCAATGCCATTACCTGTGCCATGCATGATGAGGATATGGCACTGATTCGGGAGCTGGGTGCCAACACCATTCGCTTGGCTCACTATCAGCATGACCAGTACTTCTATGACCTGTGCGACCGCTACGGCATGGTGGTGTGGGCAGAAATTCCCTACATCAGCGAGCATATGCCGGAAGGCCGTGCAAACACCATCAGTCAGATGAAGGAGCTGATTGAGCAGAACTACAATCACACCAGCATCGTCTGCTGGGGCGTGTCCAATGAAATCACTATTTCCACCAAGGACAAAAAGGACATGCTGGATAACCATCATGTGCTGAATGACCTGGTGCATCAGACGGATCCCACCCGGTTCACCACCTTGGCCTGCTATGCCATGTGCGGCCCCTTCAACCGGAGCGCTCACATTACGGATGTGGTCAGCTGGAACCTGTATCTGGGCTGGTACGTGCCCGGTCTGTTCCTGAATGATTTGTGGATCGGCTTCTTCCACCTGTGCTATCCCAATCGCTGCCTGGGTTACAGCGAGTACGGCGCAGAGGGTATGCCCAACCTGCATTCCTCCCACCCCCGCCGGAATGATCACACGGAAGAGTATCAGGCCAAGTATCATGAATTCATGGTGCGCTGCTTCAAGCGTCATCCCTACATGTGGGCAACCCATGTGTGGAACATGTTCGACTTTGCTGCCGATGCCCGTGATCAGGGCGGCGAACCCGGCATGAACCACAAGGGTCTGGTCACTTTTGACCGGAAGACGAAGAAGGACAGCTTCTACCTCTACAAAGCCAACTGGAGCAAGGAAGCCTTTGTGCATATCTGCTCCAAGCGGTATGTGGAACGCTGCGAAAGCACCACCACCATCAAAGTATATTCCACCGAAAAAACGGTGCGTCTGTTGGTGAATGGCAAGGCTGTGGGGGAAATGACCCGCAATGACCATGTGTTCACCTTCCGCATTCCCCTCACCGGCGACATCCATGTGGAAGCCATTGCCGGCAGCTGCACGGACAGCGCCAACTTCCGCAAGGTGATGAAGCCTAACGAAAGCTACAAGCTCCGCAAGGTGAAGAATGCGCAGAAATCCAACTGGGTTGATGCCTGAAAAGGCTTCACAAGGGTATCGTTCAATAATTCATTAGGAAGGGAGACTTCTCCATGGCAAAAACCGCGTCCGTCCCAGCCAATGACGGACTGAACCGGGCAAAGCCGTACCAGTTGATGCTTTTCCCCCTCAACAACGGTGCGACTAATGTCTACTTCGTACTGATTCTTTCCTACGTGGCACAGTTCGGCTCCAGCGTGCTGAAGCTGGGCATGTTCGCCTCCATCATGGTTACGGTGATGCGTATCGCCGACGCCGTGACCGACCCCATCATCGGTGCCCTCATGGATCGCACCAGCACGAAGATCGGCAAGTTCCGCCCCTTCATGATCATCGGCAGCGTCATCATGGCACTGAGCGTGATTGCCCTGTACTGCCTGCTGCCTCTGGTGCCTGAAACCCAGATGGCATGGCGCTACATCCTCTTTACGCTGGTGTACTTCATCTGGGTCATCGGCTACACCTTCCAGACCAGCTGCACCCGCGCCGGTCAGACGGTGCTGACCAATGATCCCAGCCAGCGCCCCCTGTTCACCATTTTCAACACCATCGGTTCCTTGGCAGGCATGGGCATCATGCAGTTCATGATCCCCCTGATCAAGAAGAACTTCGACGTTGTGGAAAACGGTGTGGTGACCATGTCCGGCTATGCGGATCCTGCGCTGTACCGCATCATCACTCCCATTGGTATTGCCATTTCCGTGCTGCTGACTATGCTGGCCATCATCGGCATTGCCGAGAAGGATCGTCCAGAATACTACGGCATCGGCGGCAGCAAGCAGGAGAAGGTCAAGCTCTCCGAGTATGCAGCCATTATCAAGGCCAACAAGCCCATGCAGCGGCTGATGGTTGCCGGTGCAGGCTGTAAGCTGGCACTGGCCATTGCCACCAACACCACCGTGCTGCTGGCACTCTACGGCATCCTGATGGGCAACTACAATTCCCTGTACCTGCCCATGATGGTGCTGGGCTACGTCTTCGCTGTTCCTTTCTTCCTCCTGTCTGTCCGCACTTCCCAGAAGGAAGGCCAGAAGGCATCCCTGACCCGGTATGTATCCGTGGCACTGATCTGCTACGTAGGCGTGCTGGTGCTGCTGGTTCTCAGCCAGTACGGCAATCCTGACTGGATGCTTGCCTTCCCCTTCAACGGCGGCGGCAGCGTGAACCTGTACACCATCCTGTTCATCCTGTTCTTCGGCGTGGGCTATGGCGCATACTATGCCACGGCTGATATGCCCATCCCCATGGTGGCTGACTGCTCCGACTACGAAACCTATCGCAGCGGCAAGTACATCCCTGGCATCATGGGTACCATGTTCTCCCTCATCGATAAGCTGGTTTCTTCTCTGGCACAGACGCTGGTGGCTTTCATCTTCCTCCTCTTTGCCGGCTTGAACGAACTCCCTACTGACGCCACCCCTTACTCTGCCGGCATCAAGGTGGCAGTAATCGTGATGTTCTGCATCATCCCCATGATCGCATGGGTGGCTACGCTGATCGCCATGAAGGGCTACACCCTGACCGGTGCCAAGATGAAGGAAATCCAGGCCGTGAATGGCGCCCGTAAAAAGGCCATTGCCTCTGGCATGACCTTGGAAGAATCCATGGAAGTGTACAAGACCATGGACGATGTTGCAAACAAACCAATTCAGTAAAGGAGCTAACTGAGCATGAAAAGTTCTTTCCGTTGGTATGGTGACAGTGATCCTGTGACCCTGGACATGATCCGTCAAATCCCCGGTATGCGCTCGATCGTTTCCGCTGTGTATGATGTGAAGCCCGGCGAAGTGTGGCCGGAGGAATCCATCAAGCACCTGGTGGACGAATGCGCCGTCAAGGGTCTTGTCTTCGACATTGTGGAATCCATCCCCGTGACGGAAGAAATCAAGCTGGGTCTGCCTGAGCGTGACCGTCACATTGACAACTACTGCGAATCCATCCGCCGCTGTGCCAAGTACGGCATCAAGTGCGTGACCTACAACTTCATGCCCGTCTTCGACTGGACCCGTACTCAGCTGGATAAGATGGCAGCCGACGGCTCCACCTCTCTGGTGATGTACTGGGATCAGATGCGCGACCTGGATCCTCTGAAGGATGACATTCATCTGCCTGGCTGGGACTCCAGCTACACCCAGGACGAGGTTCGTGACCTGATCCGTGCCTATGGCGAACTGGGTGAGGAAGGCCTGTGGAGCAACATCGAGTACTTCCTCAAGCGGGTCATTCCCGTGGCTGAGGAGTGCGGCGTGGTGATGGCACTGCATCCCGATGATCCGCCCTATCCCATCTTTGGTCTGCCCCGGGTGATCACCTGCGAGGAAAACCTGGATCGGTATCTGGCCATTGTGGACAGCCCCTCCAACACCCTGTGCCTGTGCACCGGCTCTCTGGGATGCTCCCCCAAGAATGACATCCCGAAGCTGACCCGGAAGTATTCCGCCATGAAGCGCATCGGCTTCATGCACCTGCGCAATGTCCGCATCCTGCCTGATACCTCCTTTGAGGAGTCCGGTCACCTGACCAAGGATGGCAGCCTGGACATGAACGCCATCGTGAAGGCACTGGTGGAAACCGGCTTTGACGGCTACTTCCGTCCTGACCATGGCCGCATGATCTGGAGCGAGGTGGGTTCCAATGCAAAGCCTGGCTACGGCCTGTATGACCGTGCCCTGGGCACCGCTTACCTGAATGGATTGATTGAGGCCAACGGCGGCACCTTGGAGTGACCGCCCTCCTCCTTCAATAGATGCATGTGCTGAGCATATGCGCAAAAAACAGACATCGAAAGGGAGATATGAATCATGGAACTGCCTTTGAACGTAAGCTTTGCTGGTAAAGTTGTTGTTATCACCGGCGCAGGCGGCGTACTCTGCGGCGAAATGGCTCGTGCTTATGCACAGGCTGGCGCCAAGGTTGCTGCTCTGGATCTGAACGAGGAAGCCGTGACGAAGCTGGCTGATGAAATGACCGCTGCTGGCTACATCTGCAAGGGCTACAAGGCCAACGTGCTGGATCCTGAAGCACTGGAAGCTGTGCATCAGCAGGTGCTGGCTGACCTGGGTCCCTGCGACATTCTGGTGAACGGCGCAGGCGGCAACAACCCCCGTGCTACCACGGACAATGAGTATCAGCATGAAGCCAAGGAAGGTCAGAAGACCTTCTTCGATCTGGAGCAGAGCGGCGTGGACTTCGTGTTCAAGCTGAACTTCCAGGGCACCCTGCTGCCCACCCAGGCCTTTGCCAAGGACATGGTGGCACGCAAGAGCGGCTGCATTCTGAACATTTCCTCCATGAACGCTTACACCCCCTTGACCAAGATCCCTGCCTACTCCGGCGCAAAGGCTGCCATCTCCAACTTCACCCAGTGGCTGGCTACCCACTTTGCCGGCACCGGCATCCGCTGCAACGCCATCGCTCCCGGCTTCCTGGTTTCCAACCAGAACCGTGCCCTGCTCTTCAACGAGGACGGCACCCCCACTGCCCGCAGCGCCAAGATTCTGGCTGGCACGCCCATGGGTCGCTTTGTTGACTCCAAGGAACTGCTGGGCGGCGTGTTCTTCCTGACGGACGATGTTGCTGCTTCCGCCATCACCGGCGTGGTGCTGCCCATCGACTGCGGCTTCGCTGCTTACTCTGGCGTGTAATCCCCTTGAAAAAACTTTTGCATTTTGATGCAGAAGTATGGTATAATCCGCTTAACAGATGATGCTTGGCAATGTTGCCTGGCTCAATCCGATGAAAAAGGAGTGTGTATCCACAATGAAGAAGATCCTTGCTCTCCTCCTGGCTGTGATGATGCTTCCCTGCATCGCACTGGCTGATGCCGCTGCGGTACTGAGCGCCGATCCGGAAGAAGTTATGACCTTCGACCGTGAGAAGGACGTTACTGCCTGGGAAGGCAACTGGGTGCTGGTTGCTGCTTACATCGGCGAAGATTATGCCGAAGAGAATGGGCTGACCACCACTGGCCTGATCCCCCTGACGGTTGAAAATGCCGCTACCCTGACCATCGAAACCGTGCTGGACGGCAGCGCTAATGACAAGCAGCTGGGCACCATGGTGGATGTGGCTTCCTACATTCATGCTCACGTGTATGACATGGCTGGCACCCTGACCTTTGTGGATGCTGTGGCTACCGGCGACGAAGCTGTGTACACCCTGAAGACCGCTTGGGACGAGTGGCCCAACAACGTGGTTCGCGGCGAGAACGACGGCGACTTCAACATCGGACCGGCCAAGACTCACTTGAAGGGTGAAGACGAAACCCTGTACTGGGCAACCCTCACCGGCGTTGAAGTGGAAGACATGGACGAGATGAAGTACATCGGCATCAACACCAACGGTCAGCTGATCCTCTGCTACGCTGATGACAACGTGGCCAAGAAGGAAGGCGACGTGTGCTTCGCTTACATCTTCGAGCGCGCTGAGTAATCCTTGAAAACATTGTCCGCCTGTTGTACAATAACAGCAGGCGGACTTTTTCTATGCCTGCAAAGTTGAAGGCTGCGGAAAGAACATTTCCTTCGACCTGTGGAAAGGAGACTCTTATGTACGATTATCTCATTGTGGGCGCCGGGCTGTTTGGTGCCGTGGTGGCTCATGAATTGACACAGCAGGGCAAGAGCGTGCTGGTGATTGACAAGCGGAGCCACATCGCAGGCAATGTGTATACGGAGCGGACGGAGGGCATCAACGTCCATGTGTATGGTGCCCATATTTTTCACACCAACCATACCGCCGTGTGGCAGTATGTGAATCAATTTGCCCATTTCAACCGCTTCACCAATTCCCCTGTGGCCAATTACAAGGGGGAATTGTACTCCCTGCCCTTCAACATGTATACCTTTAACCGCATGTGGGGGGTGGTGACCCCGGAGGAAGCCGAGGTCAAAATCAAGGAGCAGCGGCAGGAGATTACCGGCGAGCCCCGCAATCTGGAGGAGCAGGCGATTTCCCTTGTGGGGCGGGATATTTATGAAAAGCTGATTAAGGGCTACACGGAAAAGCAATGGGGACGGGACTGTAAGGATCTGCCGGCCTTTATCATCAAGCGGCTTCCTGTGCGGCTGACCTTTGACAACAATTACTTCAATGCCCTGTATCAGGGGATTCCCGTGGGCGGCTACACCCAAATGGTGGCCAACATGCTGAAGGGCATTGATGTTCGGCTGAACACGGACTATCTGACCCATCGGGAAGAGCTGGACAGTCTTGCACGAAAGGTCATCTATACCGGCCCGCTGGATGCCTTGTTCGGCTATCAGCTGGGGTATCTTCATTATCGGTCTGTCCGCTTCGAAACGGAACTGCTGGACATGCCCAACTATCAGGGCAATGCTGCCGTGAATTACACGGACCGGGAAACGCCCTATACCCGCATTATTGAGCATAAGTGGTTTGAGTTCGGCAAGGATGAAGCAGGAAATGACCTGCCCAAAACCATCATCAGCCGGGAATACTCCTCCGAGTGGAAGCCTGGGGACGAGCCCTACTACCCGGTGAACGATGAAGAAAATCTGTCCCTGTATGCCCAGTACCGTGCCCTGGCGGAGGAAAACCCCAAGCTGGTGGTAGGCGGCCGTCTGGGAGATTACAAGTATTACGACATGGATCAGGTGATTGCCTCGGCACTGCAGTGCAGTGAACAGCTGCTGTCGGATTTTTGACGGAATGGAAAGGAAAATGACCGATTCGTTGTATCTGGTCAGAAATTCCTGCCTGAAAAAAGATTGTTGAAACAGCGAAAGTATGGTATGATGTAAAAAAGGGAGCCCTGAAACCATTTCAAGGGAGCGTGAAAACGTCATGCTGCTGCTGGCGATTGTCGATGATGACCCGAAGGATTCCACGGCGCTGAATGCATTGGTTACGGATTATTTCAATCGGAGCGATCGTGCCTGCATGATCCGTGTGTTTAATTCGTCCCTTGACTTCATCCGCAGCACAGAAAACTATGACATTGTTTTCATGGACATTCGGATGGATCAGCTGGATGGGCTTGAAGTGGCAAGGCTCATGCGGAAAATCAATACCGGTTCGGTGCTGATTTTCGTTACCGCCATGGCCCAGCTTGCCATCAAGGGCTACGAAGTGGATGCGCTGGACTTTATTGTGAAGCCGGCAGATCAGTTCTCCATCAATTATGTGCTGGATAAGGCCATCGGCAGGTTGGAAAACACCTCCGGCAGCCAGATTGCCATTAAGACGGGGGACGGGATCATCAGCCTGTCCACCAATGACATCAAGTATGTGGAAGTATTCGACCACAATTTGGTGTACCACACGGTGACGGATGTGTACAACGTCCGGGGCAGACTGGCGGATGTGATCAAGAAGCTGGATCCCAAGCGGTTCATCATGTGCAACCGCTCCTTTGTGGTGAATTTGCGGTATGTGCAGAGTGCCTCCAACGATTCCCTGACCATTGACGGCACACGGATTGCTGTGTCCAAATCCCATCGGAAAGAAATTATGCAGCATTTTTCAAACTTTTTGGGAGAGACCTTATGACCCAGGATTACTGGTATATTCAAAATATTGATCACCGGGTGTCAACGGCACTGATCTTTTTCCTGCTGCTGATGGTCATGAGCAACCTGCGCAGGAAGGAGCACTTTGCACTGCGGGTGGTGCTGTCCCTTGCAGGCATGATTGTCCTCAGCTGGGGGCTTCGCACCATTGTGGATACCCTGCTGGTGGGGACTGTAGCCCAGGGCATCGGCTACAGCATTTATACCCTGCTGATGGGCTTGGCCTTCATGGTGGGCTACGGTTTCTGCTACCAGACCAATCAGGGGGAACTTCTGTATCTGGATCTGCTGGCGCTGACCATTTTCAAGCTGTCCTGGAACATTTTCAAGGCGGCAAGTTATGGCTCAACTCTGCTGGGCATCGGTGATGTGTGGTCCCGGTATTCCATTGTGGGGGCTGGGGTGTCCTACGTGGTGTATGCGGTGGTGTGCATCATCTGCTGCCACTGCATGAAGGAAATCATTCTCCAGTCGGCAGATATTCCCTTAAAGCCCATGATTGCTACGGCTGTGGTTTTTTACGCCTGCCAGGCAAGCTTGGAGTTCTGTGGCACGGTGTTTACCGCATCCCCCCAGGGCTTCTTCCTGTACTATTTCTGCGCCCTGCTGTATACAGCTACCAACCTGAGCGTGCTGGCACTGGTTGCCCAGCGTGACAGAGCCCAGCGGGATAACGAAAGCATGCAGGCCTTCATCAACAATAAGATTCACTACTATCAGGTCAGCCGGGACGGCATTACGTCCCTGCAGGTGAAGTGCCACGATTTGAAGCACCAGATCAAGGCCATTCGCTCCCAAATCGGTAAGGAAAACTTCGAAAAGTATCTGGATCGTTTGCAGGACTCCATTGACGAGTACGGTACGGTGGTGGACTGCGGCAATGAGGCCATTAACGTGGTGCTGACGGAGAAGAACATTCTCTGCCTGAACAGCGGCGTGAAGTTTTCCTACATCATTGACGGTACCCTGTTTGACTTCCTGAGTGAAATGGAGGTCTACTCCCTCTTCGGCAATGTGCTGGACAATGCCTTGGAAAGCTGCAGCAAGGTGAAAGATCCGGAAAAGCGGATGATTTCTCTGAAGGCCGTGCACCGGGGGGATGTGGTGGTTCTCCATGTGGAGAACTTCTTCGATGATGAACTGGTCATGGTGGATGGCATTCCCGTGACCACCAAGAGCGGCACAGGCCATGGCTTTGGCCTCCGCTCCGTGCGGGAAATTGCGGAGCACTATGGCGGCACAGTGTCCGTGGACACGGAAGGACACATTTTCAAGCTGACGGCTATTCTCCATCCGCCAGCGGAACAAAAAGTATAAAACATACCGAAGTCTGTTGCACAAAAGCGGCAGACTTCTTCTTTTACAACGGGGAAACCTTTGCAATTTGGTCAAGAACACCATGATTTTGCCCATGACCATCACGCACACGACAAAAAAATGACGTGAATGTGACAACCATGCGTTAGCGACAGGGGATTAGGCATTCAAGACAACCCCCTTCACAAGAAAAGAGAAATCATTTATAATGTTTGTACAAATGACAAGTTGCTGGCGCGCGGCAGCTTGTTGCTTGAAAGAGACACAAGGGAAAAGGAGTTTGAATCATGAAGAGAATTCTGAGCTCGATCATGGCTGGTATGATGCTGCTGAGCGTTATGCCTGCTTCCCTGGCAGAAGACGAGACCGAGTACATTGCTGCTCCCTACGATGCAGCAGAGGTTGATCCTGCCTACACCTATCTGGAGCCCGTTTACTATGAAAACGGCGAAGGTGAACCCACCATCGGCGTGACCACCGTTGGCGTGCTGAAGGTGGACGGTAAGTATTTCAAGGACCTTGACAACGACCACGAGCTGGACGTTTTTGAAGACTGGCGTGTGGACGCTGAAGAGCGTGCCAAGGACATGGTTACCAAGATGACCCTGACCGAGCAGGCTGGCTTCGTACTGAATGCTCTGTATGCAATGCCTGTTTCCAAGACGCTCGCCGAAGTAAAGAACGAAGACGGCACCATCGATCCGGCAAAGGTCATGTCCGTCATTCCGGAAGGCGAATCCACCACGAACCTGAACGCTCTCCAGCAGAATGCTTCTTCCTTTGCTGGCTTGGATGATCAGGTGCTGTCCATCGGTAAGATTCGTGCCGGCGTGTATCGCGGCGGTCTGAACTACGATGCTTCCGTTGTGGCTCTGTTCAACAACGTGACTACCGCTTATGCAGAATGGGATTCTGCTAAGGCTGGCACTCCTGCTATCCCTGTAACCCTGATTTCCAACCCCATCTCTGCCGGCTTCCCCGATTCTCTGGGCATGGCTGCTGCAGTACTGGGCGATGGCAACTATGATGCCATCAAGGAATATGCACAGGTTGACCGTGAAATGTGGCGCGCACAGGGCATCATCTTCATGTATGGCCCCCAGATCGACCTGGTAACCGACCCCCGTTGGCCCCGGAACTCCGGCACCTACGGCGAGCGTCCTGACGTGACCGCTGGCATCATCACCGCTCTGGTGGATGGCTATCAGGATGGCACCGATGGCGTGAACGAGAACTCCGTTGTGCTGTCTGCTAAGCACTTCCCCGGCGACGGCGCTTCCGAAAACGGCTTCGAGTCCCACACCTCTCAGGGTCAGTATCGTCTGTACCCCACCGAGGGCTCTCTGGAAAAGTATCAGCTGGTTGGCTTCCAGGCCGCTATTGACGCTGGCGTTGGCGCCATCATGCCCTGCTACTCCCGTGACACCACGGACAGCCGTTCTGTGACCCAGACCTACCGTGGACACGAAGTGGACGTGGCCGGCCTCGGCTCCGCTTACAACTCCGAAATCATCACCACCCTGCTGCGTGACGTTATGGGCTTCACTGGTTTCGTGAACTCTGACTCCGGTATCACCACCACGCAGACCTACGGCGTAGAAACCATGACCAGCATTGAACGTTTTGCTCTGCTGATTGCTGCCGGCACGGATGCCATCGGTGCTGAACTGGCTCCTGAGTACATTATCTCTGCTGTTGCAATGGGCATCCTGGACAAGGAAGACTTGGATCGTGCAAACGTGAACCGTGCTACCGCTCTGTTCAAGCAGGGCCGCTTCGAGAATCCTTATCTGGATTATGAAAAGGCTGACGAAGTGCGTGCTACCAACATGGAAACCGCTCATGAGCAGGCTTATGCACTGCACCTGAAGGCTACCGTGCTGATGAAGAACCACGAGAATGCCCTGCCCCTGACCAAGAACAATGGTACCAAGCTGTACATCGGTTCCTACACCGGCACCGGTGAGAATGAGGAAACTCTGGCTGCTCTGACTGAGCTGTTCACTGCTCAGGGCTTCGAAGTTGTTGACGATGTAGATGCCTGCGACGTTGCTTACTTCTATGTTGAGCCTAAGGCTACCAACAAGGCTGGTGCTTCCGAAACGGAAGGCGTGCTGAGCCTGGTAGACGGCTTTGAAGTTGCACAGCGTGAGCTGACTGGCGCAACCGACTCCATCACTGCTATGTTCGGTGCTGGCGGACAGACCAAGACCGGTGAAATGGTCGAGGTTACCACGGTTGAGGGTATCAAGAAGCTGCAGAAGGCTGCTGACAAGGTACATGCTAACGGCGGTAAGGTTGTTGCTACCATCGTGTGCACCAGCCCCTGGATCCTGGACAACCTGGAGCCCTACTGCGATGCTCTGCTGGCTCAGTACACCACTTCCGCTGCTTCCCTGTCCAACGCTTACAGCGCACAGGTGGACGTGATTGTTGGCAACTACAACCCCACCGGCAAGCTGTCTGTGACCATGGTTGCCTGCGAGGAAGTCATTGCCCTGACCGAGACCACCCTGGAAGACGGCACGGTTGCTGAAATCTGCGCCTCTCCCAACGACGTGCCCGGCTATGACAAGGATCAGTACATGTCCGCAGAAGTGCTGGCTCAGTCTCCCTCTGGCAGCTATGCCTACAAGGATGCTGACGGCAACCTGTATGTCTCCGGCTTCGGTCTGAGCTACTAATTCCAATGGTTCTTGCGCCCGAGGGATCAGGAGCATCTGCGCCTCCCTCGGGCGCATTTCTTTATCACCAGCCTCAGGCAATGCCACACCACTCGAAACTAGGCGGCGAATGGTGTGGCATCGCCTGAGTATGTGCAAGAAAGGAAATTGCCATGAAAAAACTGATTGCGATGCTGACGGCTCTGCTGCTGATGTTCTCCTGCGCCGCTGCCGAGGAGGCAGCCACCGCCACGGATACGGCGGAAGCGGATTATGTCATTGCCCTGGTCAATGGTGAGCAGCTGATGAACTCCACCTATACCCAGGTGAAGAATGACTACTTGACGGCCTACGCACAAGTGGGTTATGATATTACTGATGAAGCCAAGAAAGCCTACGTGGAAGACCTGGCGCTGACGGCAGCCATTCAAAACCTGCTGGTGGAGCAGGACATGCGTGCCCAGGGCTGCTACGATTTCAGCGAGGAAATCGAAACCTGGTGCAGCGAACAGGGGCAGGCTGCCTACGAAAGTGCCCTGAAGCAGGTGGAAGAAACCCTGAATGAAACCCTTGAGCTGGGGGAAGATGATGCGGATGCCCTGTCCGTCTACGCTTCTGCCTATGCCGAACTGCTGGGCGTCACGGCACAGGACTATGTTGATGTGTACCGCACCCAGTATGCCACCATGCTGTATTATGCTTGGCTGACCCAGGATTGCCCCGTTACCGCCGAGGATGTGCAGGCGGAGTATGATGCCCGCAAGGCACAGGATGATACCCTGGGGGACTTGACGGACGACCTGTATGATGAAATTGCCTACGATATTTATGCGGAGCGGTGTCAGGAAAAGCTGAAAGCCCGCATTGATGTGCTCTCTGATGAAGCGGAGGTAACGCTTTATTAACCATCCATGATAAGGAGAAACATGAAATGAAGCTACTGTCGATTGCGATTCCCAGCTACAATTCTCAGGACTATCTGCACCACGCCGTGGAGACTCTGCTTTCCGGCGGGGATGATGTGGAAATTCTCATTGTGAATGACGGCTCCAAGGATCGGACGGCAGAGATTGCCGATGATTTTCAGCAGCGGTATCCCGGCATTGTCCGTGCCATTCACAAGGAAAACGGCGGCCATGGGGATGCAGTGATGTGCGGCCTTGCCCATGCGACTGGCAAGTACTTCAAAGTGGTGGATTCGGATGACTGGGTGGATGAGGACAGCTTCCGCCGTGTCCTGGCTCGGCTGAAGAAAATGACGGATGCCGGGGAAGAAATCGACGCCCTGATCTGCAATTATGTGTACGATAAGGTGGGCGTGAAGCATAAGCATGTGATGCAGTACCGGAAGGATTTGCCGGTGGATCGGGTCTTCGGCTGGGATGAAGTGAACCTGGGGCTGGGGCACTACCTGCTCATGCACTCCGTGATTTACCGCACCCAGCTGCTGCGGGACTGCGGCCTGTCCCTGCCCAAGCACACCTTCTATGTGGATGAGCTGTACGTTTATCAGCCCATGACCATGGTGGAGAAAATGCTCTACCTGGACGAAAATCTGTACCACTACTTTATCGGCAGAGACGATCAATCCGTGCAGGAAGCCGTGATGATTCGCCGAATCGATCAGGCTCTGCTGGTCAATCGGCTGCTGGTGGAATGCGTGGATCTGGACACGGTGGAGAATGTGCACAAGCGCCGGTATATGCGGAATTATTTGGAGATCATCACCACAGTATCCTCTGTACTGCTCATTAAGAGCAAAACCCCGGAGAACCTGAAGAAGAAAGAGGAACTGTGGGCGTTCATCAAGGAGAAGCGTCCGAGCCTCTATCGGAATCTCCGCTATCATCGCCTGCTGGGACGGCTGCTTCACCTGCCCGGCGCGTGGGGAAGACACTTGGCCATTACCGGCTATAAGATCAGCCAGAAGATTGTAGGTTTCAATTAAAGACTTTGGTATGGAATAACTTTCAAGCTGCCCGACGAGCTTTCGTCGAGCAGCTTTTTTTGTAGCAGAAAAAGAGACTTCAGTCTGTTTACTGTGTGAGAAGAAATTTTGGAAAAATCGAGAAAAACCATGAAAAAAGGTTGACGAAGAAGAAAAGAAAGAGTATCATAATTGTTACAATCATTACGAAATGGAGGGGAGTACGGATGATCCCTCGTCCTGATGTGACAGCCGTTTTTCATTATGCGTATTGCCCCCTGACATGTAAAAGATCCCCTCAGGACGGCGGTTTTTCCGTGACCCTTTATCATGACAATCGGTTCGTGATTACCCTGTACAACGAAATGAGTCAGCCGATCCAGCGGGATACTTTCGTGCTGCCTGCCGTGGCAAAGATGCGGTGCATCAAGCTGATGGACGAGGCCGACCCTTGGCTGACAGGGGTTTCGACAAGACTCCGGCTGCCTGAAAACTGTCCTCACGAAGCTCGGTTTATTTCCCGGTTTGGGTTTGAAAACTTTCCCTACATTGGATGCGAGGATATTGCACAAATGGTGCGTGGAGAGTTCGGCAGCCCGGAGGCACATGCGGCAAGGCATCTGTGTGCCCTGTATGAAGACATCGCACAAGTGTTCGTAACTTTCGGCTTTGAACTGTATCTGGATGGGTACATGATTGCTCCCGGTGTGAAGCAGCTGCAAGAGCAGGAACAGCCGGTCAGCTGGGATACCAATACGAATATCGGATAAAAGAAACAATGAAGCCGCTGGCAGAGCATAGCAAAGACATTCTGCCGGCGGCTTTTTCATGGGGAAGCCCCTGTTTGGGCAGTCACTTCGAGGAAGCATTCAGCCCTTGTACTGCACTGCCTGTCGTGCTACAATACCCAGTATCAAATTCAGAAAGGTGGATGCATTCGTGGAAAGCTGTACCCTTTGCCCCAGACAGTGCCATGCTCGCCGCACGGCTGATGAAGGTTTCGGCTTCTGCCGCCTGCCGGAAACCATGCTGATCGCCCGCATTGCACCCCATTTGTGGGAGGAGCCGCCTATCAGCGGCAAGCGGGGGACTGGAGCAGTTTTCTTCAGCGGCTGTACCCTGCGGTGCGTGTACTGCCAGAATGCGGACATCAGCCACCGCAACGCCGGCCGCCTCTTTACCCCAGAAACCTTGGCAGATTCCCTGCGCCGCCTGGTGGATATGGGCATGGAGACCATCAGCTTTATCACAGCCACTCCTTATATTCCTCAAATCCTTCGCACGCTGGAGCTTTATCGTCCGCCGGTTCCCCTAGTGTGGAACACCTCCGGGTATGAAACGGTGGCGTCTCTCCGCATGCTGGATGGTGTAATGGACGTTTATCTGCCTGACTTGAAACACTATTCCCCGAAAATGGGCAAGCTTTGCGCCAAGGCAGAGGACTACTTTCCTGTAACCAGTGCTGCTATTGAGGAAATGGTACGGCAGACCGGCCTGCCTCAATATGATGAAAAGGGCATCATGCAGCGGGGCACCCTGATTCGGCACCTGATTCTGCCGGGCTGCACCAGTGAAAGCTGCGCTTTGCTGGACTGGGTGAATGATACGTTGCCAGCCGGTGTTCCGGTAAGCCTCATGCGGCAGTATATCCCCTGCAACAACGTATCCATCCCGGGACTAACCCGCCCTATTACAGATAGAGAGTACCACCGGGTGCGGGATCATATGCTGACGCTGGGGCTTCCCGGTTACCTGCAGGAGCCGGAATCTGCGTCAGAAGATTTTGTGCCGGTGTTCTGCAAAGACGAAAGCTTCGTATAAGCAAACGGTTATTATTGTTGCTTCTGCAAAGCAGTGAATCTCTTGACCTCTGTATGCCATCAACAAAACAGGAACCATTGTTGCGGTTAAGATTATCATAGACGACAGGGCATCGAATGTCAGCACTAAAAAAGACCACTTCTTTTCAGAAAGTGATCTAAAATTTGAACCATTACAGCTGATCAGCGAACCTTTTTGCTTCCTGCATCAGCGATTCTTTTTCGTTGGGCAGGGTATCGTCCATAACGCAGGAAAGCAGATGCTGAAGCGTATCACCAATGGCAGAGCCTTTTAGACCAAGAGAGGCCATATCCCGACCGTTGACGGCAAGGTTCTTCAGGGTAAAGCAGGGGGATGAAGCAAGGAGCGCATCCAACGCCTGACGAAGAGCAGCGGCGGAAGCATGGATTTCCTCCGGGGCGCAGGTGCCTTTCGCCAGCTGATCGGCCTCCTGCACGTCCATGAGCTGACGGAGGGCTTCTTCTCCGAACTGGTTAAGCCGACGCTTCAGCAGACGACTGTCATCAGACAGGCTGATATCATGATGCTTTACCAGCAGCGTAACCCGCTGGGCAGTGGCTTTATCCATGCGCAGCCGAGTCATGACCTCTTCCGCTATTTTTTCAGAGCAAGCGGCATGACCGTAAAAATGGCCAACGCCGGACGCATCACAGCTGAAAGTGGCAGGTTTGCCTGCATCGTGCAGCAGCATGGCAAAACGAAGGACTTCGGCGGGCGCAATGTTTTCCACGCTGCGTACAGTGTGTTCCCACACGTTAAACCGGTGATGGGGCGAACATTGCGGAAAGTCAAACATGGGGATCAGCTGGGGAAGAATCTGTCCCAGAATGTCCCGGTAGGTGCGGAGTATGTTACCGCAGCCTTGACCGCACAGCAGCTTGCCCAATTCCACCCGAATACGCTCAGCTGCAACCAGGTTCAGGGTTTCCTTCAATCCGTGAGCAGCCTTGGCAGTTTCCTCATCAATGGCGAAACCATACACAGAAGCAAAGCGCAGGGCACGAAGGATCCGCAGGGCATCTTCACGGAAGCGTTCTTCCGGCTGCCCTACGCATCGAATTACCCTGCGCTGCAGATCCTCTTGTCCGCCAAAGGCGTCGATGAGGCCCTCTGCCGGATGGTACGCCATGGCGTTGACGGTAAAATCCCGCCGGGCAAGATCGTCACGGACATCCGTCACAAAGGTGACCCCATCCGGGTGGCGGTGATCCGTATAGGCACCATCCACCCGGAAGGTGGTAATTTCGTAAGGGATACCGTCCAGCACCACCGTCAGGGTGCCGTGCTTCAGCCCGGTTTCAACAACACGGAAGCCTCGGAACACACGCTCCATATCATCCGGCAGGGCGGAGGTGCAGATGTCCCAATCCTTGGGCGTTTTGGACAGGAGCGCATCCCGTACGCATCCGCCGACCACATAGGCTTTGTAGCCTGCCTGGTTCAGCAGGGTCAGGATGCGCTCCACATGAGGGGGCAGCTGAATCATGGGGTATACCTCGCTTTATGCATCGGTTGACAATCAGCCCCAGGGTACAGCCGCATATTCCATGTAGCAGATTTCGTTTGCTTCATTCAGTTCATACTGAACGGTGACAGAAGCAAAGTTCAGGTTGATGTTCGTGGAAGTGAAGCCGTTCAGAGAAGCCTGCACGTACCACTTGTACAGATCCCAGGTGGGATGCATGGTGGTGTTGCTGCCCATGCTTTCCGGCATGGAAGCAAAGAAGTCTGCGGACAGGGAGTAAGTGATTTCTCCCACATCAGGAGCAGCTTCCTGCACGCCGCTGGCATTGGTGCGCTCATAGGTGCCGGTGACGGCGTAGACGTGCTGGTTGGCATCGTACTCCAAGCGGTGGATGGAGAACTGATCGTACACCTGACCGTTGCTTGCCGTATAGGAAGCAAAATGGTGGGTTGCCGTGCCGGAGATGGACAGGGTGGTGCTGGGCACAAAGCCGCAGAAGTTGTTGCTGGCGATGTAGCTCCACAGGCTGTCCGTTGCCAGCACGTACACAGTGCAGCCGGCGGGCAGGGCCACCAGGGTGGACTGGGAAGCGTAGGGGTCATCCGTAACGGAAACGTCGCAGGTGGTAACTGCCTGCTTCATGTCGAAGAGCAGCTCCTTGCAGGAAGCACGCTTGGCATAGCTGGGCAGCTGGATGTAACCGATCCGGTTCCGGCCGCTGCTGATGTTGTACTGAATCAACACCCAATTGCCAACCTTACCGAAGATCTTGATGGTATCGTTGGTGGATACCACAGCCTTGCCGTTGGCGCCCCGGATGGAGGAAGTGCTGGGAGCAGAGTAGACAGGGTAGACCTTGCCGTCCGGCCACTCTTCCGCCCTGGCGGTGTAGGTGGTGCCGTTATCTACCGTAAAAGATGGCGTGACGGTAGAAGCAAATGCAGACCCGCAGCAGGTGAAGCAAAGTGTCAGGAGGAGCAACAGGGAAAGAATGCGTTTCATGGTCATGTCAATCACCTCACTAGGTAGTATACCATGAAAACGTTGGCATGTAACGTTTTCTTCCCGAAAAAAACAAAGAAAATAGTTACATGAGAAAAAACTTCGAAGGAACGATGTCTGCTCCTTCGAAGCTATGATCTGCGCTGAAAAACGATTGCTTAGTCCTTGGGAGAAACGGCCTGCTTCAGGGCTTCCCATCCTTCAGGATCGGCGGTAACGCTGAAGATTTCCACAGGATTGGCCTTTACGCTGTCATACAGGGAGACAATCTTATCCTGAATGTCCTGAGTAGTCATGGCGGTGAACTGATCATTGTGAGCGTAGCCGATGAAACCCTCGTTCAGGCCGACCAGCGGATAGGTGCCGCCAACGAAGGTGCCGTCCAGCACAGAAGCAAACACGGAATCAATGGCGGCACCATAGTCTGCATAGAAAGAAGTCACAATGGTAGCGGCCTCATCCGGGTCAGAAACGGTCAGGGTCTGGTCGCAATCCACGCCGAAGGCATAGCGGTCTGCTTCCTTTGCGGCAGTGAATACGCCGGAACCGGCACTGCCTGCTACCTGCCAAATCACATCAACGCCAGCGGCATACATGGCGGCTGCCTTTTCGGCAACCTGCGGCGCAATGTCGGCCATGAAGTCACCAGCATAGTCGATGTATACTGTTACGCCCTGCTCCTCGCACACCTGGCAGAAGCTGCCGATGTATTCATTCAGGCCGGGAGCGTCAATGCCGACGATGACGCCAACCTTCTTGTCCGCATTGGCCTTGGGCATATCGCTGGTGGTTACCAGGCAGGCCACATAGCCAGCCAGATAGCCAATGTCCTGACTCTTGTACATCAGGCCATAGACATTGCTCAGGGGATCGGTTTCCAAAGCGGAGCCTTCAATACCCTGCAGGTCTGCGCTGAAGAACTTCTGCTCGGGATACTTCTGTGCAGCGGCGATCAGCGCAGCGTTGCATTCAGCACCCATGGTGATGATCAGGTCATACTTGCCGGAGGCACAGGCTTCCTCAAAGAAGGGCATGTAGGTTTCCAGCTCGTATTCGGCGCTTGCCTTGTCCATGGGAATAGCACCCATGGCAATGGTTTCTGTGGTGGTGCCGGGATACTTGGTTTCCAAATCCTTCACAGCAAGGACGGAAGCGGAAAAATAGCTGCCTTCCGTGCTGGGAACCAGCAGCAGCACGCTCAGTCCACCTTCGGCAGAGGCGAAGGTCAGGCAGCAAAGTGCCATGGCAAGGGCAAGAACCAGGGACATCAGCTTTTTCATGGGAGGAAGGACTCCTTTCAAAGTGGGGTTTGAAACTGATATGATCATATCACTTTTATGACAGGAAAGCAACAAAAAGGCAAACGAAAAACAATAAAAAACGATAATCGTTCATAAAACACAATGAAAAAAACTCGGTTCTTCACGTTTTTTGGGGAATGATAGCCCTGAAGTATTTCATGACTTCGTCATGATTGGTACGGCAGTGAAGGATATATCGATGCGATAGTAAAAGCGGAATTCCTTGTCTGCCTAGGTCTTGTTATTGTCTCTCGGCAATCATCCATGCCTTAGCAAAGGTCCGCCTCTTCATGCCTAATATGTTTTTACTCATTCCTTTTCCTAACTTTCCGTGAAGAACCGAAATGATGAAAAAAAATCCCCCTGCGCAGGAGCATATCCTTCGCAGGGGGGTGCATTTACTTGTCCGTCCCGAAGAGGGCGTCGTAGGTGGGATCGTCATCAAATTCCCGCTCCGGTGCGGTGCCGCCCAGCTCTTCAATGGCGTTGCGCAGCTCGATGAAGTCCAGGTACATGACCGTGTCATCCTTTGCGGCGGCCATCAGATCCGGCAAGGCCCGATCATCGCCCAGCTTGCCAAGATAACTGGCGAACAGTGCACGGCGCTTGGGGTTCTCCCGGAAAAGCCGCAGTGCCAGCTGGAACACCTGCTCGTTGCCGGGATAGTTGGCCAGCACGTCCAGCAGGGCTTCCTGTCCGGCTCGGTTGGCCTTGGGCAGGGCTTCCAGCATGGGCTGAACGGCACAGCGCCCCATTTCCTCCAAGGATTCCAGTACGTTGTCGCACAGGTCGTCATGATCGTTCCGGTTCAGCTGCCAGGAAATGTAGAGCATCTTCGGCAGGTCGGAACCCATTTCCCGCAATAGCCCCACAGCGGTCATCTTGGCTTCTTCCGTGGCCATATCATCCTTCAAAAGGGCAACAAGACGCTTTTCGCAAGGCTTACCAACGGCCTGAATCTGATCCAGCAGCAGATCCGGCACGGTAATGCCTCGGTTGCAGTATTCATTCAGCCAGTCCACCAAATCCTTGGCATCTTCGTACTGGGTGAAGTATGCGCCGGGGGTTACGCCTTGCAGCCAGGAGGCAGGGGTGTTCAGGAAGGTCATGTACACGTTGGGCATGTCCTCTTCCATTTCATCATAGCTGCGGTAATCCTTGGTGTGTTCCTTCATCCATTGGGCGGTATAGTCCGCAAAGTGAGCGTCAAAATCAATACAGTTCATGGAAAGCAATCTCCTTTATCAGGGTCTTGTGGCTTTGGCCAGCAGCTGCTTCAAATCCCCGGTGGAAAAGCGGTACTGGCCGTGGCAGAAGTGGCAGGTCAGCTCGGCGCCTTCATCCTCGTCAATGAGGGATTGCAGCTCCTTTGTCCCCAGGGAAATCAGCGCCTTTTCCATCTTTTCACGCCCACAGCCGCAGTGCCAGCCAATGAGCTGTTCTTCCAGCAGCTGAGGCTCCAAGCCACGGAACCAGTCCTCGGTCAGCTGTTCCATGGTCGCCATGGTCATTTCACGGGAAATATCGGCAAACATGGGACTGCGAAGCTCCAAGGCACTGAGGGTTTCTTCCGTGCAGCCGGGCAGGGGCTGAATCAGCAAACCGCCGGCCTTCAGCACCTGCGTGCCGCTGACCAGCACACCCAAGGCCACCAGACTGGGCTGCTGCTCGCTGGTGGTGAAGTAGTTGGCAAAATCAATGCCCAGCTCGCCGCTGACCAACTGGCACTGCCCGATGTAGGGCTCACGCAGGCCAAGATCCTTGACCACGCTCATGCGGCCGTGGTGACCAACGGCACCGCCTACATCCAGCTTGCCGTCTGCACGCAGGGGAAGCTCCACCTGGGGATCATCTGCACAGGCCTTGACATGGCCGTGATTGGCCACAGCCACCAAAGTGCCCATGGGGCCATCCCCTTTGATGGTTACGGTGACGGACTCGTTTTCACCCTTCATCATAACGCCCAGCATGGTGGTGCCGGTCATCAGCCGCCCCAGGGCTGCGGTGCACACGGGGGTCGCATTGTGAATATCCGCAGCATGCTGCACCATGTTGGTGGTCTCAAGAAAAAGCACCCGTGCCTGTCCATCCATCAGGGTCATGTGCAGCACACGGTCGCCTCTCAGTTTTGTCTGCATGTTATTGCCTGCCTTCCGTTCCGTCTGGATCCAATCTGCGAACTGCTGCAAAATGCCAGCGCTGTTCATTTTCCCGGGGCTGCTCCATGCGGCGGTTGCCGAATACCATGGTGCGGTCGAACCCTGCCTGATGCATCAGATCCATCAAGTGCTTCGCTTCATGGGCGTGCTGCTTCTGCTCCTCATCAATGCGCTTGTACAGCCCGTCCTCCTGCTTTACAAAGATGCAAAGATGCATGTCCACCTGCTGATTCTTTTCCGAGAAGGTGTTTTGCCACAGGTAGGTGATATTCTCCGTATCATCGCAGATGATTTGATTGCCCAGCGCATTCTTCAGCTTGTAGGGGGTGGATACGTCAAAGAACAGTCCGCCGCCCGGACGCAAGGCACTGTAGGCGGAATGGAAAAAGGCCAGCAAGTCTTCATCCGTCAGCAGATAATTCACCCCATCGCAGGTGGCAAGCACCGCATCCATGGGGCGGTGCAGGTGCAGCTTCCGCATATCCTGCCGGACAAAGGGAATGGCTGCCCCTGCATCACGTGCCTTCTGTGCTGCCCGCCAGAGCATATCCTGACTCATGTCCACACCGGTTACGTGAAAGCCCCGCTTTTGCAGCGGGATGGTCAGGTTGCCGGTGCCGCAGGCGCACTCGCAAATCTTTCCGGTGCGAATCCCAAAGGCGGCCATCATCTTGACATAAAAGTCCGCCCATTCATCATACTTTACATCCGCCATGAGTTCATCATAAACTTCAGCAAATCCCGTGTACATACGTTTCTCCCATTCATGCCCCATGGCAGTGTTTTATTGAGGATCCTGAGCATCCCCGGAATGCTCCTCTTCGTCCTCATCATCATCGTCATCATCTGTGCCGGTGTACAAGCCGCGATTGACCTCAACGCCCTCGATTCGGCTGTTGATATACCGGTCAAAGACCCCGTTGGTGTAGCTGGCAGTGACAAAGCGGCTCAGGCCGAAGCCCAGCACCAGATAGTACAGGAACAGTCCCATCACAGCATACACCGGCTGATTGGCCAGAAGGGCGACCAGGAAGGCAAGCACCAGGGGCACGCAGTGCAGCAGGCGAATGCCAATGCTCTGGGGCAGCCGTGCCACGGACAGGAGCAGGGCGTTGCGCATCAGGTCACGGAAGCGAAGTTTGTAGGTGACCATCAGGGGGTACATGTAGGTTACCGCCAGGGACCAAATCAGAGCCACCATCAACACCAGCACCTGAGGCACCACCATGAGGGGAGACTGCTGGGACATCTGTCCGTAGAAGTTCCAGCAGATAAAGGCGAAGAAGGGTACAAGGCTGGTGATGCAGGAAACAGCAAGACCCTGCTTCCAGTTGTCCTTCACGGCATCCTTAAAGTCCGCCCAGATGAAGGCGTGCTCGTCCCGTGCCCAGTTCCGGGTCACGTAGGCAATGCCGGCAGTGAAGGGCCCTGTAATGGCAATGCAGGGGATCAGCAAAGTCAAAGTGGTCAGGCTGATGCTGCTGAGCATATTGCGCAGGTTGGTAATGACTTCGTTGGTGATCTCTTCATCCACGGCCAACTGGGTCAGCATACTCATGACACCCAGCGTCAGCACCACCATGGCAGGCAGCCAGCAAATCATGTACATGAGATTCAGCCGCATCAGTGCCGAAAAGCGGATGCGGAGCATTTCCCAGAAAAGCTGCCAACGGTTCTTGGGCAGATCCTGTTCACGGAAATCTCCCTTTCCGCTTTTACCATAATAGAAGTTGTTCATAAGCTTGTTAAACACGGGCGACCCTCCTTAAAACGTACGAGCATATTTACCGAACATTATAGCACATGGTGGTTCAAAATGAAATGATTTTCGCTGATGTTTATTGGTCGCCCAATGCGGTTTGCAGGGTCTCCATATTGGCAAGCATGGTGGTCTCGTAGTAGGTCAGGGCTTCTGCTGCATCCTCGGGGCCGGTAACCACGGGATCCAGTGTGTAGACCTTTGCGCCGGTTTCCTGGGCGAGGGTTTGGGCGGCCATGTCCTCATACTGAGGTTCCACAAACAGGGGCGGCGTGCCAAGGGTTTCTACCAGCTTGACCAATTCGCTGAGCCGGGCAGGGGACAAGGCATCACCGGGCTCTCTGTTCACCACGGCAACCACATTCAGTCCGTAAGCCTTGGCAAAGTAGGGGAAAGCTTCGTGGAAGGTGATGATGTCCTTGTGGGGCAAATCCTTCAGCCCTTCCGTCAAGGCAGCATCCAGGGCTTCCAAACGGGCGCGGTAGGCATCCCGATTGCTTTCGAAGGCCTCACGGTGCTCCGGCATGGCCTGGCTCAAGCCTTCACAAAGGTTCTGCACCATGATGATGGCGTTTTTGGGGTCAAGCCAGATGTGGGCATTCACTTCCGTTTCCCCTTCGCCGATGGCCACGGGCATATCATCGTCATCCAGCAGCTCCACACCGGTAGAAGCCTCCACCACCGGCAGGCTGGGGAAAGCATCATACACGTGGGTCAGGTAGCTTTCCATGCCGGCACCGTTGACAAGGAACACGTCTGCCTGCGCCAATGCCTTCATATCACTGGTTTGCAGCTGATAGTCGTGAAGGCAGCCTGTGCCGGGAGCGGCGAGATTGTGCACATTCACCCCATCCACCCCCTGGGTCAGGTTGATGGTCAACAGATAAATGGGGTAAAAAGA
Source organism: bacterium (assembly GCA_963646285.1). Classification (GTDB taxonomy): domain Bacteria; phylum Bacillota; class Clostridia; order Christensenellales; family Aristaeellaceae; genus CAKUFA01. The sequence continues at coordinate 106,614 of CAVIWF010000001.1, forward strand.
GGTGGCAACGGTTTCTGCCCCGGCAAGGGCAGGCAGGGCAAACAAAAAAGCAGCCAGCAAAAGGGAGGTGATTTTCTTCATGGATGATGGTTTTCCTTTCTTGATTGAGCGGTCATCGATGGGTTAGTTGGTACTGTCGGACTCCTGATCATCGTCAGGCAGCCAGCTTTCGTAGCGGCTCTGGGGATACCGCTCCCGGATGATGCGCTTGAGCAGCACCCGTTCCTCTGCAGGCTGGAAAGCACCGTACTTCTGATACAGCACCCGCATGGCGCTCAGCGAGCCGGAACGCATGGAGTAGTCCTTCAGGTTGGCATAGTTCACAGAATAGATCTGCATACTTTCGAACATGGCACCCATGGCCTCGTCCGCCAACTCTGGCATTTCCTTCATGCGGATGCGCTTCAGTGTTCCGTTGTCCAGCCGAACCGTCATGCTGGGTCCCAGCAGCTCATACAGTTTCCCGAACAAATAATGCTCCACCTGGTTTGTCATTCCTTCAAAGGTATCCCGATAGGATGCGTAGGTGCACATGAGATTGGCAGCACCTGCGCACAAATCTGACTGATCCACCACAGCAGAACCCAGGCGTGGTCTGAGTATCTCCCTGACCTGCCGCTCCGTAATATGCATCGGCACGGCGGGCGCCTCCTTCCATGGGTATTCAACCCAACATGCTTATTTCGACATGGGAACGTCATATTCCTTGCAGGGCGGAAGAAAAGAAGCATCCATTTGTACAAAAAAGTTTTTTGTGTTTTTTCGGTATTTCTTCGTTGCAGAACAGTGCATAATATACATAGTTAATGTATATTATGCACATGTAACCGCAAATCTTGTGCCTTTCTGTTACGCAACCACAATGCCTTGTGAGGAAAGTTTTCCACAGGCTTTTTCCGTTATGCACAAGGCCTTCTTTTGCAAACCTCTTGAAATTTCCACGTGTTCATGCTATGATTGACCAGCACGATTTTTTTCGGATTCGAGTTTTGCACAGCCTGACAGGCGGTAAGACGGCAAAATGAGCTCACGTGTTCTGTTAAAAGGTCATGCAAGCTTCATTCACTGATGACAGCGCTTTTCATCACCGGGAGGATGAGGCAATTCCCTGTATGCAGGGTAAAACGGGGCAGAACCTATATTATATTCACATGTTGCAGAGGGGCGGGAGCATGATGGACATGCAGGAGCTTTGGGAGAAGGCATTGGTACTCATTAAAAGTGAGATGAATGAAACATCTTTCAATACCTGGGTGAAGACCAGCCTTTCTCCTCTGAAGCTGGAAGGCAACGTGCTGACCCTTTGCACGGATGTGAACTACATCAAGGCCATGCTGTCCCGCTATATTGACCTGATCACTTCCTGCGTCAGCCAGGTGGCAGGCAGCCCCATGAAGGTGGTTGTGGTTACCCGGGAGGAAGCTGGCACCATCGACCTGGGTGCAGCGGAAAAGGGCAAGAAAGAGGAAGCAACTCAGCGCCCCTCAGGCTCCATGCTGCTGAATCCCCGGTATACTTTCGATTCCTTCGTGGTAGGCAGCAGCAATCGCTTTGCCCATGCGGCTGCATTGGCGGTTGCCGAAGCTCCGGCAGAAGCTTACAACCCCCTTTTCCTCTACGGCGGCGTGGGACTGGGGAAAACCCACCTGATGCACGCCATTGGTCACTTTGTGCAGCAGCAGCGGCCGGATGCCAAGCTGCTGTATATCACCAGCGAAGAGTTTACCAACGAAATGATTTCTGCCATTCAGCAGAATCGCAATATTGAGTTCCGCAATCGGTTCCGCAATGTGGATATCCTGATGGTGGACGATATTCAGTTCATTGCCGGCCGTGACAGTACTCAGGAAGAATTCTTCCATACCTTTAACACCCTCCATGATGCCCATAAGCAGATTGTGCTGACCAGCGACCGTCCTCCTCGTGACATTGCCCGGCTGGAAGAGCGGCTCCGCAGCCGGTTCGAGTGGGGTCTGATTGCTGACATTCAGCGCCCGGATATTGATACTCGAATTGCTATCCTGCGGAAGAAGGCTATTTCCGATCATATTCAGGTATCGGATGAAGTGCTGGAGCTGATTGCCAGCCGGGTGGACAGCAACATCCGTGAGCTGGAAGGCAGCCTGATTCGCCTGGCAGCCTATTCCGGACTGGTCAACAAGCCGATTACCCCTTCCCTTTGCGAAGAAGCCCTGCGGGAAATTTTTGTCCGGAAGGCACCCAAGCAGATTACGGCCGATATGATCATTGAAACGGTCAGCGGCTTCTACAACCTGTCGCCGGAGGACATTACGGGCTCCTCCCGCCGCCGGGAGATCACCGTGCCGCGGCAGATTTCCATGTACCTGTCCCGGGAAATGGCGGGGCTTTCTCTGCCTCAGATCGGGCAGGCCTTCGGAGGACGGGATCACTCCACCGTGCTGTACAGCTGCAATCTGGTGGCGGATAACATCAAAAAGTCTGCCAGCATGGCCACGCTGGTGGAGGATTTCCGCCGCATGATTCGGGATGGAAAGTAAATGCAGGCAGACCCCTGATGGGCTCGAAAAGCTGATCAGGGGTTGCTTCATACATGGCAAAACAGTGCAGTGGCAGGGGCAGAACACTCAGAACACTTTTCTCGGCCTGCAGCGAAAAAGTAAAGGAAAATGCTTGTATTCCGGAAAAAGCTGTGATATACTGCCATGTGTGTGAGTTTTCCTGCCTGTCCTTTCACAACCATAAAGGATGGGATGATACGGCAAGCTTCCTTCCTATGAAGGAGGATGTGCCATGAAAGAAGGGTTCAACGTAAAAGAGCGGGCACTGCTGCAAGGACTTTCGAGCGTTAGCTGGCTCGACAATGGGGAATGCGTGTCCCTGTTGACTGTCTAAGGCAGAGTGTGTCCCTCTTTTCTGTTGTTAACAGGAAAATTTAGGAAATTATGAGGTGAAGAGCGACCATGGCGAAGGCGGAACTGACAACGGTGGTGGAACCCAAGTGCAAGCGGCTGGCCGATCAGCTGGGGTTTGAATTGGTGGATGTGTGCCTTGATAAGGAAGGTGCCGGCAAGTACCTGCGCATCTACATTGACAAGCCTGAAGGCATCAGCATGGACGATTGCGAAACGTACCATCGTGCCATTCAGCCCCAGCTGGAAAGCTACGATTATGACTTTCTGGAAGTCTCTTCACCAGGCATTGACCGTCCTCTGAAGAAAGATCGTGACTTTGAGCGGGCACTCGGCAGTGAAATCGAGATTAAGCTCTTCAAAGCCATGGATGGACAAAAGGTCATTACAGGCATTCTGGCAGGGCTGGAAAACGGTGAAATTGTGCTGGATACGCCTGCAGGAGAAAAGCGGATTCCCCGAAAGGCAGCCGCATTGGTAAAGCCTGTGGTGGATATGGAAGGCATCGAGTCCGTGGATCTTTCCGAATAAACGAAACAACGAGCGCAGGAGGATATAGCATGAAGAAGACCGTGAAGAACGATAAGCCTCAGAAGTCTGAGATTATCGAAGCCATTAAAGCCTTGGCCAAGGAGAAGGACATCAGCGAAGAGCTGCTGTTCGGTGCCATTGAGGAGGCACTGAAGGCTGCTTATCGGAAGAACCTGACCAAGGGCGAAAACGTGCCTGCCAATCTGGCTGTGGTGGTCAACCGCAACGACGGCGTGGCACACGTGTACGCACGGAAGCTGATTGTCCCCGAAGTAGAGGATGCAGGCAACCAGATCAGCTTGGAGGATGCACAGAAGCTGAATGCCGGCTACCAGATGGGCGACATTGCCGAAGTGGATGTAACTCCCAACGGTTTCCTCCGGGTGGCTGCCCAGACGGCTAAGCAGGTGATCATGCAGCGCATCCGTGAAGCGGAGCGGGGCAAGATCTATGACGAATATATTGAAAAGGAAAACGAAATCCTGACGGCTGTGGTGCAGCGTGTGGAGCCGGAGCACATTTTTGTGGAACTGGGACGCACGGAAGGCATTCTGGATCGGGAAGATGTGATCCCCGGCGAAGAGCTGCATGATGACGACCACATTAAGGTCTACGTGCTGCAGGTGAACCGGAATACCGCCGCTAACCAGCATGCACCTCAGGTGAAGGTGAGCCGGACCCATCCCAACCTGGTCAAGCGCCTGTTTGAAATGGAAGTGCCTGAAATCGCCGCCGGTGTGGTGACCATTAAGTCCATTGCCCGGGAAGCAGGCAGTCGCACCAAGATGGCCGTTTCCTCTTCCGACATCATGATCGATCCCGTAGGCGCATGCGTAGGCCAGCGGGGCGGCCGTGTGGATCGGGTGGTGACGGAGCTGAAGGGCGAAAAGATCGACATCATCAAGTGGTCCAGTGATCCTGCTGAATTTGTTGCCAACGCCCTGAATCCTGCCCACGTGCTGAGCGTGTACACGGCGGAAAATGAAAAGTCCTGCCGGGTGGTGGTGCCGGATAACCAGCTGTCCCTGGCCATCGGCAAGGAAGGACAGAATGCTCGCCTGGCCGCTCGCCTGACCGGCTGGAAGATCGACATTAAGTCCCAGTCCCAGGCTGCGGAAATGCCTGACATGGCAGAAGAAGTCGAGCATACGCCCATGATGCTGGATGACAGCTTTACCAGCTATGTGATGCCGGAAGAGCCTCAGACGGAGGAAGTTGCCCCCGTTGAGGACGACGACACACTGTAAGAAGCCCTGAAGGACAGGAGGAAAGCGGCACCATGAAACCCAAGAAGATTCCCATGCGCATGTGCGTGGGGTGCCGGGAAATGAAGCCGAAGAAAGAGCTGATCCGGGTGGTGCGTGCCCCTGACGGATCTGTTTCCATGGATCCGGTGGGAAAGAAGCCTGGCCGTGGCGCTTATGTGTGCCGCAATGCGGCCTGCCTCCAGCGGGCGATTAAGCAGCGGCAGCTGGAACGCCAACTGGAAGTGCAGCTTACTGAAGAGGTGGCTTCCCAGCTCCGGCAGGAGCTGGACAGCCTGCCGCCGCCCCAGGAGGAGTAAGCACCGTGGACGAAAAAAGGCTTTGCGGGCTGATGGGCTTGTGCGTGCGGGCCCGGCAGGCAACCTTCGGCATGGATGGCTGTTTGCAGGCCATTCGCACGGAAAAGGCCGGGGTGGTTCTTCTGGATGGAGAAGCATCGGAAGGCACAAGGCAAAAATACGAGGCAGCATGTGAACACCACGGCGTACCGCTGGTCATCTTGCCTCAAGGTCTCCTGCAGGAGGCCACAGGCAGATCAGGCGTTGCCATGGTGGTGGCGCCCGGCGGTCTGGCAGATCAGATCCGATCCCTCTCAGGGCTGTAAGGCTTTGAGAAAAGACAGATAAAGACGGAAATTCATTGCGGGGGTGCAAGCGTCGAATGACGAGAGTGAACAAGAAGGAAGCTACCAAGGAACTGGCGGCAGGCGCATCCAAGGTGCTGGAAAAGGCAAGCAAGATGCGTGATAGCGCCGATGCGCTGATGAAGTCTCTGAAGAAGATGGAATCCCGCTTTAACAGAGAAGAAGAAGAACGCGCAGCGCAGAAGCGCCGTGAGGAGCAGGAGAAGGTACTGTCTTCTCACTCCAAGGCGTTCACCATGCTGGATGAGGATGAAAAGGCTGCTGTAGAGGCAGCTCGTGCTCAGGATGAAGCAGCCCGCAAGGTCAGCGCTGCCCCCAAGGCAGAGACTGCCCCTAAGGCGGAAGCCCCCAAGGCAGAGAAGCCCAAGGCTGAAGCAGTTAAGCCGGAAGCAAAGCCTGCCCCCAAGGCCGATGCTGCTCCCAAGGCAGAGCAGAAGCCGGTCGCCAAGGCAGAAGCTCCTGCACAGAAGAAGGCGGAAGCGCCCAAGCAGGAAGAAAAGCCTGCTGCCAAGGATGCTGCGCCTAAGGCAGAAGCTCCCAAGGCAGAAGCAAAGCCTGCTGCCAAAGAAGAGCCCAAGGAAGAGGCACCCAAGAAGCCGGCTATCGGTCAGATTATTGCCCGTCCCGGCCAGCAGATTGCCCAGAAGCCTGTGGGTCTTGCCCCCAATGTGATTCGTCCGCCGATGCCGGCTCGTCAGGCACCGGCAGGTGCTCAGGGCGGCGCACGTCCTCAGGGACAGTATGGCCGTCCTGCCAATGCTCAGGCTGGCGCGCCTCGTCCTCAGGGACCCTACGGTCGCCCTGCCAATGCGCAGGCTGGTGCACCTCGTCCTCAGGGACCCTATGGCCGTCCTGCCAATGCTCCCGCTGGTGCGCCTCGTCCTCAGGGACCCTACGGCCGTCCTGCCAATGCTCCCACTGGTGCACCTCGTCCTCAGGGACAGTATGGCCGTCCTGCCGGTGGCGCGCAGGGTGGTGCTCGTCCTCAGGGTGGATTCGGTCAGAACCGTCCCCAGGGCGGCTTCGGTCAGGGACGTCCTCAGGGTGGCATGAACCGTGGCGGCGGTATGAGCCGCAGCCGTGGTCCCGAACTTACTCCGCCTATGGAGAAGGAACGGGTTTCCAATTATGATCCCAACAAGAAGAATTACGTCCGTCAGCATGACCCGGAACGTGTGACCCGCAACCGGAAGCAGATGGCTCGTGATAACTTCAATGGCTATGATGACGATGTGATCCGCGGCGGCAAGCGTTCCCGCATCAAGAAGCCCTCTGCTCAGCAGATGATGGCACCTATCAAGATCGAGAACGCCTACATGGCTGGCGATACCATTGTTGTCCGTGACCTGTGCGAAAAGATCGGCAAGCCCTCCGGTGAAATCATTAAGAAGCTGTTCATGCTGGGCAACATGGCCACCATCAACAGCGAAATTGACTTCGATACGGCACAGCTGGTTTGCTCCGATTTCGATATTACCCTGGAAAAGAAGCCTGAGCAGACCGCAGAAGACGCTCTGGTGGCTGAGGACTTCGACGATGATGAAGAAAACCTGGTGGCTCGTCCTCCGGTTGTTACCATCATGGGTCACGTTGACCACGGCAAGACCTCGCTGCTGGACTACATCCGCAAGTCTCGTGTGACGGCTGGAGAAGCCGGCGGCATTACCCAGCACATTGGTGCTTACACGGTCAATGTGGATGACCGCAGCATTACCTTCCTGGATACCCCCGGTCACGAGGCCTTTACCGCCATGCGTGCCCGTGGTACTCAGGCAACGGATATTGCCGTGCTGGTGGTGGCTGCTGACGATAGCGTTATGCCCCAGACGGTTGAGTCCATTAACCACGCCAAGGCTGCCGGTGTGCCCATCATTGTAGCCATTAACAAGATGGATAAGCCTGCCGCTAACCCCGAAAAGGTGAAGCAGGACTTGACCCAGTACGGCGTTGTGTGTGAAGACTGGGGCGGCGATACCATTACCGTGCCCGTCAGCGCATTGACTGGCGAAGGCGTGGATGAACTGCTGGAAATGATCCTTCTGCAGGCGGATATGCTGCAGCTTCGTGCCAATCCCAACCGGCTTGGCCGCGGCGTCATCATTGAAGCCAAGCTGGATAAGGCACGTGGCCCCCTGGCTACCGTGCTGCTGCAGAACGGTACCCTCCATGTGGGTGACAACATCATTGCCGGTATGGCTGCAGGCCGTGTCCGTGCACTGATTAACGACCGGGGCGAAAAGGTGCAGGAGGCTGGTCCTTCCATGCCTGTGGAAATCATGGGCTTTGATGAAGTGCCTGCTGCCGGTGATGAACTGATTGCCGTAGGCGACGACCACCTGAGCCGTCAGGTGGCGCAGGAACGCCGTGACAAGCTGAAGGCATCCCGTGAGGCCACCATGGCCAAGATGAGCATGGAGAACCTGTTCTCCACCATCGAAGCTGGCAAGGTGACCACCCTGAACCTGATCATCAAGGCAGACGTACAGGGTTCTGTGGAAGCTGTGAAACAGGCCATGGAGAAGCTGTCCAACGACGAGGTGAAGGTGCGGGTGCTCCACTCGGGCGCAGGTGCCATCACCAAGGACGATGTGAACCTGGCTGCTGCTTTCAATGCCATTATCATTGGCTTTAACATTCGCCCGGATGCTTCTGCTCGTGAAACCGCAGAGCGGGAAAAGGTGGATGTGCGCCTCTACACCGTGATTTACAAGGCCATTGAGGACATGGAAAAGGCCATGAAGGGCATGCTGGAGCCGGAATACAAGGAAGTGCTCCTGGGTCATGCCGAGGTTCGCAACGTGTTCAAGATCACCGGCGCAGGCATTATTGCCGGCTGCTATGTGACGGATGGCAAGGTGCAGCGGAATGCACAGGTTCGCCTGCTGCGTGACAATGTGGTGGTGTTCGAAGGCAAGCTGAGCAGCCTGAAGCACTTGAAGGATGACGTGAAGGAAATGCGTGAAGGCTTCGAGTGCGGCATGAGCCTGGAAGGCCATAACGACATCAAGGAAGGCGACATCGTGGAATGCTATGTAATGGAGGAAATCCCGCGGTAAGCCATCGAAAACGGATATAATGGCGAGGGAGGACGACCGACACGGGCTCGCCCTCCCTCACTTGGATTTTGGGGCAAGTTCCCATGGAAAGGATCAACATGAGTTATCAGAGAATCGACCGTATTTCCGAAGAAGTCCGCCGGGAAGTGGATCGAATCATTCGGGAGGAATTGAACGATCCCCGCATCAGCGGCACCTTTTCCGTGACCCGGGCAGAAGTGACCCGTGACCTGCGCTATGCAAAGATTTATGTCAGCGTGCTGGAAGATGATAAGCGGGATGACCTGATGAAGGCACTGAAGAGCGCCTCCGGCTATATCCGCCGTGCACTGGGCAAGCAGATGCTGATTCGCTACAGCCCGGAAATGAGCTTTGTCAGCGATCAGAACATTGCCTATGGCGTGCACATTGCCAAGGTGCTGGCGGATGCACAGAAGTCGGAAGGGACTGACGAACATGGAACGGAAGAACACGAAACTGAAGCGTGACCCGGAGACCATTGCCAAGGCCATTATGCCTGCAAAAACCATTGCCCTGTGCTCCCATGTGAACCCGGACGGGGATACCATCGGCAGCACTCTGGCACTGCGGTTGGGGCTTCAGCAGCTGGGCAAACAGGTTTCGGTTTTCTGCCAGGATAAGATACCGGATAATTTGTCCTTTATGACAGGGGCAGATGCCTACTTGACGGCAGACAAGGCTGCCGCCCATTATGACCTGACCATCGCTGTGGATGCGGCAGATGCGGCACGGCTGGGTACCAGTGAAGTGCTGCTGAAGCGTGCTGATCATACGGCCCAGGTGGATCATCATGGCACCAATCCATGCTATGCAGAGGAGAATGATATTGATCCCAATGCGTCAGCCACAGCCCTGCTCGTTCGTGAATTGCTGGTTCTGCTCCATGTGACCATCACCCGGGAAATTGCCATGTGCCTGTATTGCGGCATTTCAACGGATACGGGAAACTTTGCCTTCACTAACACCACCCCGGAGGCCTTGCGCATGGCGGCGGATTTGTTGGAAATGTGCGATCTGCCCTTGGCAAAGATGAATCGGATCCTGTTCCAGCAGCGGAGCAAGGCACAGACCCTGCTGATTGGCCGTGCACTGGATACCATGACCTTTGAGGCAGACGGCCGCATTGCGGTGATTACGCTGACCCAAAAGGACATGGAAGATTGCGGCGCACTGCCGGAGCATACGGAAACCATTGTGAATTACGGCCTGAATGTAGAGGGCGCAAAGTTTGCTGTGATGGCAAGGGAGCTGGACAGCGGGCGCACCAAGTTTTCCTTGCGTGCTGTTGAACCCTATACGGTGGATAATGTGGCGAAAATGATGGGCGGCGGCGGCCATGAATTGGCGGCAGGCTGCACCATTGATGCACCCTTGCAGGTGGCAGTCAGCCGGGTTGTAGCAGCCATGAAAGATGAAATGAACGGAGCTACTGCATGAACGGATTCCTGAACATTCTGAAGCCCCCGGGAATGACCTCGGCTGCCGTGGTGGGTCGTCTCCGTCGCCTGACGGGGGAGAAGCGAATCGGTCATGCCGGAACCCTGGATCCTGAGGCGGCAGGCGTGCTGCCGATCATGATTGGCAAGGCAGCCCGCCTGTTTGATTATCTGGTGGACAAGGAAAAGACCTATGTTGCTGAGGTCGCCTTCGGCGCAGCCACGGATACCCAGGATGCCACCGGCAAGGTGATTGCCGTGGGGGATCATTATCCTGTGCGGGAACAGGTGGAAAAGGCTGCACAGACTTTGACGGGGGATATTTGGCAGCAACCCAGTGCTTATTCTGCCATCAAAAAAGACGGAACGCCCTTGTACGCCCTTGCTCGGAAGGGTGAGGAGGTAGAGGTTCCCAAGCGGCTGGTGCATGTGGAAAGCATCCAAGTGGGGGAGGAACAGCCGGAACACGGCTTTCTGATGACCATTCACTGCGGCCGGGGGACGTATATTCGTTCCATTTGTCATGATATGGGACAAATGCTGGATTGCCCTGCGCATATGCGGTTCTTGCTCCGTGCGCAAAGCGGTGCGTTTGATCTGGAGACAGCCATGACCTTGGAGGAAGCAGAAGCCCTTGCGGCGGAAGGTAAGCTGGCGGAGCATCTGATTCCCTTGGATGCGCCCATTGGGCATATGCCGAAGGTGGATGTACCGGCGTCCCTTTATAAGCGTGTGGTCAACGGCGCAAAACTGCCCATCCTTCCCGGCACACCGGCAGAAGGCGAGGCTGTGCGAGTGTATGCTCAAGGAGCGTTTTGGGGCATTGCAGCCCGTGAAGGCAAGGAACTATGCTGGCGTGCCTTGCTGGCACCGGAAGGGGAGGAAACACACCCATGAAAATTCTGCGTGATCCTGCGAGTACGTCGCCCTGTGTGATGGTGCTGGGCACTTTTGACGGGGTGCACCGTGGACATCAGGCCTTGCTGATGGCAGGCAACGAGCTGGCGGAAAAGTATCATTTGCCGCTGAACGTGTGCACTTTCGAGCCCCATCCTTTGCAGGTACTTCGCCCGGAGGCGGCACCGCCGCTGCTGACCACTTTGCCGGAGAGAGCAGTGCTGATGGCAGGCTTCGGCGTGGAGAATCTCTGCGTAACCACCTTTACCAAGCAGGTGGCTGCCCAGGAGCCGGAAGCCTACTTGCAGGATTTGTTCGACCGCTATCATCCCAAGGCACTGGTGTGCGGGTTTAATCACACCTTCGGCGCTTACGGCCGGGGAAATGGGGAAACAATTCGCCGGTGGTGCGCAGATCACGACTGCGAGGCGATTATTGTGCCCAACGTGGTGCTGGACGGTGCTACGGTCAGCTCTACCCGCATTCGAGGTTTGTTGGAGGCCGGTGAAATCACGGAAGCCACCCGGCTCATGGGGCACTGGTACACCATGAGCGGCAGGGTCATGGATGGAAAACACATCGGCCGCACCATGGGCTATCCTACGGCCAACATGGATCCCCCAAAGGGCAAGGTGTTTCCTGCCTATGGGGTGTACGCCTGCTACCTTACGGCAGAGGAGAAGATTTATCCGGCAGTGGTGAATGTGGGTCGCCATCCCACCCTGCCGGAAGGCAGCATTACCGTGGAGGCTCACGTGCTGGATGCCTGCCTGATGCTTTATGGCAAGAAGATTCGGCTGGATTTTCTGCGCTTCCAGCGTCCGGAACAGCTTTTTTCCGGCGTGGAGGAGCTGCGGGCACAGATCACCCGGGACGCTGGGGATGCCAAGGCTTATTTCGCCTCCCTGCGGTAAAGCAACAGATCGCCTGAAAGAGCTTTTACATCACAGCCGAGGACAAGCACCATGCGTATGCTGAAAAACGATATTCCGATGCTGGAATGTGATTTTCATCCTGCTGCTGTCATCATGCCGGATCGTGAAAACTTGGATTTGAAGTTGCCTGCCAAGGCGGTCTTTGCCTTTCTGGGTGAAGCTGTGGATATCAATATGCACAGGCACATCACGCTGAAATGGCAGCGCATTTTGTTTCTGCAACGAAGCACGATCCCGCTTAAATCATGGGAAAAATGGACAGAAGATTTGCCTGATGCAGGCTCCAGTCGGAACGCCTGACACCACTCAAATTCTGGACTGGCTTATCGCTCATGGGGTGAAGGAGTTTATCAGCGGCGGTTCCTGCGGTGTTTTAGCGCCCATCGAGGAAGATGCGTTTTCTGTGTCCCATAAGACCCTCAGAGATGAAGAAACTTCCTATCACTATTTACCGCCCTCTCCCTTTGCCCAGGTATCGGAGACAGAACGAGGGGCGATTGAAAAAACACTGAAGCGCCACAACCTGAGCTGTATCGAAGTGATCACCTGGTCAACCGATGGCTTTTACCGGGAAACAAAGGAGAAAGTCGAATACCGTAGAATCGAAGGATGCGCTGTTGTTGAAATGGAATGTTTCGCACTGGCAGCCTGTGCCCAGTTGAAAGGAAATGTCTGGGGCGAGTTGCTTTTTACCGCAGACGCCCTTGCAGATGCTGAACATTATGATGAAGGAAACTTGGGCGGCAATTCCGTGGAATGCGCCATGGAATAGTGTGTCGAAGCAGTGCTTAATATCTGACGGTGCAGGACGGTTTTCCAGACTGAATGCAGTCATTGCTTACAGGAAAGGCAACACTCTGCAGCCGGTACATTTATGGAAATTCAATGGAATTAGTGCGCACTAAACAACCCCTCCATCTCCTGCACAAAGGCGTTCACGAAATCCTGCACGACATGGCTGGAGGCACGGCTGTTTTCCGACCAGCGAAGGATCAGCTTTCTGCCGCAAGCGGGGCTTGTTACTTTCAGCAGGGCAATGCCGTCGCCTGCGTCTCCCCATGTTCTCTCCGGCCAGAAGCCTACACCGCACCCCAGGGAAATCAGGTTCCGCACCGTGGCAGGACTGTCTCCTTCAAAGGAGCTTCGGGGGACGAAGCCCGCTTGATGACACCAGGAGGTGCATAAATCCGTGTACTTCCGATTGCCTGCTAAGGTAATGAAGGTTTCTTCACGTACTTTTTTTAAGGAAATGCTGTCGTCCTGCGCCCAGACCGATTCCTTGGGTACCGCCAGATACACCGGCTCGGAAAAGGTTAGCCCGCCGGTGACGGTTTCGTTCATGTCGCAGGTATCAATCACCATGTCGGCTCCGGAGCCGCTTTCATCCAGCATTAAGTCGAAGCGGCACTGAGGGTGGGCGGCACGGTAATTCACCACGCAGGCGGTGGCAAAGGTGGAGGCAGCCAGCAGCTTCAGCCGAATGGTGGTGCTTTCGCCGTGAGCCAGCTGATGAAGCTGCTCGGGAATAGCGTCTAACTTGCTTAGAGGTTCTGCCAACATTTCATGCAAGACTCTGCCAAAGGCTGTCAGCTCAATGTTGCGGCCTTTCTTTGTGATTAGCGGATACCCCAGCTCTGCTTCCAGCTTGCGGATGGATTTCGTAAGCGCAGGCTGGGCAATATGCAGTTCCTCTGCAGCCCGTGTGACGTGCTCTTTTTCGGCCACGGCCATAAAGTATCGAAGCTGATTGAGTTCCATCCTCTTCCTCCATTCATAACCGATGGTTATCAATTTCGGTTTAATGATATATTTTACATTCGTCTCTGTCAAGCTTACAATATCCGTTGCGGCTGAAAACCGCACACTTCCAATGCCTGAATAAATGGAGGCTTTTCACACATGAAGGATCTTACCACAGGACATCCGGGCAAGGTATTGTTCAGCTATATCTTGCCTCTTTTTGGGTCGATTATTTTCCAGCAGCTGTACAACGTGGCAGACAGCTTCGTGGCTGGCCGGTACATCGGCACAGCTGCACTGGCTGCGGTGGGCAATTCCTATGAAATTACCCTGATCTACATCGCCATGGCCATGGGCTGCAACATCGGCGCATCTGTTATCACCGCCGATTTCTACGGTCAGAAGCGGTATGGCAATGTCCGCACCTGTGTGCATACGGCATTGATCTTTTCTGCTGTGATGGGTCTTGTGCTGACGCTGATTGGCGTCTGCGTTTCCCCGTGGCTGCTGGGGCTGATCAACACCCCTGCGGAAGTCTTTGCGGATTCTGAATTGTACCTGAACATCTACCTGATGGGCTACGTTTTTCTGCTGATTTATAATGTAGCAACAGGTATTTTCTCCGCCCTGGGCGATTCCCAAACGCCTTTCTGGTTCCTGGCGGTCAGCTCTGTTTCCAACATTTTTGTGGATATTCTGTTTGTGAAGGAATTCCACATGGGTGTTGCCGGTGTTGCTTGGGCAACATTCCTGTGCCAGAGCCTGAGCGGCATCGCTGCTTTGGTTGCCATCCTGAAGAAGGTGCACACCCTGAAGCATGAAGGCGACAGCCACCTGTTCTCTTTCCCCATCCTGTGGAAAATCCTCCATGTGGCCATTCCTAGTGCTTTCCAGCAGGGTTTCATTTCCGTTGGCAACATCATCATCCAGAGTGTGATCAATTCCTTCGGCACGGCAGCCATGGGCGGCTATGCTGCGGCCATTAAGCTGAACAACATGACGATCACCTCCATCACCGCTATTTCCAATGGCTTGAGCAACTACTCCGCCCAGAACATCGGTGCAGGCAAAAAGGAGCGGGTACACTCCGGCTCCATGTGGGGCTGGCTCCTTAGCGGCGGCTTTGCGGTGCTGTTTACCGCTGTGTATCTGATTTTCAGCAACCAGTTGATCGGCCTGTTCATTACCGATGGGGATGCGGAAGCAACGCAAATCGGCGTCAACTTCCTGCGGATTGTAACGCCCTTCTACCTTGTGGTGGCGACGAAGCTGACCTTCGACGGCATCCTCCGTGGTGCACAGCAGATGGCTGTGTTCATGATTTCTACCTCTACGGACCTGATCCTTCGTGTGACGCTGACATGGGTGTTCTCCGGCATTTGGCAGGTTACCGGCATCTGGATGTCCTGGCCGGTAGGCTGGATCGTTGGCACGATTATTTCCGTACTGCTCTACCGCCGCTGGCATAAGAAGTACCTTCTGTCAAAGTCCCCTTCGCCCATTGTGGAATAAACGCCATACAAAAATGCCTCGCTCGTCCTGTGATGAGCGGGGCATTTTTGTCAAAACAGATCCAGCATGGCATCCAGGTAGATGGCTTCTCGAACTTCCAATTGATGTTCCGGCTTTACCATGTAGTACAGTAAAAACTCCAGCACCATGGCGCTGCCAAGGCCTCTTCCTTCCAGCTTGAACTGAGAAAAGCCCATGGGCAGGTAGATCTGCTGAATGTCGTCAATGCTGATGAAGCCCGGGTTCTTCATGGCCAAGGAGAAGCGGTAGCCATCCTTTGCGTGGGGAGCATGACAATGATGCTCCACGTCCTCGCCGAGATTTTTCCGGCTGACAGCCTCATAGCATTGCTTCCGCTCCGTGCAGCCAAAGAAACAGCACTCGTTGCAGAGAAACTCTACCTTTGCCTTTAAGTCCGGGGGCAGGGCATTCAGCTGTTGAAAAGCCATGTTCAGCCGAAAATCCGGGACAATGTACCGGAAGGCGGAACGCTGGGCTTCCCGACAGAAATCATCGAAGGCTGTTAGCACTTTGGTGGTGGAGGAAACGCAGTACAGCTGGGGATAGTGAGCCGTTACGTAGTCCAGAAGCAAATCGGAATGAAGAATGATGCCGTTTTGCGGATGGCTGCTTTCCGCAAAGAGCCTGCACAGGTCGTTGCATTTTCTGTCGGAAAGATGCTCCTCCTTCAGCAGAGAATTGCTGAAGGTTAGCCGTGCGGAAATGCCATATTCCTGCATAAGGGCAAGCACGGCTTTCGGGTCATTGTCGCCAAAGCCGACTCGGCCGCCGCCCCACAGGCAGTCCGCCGGGGCACCGTAAATGGAACCAATGGCGCACCATGGGTAAAAATATTCCCGGTGATCCCCATACAGGGGAAGGAAAAGCCGGTACAGGTCATAGAATTCAAACAGTCCGGGCAAATGATAGAAAGCAATGGGCGACATAGGCGTATCCTTACTTGCGATTTCGGCGGAAACCGGCTGCATCTACATATTCCTCGTGCCCCTTAAGCCATTTGGTATCCTTGTCTCCTACGATGCAGTAATCGCAGCGGTCGCAGTCCACACAGGTACCTGTGCGGATGAGCCGCAGGTGCAGTTGCTCCAAGGAAGGATAATCCACATTGCAAAGATAGGGCACCACATGGGTGTATCCATACTGCTTGGCAAACTCTGCCACCGGGCAGGAAGTGAAATCATACACAATGGGCTTTTCCGGATCAAAGGGCTGCAGATGCATATCATAATCGTGCCAAGCATCACACCGTTTCTTGGCTTTGGCAAAGGAAAGATACATCAGCTTTTTCCAGAAGGGACGATTGCCGTCTGCAAACCGCAGCATACGGAAGGTTGGCAAAATCAGGTTCTCTTCCATGGCACCGATTTCGGCAGGGGAAACCGCATCCCGGCACACATCCCAGAAGCACATCAGGGCAATGGAATCGTACGTGCCCCCTTTGCCGTTGTGGAAGTTTTTCTTGCCCCCTAAGTCGGTGCGCCAGGTTTTTAGGCAGTCGGCGTATTTTTGCTGAAACTGTTCCCATCGGGCTTTCTGCTCTTCCGGCGGATAGTGCTTGGCGAGCATCAGCCGCATTTGCTTCTTGCAGGCGTTGGTATACACCACATGGCAGTCACGGTCAATGGGCAAATCCTTCTCTCGCATGGTTTCTCCTCCTCACTGGGTGTGAAACTCTTCGGAACGATTCAGCATTGCCAACTCCAGCAGCCCATTGCGTTTGGGCAGCTCCACAGGTTCAAACCAGTCCGGTAAATCATGCAGCATGTCCTGCCAAAGCTGATTTTCATCCGGCAGGGTGTGCAGGGATTGGTAGGTTTCTCTGCACCGGCGGAGAACTTCATCGCACAAATCATTGAGCCTCTCTTCCGGAACGATGATCATGGACAGGTCAACCTTGCCGCTGACCGTGGCGAGCACGATTTGATCCGTGCATAGGCTTTCCCAATGGAGGGACGCCCGCTCATACACCGGGTACCCCAGGTAGCCGAAATCAATCCACCCGTAGTGGGAGTGGCTGAGAAACTTTTCACGCCCCTGTGCCAGCAGAAACACTTTGGACAGGGCGAAAAGCCTGGCGGCTTCCTCTGCCTGATTTTCTACCGGCAGCGGAAGTCCGTAGCGGGATTTGTATTCCAACACATTGGGCAGCATGGGCATCAAACGGCGGGACATGCCGCTGTCTGCAAAGCAGAGAAGCGCCAGGTTATGCAGCTGGGACAGGCGGCCGAAGCGGCAGAAGTCTTCCTCGGGCAGCCGCTCACCGGGTTCCGGAAGGGAAGCATAGGCGGTGACAAACAAGGGGAAAAGGTGACTTTTCCGATCGGAAGCGGTGTGCCAGGATTCCTGGAGCCGCACAGCAAGAGGCACGCGTACGGGGAAGGTGAGATCCGGGGTAAAGATGCCTGTCCGAGCCATGCCGGAAAGCTTCCGTTCCTCTAGCTTCATGGGGAATTTCAGCTGAAACCGTGCCAGCCCGGATGCACGTCCTTCGTCTGCCGGAATGGGGCAGGGGGCAATCAGCGTGTTCCACGCCATGTGCAGGATGGGCTTGTGCATGGTAAACAGCGCCCACTTGCTGCGGAAAGCAGCCAGGAACAGGGGGGATGTTTCCTCTGCCATGGCGGTGAAAAAGGCGGCCGGACCAAAGCAGAAGGCAGGGTTGAGGAAAGCGGAGGTTTCCGGAGCCTTGGCATAGCGCAGCGGCGTACCTTTATGGAAGCAGAGACAACCGGCAGTGTCAAAGCCCTCTGCTGCTACCGGGGATACGGCATCCACCGGATCATCCGGCGCAGGGGGGAACCCGGTTAGCACACACTGCCAGTCACTGTCGGAATGGCAGGCACGGAGGGCATTCAGCAGATGCATGTCCCAATGCCGTGTAAAGCGCATGGCTGGGTGGGAAAGCAACACATAGCCTTCCCCCTGCCATAGGGCAGGAAAGCTGCTCCAGGGGTCGTCTGCCGGGGCAAGAAAGAGAACGCTGCCTAGTGCACGCATGGCGGCAAGGTCTTCCTCCCGGGGCTCTTCCCGGAGGACAATACCGTAGCTGATCCGCTGAGGGGAAAAGGCGTTGTCCTTGGCGGAAGATAGTGCCGGCGCAGCATCCTCATAGCAGTCGGCAGGTATAAGCAACAGGATCCGTTCCATGCGGATCTCCTTTCCATGTACTCGGTTTATCCACGCCGCACCCGGCGAAGCGCCAGCGAAATGGCATAGCAGGCGGCGGCATACAGCACGATGGCGGCGCCGGCGGAAGTGTCCCAGGCGTAGGCACTCATGAGCCCTGCAATGCCGCATACAAGGGCGATCAGAACGCTGTAAAGAGCGTGCTGACGGCTGTTCCGTGCCAGGTTCCGCCCGGCTGCAGCAGGGAGGATCAGCAGAGCGTTAATCAGCATAACGCCCACCCAACGGATAGCCAGCATGACGGCCACAGCCACGAGAATCACAAAGGCCATTTCGCTCAGCCGGGTGTGGATACCACGGCTTCTCGCCAGGGAGGGATTGATAGAGGTCAGCAACAGGCTGTTGTACATCACCATCCACAGTACAATGCCTGCCACCAGGGCGCATACCAGCCACAATAGATCCGTAGGGGTCACGGCCAGTACATCGCCGATCAGCAGGGAAGAATACTTGGCAAAGCCGCCGCCACGGGATAGAATCACAAGCCCCAGTGCAATGCTGGTGGAAGAAAAAACGCTGATCACCGTGTCGGCAGAGGCTGCACCGGTCTGCTTAATAATACAAATTAGAATGGCCCAGATTACGCCGAAGATGAGCATGGCCGTCAAGTCACTGCTCATGCCCAGCACAATGCCCAGACCAATGCCGGTCAAAGCGGAGTGCCCCAGGGCATCGGAGAAGAAGGCCATTTGCTGATTGACTGCCATGGAACCAAGAAGCCCCAGCAAAGGCGTCAGCAGCAGGATGGCCAGAAATGCGTTTTTCATAAAGGTAAACTGGAATGCTTCAAAGGGGAGAAGCGTATCCATCACCTGATAAATGCCTTCCATCAGCCTTCCTCCTCTCCGTCTCCTGCACCGAAGACCGCATCAAACTCCGGGGTGTTGAAAACCTGTTCGGCAGAGCCCTGGCAAAGGACTGTTTTGTCCAGCAGCACCACGTGATCGGCATATTCCCGCACCAGACGCAGATCATGGCTGACCAGCAGAATGGCCATGTGGTGGCTCTTTTTCAGCCGCACCACCGTGTCAAGGAAAAGCTTCAAGCCGTTTTGATCCACGCCGGAAACCGGCTCATCCAGCACCAGCAGATCAGGGGCGGGATGCACAGCCAACGCCAGCAGCACCCGCTGCATTTCGCCCCCGGAGCAGCGGCCCAGGGGACGGGAAGCAAGCTCCTTGCCTTCCACATCCTCCAGCGCTGCCAGCACGGCTTCTTTTGTTTTGCGGCTGACCCCTGTCCATACGGGGCGGCGGGAGAAAGCGGCGGCCATAAAGTCCATGACCGTGACCGGCATTTCCCGGTCAAACTGCAGGTGCTGGGGCACATACCCGGTGCATAAATGGGGAATGTCCCGGCCTTCGCCGTCCAGGTGGCGGATTTCGCCGCCGTGGGGCAGTTCACCCAGCAGGGCCCGGATCAGCGTGGTTTTGCCGGCACCGTTCTGACCGATCAGCACCGTCAGCTGACCGCAGTGAATGTGCATGGATACATCGTGGAGTAAGGTTTGCCCGCCGCGGACGACGGATACATTTTCAAGCCCGATATGGCAAAGAGAGCAGGCATGCTCACCCATAAAGTCACCTCTTTGTGATTGGTAGTCGAAGGTGAAAGCAGTTCACACGTATTATAGGATAGAACTGCTCCACCTTCTGCTAGTATAATGCAGACAACATCAAGCGTCAAGGTTGGAGATACACGAGAAGAACAATAAGACGTATGCAGACATGTTCACTTTGGATAAAAAATAACCGTATTATCTATTTTTCTTGCTGCAAAACAGCCTAAAAGGGTTTACAAACAGTTTACAATCGGGTATAATGATTTCATCAAAAGGCAGTAGTTGCCTGACAGAGGAGGTACGGTTTCATGAAAAAGGTTGTCACATTGATTCTGGCACTCGCTATGTTACTCTCCTGTGTATCCATCAGCTTGGCTGAGGATGAGATTACGCTGGACGTAATCATCTGTCAGTATGGCCCTAAGACGAACGACTGGTTTACCGGCACCGGCATGAACGGCACGAGCTTCGTGAAGAAGTTCGAAGAAGCCAACCCCGGCATTAAACTGAACCTGGAAGTTGTTTCCTGGAACGACGTGTATACTGTGGTTTCTACCCGGATCAGCAACAATAACGCTCCTGACATTCTGAACCTGGACTCTTTCGCTGACTATGCCAACGAAGGTCTGCTGCTCCCCGTCAGCGACTATTGCCCTGAAGAGCTGCTGAACGACTTCTTCCCCAGCTTCATCGAGCAGTCCGTGATCGACGGAACCGTGTGGGCAGTGCCCGACCTGGCTTCCGCTCGTGCTCTGTACTACAATGTGGATCTGCTGACCGAAGCCGGTGTGGAAGTTCCCACCACTTGGGCTGATCTGGAAGATGCCTGCCAGGCTCTGCTGGACTACTACGGCGGTGAAGTGTATCCCTGGGGCATTGACATGACCACTGACGAAGGTCAGGCTGCTTTCGCTTACTATGCTTGGGGCAACGGCGGCGGCTTCGTGGATGACGAAGGCAACTGGACCGTGAACTCCGCTGAAAACGTGGAAGCTATCGAGTTTGCTGTTGGCCTGTACAACAAGGGCTACACCAACCCCAACCCCGCTACCCAGACCCGCTATGACCTGCAGGATATGTTCGGTGCCGGCAAGCTGGCCATGGTTATCGCTCCTAACTCCCTGCCTACCTATATCACTGACAAGGGCTACACTGGCGTGAACTACGCTGTGGCTGACATTCCTCACAACGAGGGCAAGACCTCCAGCTCTGTAGGCGTTATGGACCGTATCATGGCTTTCCGTGACGATTCTGCTCCCGACCAGGCTGCCCGTAACGAAGCCATCGGCAAGTTCCTCACCTTCTTCTATGATCCTGAGAACTATGTGGGCTGGGTCAGCATGGAAGACTTCCTGCCTGCTGTGAACTCCGCTGTTGAAGCACTGGTTGCCGCCAATCCTTCCTTCGAAGCTTGGCTGAAGGTGCTGGACGGCTGCAAGTTCTATCCCACCGCTAAGGCTGAGTGGATCGACGTGAAGCAGGGCGCTGCTGCTGTTGAACAGAGTGCTTTGACCGGCGGCGATGTAAAGACCTTGCTGGACGAACTCCAGAATCAGATCACCAAGTAAACCGAAACACAAAGGAAGGAGGTTGGACCGTCCGACCTCCTTCCTTCTCTTTTGGGGTGTTCCTCATCCGGCGATGCCGATGGTGCATCGAAGTCAAAAACCGAAGGAGGATATGCAGTGCGTTCTTCTGTACTTGTTCGTCATAAGTGGGAGCCCTATCTGTGGCTGCTCCCCAGCGTATTGCTGATGACGATTTTCGTGGTGTTTCCCATTGGCATTGTGTTTAAGCTGTCGTTCAGCGAGATTTCCAAGGCCGGCATGGTGGGCGGATTCATCGGGTTCGATAACTTTGTGGAAGCCGTTTCTGCCCCTGTGTTCGGCACGGTGATGATGAACACGCTGATTTGGGTCGTCTCCGTTGTGGGACTGTCTACCTTGTTCGGTTTCATTATCGCCATGACGCTGAATCAAAAATTCCATGGCCGGAAGATTGCCCGCTCCATCGTGGTTTTCCCCTGGGCAACTTCTCTGGTGATTCAGGCTTCTGTATGGAACTACATCATCAAGTTCGAATATGGCAATCTGAACAATGTGCTGCTGAACCTGGGCATCATTCAGGATGCCATTAACTGGCGTGCCACCTATCAGATTGAGTTTGCATGGGAATGCTTTGTGGGTATTTTTGTTACCATTCCCTTTGTTACCTTCTGCGTGCTTTCCGGCCTGCAATCCATCGACGGTGCCTACTATGAAGCAGCCACGGTGGATGGCGCTACCTTCTGGCAGAAACTGCGGAAAATCACCATTCCTCTCGTGCGTCCGTCCCTGACGGTCAGCACGGTGCTGAACGTGATCTACGTGTTCAACTCTTTCCCTATTATTTACACCATCACCAAGGGCGCACCTGCCAACAAAACGGATACCCTCATTACCTACCTGTACATGCTGGCCTTCTATGACCAGAAGAAAGGCCCTGCAACGGCGCTTTCTGTGATCGGCTTCCTGATCCTGTGCGCAGTGGCAGGCTTGTACATGGCAATTTCCCTGCGGAAGGAGGATCGGGCATGACGAGTAAGAAGAAAAACCTGATTGCGCTGATTCTCTGCTTCTGCTGCATGGCGGTGGTCATGGCAACCTTTGCCCTGCCCCTGGTCACCTTTAAGACGGACATTTATGTGAAGCGCAGTGCCAACACCTTTGTAGGGGATGAAAAGTACCTGGAAGCAAAGGCTGAGGTGGAGGCTCTGGCGGCAGAGTACGAAGGCTCCTACATTGAAGAAAGCGCAACGGAGCGGGTCAACTCCAAGGGCGTCACCACCTCTATGGTAACCTTCACCGTGAAGGAAACCATTACCCGCAGCGGCTTTGATTTCATGAAGGCTTCCTTTGGCTATGAACCCGGCATGACTGGGATTGGCGCTACCGGCAGTGCTCATGCCTGGGCGTTTCTGCTGGTGATTAGTCTGGTGCTGCTTCTGTGGGGCAGTCACGGCACGCTGGCAACCCCTCGGGGAGAATTGTCTGCTAAGACAGACAAGCTGTACCTGCTGGCGGGCGTTGCCGCACTGTTTGCAGCCATTGCTGCCCATGCCTTTGTTCGCTCCATTATCTACACCTTCTCCCGGCAGGTAGACTTGCTGGTGGGCGGACATATCCAGAATGAGTCCCTGCTCAATGACCTGAATACATTCCTCTACCACGGTAAGGCAGGCGATTCCCTGCTGGATCTGCTGAAGGGTCTGACGGTGAAGATCAACTGGTCCATCTCCCCGGCGTTTATTGCCATGCTGGTGCTGCTGTGCAGCATCACATACCTGCGTTACGGCAAGCTGAAGGATACGCTGGTGCGGGGTGCTCTGTACCTGTTTGTCATTGTGGTCTGCATCTTCATCCTGTATCCCTTCTATGTGATGTTCATCACCGCCTTCCGCAGCAATGCGGAAACCACGGACATGTACTTCCTGAATATGCTGCCTACCCAGTGGGTGTGGAGCAACCTGAAGGATATTTGCGACCGTGGCGTGCTCCAGTATCTGCTGAATTCTGTGCTGCTGGCTACCGGCGCAACGGCCATTGCCATGGTTTGCGGCATTCCGGCGGCTTATGCCATGGCACGTATGCGCTTTAAGGGACGGAATCTGTTCCTGGGCTTTGTGATCATGAGCCAGATGTTCTCGCCAGTGGTGCTGCTGGTGGGTATTTCACAGCTGATGAACACCCTGCACCTGAACGACTCCATCATCGGCTTGATGCTGAT
Source organism: bacterium (assembly GCA_963646285.1). GTDB lineage: Bacteria > Bacillota > Clostridia > Christensenellales > Aristaeellaceae > CAKUFA01. Next base: position 130,074 of record CAVIWF010000001.1, read on the forward strand.
CAATGCCGCCTTCAACCAGGCCTTTGCCATTTGGCTGCTGCGAGGCACCTTCGTCTCCATCTCTCCGGAAATGGAACAGGCAGCCTGCATTGACGGCTGCAGCACAGTAGGCGCATTGTGGAATATTCTGCTGCCCATGGCGGCACCGGGCATTGTGACCACGCTGATTTTCGTGTTCATCAATTCCTGGAATGAGTACACCATCTCCACCGTGCTGATTTCCACCCCTGCCAACAAGCCCATCACGGTGGGCATTACCCAGTTCAGCTCCTTCAACATGATTGAGTGGCAGTACCTGTTTGCCTCTGCCCTCCTGGCGACGATCCCGGTCATCATTCTGTTCATGTGCATTGAGAAGCACCTGGCAGAGGGCTTGACTTCCGGCGGCGTGAAGGGTTAAACTGTGGTAGTACCTTCGGGAAAACACAACAAAGGAAGAAACCACATGGAAGAGAAGATCAATGCCATCATTGACCAGTTTGACCTGCCTTCGGCGCCCCAGGAAGTTGTTCCTTACGGCAATGGTCACATTAACGAAACCTACCGTGTGACCACGCCCCAGGGACGGTTCATTCTGCAAATGATCAGCAGCTATGTTTTCCCTCGCCCGGCAGAGGTGATAGAAAATATTGAGCTGGTAACGGATTACTTAAAAGAGCAGATTCTTGCCGAAGGGGGCGATCCTGCACGGGAAACCTTGTCTCTGGTGAAGACCCACGACGGGTCTGCCTTCGTGCTGGATGACGATGGTCAATACTGGCGGATGTATCCCTTCATTGAAAATACCATTTCACGGGATCTGCCGGACACGCCGGAGCTCTTTGAGCTGTCAGGCGAGGCGTTTGGTAAGTTCCAGCGTCAGCTGAAGGACTTCCCGGCGCAGAAGCTGCATGAGGTGATTCATGACTTCCACAATACGCCGGCACGGTATCAGCAGCTGGAAGATGCCATTGCCCGGGATGCCTGCGGACGGGTCAAGGATGTGCAGCCGGAAATTGACTTCTGCCGAGCCAGAAAGGAAGAAACCGGCGCATTGCTGGAGGCTGTTCAAAAGGGCGAAATTCCCCTGCGTGTGACCCATAATGACACAAAGTTGAACAACGTGCTGCTGGATGCAGCAACGGGTCGGGGCATTTGCGTGATTGACCTGGATACGGTCATGCCCGGTGCGGCGGCCTACGACTTTGGTGATTCGATTCGCTTCGGTGCCAACACGGCGGCAGAGGATGAACAGGATCTGTCCTTGGTTCGCCTGTCCCTGCCCATGTTTGAAGCCTTCACCAAGGGGTACCTGAAGGAAATGGGCAGTGCTTTGAATGCCAAGGAACTGGAACTGCTGCCCATGGGTGCAAAGTTGATGACCCTGGAAAACGGTATGCGTTTCCTGGCGGATCACCTGAATGGGGACAAGTATTTCCACATTCGGCGTGAAAACCACAATCTGGATCGGGCACGAACCCAGATTGCACTCATCAAGGAAATGGAAGCCCATTGGGACGAAATGATGCAAATCGTTGAAAAGTGCAGTAAAGCTTAAAACTGCATCCAACGAAATAAGCACGGCGACACTTGCCATCAGACAGCGTCGCCGTGCTTTTGTTTTAGCTGTTACAGTCTGACGGCATCAACATGCAGGTCGATGGTGATGACCTCTGCAACGTCCAAGGCCAGGGCTTCTTTTTCCTCTGGGGAAAGATCCTGATCCAAAGGGGTCATCCACACAAAGTCCCGCCACAGCTGAGGCGTTAGGGCATGGATGACGGTCACATGGCGGGATGCAATCACTTCCGCTTTTTCGTGGAGGTAGGCTTCCACCTTGCCTTCCGTGTACAGGGGCATGCCTCGCTTCAGGCGAATTTCCTGCAGGTAGTGCTCACCGGGGTAAACCTTGATCATCATCCCATTGGGCGTCAATACCCTGCGAAATTCACTGTAGTTGGCAGGGGTTAATACGTCCAGCACGGTGGTAAAGGTATGGGCACCAAAGGGAAGGCGGCGCAAATCTCCCACACACCACAGGGCTTTGCAGGGGTGATCGGTGGCCTGAAAAATCGCATCCTTGCTGATGTCAATGCCTGCCCCAACCCAGGAAGGATGTTGCTCCAATAATTGATGGAGGTACCAGCCGTCGCCGCAGCCTGCATCCAACAGGCACTGATCTCCCGACGAAATCAGGGAATCAATGGCTTCCACCACCGGATCATAACAGCCGGAGGCAAAGACACGACGCCTTGCGGCAAACAGCTCCTTGTCGTAGCAGGTATTCACGGGGGCGGAAAGAAAGTTTACGCAACCTTTGCGGTTCAGGTTGTAGTGGTGCCCCTGGGGGCAGGAAAAATCATCTTTCGCAAGGGTCAGCATGCCGCCACACCGTGGGCAGCACAGTGCGGGGAAATGGATAAAGGCTTGGCAGAAGCGGTCTCGCTTGGAAAGCGTCATGGATATCCTCCTGAAATACCCTCCCGGTACTGGACAAATGGAACAGAGAAGGGTAAACTAAAAGAGCGGAATCTGTGATACTTGAGGAAAGGAAGTCTTACCATGTCGAAGATTGATACGGTACGTGCAGCCATGATGCAGGCCTTGAAGGACGGGGACAAGCCCCGGAAGGAAGCCCTCTCCCTGCTGCTCAGCGCACTGAAAAACAAGTTGATTGATAAACGTGCAGACCTGACGGAGGAAGAGGAAAACGCTGTTGTCCTGCGGGAAATCAAGCAGTGCCAGGAATCCATTGACACCGCCAACGGCCGGCAGGAAATTGTTGAGGAAAACACCTACCGCATGAAGGTCTACAGCGAATTTGCACCGAAGATGATGGACAGCGAAGAAATCGGTGCTGTGATTCGTGAGGTGCTTGCAGGCCTTGGCATTGACAAGCCGGAAGCCAAGCAGAAGGGCTTGATCATGAAAAACCTGATGCCCAGGGTGAAGGGCAAGGCTGACAGCGCACTGGTGAATCGTGTGCTGACAGAGATGATGGGGTGAAGCATGGACGTTCGTAAGGAGTCACTGAAGAAGCATTACGAATGGCAGGGGAAGATTGAAGTGATTTCCCGTGCCCCCATCAACAGCCGGGAAGATCTGTCCCTTGCCTATACCCCCGGCGTGGCGGAACCCTGCCTGGCCATTCAGGCGGACCCGGAAAAGTCCTATGAGCTGACCCGCCGGGCAAATCTGGTTGCCGTTGTGACGGATGGCACGGCGGTACTGGGCTTGGGGGACATTGGCCCGGAAGCTGGTATGCCCGTCATGGAGGGAAAGTGTGCCCTGTTCAAGGCCTTTGCCGATGTGGATGCCTTCCCCCTGTGCGTCCGCTCCAAGGATGTGGACGAAATTGTCCGCACGGTTTCCTTGCTGGCAGGCAGCTTCGGCGGCATTAACCTGGAAGACATTGCTGCACCCCGCTGCTTTGAAATTGAGCGGAAACTGAAGGAAGTCTGCGACATCCCCGTTTTCCACGATGATCAGCACGGTACGGCTGTGGTGGTGGCAGCGGCGCTGCTGGGTGCATTGAAGGTGACCCATCGAAAAATCGACGAGGCAAAGATTGTATTGAATGGTGCAGGCTCGGCAGGCATTGCCATTGCCAAGCATTTGCTGAACCTGGGCGTCAAGCACCTGACCCTGTGCGATCGTTTCGGCATGATCTGCAAGGGTATGACGGAGCTGAACCCTGCTCAGACAGAAATGGCGGAAGTTACCAATTTGGAACACCAACATGGCATGCTGGCTGATGCGATCAAGAATGCTGATGTCTTTATTGGCGTTTCCGCTCCCCATGTGCTGACCCAGGACATGGTGAAAACCATGGCCAAGGATCCTATCGTGTTTGCCATGGCCAATCCTACGCCGGAAATCATGCCGGATGAAGCACTGGCCGCAGGCGCAGCCGTTGTAGGCACCGGCCGCAGCGACTTCCCGAACCAGATCAACAATGTGCTGGCTTTCCCGGGCATCTTCCGCGGCGCACTGGACTGCCGTGCCAAGTGCATTAACGAGGAAATGAAGATGGCCGCCTCCTATGCCCTGGCCAACCTGGCGGAGGAGCATCTCAGTGCCACTTACATCCTGCCGGATGCGCTGGACAAGCGGGTGGCAAGGGCTGTGGCAGACGCTGTGATGGAAGCCGCCCGGCAAACCGGTGTGGCCAGAAAGTAATCGGTCTGTTCAATGGCTGGAAGAGGCTGCTTTCTGCGGAAGGCAGCTTCTTCCGTATAGGAGTATGCTATCAGCACATCCACAGGCCGATTTGCAGCAGAAGCTGACCGGACAGATAGGTGCCCATGATCAGCCGGTTGATGGGCTTGCTCTTCAGCCGCATGTATTCCCGCACCACCAGTACGCAGTCGCTGATGAAAAAGAGGCAGGCACCAATGGGCAGGCACCAGGCACGCCATGCAGTGCCGGCAGCTGCCAGGAAGCTCAGGGATGCCATGGTGCCAACAACGGCCAGGTACGCTGTGGCGGCGATGGCAAACCCTTTGCTTCGCTGACTCTTCCGGGCAAAAATCAGCCGGTGCAAAAACACTGTGGTAAAGAACACCAGCGCCAGCAAGGCAAAGGTGCGCCAGCGAAAGGGCATGCCCTGACTGCGGAGCACCATCACGGAGGCGGCACTGTAGCACACATGGGCAATGGCGAACCATACGGCACCGATGAAAAAGCTGTGCGGGATTTTCCCAAGCACAGGAGGATACTTGGCCAGCAGACCATCTGCCAGCCAGGAGGCGAAAATAGCCCCCAACGCCCACCATTGCCAGGGCTTGCTGCCCAGTGCCCACAACATGCAGGTGATAATGACCATCAGGGTGCAGAAAATCATTTTCCGCTGGGGACGTGAAAGTTTCATGGGGAAGCCTCCCTTGCATCCATGAAGAACGGAGTGATGGACAATGACAGAATTGATGACAACCATTGCCGAAGCCCTGACGAAGCGAGGGTTTCATGTATACCATGCCGCAACGGCGGAGGAAGCCGGGAATCTGGCACTTTCCATGGTGAAAGAAGGGGAAAGCGTCGGCATTGGCGGCTCCATGACGGTGAAGGAATTAGGTTTGGCGGAGCAGCTGCAGCAGAGGGGTCATCCCGTGTTCTGGCACTGGCTGGTGCAGCCGTCGGAGCGGCCCCAGGTATTGGAGGCGGCACGGCAGGCAGATGTGTATTTTGCTTCTGCCAATGCCGTTACCAGGGATGGCCGTCTGGTCAACATTGATGGTACGGCCAACCGGGTTTCTTCCATGGTCTTTGGACCTAGGAAGGTCATTCTGGTGGTCAGCGAGAAGAAGCTGGTGGACGGCGGCGTGTCGGCGGCTGTTGCCCGCATTAAGCGGGAAACCTGTCCGAAAAACGCCATCCGGCTGAAGCTGGATACCCCCTGCGGACACACCGGCAGGTGCAATCCTGCAGAATGCGGCAATGACAGTATGTGCGCCGTAACCATGGTGATGGATCATCCTACCCATGGGCGGGATGTGACCATCATCTTGACGGACGCAGCCTTGGGCTACTGAACCTAGTCGGTAAGCCGCTCCAGCAGGGTCAGGCTCTTGATGTGCCACTGACCGTTTTCCTTGGTGAGCACCACCCTGTATCTTCCTCCCTGCCAGGCAGGGGGATACAGGGCGCTGCTGCCGCCGGAGGCAACCAGCTCCTCGGCAGTGCTGCCTTTGGCACGACCGTCAATACGGGGGATCCTTTCGGTAATGACCACCCGAGCCGTGCTGTCCCAGGGCCATACCCAGGTAAACTCCATGTTCAGCCGGTGGTCAATACCACGGACGTTGTAATCCTTATAGGGGGAGTTGCCCTGCTCCACAGCCAGCAGGGCAGAGTCCTGCTGCAGGAAGCTTTGCTGGAAATATTTCGTCAGCTCGGAGGCATCCTCATCCATCATAACGACCTGTGCCCGGAGCGCCATACCATCCTTGAGCACAACATAAATATTGGTCAGGTTCATGGCGTAATAAAAAGTAACCACCATGATGCCCAGCACAAGACAAATCAAAATCAGGCGTGATGCGATATACCAAATCATGCGGCGAAGATACTTCATCTTTCAGCCTCCTTTATCGCTTATTCAACGCCGCACGGACGTTTCTTCTTGCATTATACTCTAAATTCCCTCTTTGGGCAAGGAAGACAAAAGACAGCGATGCACAAATCGAAATCGGTGCACCGCTGTCTTTTTACATTTCATAGGTGGCCAGGATGGAGCGAGCCACGGCAGCCTTGGTTTGCCGGGAATCCATGGCTTGCTTTTCGATGTGCCGGTGAGCCTGCTCTTCCGACATGCCCAGGTACTGAATCAGCACGCATTTTGCCCGGTCTACCAGCTTCAGTTCGGCCAGTTTCTTTTCCAGCTGTTCGTTTTCCTTTTGCAGTGCCAGCATTCTACCGTGGGACATGCGGGAGAAGCGAAGCGCCTGATCAAACAGGGGCTTGGCAACAGGCTTGGCCAGCACCATCACCCCGTATTCCTCCATGCGGACGGCAACGGTTTCAGCCAGGTCTGCCTTCACAAGCAGCATGACGGCGGTGGAGGATTGCCGGGAAAATTCCAGTGCCAAATCAAGGCCGCTTTCATCACTCAGGGGCGTATTGATGACCACCAAATCGTAGGTGGCAGTGGTTGCGCTTCGACGAGCTTCGCTGCCGCTGACGCAGACCTTGGTATCCGAATAGCTTTCCGGGGGCAGCAGGGTTTGAAGCAGCGCACGACTCTTCTCGGTACTGCCTACCAGAAGAATATGATCCTGCGGCATGATAATCCCTCCTGTCAAATGGTTTTCCAGTGCAAGGTTTGCAGTGCATCAGGATCCGACTGCTGCTGCTGCTGGGTCAGGCGTTTCTCTTGCAGGTATTTATCCAGCATGTCCTGAGGAATGACGGTGGGCAGGAAGGCACTGCTTTCTGCCAATGCCAGCGCTTCTTCCATGGTGGCAGGCAGTTCATCTGCGTCTGCCAGCGGAGCCTGCAAGGGAAGCTGTTCCGCCATGCCTTCCAGCGCCGCAGCCATGACCAGCGAGAAGGCTAGGTAAGGATTGCAGGCCGGGTCGGGAGAACGGAGCTCCATGCGGCCCGTTTCTGCATTGGCGGCAGGAATGCGCACCAGCTGGCTGCGGTTGCCATAGGACCAGTTGATTTTCTTGGGTGCTTCAAAGGCACCGAATCGCTGATAGCTGGACGGAATGGGGTTCAGGAACAGGCTGAGTTCCCGAATCCGGCGGAGAATGCCGGCCACAGCGTGCTGGGCTTCCTCGCCCAAGGTTCCATCCGGCAGGGGAGCGAAAAGGTTCTGCCCACCCTTCTCAATGGAAAGATTCAGGTGAAGACCGTTGCCGCTTTCGTCAAGCAGGGGCTTGGGCATGAAGGAGGCATGCAGACCATACTGAGCGGCAATGGTGCGCACAACGCCCTTGAAGGTAACGGCGGAATCTGCCGTGGTCAAGGGGTCCGCATGGCGGAAATCAATCTCATTTTGACCGGGGCCGGATTCGTGATGGGAGGATTCGGGCAAAATCCCCATCGCCTCCAAGGTCAGGCAGATTTCCCGGCGGACGTTCTCCCCCTTGTCCATGGGAAAAACATCCATGTACCCGGCCTCATCCTGGGGAACCAAAGTGGGACGTCCTTGGTCATCCTTTTCGAAAAGATAAAACTCATATTCCGTACCGAAGCGGAAGAAGCAGCCGGATTCCAGTGCCTTCTCATCCATGCGGCGAAGAATGGTGCGGCTGTAGCCGGAAAACAGGGAACCTTCCGGTGTCATACAGTCGCACAGCATGCGCACCACCCGTCCGGATTGGGGACGCCAGGGCAGTACCGTCAGCGTTCTGGGATCAGGACGGAGGAACAATTCGCTGTGGCTGATATCGCAAAAGCCCTTGACGGAAGAGGCATCGAAAGAAATGCCGCCCCGAAGGGCCCGAGGAAGCTCAGAAGCCATGATGGCAATATTTTTCAGGGAGCCCAGCAGATCCACAAAGGCCAGGCGAATAAACTTGACGTCATTTTCACGGACAAAGGATAGAACCTCCTGCTCGGTGTTCATACGGATTCCTCCTTGCAGCAGCCATTGCTGCTTCTGATCAGAAAAATGTTCATTCCTTCATCAGGCTATGCACCAAAAATAGAAGGAATGAACGCCTTTGTTCATCCGCTCCATTATACAAAGATTGCTTTTGAAGCGTCAAGGGCGATGCTGTACTTTCTGTGCATTTCACTGGACACGGAAATCAATTTTCAGAAATTTTCAGGAACTCCCAGATGAGACCTTTTCAAGCGGCGAAAAATATGATATAACACGAGCATGGAAAGAATAAGTTTCATCGACTTTTTTGATGAGGTCGAAACGACGGAAG
>CAVIWF010000002.1:0-100662 GCA_963646285.1 bacterium
GTTTTTTCAACTCTGAATACGGCCATTGCAAGACCTCCTTTCCTTTGAAAATGGGTATGAAAAAAGGGCGCCCACTGATTAAAGTGAGACGTCCAAGGCAAAACAGTATTAACTTTTCTTAAATCTGGGACAGGATCTCTCCAATATCTCCATTGATACAAATAGACTTCTTTCTGATTTCGTCAGGAGCATATGCCTCTCCATAGTTGAGACAGGCATAAGTGGCATTCTGCCAGTCATGAGTCATACGCCAGAAACTATACTTCACTATGGTTGGCGTATTGTAGCCGACAGCCAGTTCCAAGAACAGAACTTTCATATTTTGGTGCCTGCGGAGAAAATCTGAATACCGACTGGCTGCAATGTGCCATCCTTCATCCTCGACGAATGTATCATCTGCTCGAAGATTCATGCCCATGGGCCGTCCACAATGTGGGCAGTGCGGAACAAGCTCTGTCGGTACGGTCATTTTGGGCGCTTCGGGCGCAGTAAGTGTGCCATCCGGCTCAATCGTATAGCCCTGCGCAATGACCATGTTTTTGATAATCTCATCGTTGTCGAATGTCTCCGCACAACATGGTTCGCTGCACTGGACCAGTCCGTAGTCTCCTTGCGTGTAGAACAGACGGTGTTTATCAAAGCCAGCTTTCTGAAAGCAGTGATCCACATTCGTTGTCAGGACAAAGTAATCTTTGTCTTTCACAAGCGAAAGCAGTTTTTCATAGACGGGCTTTGGCGCATTCATATAACGGCTGATGTAAATATAACGGCTCCAATAGGCCCAGTGTTCTTCAAGCGTTGAATACGGGTAAAACCCACCTGAGTACATATCATGAAAATCGTATTTTGCGGCGAAATCTGAAAAATATTTTTCAAACCGTTCGCCGGTATAAACAAATCCTGCTGAAGTGGAGAGTCCCGCACCTGCACCGATTATTATGGCATCCGCATTGTCCAGCGTTTCACGCAGCTTGCTGATACAATCCAGTGTGTTTTCTGCTTTTAACATTCTTCTGCCAAACATTGCGTACACCACCTTTCTTCAAATCCTCTTGTTTATTGGATGAAAGACCTGAAATCTGCTGTTTAAGCCTAATATTCGTTGAGTTAACCCTGGTGCTCGAAGAACAGAACACCGGGGTATTGTAGCCAACGCCCAATTCAAGAAAGAGGGCTTTTCCTCCCGCACGGGTACGGAGAAAATGCTCATACCGCTCTGCTGCTCTGTGCCAGCCCTCGTCCTCGACAAACTTATTATCTGACCGCAGGTTCATGGTCATGGGCTTGCCGCAGTGCGGGCAGACCGGCAGAAGTTCTGAAGGTATTTTCATATTTTCCTGTCGTGTGATCATTTCACGGATGATGGCTTCGTTCTCAAAGGTTTCCTGACAACAAGGCTCGCTGCACTGGAACAGACTATAATCGCCTTGCGTGTAGAACAGCCGCTTTTTATCAAAGCCTGCTTTCTGAAAACAGTGATCTACATTGGTCGTGATAACAAAATAATCCTTGGCAGTCAACAACTTCAAAAGATTGCCATAGACCGGCTTGGGGGCATCCATATAGCGGTTGACGTAGATATACCGACTCCAATAGGCCCAATGTTCCTCTGGCGTGGCAAAGGGATAAAAGCCGCCGGAATACATGTCACAAATACCGTACTTCGCTGCAAAATCCGAAAAGTATTTTTCAAACCGTTCTCCATTGTAGGTGAACCCGGCTGATGCAGAAAGACCGGCTCCGGCACCGATCACCACAGAATCCGCCTCACTGAGAGTTGTCTTTAGCTTTTTAATCTGCGCTGAGCAATCGAGCGTAAATTTCCTTGTCCAAATCTTTGAAAACATTGAAGATCACCTTCTTTACAGTGGTTTTTCTATTCATAAAATGTTTGACCGTTTCTATGGCAATTTGCGCCGCCTGCTCATTGGGGAAATGAAACTCCCCTGTGGATATGCAGCAGAACGCCACGCTTTCCAAGTCATTCTCTGCCGCCAACTCCAGGCAGGAATGATAGCAGGAGGACAGCAGTTCTGTATCGGCTTTGGTCACTCGCTCGTGAATCATCGGGCCGACCGTATGCAGCACATATCGGCAAGGCAGATTAAACGCCGGAGTGTTTTTTGCTCGACCGGTTGGTTCCAAGTGGCCTTGTTTTTCCATCAGTTCCGCACAGGCAAGGCGCAGTTCCACACCTGCAAAGGTGTGAATGGCATTATCGATACAGCGGTGATTTGGAATATAGCAGCCGGTCATGCCAGCGTTGGCAGCATTAACAATGGCATCGCACTTGAGCGTCGTAATATCACCTTGCCAGAGATACAGCCCTGGCTGTATGGGCGTAAGCTCTGCAACATCGGTGACACCCTTTGCGGCAGTTTCGCCTTGCAGATAGGCGTTCTGTATTTTCAAAAAATCTGCATTTGCATTCTGCGGCGCATGAATATTCATCAGGCTCCGCAAAAGCTGACGCTGACGCTCCGGTTCTGTCGGAATATCCATATCCCGATATTCTGCTCTCTCTTTCAAAAACGATTGGATCAAAAAAAGCCGCCGCTGTGCTTGATTCATAATTTTTCCACCGCCTTTACCGGACAGTTTTCATAGCAGGCCCCACAATGGAGGCAATGCTCCGGCTGAATGGTGTATTGTTCGCCGGGAACAATGCACTTCTGTGGACAGTGGCTCAGGCAGGTGCCACAGCCGATGCACGCATCGGTGATACGATAGCCCTTTTTCTCGGTTTCCGCCTGCCCAACCGTATAAACCTCACGGAAGATGGGCTTCACGCCCAAATTGAAGTATTCGATGTTGAAATCCTTCAGCTCAAAAATAATGCCGATATTCCGGGTGTCTCCGGGATATACATTCGCAAGATACGGCTGTTCCGCAAATATCGTATTGATTTTTTCCTCCTGACTTTCCGCAGGCACCGCCTTGCCGGACAGACGGATCATTTCTTTGAACCGGGTATAAGCGAGAATCTGCACCCGCCCATTGGTCAGCAGCTCGGCGCAAAATGCCTTGCCCCTTGCCGTGAAGAAATACAAGGAATCTGGTTCATAATGAATGGCGCTGATGCAGCGGATCTGCGGTGCACCGTTTTTATCTACGGTGGCGAAGGACAGCACTCCGCAGAGCTTCATTTTTTGCAAACAGATTTGTGCGTTCATTTTACAGCACCTCCCATACGGATCACGCGCCCCTCTTTTCTCGGCTTCGGGGAGGGATGCATGTCGCCTTCACGGGGATAGCCTAATAGAAGCTGCATAACGGCGTAATGGTCGGTAGGAATATGCCACTGCTGCAAAATTTCCTGTCCGTAAGGATCGGCAAAGGCTGTCCAGCCCTGCCCGATATAGCAGGAGCCGACACCCAGCGCATCAGCTGCCAACATCATGTTTTCTGCGGCAACCGCACAGTCATCCACGGAAAACAGAAAATTCTTTGGCGCAAAGAATGTGATGACGGTAGGTGCATCATAAAAGGCATTTATCAGTTTGGAATCATCTGCAATGCTGGGCTGCTCACGGGAAACAAAGCTGGTTTCCGTTGCCATGCGGGGATGGAAATTTGCTCGCTTGATTTTGCCAAGACGCTCATTTACATCTTGATCCTGACAGACGACAAAGATTACACCCTGCCGTCCGCCGGCGCTGGGGGCGTATAAACCGGCCTGCAAAATCTGCTGTAAGGCGGCTTCTTCAATTTGCTTCGGTTCAAACCGGCGAATGGAGCGACGGTGCAGCATGGTCTCAAAAATATCAGGCATATTCACTTACCTCCTTCCAGCATTGGGGATCAGCAGCATAGAAATTTCCGTCTTTACCGCTTGCCACGGCAGGACATCCCCGGCAGAATGCCAGCAGCTCACAGTTGCTGCACTTCTCAAATTTCGTGTAGTCCCGGTACTGCTCCATCTGGCATACCCAGACATCTGCAAGCCGGTCAGTGAACACATTGGCAACCTTGCTGTTTTGTACCCGGCGGCAGGCGTACACATCCCCGGTGGGGAGAATCGTCAGGTGGCAGTTGCCGCAATTGCAGCCGCCATAGATCATACCATCTTCCATGGTTTCGGGGATTTTGAATGTCCCGGTTTCGTACTCATACAGCGTCCATAGATGGTCTTTCTTGTTGAAATAAGTCTGGCAGCCTGCGGCTTCATATGCCTTGAATTTCTTGTCGCAGTCGGAGAGCAGCTTGCGGTAGCGCAGTGGCTCAATGCCCACATCCTTTTCCTCGCTGGTAGGGCAATAACGGGCGAAAGCAAAGACATTCACACCAGCCGTCACAACAGCGTCGATAATGTCAGGAACCTCGTCGATGTTCGTGCCGGAAACGGTGGTCATCACCACGGAGCGAATACCAGCCCCATTGATGCAGCCGATCTTCTCCAGCGTTAAATCAAAGCTGCCGGGCTTGCGGAACCAGTCATGGGTATCACGCAGACCGTCCATAGACAGCTGGTATTTTTCACAGCCGTATTCTTTCAGCTTGTGGCAAACCTCGTCTGTCAGGTGGAACGGATTGCCGAGGATCGTAAAGGGCACGCGGTGCTGCTTCAGCAGTCCTAGTAGTTTCCAAAAATCCGGATGCAGGATCGGATCGCCGCCGGTGATGTAGAAATAGGGCAGGCGGTCATAGACCTGACAGAAGTCCAGGCAGTTATAGAAAGTGTCCTGCATTTGTGTCCAGGACATGGTATCCAGCTTCTTGTTGCAGTTTTCTGAGAAGATGTAGCAGTGCTTACAACGTTGGTCACATTCATCGGTAATGTGCCACTGAAAAGAAAAATACTGTTTCATGGGATCCTCCTTGCCCAGAGGGGACGCATTTCCAAAAGCGTAACAGCCGTTGCTCCCTTGGAAATACGCCCCAAGATCGTTTTCTTGGAGCGTACGCCGACTTTTACTGCTTGTCGCCAGCACCGCAGGCAGAACCGCAAGCGGCAGGCTTTTCGGTGGGCTTATCACCAGCACCGCAGGCAGAGCCGCAAGCGGCAGGCTTTTCGGCGGGCTTGTCGCCGGCACCGCAGGCAGAACCACAGGCGGCAGGCTTTTCGGCGGGCTTGTCGCCAGCGCCGCAGGCAGTTACAGGAGCGGCCTCCGTCTTGTTGTTCCAGCCAAAGAGATTGGAAAGAGCCATCATTGTTACCTCCATCAATGCTGTCAAACAGCAATGCTGTCAAATAGCGTTCCTGTTTGCAGCTTTATTGTAAGCCCCTGTCCTTTCGAAAAAAAGTACGCACAAATCTATGCCTAAGTCACAAAAAAGTAACGCATGCTGCGAGAAGGGACAGCTTGAAAGTCCATGCATGCTGCATTATAATTTAGCTGCAACATTCTGATTGGAACTGATGGAGGTGCAGCTATGCTGACGAAGGAAGAAATGCCCGCCTGCCCGGTAGCAACCACCGTGGCGCTGATCGGCAGCAAGTGGAAACTGCTGATTATGCGAAACCTTCTGGCTCGTCCTTGGCGGTTCAATGAGCTGAAAAAGGACTTAGAGGGGATTAGCCAAAAAGTATTGACGGACAGCCTGCGCTCCATGGAGGCGGATGGGATCATCACCCGGACTGTCTATCCAGAAGTGCCGCCCAGGGTGGAATATGCCCTGTCCGAACTTGGCGAATCCATGCGTCCGATTATTCAATCCATGGAAGCGTGGGGGATCAATTACAAAAAGACAAAAGCGCAAAATGGCGAAAAATGAATCCATTCCGGAAAGTTTTACAAGCTTGCAAGGATAATGCCCTTGTCATTGATTTGTCAATGGACGTATAATAGATACGCATCAGTGACTTCAATCATATAGGAGGATGCGGAAGATGAAAAAACTGCTGTCTCTGTGGATGGTACTGACCATGCTGCTGTGCGTTGTGCCCGGCATGGCAGAAGAAAGCACAACAAAGATGACCAAGGACGTGGTGATCCTGTTCACCAGCGACGTGCACTGCGGCATTGATCAGGGCTTTGGCTATGCCGGCTTGTATGCGGTGAAGGAACAGCTTGCCAAGACCAACCATGTTTTGCTGGTGGATGACGGGGACGCCATTCAGGGCGAGCCTGTGGGCACGGTGACCCACGGCAGTGCCATCATTGACCTGATGAACACGGTGGGTTACGACGTGGCCATCCCCGGCAATCATGAGTATGACTACGGCATGGAAAACTTCATGAACCTGACCAAGCAGGCGAAGTTCCCCTACATCAGCTGCAACTTTACCAAGAACGGCGAGCTGGTATTCCCTTCCTACGTCATCAAGGAAGTGGACGGGGTGAAGATCGGCTTCATCGGCATCACCACCCCGGAAACCCTGACCAAGGACACCCCGAAGAATTTTCAGGATGATCAGGGGAATTTCATTTACAGCTTCATGGAGGATGGTACCGGCGAAAAGCTCTATGCAGCGGTGCAGACGGCAGCTGATGATGCTCGGAAGGCCGGTGCGGACTACGTGATTGCCATCGCCCACCTGGGCAATGACGCATCTTCTTCGCCCTACAACTATGCGGATGTGCTCAGCCACACCACCGGCATTGATGCCATGGTGGATGGCCACAGTCATGACACGGATCAGCTGGTGATGAAGAACAAGGACGGCAAGGACGTGATCCGGGCTGCCTGCGGCACCAAGCTGGAAGGCATCGGCTACGTGACCATTTCCGCCAAGGACGGCTCCCTTTCCTATGGCCTGTACACCTGGCATAACAGCACTTCGGCTCCGGCCCTTTTGGGCATCGAAAACGAAGTTTCCAAAGCAGTATCCGCTGCAACGGATGGCCTGAATGCAGAACTGTCCAAGGTGGTGGCCAAGACGGCGGTGGACCTGACCGTCAACGATCCTACGGCCAAGGATGCCAATGGTTCTCCGATCCGCATTATCCGCAATGCGGAAACCAATCTGGGCGACCTGTGCGCCGATGCCTATCGGGATCAGACCGGTGCCCAGGTGGCCATTGTCAACGGCGGCGGTATTCGGGCTTCCATTTCCGCAGGGGATATTACCCTGAATGACATCATGAAGGTCCATCCCTTTGGCAATCAGATTCTTGTGCTGGAAGTGACGGGGCAGCAGCTGCTGGATGCCTTGGAATTTGCTTCCCGGGATGTGCCCAACGAGTGCGGCAGCTTCCTGCAGGTATCCGGCATGACCTACGAAATTCACACCTACATCAAGTCCTCCTGCACCATGGATGATAAAGGCGTGTTCACCGGCGTCACTGGGGAATATCGGGTGAAAAATGTGAAGATCGGCGATGAACCGCTGGATCTGACCAAAACCTATACCTTGGCTGGCCATGACCACACCCTGCTGAATGGCGGCGGCGGCATGTCCATGTTCAATGGCTGCAAGGTTGTGAAGAAGAACGTAAAGCTGGATAATCAGGTGCTGATTGACTACATTGTGAATACCCTGGGCGGCGTTGTGGGCGAAGCTTACGCCAATCCTTACGGGCAGGGACGGATTGTGGCTGTGCCCACGGCACCGGCGCAATAATCCGTACGTTTTCTGTGAAACATAGAAGAAAGGCTTGTCGGATGCTGAACTGCATGAACCGACAAGACAGAGGCGGAATCCTCTGCTTCATGGCGCATCTGACAAAATGAAAACCAAATCAGCAGGGCTTGCGAAAGCAGGCTCTGCTTTTTTGCAAAAGAAGTCATGGATTCACAAACGGATGAAAAGGTAAAAAACAAGAAAAATGTTCCGAAAAAGTGCCGCTTCTACTTGTTTTTCCTCTATGCATCCTGTATAATAAAGGAAGGATACCCATTCCCTTTTCATGCGACAAAAGGAGGATACGGAAGATGAAGAAACTGCTCGGTCTCCTGTTGGCACTGGCGATGCTGCTGGGCTGCTTCTCTGCGGTGGCAGAAGATGCAGCACCTGCACTGACCAAGGATCTGGTTATTCTTTTCACCAGCGACGTGCACTGCGGCGTTGACCAAGGCTTTGGCTATGCCGGTCTGTATGCTGTAAAGCAGCAGATGGAAAAGAGCTACAACGTCATTCTGGTGGACGATGGCGACTCCATCCAGGGCGAGCCTGTGGGTACCGTGACCAAGGGCGAGGCAATCATCGATATGATGAATGTTGTGGGCTACGACGTGGCCATCCCCGGCAATCATGAATTCGATTACGGCATGGACAACTTCCTGAGCCTGACGAAGCAGGCTAACTTCCCCTACATCAGCGCCAACTTCACCTACAAGGATGAGCTGGTGTTCCCTGCTTACGTCATCAAGGAAGTGGAAGGACTGAAGGTTGCCTTTGTTGGCATCACCACCCCTGAATCCATTACCAAGTCTACCCCGAAGTACTTCCAGGATGAAAACGGCAACTACGTGTATGGCTTCATGGAAGACAGCACCGGCGAAAAGCTCTATGCCGGTGTACAGAGTGCTGTAGATGCTGCCCGTGCCGAAGGCGCTGACTATGTTATCGCCATCGCTCACCTGGGAAATGAAGCAACCTCCTCTCCCTACACCTATGCTGATGTGCTGGGCAACACTACCGGCATTGATGCCATGGTGGATGGTCACAGCCATGACACCGATCAGCTGGTAATGAAGAACAAGGACGGGGAAGACGTGATTCGTGCTGCCTGCGGCACCAAGCTGGAAGGCATCGGCTACGTGACCATCTCCGCTAAGGACGGCTCCCTGTCCTATGGCCTGTACACTTGGCACAACAGCATTTCTGCTCCTGAACTGCTGGGCATCGAGAACGATGGCGCTCTGGCTGTATCTGCTGCAACCGATGAGCTGAATGCAAAGCTTGCCACGGTGGTTGCCAAGACGGCTGTGGATCTGACCATCACCGATCCGACCGCTAAGGACGAAAATGGCACGGCTATCCGCATCATCCGCAATGCTGAAACCAACCTGGGCGACCTGTGCGCTGATGCTTACAAGGATCAGTCCGGTGCTGACATTGCCTTCGTGAATGGCGGCGGCATCCGTGTGTCCATCGCAGCAGGCGACATTACCCTGAACGACATCCTGAAGGTTCACCCCTTCGGTAATGAAATGTGCGTCATCGAAGTGACCGGTCAGCAGGTGCTGGATGCACTGGAGTTTGGCGCTCGCAATACTCCCGGTGAGTGCGGCGGCTTCCTCCAGGTGGCTGGCCTGACCTACGAAATCCACACCTACATTGAATCCTCCTGCACCACGGACGACAAGGGCATGTTCACCGGCGTTACCGGCGAATATCGTGTCAAGAACGTGAAGGTTGCCGGAGAAGATCTGGACCTGACCAAGACCTACACCCTGGCCAGCCATAACTACATGCTGCTGGACAGCGGCGATGGTATGTCCATGTTTGCCGGCAGCAATGTGCTGCAGAAGAGCGTTAAGCTGGACAACCAGGTGCTGATGGACTACATTGTGGATACCCTGGGCGGCGTTGTAGGCGAAGCATATGCTGATCCCTACGGCCAGGGACGCATTGTGGCTGTGCCCGAAGCTCCTGCCAACTAAGTTTTCTCACTCGTTCCATCCCGTGCGCAGTCATGCGCACGGGATTTTTATATGGATAATGGTTGTAAAGTTTGTGCTGAAAGTGATGCTTTTTTTCCATCTCACTCTTGCCACACGGCAGGGAAAGGAGTACAATAGGCACAGAAGTATCGGTCACTTGTGACCTGTGTATGAAAGGAAGGAGTTTATATGCAGTATCAGGACGGTAAGGCCATCGATTTGAAGGTTGCCTACATCGGCGGCGGCTCTCGCGGCTGGGCGTGGGGATTTATGACGGACTTGGCCATGGATACCGGCATGGAAGGCACGGTTCGCCTGTATGATATTGACCGTGATGCAGCTGAAAAGAACCGTATCATCGGTGAAAAAACCGCAAACCATGAAAAGGCCGTAAGCCACTGGAAGTACGAGGTCTCCGACAGCCTGCAGGAAGCACTGACGGGCGTTGACTTTGTGGTCATTTCCATTCTGCCCGGCACCTTCGAGGAAATGAAGAGTGACGTGCACGCTCCTGAGCGTGTAGGCGTGTATCAGTCCGTAGGCGACACGGTGGGACCGGGCGGATTGATGCGGGCCATGCGCACCATTCCCATGTTTGTGGAGATTGCTCAGGCCATCAAGACCTATGCGCCCAAGGCATGGGTGATTAACTACACCAACCCCATGACCCTGTGCATGGCAACCCTCTACGACGTGTTCCCGGAAATCAAGGCCTTTGGCTGCTGCCACGAAGTGTTCGGCACCCAGAAGCTGCTGGCCGCCATGCTGGAGGATATGTGCGATATCAAGGATGTGCCTCGGCAGGACATTCGTGTTACCGTGCAGGGCGTGAACCACTTCACCTGGTTCTCCACCGCTTCCTATCAGGGCATGGATTTGTTCCCGCTGTATCGCACGTTCTGCGAAAAGTATCGGGAAACCGGCTTTACCAAGGGCAAGGATGCCAACTGGATGAACGACTTCTTCCAGTGCTCCCATAAGGTGAAGTTTGACCTGTTCCTCCGCTATGGCAAGATTGCTGCTGCAGGCGACCGTCATCTGGCAGAGTTTATGCCCCCCTGGTATCTGAAGGATCCGGAAACGGTGAAGAGCTGGGGCTTCGGCCTGACGCCGGTCAGCTGGCGGCTGGAAGACCTGGATCGCCGACTTGCCCGCCGTGCACGGCTGCTCAGCGGTGAGGAAGACATTGAGTTCAAGGCCACCGGTGAGGAAGGCCACCTGATGATGAAGGCACTGCTGGGCTTGGGGGATATGGTGACGAACGTGAATATCCCCAACCGGGGTCAGATTCCGAATCTGCCCTTGGGTGCTGTGGTGGAAACCAACGCTCTCTTCCGTCGGGATCAGATTTCTCCTGTGTTCGCAGGGGCCATGGACAGCGACATTCTGGCACTGACCATGCGCCATGTGACGGATCAGCAGATGATCCTCCGTGCAGCCCAGACCTGCGACCGGAAGCTGGCTTTCGCCGCCTTCATGAACGATCCGCAGATGGGCAAGGTGGATGTGAACGATGCCCAGCCCCTGTTTGATGACATGCTCCTGGCACAGAAGAAGTACCTGCCCAAGGAATGGTGGTAATGCCTAAAGCCTAAAGAAAAAGCCGCAGCGGCCAGTAGTCGCTGCGGCTCCTTTTGTATGTGCTTGTCAGTTACTGCATTCTGCATGGATTTCCGCCAAATAGCGGGTGATGGGCAAATGCTGGGGACAGGCAGCCTCACACTTGCGGCACTTGACGCACCGGGATGCGTCTCCCTGCTCTTCCACAATCTTGGCATACTCCACAGCAAAGTCGTCCTTTTCACGGAGCTTCTTGCCATCATAGCCCTGGAAGATTTGCGGAATCTTCACGCCCCGGGGGCAGGGCTGGCAGTAGCGGCAGCCTGTGCACCGGGTTTTTGTGCGGCGCATGTAAGTTTCCTTCACCTGGGCATAAAGCGCCTCCTCGACTTCCGTCAGGGGCTCCCGCAGGGCGGCATTGAAAATGCGGATGTTATCCTCCACCTGCGCCATGGTGCTCATGCCGGAAAGAATGGTAACCACCTCGGGCATGGTATACAGGAAGCGGAAGGCCCACTCCACGGCAGAACGCTTGATGGGGAAGGCGTCGTACAGGGCCTGCACATCCGCAGGGGGAGCTGCCAGAAGACCGCCCCGGAGGGGCTCCATAATGACCACGCCTGTGCCCTTTTGACCGGCGGCATGGATGCCGTTCAGGGTAGCCTGAGCGTCACCGTCCAGAATGTTCATCTGCACCTGGGCCAGCTTCCAGTCGTAGTCGTTCAGGATGTTCAGGAAAGTGTCTGCATTATCGTGGAAGGAAAAGCCGGGATAGCGAATCTTCCCCTGTGCCACGGCTTTTTCAAGGAAGGACTGATAGTCCATGGAACGGATGGTATTAAACCGTTCCTCGCTCATGGCATGCATCAGGTAAAAATCCACATGATCCACGTCCAGCTTGGTCAGCTGCTCATCCAGGGTTCGGGGCATGTCTTCAGCGGTTTTCAGCTTCCAAATAGGCAGCTTGGTGGTCAGAATCACCTTGTCACGATAGCCGTCCTTCAGTGCTTTGCCTACCACGATTTCGCTTTCGCCGCCGTGGTAGGGATAGGCCGTGTCGATGTATCGCACACCGTGATCAATGGCATAGCGAATCATCCGAATGGCTTCTGTCTCGTCAATGCGGCCGCCTGCAACAGGCAGACGCATGCAGCCAAAGCCAAGGCCGGAGGAAGAAAGCTGGATGCCGGGGAAAGTGGTTTGCAGCATAATCGTCCCTTCTTTCATTGCAAAAGAATCATTACAGGTAAGGAATCATATCGGAAAGCCGGCCGAAAATCAGGTCAGGCTTCACATCAGAAACTTTGACGTCCTCCATGGTAGCTTCGCCGGAGAGAACAAGAATCCCAGTCATGCCGTGATGAACGCCAGTTGCCACATCCGTATACAGGCGATCACCTACCATGGCCATTTCCTGCTTCTGGAACCCTGTGCGCCGGAGGGCTTCCTGCACAATGCCTTTATAAGGCTTGCCCAGAATGATGTCTGCCTTTCGGCCGGTGCTGGCTTCGATGAAGGCCATAATGGCGCCCATGTCCGGGATGAAGCCGGTTTCCGTGGGGCAGTTAAAGTCCGGGTGGGTGGCAATGTAGGGCTTTCCTGCACGGATGAAATCGCACACCTTGCACATCTTAGCATAGTCCAGGGTGGTATCGAAGGCAACCAGCACATAATCAGGGTCTTTCTCGGTGAATCGAAGCCCCATTTCTTCCAGTTCTTCACGAAGCATGGGATTGCCCAGCAAGTAGCCCTGCCCATGGGGATAGCGATCCATGCAGTAATGGGCGGCGGCGTGTCCGGAGCTGATCACATCCTGATAGCGGGGATCTACCCCCGTGCGCTGAAGCTTGTCCTTGTACACCTTGGCAGACTTGCTGGAATTGTTGGTGAGAAAACGGGCGGTGCGTCCTGTGCGCTCCAAGGCGGATAAAAAGTCCAGGGAACCCTCAATCAGCTGATTCCCCAGGTAAAAGGTGCCGTCCATATCCAGCAGAAAGCAGCGGATGGGTTTCAGCTTCTCCCGGATGTCTTCATCGTTCATGGGATTCACCCCTTGACTGTATTGTGCATGATTCTATGCCGATTATAGCATAGGAGAACGGAAAAATGCAATGTAAATACATGAATTTACAGCCTCCTTCCTTCCGGCGCACTTGACAGATGGGGGAGGCAAGGTATAATAGAAGGACACCATTCCCTTTTATGGCGGAATGGACGAAATCATTGGGTTGTGGAGGGGATTGCTATGGCAGAGATCAAAGTAACGCTGACTGCCCATCCGAAGCAGAAACCTCAGGATGAGAGTAAGCTGGGTTTTGGTACGATTTTTACGGATCATATGTTCCTTATGGATTATGAAGAAGGCAAGGGCTGGTATGATCCCCGTGTGGTACCCTATGGGGACTTTGCCATGGATCCTGCGGCAGTTGTCTTCCATTATGGTCAGGCCATTTTTGAAGGCACCAAGTGCTACCGCCGTGCAGACGGCGGGCTGCAGCTGTTCCGGCCGGAAGCCAACATTGCCCGTATGTGCAACAGTGCTGCCCGTATGTGCATGCCTGAGCTGGATCGGGAGCTGGCACTGGAAGGCTTGAAGAAGCTGGTGGAAATTGACGGAGACTGGGTGCCTCATCAGGAGGGAACCAGCCTGTACATCCGTCCCACCATGATTGCAACGGATGCAAAGCTGGGCGTGCATGCATCCCAGCATTATCTGTTCTACATCATCCTCAGCCCTGTAGGTGCCTATTATGCAGAAGGCTTGAAGCCTGTTGGCATCTATGTGGAAGATCAGTACGTGCGTGCTGTGCGTGGCGGTGTAGGCTTCACCAAGTGCGCCGGCAACTATGCAGCTTCCATCCTGGCTGGTGAAATTGCCGAGAAGAAGGGCTATGCCCAGGTACTGTGGCTGGACGGCGTGGAGCAGAAGTACGTGGAAGAAGTCGGCTCCATGAACATGATGTTCGCCTATGGCAACAAGATTGTGACCCCTGCTCTGAATGGCTCCATTCTGCCCGGCATCACCCGTGACAGCGTGCTGACCATTGCCAAGCAGCTGGGCTATGAAGTGGAAGAAAAGCGTCTGGCCATTGCGGATATTTTTGCAGACGCAAAGAGCGGCAAGCTGACCGAAGCCTTCGGCACCGGCACGGCGGCCGTCATTTCTCCCGTAGGGGAACTGTGCATGGACGATGAAAAGCTGACCATTGGGGATGGCAACATCGGCCCTGTGGCACAGAAGCTGTATGATACCCTGACCGGCATTCAGTACGGCAAGCTGCCGGATGATAACGGCTGGGTGACCAAGCTCTGACCACCCCGGGGAGGGCAGCAGAGCGTGGCAATGGTGTGCATTGGCTGCCGGAACTGAGGAGGATTCATGCTGCGAGAAAATAATGCTCAGTCACTGCATTGGACGGACAAGACCATGAGTGTCATGCGAGAGAGGCAAATGGAGGCTTGCGAAAGCCGGCTGTCTGACTATCCCTCCTATGATCTGTTCGAAGGCTGCGATGATGAGCATGCTGAGGAATTGTGGGCACTGAGCTTTTACGCCCAGGAGCAACCCTTGCAGACCTGCCTGCATGACGTGAAAACCATGCAGGCACAGGTGCTGCAGCAGCTCCGGGAAGAAGCTGACCTCCTGTCCTGGCGGGAGCATCAGCTTGTGGAGCGGCTGATTGTGCACCACGGAGAAATCGAGCTCCTTGACTCTACAGACGGGGAGCCTGCGGAATCTTTGGTAAAAAGGCTGTGGTGCCATCTCAGGTGGCAGGGAGAGGATCAGCTTTTCCTGTGCCTGCCGCAGCAGTTGACGGCTCTGCTGGGCAACATTTTTGCCGAGCCGGAACATGATGCAGTGCGTGAACGGCTGATCCGCTGCGAGGCTGTGATTCGTGGCATGCTGTACATGGATGGCTTCATGGATGTCCAGGAGCCGATGCAGCACCTGCTGCAGGACGTGGTGGAATCAGACACGGCACTGTACCAGCAGCTGAGCAGACGGTTTCTGCGGGTCAGCTTCGATTACACCTATGATGAACAGGGAGAAATGATTCTGATTCATCCGGGGCTGGCAGAGCCGGAGCAGGTGAAGAAGTCCCTCTTTGTGCGCACAAGCGACGCATTGCAGGTGGATCAAATGACCGTGGTGGGCGCCATGGCAGGGCTGCTCCCTCAGGAAATGCCTCTGTATTTCCAGCTGCTGGGGCTCCTGCATGGCGCTGTTCGGCCGGAAATGACGGAAGAAGAAGCGGCGGAAGACCTGCGTATGCTGGCAAAGCAAAGCGTAGGCCTGTCGGAAATGAATGAAGTGCTGGCATCCATGCTGATGGTGCAGCCAACCAAGGAAATGTTGGCATGCGTGGAGGCAGTGCAGCAGCAAACCCCCAGATGGTGCGGCATGACGACCGCAGTGGTGCAGTAAATGGCATGCTATGAATTTAAGGTTGATCAAGCGGCGGAAGGGCAGCGCATTGACGCCTGCCTCCGCCGCTTTTTGCCGGAATTGCCGGCAACGGTGTGGCAGCAAAGCTTCCGCCGAAGAGATGTGAAGCTGAACGGCACCCGTGTGAAGCAGGATAAACGGGTCACAGCAGGGGACGTGGTGCAGGTATACTGTATGGAGCAGGATACCTGTGCCATTGACGTGGTTTACGAAGATGAGGATGTGCTGCTGATTAACAAGCGTGCAGGCATCAGCGTGGAGTCGGATGACAAGGGGGGCGTCAGCCTGACAGAGCTTGCCCTTCGCCACGTGCGTCAGCAGGATGCCGGAGCACTGCCGCCTGTGCCTTGCCACCGGCTGGATAACCAAACCTGCGGCTTGATTCTGTTTGCGAAAAATCCGAAAGCAGAGGAAATTCTCGGCCGGGTTTTCCGGGAACGCACCTTGGATAAGCGGTATCAGTGTCTGGTGCGTGGGCAGATGAAGCCCCCAAAAGCTACCTGCCGTGCCTATCTGCTGAAGGATGCCTCAGCGGCACGGGTCACCGTGGCGGATCATCCCATGTCCGGGGCAAAGCCTATCGTTACCGCCTATGAAACCATGGAGCCGGGACCCATCAGCAGATTGATGGTGCACCTGGTAACAGGGCGCACGCATCAGATTCGTGCCCACCTGGCTGCCTTGGGGCATCCCCTTTTGGGGGACGATGTGTATGGCGACCGAGCCTTTAACCGTGCCCAGAAAACCCGGCGGCTGATGCTTTGCGCCTATCGGCTGACCCTGGATACCCATGGGGAATTACCGGCGCTTGATGGGCGAGTTTTTGAAATCCCCTGTCCCTTTTGAGAGGAGTGAAACGGTGCCGATTCGCTTGATTGCCATGGACATGGATGGGACGCTGCTGAATCAGCAGCCCGATGAGATTCCCGAAGAAAATGTGAAAGCGCTGCGCATGGCAAAGGAACGTGGCATTCATCTGGCACTGTGCTCAGGGCGGCTGCCGGATGATGCAGGCTTTTTTGCTGTGGATGCAGGGCTGGACATGACGGTACTGGCCTTAAACGGAGGATGCAGGACGGATCATCCCTTGGGGGAGATTCGTGACTCCTGCTTGCTTCAGCCTGCCATTTGTCATCAGCTGTTGAAGCTGCTGGATGAAACAGACCTGCTTTACGGTGTGTTCCGTGAAAACACCCTGGCTGTTAATCGGCTGGAAAGAGAACATGCAAAGGCAGGCCTTTTGTGGGGAACCTACATCCAGCGGCAGGGGAGCCGGGGCAGTATCACGTATGGAAGAGATGCAGCCCATGCCCTGGCGGCGACAGGCTGCAATAAAATCGTTGCCATTGATGAGGAAGATCAAGGCGCTCTGGCTGCACTGCACCAAAGGATTCAAATGGAGATTCAGGGCATCAGCATTTCTTCCAGCTGGCGCAACAATATGGAGATCAATCCTGCCGGTGTGGACAAGGGACATGCCGTTACCAGGCTGGCACAGGAACTGGGCATTCCCCTGACGGATGTGATGACTATCGGCGATAATGAAAACGATGTCACTATGCTGAAGTGTGCTTACTGGAGCGTGGCCATGGGCAACGCAACGGAAAACGCCAGGGCAGCAGCCCGGTTTGTTACCTTGAACAATACAGAAAACGGTGTGGCGGCGGCGATTCGAACCCTTGCACTGGGAGAGGACTGTGAAGGCGTACGAAAAAAATAATCAAGAAAATCGGTCATGTGCTGCATGAGATGTTTGGGTACTTCCTGCGAGGCGTGATGCGGACGCTGGTGTTCATCGGCTTTCGCCCTAAGAAAATGTATGTCAGCGAGAAGGCGAAGAAGGAGTTCCCCAAAGGCCCCTGCGTTATTGTGAGCAACCATGTCCGTGCCCTTGACGGCGCACCCATTGAGGTTTTGCTGCCGACACGCCATATTTGGGGCATGACGGCGAAAGATTTGCTGGATAAGTCGTGGCCGCTGAAGGCCTTCATGAGCTTCTGCCACGCCATTCCCATTGATCGGCAGAAGCCGTCCATGGCATGGCTGCGGGAAGGCCGCAAATGCCTGAAGCAGGGTGATGACGTGTTCCTCTGCCCGGAAGGCAAGTGCCAGAAAGACCGTGTCATTCATCCGTTCAAACCGGGCTTTGCCCTGCTGGCTGCCTCTGCCGGTGTGCCGGTGGTGCCTATTTGCCACAATGGCCAGTACCATTTTCTCTTTGGCAAGCGGTTCAAGATGATGATTGGCGAGCCGGTGATGATGACGCCGCCGCCGGAAGGGCTTTCCGAAGATGTGCTGAATGAAGAGGCGCTGCAAGTGGAAAACACGATTCGCCATATGCAGCAATATGTGATGTGAAAAAACGGAGGGATGATCATGTACATGTCCCTCCGCTTTTCTATGGCATTACCTGAGGCTTAACAAGGTCTGGGATACGGTGTCGTCATACAGCAGCCCTACCAGGGTTCGGAGTCCTTCAAAGACGGTACGGCCAGGGTCAGATGAATAGGAAAGATCAACGATCATTTCGCAGGCAATGGTTCGATCGGTGGGATCCACATAGAACTTGCCGTAGGGATAATCGTAATTCAGCTGATTCACCGCCTGCAGCAGGGTCAGGTCGTCCACACTGTCGCCTGTCACAATCAGGTCAAATGCGTAAAGCCCTACGTCGGTGGCATCCTTGCCGAAAACCACCGTAACAGCAAAGGTATCATAGTCCACATCGTCAAAGGTCAGGCCAATGAGTTCGATGTTGTTTTCCTCATCCACGCCCAGGTAGTCATACAGCACATCCTCGTAGCCCAGCACGTCCGCAAAGGCGATGGCTGCATCATACTGGGGCGCATCGGCGAGAGTGGGCAGGCAAATACCGAGGACGAGAAGAATTATCAGGCACAAAGTCAATCCTCTTTTCATAGAAAGGCTCCTTTCGTGCGGGTTGACACCCAAAGACCATTTTCGTATAATGAAGAAAAAATAAAGGCAGGAATTTGTTATGAATAAATGGGATAAACGCTTTATGGAAATGGCACATGTGATTGCCGGATGGACCAGCTGCTACATGCCGGGGCGCAGCATCGGCTGCGTGATTGTGAAGGATAAGCGGATCATGACCACGGGCTACAACGGCGCTCCTGCAGGGCTGAAAACCTGCAAGGAGCGGGGCGTATGCATGCGCCGTCAGCTGGGCATCCAGTCCGGCACACGAGCAGAGCTGTGCTATGCCATTCATGCGGAGCAGAACGCCATTATTCAGGCGGCCAAGCTGGGGGTTTCCATTGACGGGGCGACCCTTTACTGCACCCATCAGCCTTGCAGCGTGTGCGCAAAGATGATCATCAACGCAGGCATTACCCGGGTGGTTTATCAGGAAGGATACCCGGATGCCTTCTCCCTGGAAATCTTCAAGGAAGCAGGGGTGCAGCTGGAGCAGTATCACCCGGAGGAAATGGAGCAGTTCTAATCCGTGACGCTTATTTCTCTTTGGGATTGGGCTCTTGACCGATGCACCAGCCACGCAGCTTGTTGGCTGTCCGCTCCACGGCATCCCGGCTGTTTTTCCAGGGCTGATCGTCAAAGCGGTAGTCGTATTTCTTGATGAACCAGGCAATGTCCTCATCCAGACGGGCAAGGCTCTTCTCTTCCAGGGAAAGAATCACTTCCGTAAAGGGAGCTACATCCTTGGGAGGAAGCTCGTCTGGGGCTGATTGGAGCAGCAGCGCCGCATCAGGCAGGCACAGTCCCTTGGAGGCAGCGATCGCATGGCGGAATTCTCCATCTGTTTTGTACAGGTGGAAAAACGTGTGGATGTAGCGCTGCATGTTTTCATCAATGCTTTCGCAAAGCACGCAGGTGGTGACCTGCTGCCCCAGCTGTGCAGCAGCAGTCTCCAAAGTCTTGCGGGCGGCGGTGCGCTTGCCGGTCAGCGTATCCCCTAAGGAGGCGGCACTGTAGGCAGCGGCAGCTTTCCGAAGGGAAGCAAATGGCTTGTCCAGCTGCTTGCGGGTTTCATTCAGGTGGGTGTGCAGCATCAGCGCATGCCCCAGCCGATTGTTGGTGGCAAAGAGCATGGCCTGATGATGACGGCAAAAGCCCCGCTCATTGACACGAATGCGGGCATCCGGCTCCATGACGGAAGCACCCAGGCAGCGCTCGACTTCGTCTAACTCCAGCTTGCGGCGCAGGGCGCAAAGAAAGCACTCGCCGTCCAGCTTCACCGCATCCCAAACGGGAATGGTATCCAGATGATATCGCATGGCAAGCTCCTCCAATCTGTGATGTAAGCATACCATGAAAGAAGGCGGCTGGCAAGTAAAATGTCGGCAGGCTGTGGAAAGGGTGGGGACAATGACCGTTGGAGCTTTGGCAAATCTATTGCAGGCGAAGCATATGACCATCGGCTGCAACGTGGAGCGGCAGGTTACCTGCGGCGGCGTGTGCGATGTGCTTAGCTGGATGCTGCCCCATGGAAAGCCGGGCATGGCATGGATTACCGTACAGACCCACATGAACGTGATTGCAGTTGCAGTGCTGAAAGGCATGGCGGCGGTCATTCTGCCGGAAGGACTGACGATGGATGATGCCGTGCTGGCCAAAGCCGAAGCAGAGGGCATTCCTGTGCTGAGCACGCCTTTGACGGCGTATGAGATTTGCGCATGCATGGCAGAAGCAGGGATTCCGGGAAAGTAACAGCGATTACGCCAATGGAAATCATTCCTAAAATAGTTTTGATAGAAAAACTTTGCTGAATTTGCACATAGAAATTTGTGCATTCAGCTGTTTTTTTACCCTTTACTAAAAATGTCGCATTTGGCTATTTATTTTCCGAAAAATCCATGTTAAAATATTGGCAAACATATTTGCAGGCGAGTGTTTCCGGACAGGAGACAATGCAGAGGAGGTAGCTGATCATGATGCCTGATATGAGAGAGAAGTATGTCCAGCTGCAGCAGGCCATTGAACGCCATAAAGAGGAACCGGGTGCGTTGATGCCGGTGCTGCAGGAGGCACAGTCCATTTTCGGCTATGTGCCCATGGACGTGCAGGAGATTATTGCTGATGGCTTGGGCACAACCCTGGCAGAGGTTTACGGGGTGGCCACTTTTTATGCCCAGTTTTCCCTGGAGCCTAAGGGACAGTATGTGGTGGGTGTTTGCCTTGGCACGGCCTGCTACGTGAAGGGTTCCCAAAAGGTGCTGGATAAGCTGAGTGAAGTGCTGCAAATTCCTGTGGGCAAAACAACGCCGGACGGAAGAATTACCCTGAACGCCACACGCTGCCTGGGTGCTTGCGGCCTTGCACCGGTGATGATGGTGAATGATGAAGTCTACGGCCGCCTGACGCCGGAACAGGTGCCGGAAATCATGGCCAAGTATCGTTGATCAGGTGATGGGTATGCGGGATCTTTCGCAGCACATCCTTGATTTGGCACAAAACAGCATCAGAGCACAGGCTTCGCTGGTCATCATTCGTCTCCATATTGGAGAGAATGGAACGCTCAACATGACTATCACAGACAATGGCAAAGGCATGAATCAGACCACACTGGCACATGCGACGGATCCCTTTTTCACAACCAAGCAGGGCAAGCGCATCGGGCTGGGGCTTTCCCTGATGCAGGCCAATGCGGAGCGAGCCGGTGGCAGCATGCAGGTGGAAAGCACAGAGGGAGCAGGAACAACCGTGACCGTTACCATGGACAGAAATCATGTGGATTGCCTGCCCTTGGGGGATTTAGAGGAAACCATGCTGGTCCTTTCCTTTGCCAGTGCCGATGCGGATATTCGCTTTGAGGGAAGCACACCGGAAGGAACCTGCGTCTACGATACACATTTGATGAAACAGGAATTGCAGGAACAAAATATTTCTGCTGCAAGACTTATGACAAGTATGCAGCAGGCATTACATCAAAGTTTCAATTCCATCTTTGGAGGTGGTAGGATATGAAAACAGTAGCAGAGTTGGAAGCCTTGCGTCAGGAAGCACTGCCCCATGTGGCCATGCGCCATGAAGTGCACGATGCGCTGCATGTGGTGGTGGGCATGGGTACATGCGGCATTGCAGCAGGAGCACGGCCGGTGATGCTGAAGTTTCTGGAAGAGTTCAGCAGCCGCAACATGGATCACGTGACCGTGGCCATTTCCGGGTGTGCTGGCATGTGTGCCTATGAGCCTATTGTGGAGGTCAACGACCCCGGCAAAGAAAAGGTGACCTATGTGAAGGTAACGCCGGACATGGTGACCCGCATTGTGGAAGAACACATTATCGGCGGACATCCGGTGGAGGCATGGCAGCTGAAGGCGTAAAGCAGCATACAAGGTGAGGAGGAACATCCATGGATTTTTTTCGCGCACATGTGCTGGTCTGTGGCGGTACCGGGTGTACGTCGTCCGGCTCCCAGCAGTTGGTTCAGCGCTTTGAAGAACAAATTAAAGAAAAGGGACTGGATAAGGAAGTCAAAGTTGTGCACACCGGGTGCTTCGGCCTCTGTGAAGCCGGCCCTGTAGTCATCGTGTACCCGGAAGGTACCTTCTACAGTCGTGTCAAGGTAGAGGACGTGGATGAAATTGTGGCGGAACACCTGCTGAAGGGGCGCAAGGTACAGCACCTGGTGTACGTGGATCATGTGACCCATGAATCCAGCGTTAATATGGCACTGGACGAAATCGGTTTCTATCGGCAGCAGAAGCGTGTTGCCCTGCGGAACTGCGGCGTAATTGACCCGGAAAACATTGAAGAGTACATCGCCTTTGACGGCTATAAGGCTCTTGCCAAAGCCCTGACGGAAATGACCCGGGAACAGGTGATTCAGGAGGTCATCGACTCCGGACTGCGGGGTCGTGGCGGCGGCGGTTTCCCCACGGGCAAAAAGTGGCTCTTCGGCTATCAAAGTCAGGCAGATCAGAAGTACATTGCCTGCAACGCTGATGAAGGCGATCCGGGTGCATTCATGGATCGTTCTTTGCTGGAGGGCGACCCTCATGCCATCATCGAAGCCATGGCCATTGGCGGCTATGCCATTGGCGCCAGTGAGGGATATATTTATGTTCGGGCAGAGTATCCCATTGCAGTGAAGCGGCTGAAGGTGGCCATTGAGCAGGCTCATGCCTATGGCTTGCTGGGGGAGAATCTTTTTGGCACAGGCTTCAACTTTGATGTGCATATTCGCTTGGGTGCAGGCGCATTCGTCTGCGGCGAAGAAACGGCACTGATGAACTCCATTGAAGGCAAGCGGGGCGAACCTCGGCCCCGTCCGCCCTTCCCGGCAGTGAAGGGACTGTTTGGCAAGCCCACTGTGCTGAATAATGTGGAAACCTACGCCAACATTCCGCAAATCATCCTCAACGGCGCTAAGTGGTATGCGTCCATCGGCACGGAACGGTCTGCCGGCACCAAGGTCTTTGCCTTGGGCGGAAAGATCAACAACACGGGCTTGGTGGAAATCCCCATGGGCACCCCGCTGCGTACCATCATTTATGACATTGGCGGCGGCATTCCCGGCGGAAAGAAGTTCAAGGCCGTGCAGACCGGCGGCCCTTCCGGCGGCTGCATCCCTGCAGAACACCTGGATGTGCCCATTGAGTACGATACCCTGATTGAAATCGGCTCCATGATGGGGTCCGGCGGCATGATCGTCATGGACGAAGACAACTGCATGGTGGATATTGCACGCTTCTTCCTTGACTTTACCGTAGATGAAAGCTGCGGCAAGTGCACGCCGTGCCGCATTGGCACACGCAGAATGCTGGAAATTCTGGAGCGCATTGTGAACGGCAAGGGTGAGGAAGGGGACATCGAAAAACTGGAAACCCTGGCGCAGAATATCAAGGCCACAGCACTGTGCGGTCTGGGGCAAACGGCGCCCAATCCTGTCCTTTCCACCCTCCATTATTTCCGGGATGAATACGAAGCCCACATCAAGGAAAAACGCTGTCCGGCGCATCACTGCCAGGCTTTGCTGAATTATGTGATCAGCGACAAGTGTCGTGGCTGCACCCTGTGCGCCCGGGCGTGCCCGGCTGGGGCTATTTCCGGCGAAGTCCGTAAGCAGCACCATATTGATACCAGCAAGTGCCTGAAGTGCGGCGCTTGCATTGAGAAGTGCCGCTTCGGTGCTATCTCCAAGAACTGAGAAGGGAGGAGCATACGCAATGGAACAGCTGATGAAACTGACGATTGACGGCGTAGAGGTGGAAGTCCCTGCGGGGACGACGGTGCTGGAGGCAGCAAAGCAGGCGGGCATCAAGATCCCTACGCTGTGCTATCTGAAAGATATTAACCAAATCGGCGCATGCCGCCTGTGCATGGTGGATACGGGCGCCAGAGCCCTGCAGGCGGCCTGTGTGCTGCCTGTAAGCCCCAACATGGTGGTAAAGACCAATACCCCTGCTATTCGGGAAGCACGGAAGATCAATCTGGAACTGCTGCTGAGCAACCATGATAAGCACTGCCTGTCCTGCACCCGCAATCAAACATGCGAATTGCAGGCTCTGTGTCAGGAGCTGGGGGTGGACGATGAAAACCGCTTTGCCGGCTCCATGAACAAGTACGATGTTGACGATCTTTCTCCCTCCATCGTTCGGGACAATAACAAGTGCGTGCTCTGCCGCCGGTGCGTTGCGGCCTGCAACAAAACCCAGGCGGTAGGGGTCATCGGTCCTGTGAATCGTGGATTTGTCACATCCATCGAATCGCCCTGGAACATGAAGCTGGTGGATATGGCTTGCATCAATTGCGGCCAGTGCATTGCAGCCTGCCCGACGGGGGCGCTGCATGAAAAGGATTCTACGGCGAAGGTGTGGGCGCTGCTGGCAGACCCGAAGAAGCATGTGGTGGTGCAGCCTGCCCCTGCGGTCAGAGCCGCCCTGGGGGAGGAATTTGGCCTGCCCATGGGTACCTGCGTGACGGGGAAAATGGCAACGGCGCTCCATCGTCTTGGGTTTGATCGGGTGTTTGATACGGACTTCGGCGCAGACCTGACCATTATGGAAGAGGCCTCGGAGCTGGTGCATCGCCTGCAAAACGGCGGCGTGCTGCCCATGATTACGTCCTGCTCGCCTGGCTGGATCAAGTTCTGTGAGCATTATTACAGCGACTTTATTCCCAACCTGTCCACCTGCAAGTCGCCCCATGAGATGGAAGGCGCCATGATTAAGTCCTACTATGCCAAGCAGGCAGGGATTGATCCGAAGCAGATTGCCGTGGTATCCGTGATGCCCTGCACCGCTAAGAAATTCGAAGCCCTTCGCCCGGAGCTGGGGCATGACGGTATGCAGGATGTGGACGAGGTCATCACCACCCGGGAGCTGGCGCGGATGATCAAGGAGGCAGGCATTGACTTTGCCAATCTGCCGGATGGACAGTTTGACCCCCTGCTGGGAGAAAGCACCGGTGCGGCGGTCATCTTCGGTGCCACCGGCGGCGTGATGGAAGCCGCACTGCGCACAGCCTATGAGACGGTGACAGGGGAGACGCTGGAGCAGGTGGAGTTTGATCAGGTTCGTGGCGTTGAGGGCATCAAGGAAGCATCCCTGCAGCTTGGCGGTACCATGCTGAATGTGGCGGTGGTTAATGGCACGGCGAATGCAGCCAAATTGCTGGACAGCATCCGTGACGGCCAAAAGACCTACCACTTTATCGAGATTATGGGCTGCCCCGGCGGATGCGTAACCGGTGGCGGACAACCTATCGTGTCGGCAGAAAAGCGCATGGATTGCGATCCTCGTGTGCTCCGTGCCGCTGCCCTTTACAAGGAGGATGCAGACAAGCCCATCCGCAAGAGTCACGAAAATCCTGAAATTAAGAAGATCTATGCGGACTTCCTGGGTGAACCTAATAGCCACAAGGCGCATGAGCTGCTGCATACCACCTATACCGTACGGCCTAAGTACAGCAGGTAATTCAGGCAAAATGATCGTCTGAACATACGAAGCGTTCCCACAACCCCACCGACACAGGGCAGAAATGCTGAAACGTCGGTGGGGTGTTTCACATCATTGCGCATGAATGGCTGCACCTTGGCGAAGGCTCCTTGGCGAAGGCTCCCAAAATGGCAAGAAAACATGAAAAAAGTGCTTGACAATAGCGCCTTTACCTGCTATAATACATAACGTTCGCTGATGAAACAGACGAACGAAAGAAATATCTGGGTGTAGCGCAGCTTGGTAGCGTGCTTGAATGGGGTTCAAGAGGCCGAGAGTTCGAATCTCTCCACCCAGACATTAGAAGTGATCACAAGGTCACTTCTTTTTTTCGTTTTGGGGAATAGGCATGCGGTCGTGGAGGCAACGCACGACCCTTGATCGCACAGTGCTGGGTGCAACAGCTTCCCAAAGCAGAAGGTCGGACGCAAAAAATCACGTGCAGGTCATGCACATTCGGTTGCAAACAACCAACAACTAACAACAAAGAAAATAACGAATGATTGCCCGCCACAAAAAGGCTTCCTTGATGCTTAACAGTTTGTATTGCCTTGCATCAAGGAAGCCTAACCCATTCATTTGTTGTGATCCATAGCATCTGCCGTGCACCAAATGACCATGGCGCCAAGCCTATGCTATCGAATGGTTTTATTGTTCGCTGTCTTCATTTGCCAGCACTTCTTCCAGCCGCTGCAGCAGTTCTTCCCGCCCTGTGCGGTCTTCACTGGAAAAGCAGATGATTTCCCAGGGCTGCACAAGGAGTGCACGGCAGATGGGTGCCAGCTGCTTCTGCCGTGCGCCACGGCTGATTTTGTCTGACTTGGTGGCAATGACTGTGAACGGAATGTCCATCTGCCGCAGGAAGGTGTTCATGGTCTTGTCATCTTCCGTAGGTTCATGGCGGATATCCACCAGGCAGAACACATGCTGCAATTCATCGGCCTTCATGAAGTAGTCCTGCATCATCTGACCCCAGCGTGCTTTTTCCTGCTTGTCCACCCGGGCAAAACCATAGCCGGGCAGGTCAATCAGGTGAAAGCCTTCCTCCCCGTTCAGCTGAAACACGTTAATCAGCCTTGTTTTGCCGGGGGTGGAGCTGGTACGTGCCAGCTTGTTGCGGCGGCACAGGCAGTTAATGAGGCTGCTTTTCCCCACGTTGCTTTTGCCCACCACGGCGATTTGCTTCAGCCCACGGCCTGCAAAATCTCCATAGCTGGCCATGGAAGTAATGAATTCTGCTGTTTTAATTTCCAAGCTTGTTCTCCTCTGTCGGCATGTGGGTCAAGGCAGTTTCCAGTACGGTGCCAATGTCATCGGTGGCCACAATCCGGAACTGGCTGAGCACATAGGACGGAATGTCTTCCAAATCCTTGGTGTTCTCCTTGGGAATCACCAGCGTGCGAATGCCTGCCCGATAAGCGGCAAGGCTCTTTTCCTTTAGTCCGCCGATGGGGAGGACACGGCCACGCAGGGTGATTTCACCAGTCATGGCCACATCCTGACGCACGGAAATGCCCGTTAATGCGCTGACCAGGGCGGTGGTCATGGTAACACCGGCAGAAGGTCCGTCCTTGGGCACTGCCCCTTCCGGCACATGAATATGAATGTCCTTGTCCTTGTAGAAGTCATCCTTCAAGCCAAGTGCCTGGCTGTGGGAGCGAACCCAGGTAAAGGCAGCTTCGGCGGATTCCTTCATAACATCGCCCAACTGACCGGTCAATTGCAGGGTGCCCTTGCCCGGCATAATGGCGCATTCCACTTCCAGCATTTCGCCGCCTACGGTGGTATAGGCAAGGCCATTCACCACGCCGATGCGGGGCTCTTTCTCCGGCTGTTCACGGATGAACCGCACTGCGCCTAAGTATTCCTTCAGCACGGCACTGGTGACGCTGACTTCCTCAACGCCGGTATCCAGCATGGTGACAGCTGCTTTGCGCACCACCTTGGCCAGCGTGCGTTCCAGGGTACGGACGCCTGCTTCCCGGGTGTAGCCTTCAATCAGCTCACGCAGCACCTTATCGCTCATACGCACGGTTTTCGGCTTCAGGCCGTGAGCCGTAATCTGCTTGGGCAGAAGGTGATGCTTGGCGATTTGCAGCTTCTCTTCTTCCGTGTAGGAAGGTACTTCAATGATCTCCATGCGATCCAGCAGGGGAGCGGGAATGGTGTCCACCGAGTTGGCAGTGGTGATGAACATCACCTTGCTCAGGTCAAAGGGCAGCTCCATGTAGTGATCACGGAAGGCATCGTTCTGCTCGGCATCCAGCACTTCCAGCATGGCACTGGCAGGATCGCCCCGCATGTCACTGCTCATTTTGTCAATTTCATCAAAGAGGAACACAGGATTCATGGTGCCTGCCTGCTTCATGCCGGAAATGATGCGGCCGGGAATGGCACCAATGTAGGTGCGGCGATGACCACGAATTTCTGCTTCATCCCGCACACCGCCCAGGGACATCTGCACAAACTTCCGCCCCACAGCCTTGGCAATGGCACGGACAATGGACGTTTTGCCAACGCCGGGCGGGCCGACAAAGCACAGGATGGGTCCCTTCATATCCTGCTTCATTTTCAGCACGGCAAGATACTCGATGATCCGTTCCTTCACCTTTTCCAGCCCGTAATGATCCTCTGCCAGCACTTTCCGTGCCCGCTTCAGATCCAAATTGTCGGTGGTGGTTTTGCCCCAGGGCAGGTCAAGGATCCACTCGATGTATGTGCGGCTTACGCCGATTTCAGGCGTTCCGGGAGCCATACGGCTCAGCCGCTCAATTTCCTTGGCGCACTTCTGCTTCGCCTCCTCATTGAGGGGCGTGTTTTCCATGCGGGCTTTCAGTTCGTCCACATCCGTGGATTCAGTGTCCCCAAGCTCGGTTTGAATGGCCTTGATCTGCTCCCGAAGGTAGTAGTCCTTCTGGTTCTTTTCGATTTGCTTCTTAATGCGAGCCTGTACCTGCTTTTCCACGCCTACAAGCTCCGTTTCCCGTGCCAGAATGCCGCACAGCTCCTGCAGCCGGGTTTTCAGATCCAGTGCCTCCAGCACCTTCATGCGGTCATCCATGCGTACCAGCACATTGGAAGCAATCACGTCTGCCAGGCATTCCGGGGCTTCCAATTCACGAATGGAATTGACGGTTTCCTGGGCGACCCGCTGGCTTGCCGTGGCAAACTCTTCAAAATAGTCCAACGTGGTACGCACAAGGGCATTCATTTCCACGTCGTCCTCAGATACGTGCTCATCGGGATAGACCGCAATATCCGCTTCCATGTAGGGTTCGTCCTGCACGGCAGAAACCACCGTGCCCCGGTAATCGCCCTCCACCAATACACGCAGGGCACTGCCCGGCAGATTCATCACCTGCTTAACGGTAGCAACCGTGCCCACAGGGGAGAGGTCATCCCAATCCGGGTCCTCCACGTCTGCATCCTGCTGGGTGACCAGAAAAATCCTCTGATCCCCGGCCATTGCTTTTTCAAGAGCCGCCACAGACTTGGGACGGCCAACATCAAAGTGCAGCACCGTGTGGGGGAAAATCATGACCCCACGCATGGCCAGCACCGGCAGTACATTGCTTTTCTTTTTCTTTGCTCTCGGCATATTATCCTCCAATAGCGTCTGACCCACAGGGTACAAACGCCGATACCGGCGAAAATGGATCATCCCGGCAAGTTTACAGTATAACGGAAACGTTCAGGTTTGGCAAGGGCTTGAACGCAAAAGGAGGTACGGCTTTCTTGTGCCGTACCTCGCTGGTGTAATGCAGTCAGGATACTGTTTCCGTCTGTCCGTGAATCAATTTGGGCTTTTCCCCATTGACGGTGCTTTCGTCAATGCAGCATTCGGTTACCGATTGATCGCTGGGCAGTTCAAACATGGTGTCCAGCATAATATTCTCGATAATGGCACGAAGACCACGGGCACCGCACTTGCGCTCAATGGCCTGCTTGGCCATGGCACGGAGGGCGTCCTTCGTGAAGGTCAGCTTTACGCCGTCCATATCCAGCAGCGCCTGGTATTGCTTGCACAGGGCGTTCTTGGGGGTGGTAAGAATCTCCACCAGGGCGTCTTCATTCAGCTGATCCAAGGTGACCACAATGGGGAGACGGCCCACAAACTCGGGAATCAGGCCAAACTTGGTCAAATCCTCCGGGCGGAGATCCTTCAGCGCCTTGCTGACATCCGTGTCATGCTTGGTTTGCAGCTCGGCACCAAAGCCCAGCAGCTTCTTGCCCACACGGCTTTCAATGATGGGGGCAATGCCGTCAAATGCACCGCCGCAAATGAAGAGAATGTTGGTGGTGTCAATTTGCAGCATTTCCTGATGGGGATGTTTTCGTCCCCCCTGAGGAGGCACGGATGCAAGAGTGCCCTCCAGAATCTTCAGCAGTGCCTGCTGTACGCCTTCGCCGCTGACATCCCGGGTAATGGAAGGATTCTCGCTCTTCCGGGCAATCTTATCAATCTCGTCAATGTAGATGATGCCCCGCTGCGCTGCCTGAATATCGTAATCCGCTGCCTGAATCAGGCGCAGCAGGATGTTTTCCACATCTTCGCCCACATAGCCGGCTTCGGTCAGGCTGGTGGCATCAGCAATGGCAAAGGGAACCTGAAGCACCTTTGCCAGCGTTTGTGCCAGGAAGGTTTTGCCGCAGCCCGTGGGGCCCACCATCAGGATGTTGGACTTTTGCAGCTCCACGTCATCCTTCTTGGTCTTGCGGTCAATGCGCTTGTAGTGGTTATACACAGCCACGCACAGGGCACGCTTGGCACGATCCTGACCCACCACGTAGTCATCCAGCACGTCCTTCATTTCGGCAGGGGTCGGCAGGTTTTCCAGCTGGGGGGCTTCCTCTTCCGTCATATCCTCGTCGCCTAGGATCTCTTCGCAAAGCTCAATGCACTCATTGCAGATGAACACATTGGGGCCGGCGACCAGCCGCTTGACCTGATCCTGGGTTTTGCCGCAAAAGGAACACCGATGGAGCTTGCCGCTGCGGGGCGGCATTTCATCCTTTGGCATGCGTACCTCACTTACTTCCCTGCTTGTTGCGGGGCTGATAAATTTCGTCGATGATGTGGTAATCAAGGGCTTCCTGGGCGGACATGAAGTAATCCCGCTCGCAGTCCTGCTTTACCTTGTCCAGGGGCTGACCGGTCATATCCGCCATCATGCCGATCATCTTGGTCTTGGTGCGCATGAGCCACTCGGCACGAATGGCCACATCCGTTGCCTGACCCTGTGCGCCGCCCAAAGGCTGATGAATCATTACTTCCGCATTGGGAAGGGCAAGCCGCTTTCCTTTTTCGCCTGCCATCAGCAGGAAGGCGCCCATGGATGCAGCCATGCCGATGCACACCGTGCGCACCTGGGGCTTAATGTACTGCATGGTGTCATAGATAGCCATGCCGGCAGTGACGGAACCGCCGGGGCTGTTGATGTACAGGCTGATGTCTGCATCAGGGTCTTCCATTTCCAGGAAGAGCAGCTGCGCCACAACCAGATTGGCCACATTATCATCAATTTCGCCGCCAAGGAATACAATACGATCCTTCAACAGCCTGGAATAAATATCGTAGGAACGTTCTCCACGGCTGGTCTGTTCCACAACCATAGGTACCAACGTCATAACTGAACCCCCTTTTCTGAGTCATCATTGCATATACAGATGCGAGAGACGCTTGCCAGCTTTGCCGCTGAAAACGTCTCTCGCCTGCTGCGGCCACCCTGCATCTGCCGGCGGTCGATATCATGTTGCCGATGGGGCTGAATTACTCAGCGTCTTCGGTCTTTTCTTCCGTTGCTTCTTCAGGCTTCTTTTCCTCTACGGTGCAGTCAGCCTTCATCATGTCAACAACCTTCTGAATGGCAGCGGTGTCGGAGATGTACTTGCGCTGCTCGTCCGTCAGGGACTTCTTGAATTCCTCTACGTCCTTGCCCAGACGCTCAGCCTGCTCAGCCGTCTGCTTTTCCACATCTTCTTCGGTGGGCTCAATGCCTTCTGCCTTACGGATGGCTTCCAGCACCAGTTCCACAGCCACACGATGCTCTGCTTCGCCGTGATATGCGCCACGGATCTGCTCCATGGTCTGACCGGTGTACTTCAGATAGTCTTCCATCCGCAGTCCCTGATAGGCCATGCGCATCTGCATTTCACGCATCATGTAGTCCAGCTGCTCATGGATCATGGCGTGGGGGATATCCATCTGGGCATTCTCCACAGCCTTCTCCACCAAGGCGTTCTCCACAGCGATGTCGTTGTTCTTGGCAGCCTTCTCCTCCAGCTCCTTCACGATGCTGGCCTTGTACTCATCGAAAGTGTTGAAATCGCTGACGTCGGCGGCGAAATCGTCATCCAGCTCAGGCATTTCCACTTTGAAGATGCTGTTCACCTTCACATGGAACACAGCATCCTTGCCGGCCAAATCTTCTGCGTGATACTCCTCAGGGAACTTCACGTTCAGATCCTTTTCTTCGCCGATGCTCATGCCCACCATCTGCTCTTCAAAGCCGGGGATGAACTGGTGAGAACCAATCACCAGCGTCTGCTGGGTGGCCGTGCCGCCCTGGAAAGCCACGCCATCCACTGTGCCGGCATAGTCCAGGTTCACCGTGTCCCCATCAGCTACGGGACGATCTTCCACCTCGATGGTGCGGGCAGCCTTCTGACGGTCAGCGTCAATGCGGGCATCAATGTCAGCATCGGTCACCGTCTGCTTTTCCACTTCGACGGTCAGTCCCTTGTAATCGCCCAGGGTTACGTCAGGACGAACAAACACTTCGCAGGTGAACTTCAGATCCTTGCCCTCGCCGATCTCGTCCACGCTCTTCAGCTCGGGACGATCCACGACTTCCAGCTTCTCAGCATCAACAGCTTCGCCATAAACATCGGGGAAGATAGCTTCCAGCGCATCATCATAGAATACGCTCTCGCCATACATGGTCTCGATCACCTTACGGGGAGCTTTGCCCTTGCGGAAGCCGGGCACCATGATCTTGCCGCGATTTTTCAAATATGCACTCTGCAGTGCCTTGTCGAACTGTTCAGCCGGCACAACAAAGGTCAGCTTGGCCTTGTTGCCGGAAATTTTCTCATAGGTATAGCTCATTCAAACCCCTCCTGTGTTTCTCCTGGGGCAGTTCTTGCCCACATCAAGGGTGTCCTCTGCCCAGGGCAGAACACACTACCCTGTAGTCTATCATACTTTTTTGACATATGCAATATAGGAAGAACAAAAAAATCCCGGCACCTCTGCCGAGAACAACACAACATACGATCTGGTATTTTACGCCTCTCCATTTTTCAGGCGTAAACTCCCTGCCCCGCTGAACAACCCACACACAACGGGACAACTCCTCTGCCTCTGTTTCGCTGCGTGTGTGATCAGGCATGCAGCGGCAGAAATCACACTCCGAAAGGAGGTGATAGGCTTGGTGTTCGACCTCTTGGTCTTGCACCGCAACGTGTTTGCACTCCGTGGCTCTGCCTCGGAGTTGATTTCGCTTCGTGAGCTAAAACATGATCTCACAGCTTGCGTTGCGAATGATGCAGCAGTAATGCTGCGCATTCACGTTGCCAGACGGATCGACTGCACAGACATACGGTTAGTCCCGCACGGGCTGATTGTTGCCGTGCTGTACGGCTTGCTCGAAAAGAGCTGGCTCGTCACACTCGACCGTCTGTAGTTATCATCGTACCGCACAGTTGTCTTTTTGTCAACTGTGCGGGTTTTGATGGCTTCCGTTGCTGCTTAACGTTAAAGCAGACCCTTACTGCTGATGGTAAAAGCAGGGCAACCGCCGAATCGCCAGAGCAAGGCAGCCGACAAGTACGACCGACAGCGGCTACATGCCGCAGAAAGGAGCTTCAATATGAAGTTCCAGATTATCAACAAAGTCCCGCCATACGTGAGAAAGGCGAGACTTTGCTGATGGGCTGAGCGAAACTTCCGGGGTTTCGCTGCACTCCTCGGTCTGTGGTTGACTGCCTGGCTAACCGCTGCCCATTCCCTTGCTGAACGTCGTGAGACAGTTCATCCCCTTCCG
Organism: bacterium; assembly: GCA_963646285.1. GTDB lineage: Bacteria > Bacillota > Clostridia > Christensenellales > Aristaeellaceae > CAKUFA01. Next base: position 33,465 of record CAVIWF010000002.1, read on the forward strand.
GCGGTACAAGTTCCCCTCCTGTCGGGCGGTACAAGTCCGTCCCCTGATGACAGCGGTAAACCTCCCATCGCTCATATGGATTCGCATCCTGCTCCTGTCCGCAAAGTTACCTTATTATAAGGTACACACGTCCTAAGTTTCCCACTTTTTGCAGGCGTCCCAAGTTTCCTACTTTTTCTCTTGCATCCTAGGGAAAACGGTAGTATAATCACAATCCATGGAAGGAGCCTTACAAATCTTGTCTTGTTCCTCCGGGAGGAATCAAGGCATGGCGTTTGTTTGCCTTTGCTGGTTGACGGTGGAGGATGCCAACTACTGTGTGGGGATGAATGCCTGTACAGTGGCTGCTAAATGCTTCTTTGTGGCATTGGAATGGGATTAAGACACATTTTTGACTGGCACAGTGGGTAAAATAAACTTGCCGGTGGGAGAATGTGCAATGGCAGCCTTTCTGAGGCTGGATCGGCAAGCACAGCAGAGAATCACAACAAAAATGAACCGGAATCCCGAAGGGAACCGTTGAGGAGGATTTTTTATGAAGTTGATGAAGTGCCCCCGCTGCGAACTGAATTACATCACGGAGAATGAGAAGTATTGCAAGGTCTGCCTGCGTGAAATGAAGGGCGAAACCTCGAAGGAAGAAGTGGAACTGTGCAGCATCTGTAATGAAGCCCCGGCACTGCCTGGCCGGGATGTCTGCCTGTTCTGCCTGCGTGAAATGGGCGGGGATGACGGCCATGAGCAGGAGGAAGGCAGCGAGCAGGGCGATGCTTCCTCCATGTCCTCCATGGATGGGGTGAATAACATGGATGAGATCATGCCTGAAATTGAAGAAGACATTCCTTCTCAGGAGTATGGAGAAATTGAAAACGAACTGAGCCTGGAAAGCGTCCGTGAGGATGAAGAAAATCAGGAAGACGATGATGAGGATGAGGACGATCGGTAAGTCTTGATACCGGATCGCCTTTTGGAAAGGAAGCATGCATGCGGCTGTTTGCCATTGGTGATTTGCATTTGCCCGGCGGCGAAGAGAAACCTATGGACGTTTTTGGCACCCAGTGGGAGCATCATTTTGAACGGATCAGCGAGGATTGGCGCAGCAGAGTAGCCGAGGAGGATGCGGTGCTGATTCCTGGGGATATTTCCTGGGCCATGCAGCTGCGGGCCGCTGTCCCTGATCTGGAAATGATCGGCCAGCTGCCGGGGAAGAAAGTGCTGCTGAAGGGCAATCACGATTATTGGTGGAATGCAATCAGCCAGGTGCGTGCACATTTGCCGGAAGGCATGTATGCGATTCAGCACGATGCCATAGAAACGGAACATGCCGTGATCTGCGGTACTCGTGGCTGGCTTCTTCCGGTGGGGGACACGGCTTTGTCAGAAGAAGATGAGAAAATCTCCCATCGGGAGATGATGCGGCTGCGCATGTCCATGGAAGCGGCAGCGGCCATGAACACGGGAAAACCAATGGTTGTTATGACCCACTTTCCACCCCTGCTGGATACGGAACGGGATACACCTGTGACGGAGCTTTTTGCTCGGTTTCCGGTTCACACAGTGGTCTATGGTCATCTGCACGGGGCAGGTGTCCGCGCTGGCTTTAACGGGGAATGGAAGGGGATCCGCTACCGACTGGTTTCCTGTGATGCCTTGAATTTTCAGCTGGCAGAGATTCCGATCACGGTAGAAGAAAAATAATTTTGTTACGTTTTGCAGACGGGAATTGTTTCTGCAAGAGAAAACGAATGGAAAGCATGTTCGTGTGAAAAATACGAACATGCTTCTTTTTTGTTAAAAATCAAGGGAAAAAGACCTGCCTAAAACGCATAAGCATTACGAAATAATTTCAAAAAGATTACATTTTTATAGAATAGACAGCAAAAAAACCGGACGTAAAACCTTTGTGACCACTTGCCAAGGACGAAAATGTGGGATAAAATGGAGGAGTAAAGAACAAATGTGGGGAAACTGTGGCGGAAAAGGGAGGCGAGAGCGGTGGACGAGCAGCAGGAAAAGAAGACATCGCTCCCGTGCGATCCTCAAAATGAAGAAGAACTGGAATTGCTGGAAAAATATGATCATATTTTTATCGGCTCTTTTTCCCACACACTGGACAGTAAGGGACGCATGATCGTTCCGCTTTCCTTCCGGGAAGGGCTGGGCAAGGTTTTCTGCATTGGTCCCAGTTTCAACTTCCAGGGCATTTGTCTCTACCCTCGGCTGGTGTGGGCGAAGATGCGTGACGGATACGCAAAAATCAGCCAGTTTGACAGCGGGCTGAAGCGGTACCTGGAACAGTTTGACGCCATGAGCTATCGGGATCAGGAGTGTGATAGCCAGGGGCGTATTCTGCTCCCTGCAAAAATCCGTAAGCGCATCCTCGGCGATGAAACAGAAGTGGAAATTGCCGGCAATAACGATCATGTTCGCATTGTGGCGAAGCCTGCCAGCGAGGAACAGTTTGAAGCCTTCAAGAACGACCTGCCCAATCTGCTGGATCGTATTGATTTGCTGATGCAGAACATGGAACATACCTCCCAAAACACGAAAGGATGATGAAGCATGACATCCGCTGGCAACATTGCCTATCGCTCCGGCTCCCGTGCGAAGCTGTCGAAGCGGGGAAGCTATGCCACCATCCGCAGGGGAGGAGCCTCTGCCAGCCGCATCAACGTAAGCGTTGACCGGGCGGATGACGCTACGGACTGGTATGGCAGGGGTGCACCGGGAGTGCTGGGCATTGGTTTCTCTGGCACGCTGAATCAGCCTGTAACGGATCCAGCTGCCACTGCGTCCCATCCGGCAGTGGGTAAGAAGGGCGTGCGCAAGGATGTGGGCGTTTTCCTGATTGCCTCCGTGTGCATCCTGCTGGCTGTGCTGCTTCTGGGGGACGTGATGGCGCTGGATCAGCAGCAGCGTTCCCTGAAAAATATGAAGGTGACCATTGAGCGTCAGCAGGCTGAAAACGAAACGCTGGCTACTACCCTGGAGGCAAAAGCCAGCAGCATCAATGTAGGCTATCTGGCGGCACAGATGAATATGATTCCGGCCAAGACGGTGGAGGTTATTACTGTGACACTGCCGGCAACCCAGTCTTCCCAGGTGATCTCTGCTGGTGAAGACGTGGTGGACAGCGACAAGCTGGCAGCCATCCTTGGCCAGTGAGGACAAATAGATAATTCATGTACGGCCGATGATCGTTATCCGATGCACCGGCCGTTCCCGTCTGGATGCCGGGAACGTCGGTATACTTGACGATTAAGCGAACAGGTTGTAAACTACAATGCGGCGAGGCTTACAAATCCTTGCTAAAAGCAGGTTTTGAATGGCGAATTGCATTGAAAGATAGATGACCATGTTGGAATGAAAAGAGGAGAAGCTAATGACGCTGAGAGAGCTCATTCAGGATGTGCCTTATGTCGTTGAAACCCAAGGTAACCTGGATACGCCCATCGGACAGATTACAGGCAACAGCAGAGAAAAGACGGAACAGGGGCTTTTTTGCTGCTATTCCGGCGCAAGGTTTGATGCGCATCAGTTTGCCCCTCAGGCAGTGGAAAATGGGTGCACGGCACTGATGGTGGAACGCTTTCTGCCGGAGCTGGATGTGCCCCAGGTGCGGGTAAGTAACGGACGGGCGGCACTGGCTCGGGCGGCAGCTGCCTTTTACGGACATCCGGCAGAAAATATGAAGCTGGTAGGCATTACAGGCACCAAAGGGAAAACCACCACCAGCTACATGGTGAAGGCCATTTGCGAGCAGGCTGGTTTTCACTGCGGGCTGATTGGCACCACAGGCAACATGATTGGCTCAAAAATGCTCAAAAGCAACCTGACCACCCCGGATCCCATTGAGCTGCAGAAGACCCTGCGGATGATGGCAGATGAGGGCGTGCAGGTGGTAAGCATGGAAGTTTCCGCCCATGCCATTGACCAGTGCAGACTGGACGGCATGACCTTTGAAGTGGGCTGCTATACCAACTTCAGCCAGGATCACCTGGACTATTTTCTGACCATGGAGCATTATCTGGAAACCAAAATGCGGTTTTTCAAGAATGGCATGGTGAAGAACGCTGCCATCAATGCAGATGAGGAAACATCAGCCAAAATGCTGGAGGAGCTGACCATTCCCCATATCACCTACGGCATCTGTGCGGAAGCAGACCTGTTTGCCCGGGATATTGAAATCAGCGAAAACGGCGTGAACTTTGAAGCCCAGCTGCGGGGCATGCATAACGTGCCCATTCACCTGCGGATGACGGGCATGTTCAACATTTACAACGCCCTGGCAGCGGCGGGATGTGCCATGATTCTGGGCATTTCTGCCGAGGATGTGAAGGCAGGGCTGGAAAGCGTGCAGAACGTGCCCGGCCGCATTGAAATGCTGCCTACCAACACCCCTTACCGGGTGATTCTGGACTATGCCCATTCCCCTGACTCTCTGGAAAACATCCTGAAGACGGTGCGGGAGTTTACCCGTGGCCGTGTGATTGCGGTGTTTGGCTGCGGAGGCGACCGGGATCACGGCAAGCGTCCCATCATGGGCGAAATCGGCGGTCGGCTGGCAGACTTGTGCATCCTGACCTCTGACAATCCCCGAACGGAAAACCCTATGGAAATTCTTGCGGCCATTGAGAAGGGCATCAAGCCCACCGGCAAGCCTTACGAAATCATTGAAAACCGTCGGGAAGCGATTCGCCATGCCATGCTTGTGGCACGGGACGGGGATATGATTGTGCTGGCCGGCAAGGGACATGAAACCTATCAGGACATCATGGGGGTCAAGAAGCCCTTCGATGAAAAGGTTGTTGTGCAGGAACTTCTGGCTGAGTTCCGCAACGAAAATAAGGAAAATTGATCAGCGCTGGAGGCTGTGCGTACCATGCAAAGGATGATTGGTTCCCTGATTCTGTCATTGGCGATTGTGCTTGTCCTTGGACCGAAGTTTGTTCCCTGGCTGAGGAAGCTGAAGTTTGGCCAGACCATTTATGACTTGGGTCCCCAGGCCCATAAGGCCAAGCAGGGAACGCCTACCATGGGCGGCTTGATGATGGTGGTTGCAGTGACGGTGACAACCCTGCTCCTGCATCCCAAGGGATGGTACGGTGCACAGGACTTCATGCTGGCGCTATTGGCAGTTTCCCTGCTCAGCATGCTGGTAGGCTTCCTGGATGATTTCATCAAGGTGGTTAAGAAGCGGTCTTTGGGCTTGACGCCTTGGCAGAAGATTGCCGGGCAGGTCATTGTTGCTGTGGGCTTCACGGTGTACTGCTACCTGCATCCTCAGGTAGGCTCCAAGATTCTTGTTCCCTTTGCCAATGTGGAATGGGACCTGGGCATCTGGTACATTCCGCTGATGAGCATCACGGTGATTTTCATGGTGAACAGTGCCAACCTGCAGGATGGTTTGGACGGACTGCTTTCCAGCGTGAATGCGGTGGGCAGTGTAGGCTGGGGCATGATGGCACTGGCCATGCTGACAGCAGTCAGCGGCATGAACGACACCATGTATAATAACAATTACTACGCTGTGGCAATCTTTGCCATGGCACTGTGCGGTGCCTCCATGGGCTTCCTGCGCTTCAACTATTACCCTGCCAAGGTGTTCATGGGGGATACGGGCTCCATGTTCATTGGGGGCGCAACGGTGGGCATGGCCATGCTGATGCGTCAGCCCCTGATGCTGCTGCTGGTGTCCTTCACCATGGTCATGTCCTCTGCAAGTGTGATTATCCAGCGTGCTTACTTCAAGGCGACCCATGGCAAGCGGATTTTCAAAATGTCGCCCATTCATCACCATTTTGAACTCAGCGGATATTCCGAGACGCAGATTGACACCATGTATGCCGTGATCACCGGTGTACTGTCCATGATTGCGGTACTGTCCCTGAATGGGCTGCAACTGGTTAAGTAAGTTGGAGAAAGAATGTGGATGGCCATGAAGTACGAAGGGAAAAAAGTGCTGGTTGTGGGCATGGCTCGCAGCGGCGTGGCAGCGGCACAGCTGCTTGTGAAGCATGGTGCCGTTGTAACGGTGAATGACAGCAAAACCCGGGAACAGCTGGGGGATGTGCTGTCCCCCTTGGAGACGCTGCCTGTGCAGTGGGCGCTGGGCTGCCCTGCCATGGATGTGCTGGCTGGGCAGGACGTGCTGGTGATCAGCCCCGGCATCCCCGATACTGTTCCTTTTGTGCAGAAGGCCAAAGCCGACGGCGTGTACGTGATCGGCGAAGTTGAGCTGGCCTATCAGCTGACCCCTGGTCAAATGGTGGCAGTAACCGGCACGAATGGTAAAACCACAACCGTGTCTCTGCTTGGTGAAATGTTTGCCAATGCCGGAAAGACCACCCATGTGGTGGGCAATATCGGCTATCCCTATTCGCTGGCAGGGCTGACAAGTACGCAGGACGATGCCATTGTCTGCGAAATTTCCTCCTTCCAGATGGAAACGGCAGACACTTTTCATCCCAAGGTGGCAGCATTGCTGAACATCACCGAGGATCATCTGAACCGGCATGGAGATATGGCCACCTACACCGCCATGAAGATGCGGATTTTCCGGCGGCAGACGGCGGACGACTATGGGGTCTTCAATGATGATGATCCGGCTTTGCAGCCCCTGATTCCTCAGGTGAAGAGCCACGTACTTCGCTTCTCCAGAAAGCATGAAGTGCCGGAGGGCGCCTTTGTGCGAGAAGGTCAGGTCGTGCTGCGGCTGAAGGGGCAGGAACAGGTTGTTTGTGCAGCGGAGGAGATTTATATTCCCGGGCCTCATAACTTGGAGAATGCTTTGGCAGCGGTATGCGTAGCAGGCGCTATGGGCGTTTCTGTGGAGGTTCTCAGGCACACTTTGCAAACCTTCAAGGGTGTGGAGCATCGGATTGAGTTCGTTCGGGAGCTGGATGGTGTCCGCTACATTAACGACAGCAAGGGCACCAATGTGGACTCCACCATCAAGGCGGTGCAGACAATGACACGCCCTACCGCCATCATCCTCGGCGGATACGATAAGCATTGCGACTTCACCCCCATGGTGAAGGAAATGCTGGCATCTCACATGATTCGGGAAGCGGTGCTCATTGGGGTCACGGCGGATCAGATTCAGGCAACCCTGCTGAAGGAGGGCTTTGATGCAAGCCGAATCCACCGGGCAGCAACGCTGGAGGATGCGGTGCAGCAGTGCCGTGCATTGGCGGCAGATGGCTGGAACGTGCTGCTTTCTCCTGCATGTGCAAGCTTTGATATGTTTTCTGATTACGAGGCACGGGGACGGATCTTCAAGGAGATTGTTGCCGGGCTGAAGTAATCGTCTTTCAGTACAAGGTTCTGCAAGAAAAGGCGACGCATAAAGCCCTACCGGTGATGGGACATCGGCAGGGCTTTCAACGTAGAAGGGAAGGGGGGATGCAGCGGTGCAGGGAAATTACTATGATGACCGATCTGGGGACACCGGTCGACAGACTCGCAGGCCTGTTCAGGATGATACCAGCGTGGTGCGTCCTCCGGTAGGCCGTTCGGCCCACTATCGTCCCCAATCCCAACAGACGGCACCAAAATACCGCCCCCAAGGGTCTGCAGCCTATGGGAGAACGGCACCTACCCCTTATCCACCCCAGCAGCCTTATGCAGGCGCAGGAGCAGCACCGGGGCAAACGGGCGGCTATCAATCCTCTGCGCCTTATCCGCCTCAGCAACCCTACGTAGGCGCAGGAGGAGCACCGGGGCAAATGGGTGGCTATCAATCCTCTGCCCCTTATCCGCCCCAGGCTTCCCAGCCCTACGGCGGCAATCCCTACGGACAACCTTCAGCTCCCTATCATCCCCAGCAAACCGGGGGCATGCCTGTGCAGCCTTCCGGCGTTTATACGCCGCCGGAGGAAATTCAGGAACCTGATCCCTTTGGGGAACCGGGGGTAGACCCTGAATTAAAGAAGCAGCGAAGCAAAAACCTTACACGCAAAAAAGGTGGATTTTGGGAAGCACTGCCGGAAGAAAAGGCAAAGCGGCGGAAGCAAAGCCTTCGCAGTTTTGCTGTCGCTTTCCTCATTCTGTGTGCTGCCTGTGCCGTGCTGTATTATGGGGTGTTCCGGGTACGAACCATTCAGGTGGTGGGCAACAGTCAGGTATCGACAGAAACGGTCGTGAACCTTTCCGGTGTGCATCTGGGGGACAGCAGCCTGAGTATGGATACGGATGAAGCTAAGCGGCTGATCAACAGCAACCGGTATTTGATCTTCCAGGACATGGAGTGTGAACTGCTGGGTACGGTGACCATCTATGTGAAGGAACGTACACCGGCGGCGGTGATGAATTACTGCGGAATCAACTACACCATTGACCGGAAGGGCATGGTGCTGGAAGAATCCGAGGACGTGTCCGCTTTATCCACTTTGCCCCAGATCAGCGGCATGGACATCAGCGGCCAGTTTGGCTGTGTGGTGGGGCGAACCATCACCGTGAATAACAGTGCCCAGCTGACAGCCATGCGGGAATTGCTGGTGGAACTGAAGGTGCTGAAGGCGGAAGGGGAAGTGACAAAAATCAAAATGTCGGATTTGAGTCACATCCTGCTGGAAACCCGGGAAGGCTATTCCGTCAGCCTTGGGGACAGCACCCTGATTCACGCAAAGCTGAAAGCCATGCTGGCCATCAAAAACAAGCTGAACACCATGGAAACGGGCACGGGCACCATTGACGTGTCCGACCCGGAATCTCCGACTTTTCTCCCGGAAAGCGAATAGAAAACGGGAAAAACCGCCGGGAAGCGTGTAAAATGCTTGCATTTCCATGGCGAAAAAGGTATAATGACAATGATATACTGGATGGATTAGCTGTGCAGCCCTACGAAGCAGCACACCCGCCGAAGAAACTTCTTCTCAATGGGACGGTATTTGTGATATAATGTCCCGAGGACGTTTTCCATCGACGTTCCCGAGAAACAGGGGGTATGAAAGAACTATGAAGACCACGGTTGCGGCCATCGACTTTGGCACAAGCAAGATCGTTACCCTGGTCGCGGAAAATAGCGGCTCCCAGCGGTGTGATATCGTCGGCGCAGGCATTGCCGCCTATGACGGCTATCTGGAAGAAGGGTGGAATAACCCCGGTGCGCTGGATGAGGCCATTCGCCAGTCCATTTCGGAGGCGGAGAGCCAAAGCCATCGCAAGCTGCATGAAATCAACGTGGGTGTGCCCGGCGCATTTACCCGGGTGTACGCTACGGAAGCAAGCATTACCCTGAAGGGGACGGATCCCAGCGTTACGGCTGACGATGTGCGGAACATTTTTAAGCAGGCAGCGGATAATCTGAGCAAGCTGCCTGGCATTGTGGTGCATTCCAGCCCCGCCTGGTTTATGGTGGATGACGGCAAGAAGACGCTGGAGCCTGTAGGCATTAAGGGCCGGGAACTGCGGGCACTGGTTTCCTTCGTGGTGGCGAATCAGTTCTTTGTGGATGAGATTCAGACCCGGTTGGAAGCTATGGGTGTAACGCCCAGCGGATTCTTCTCTACCCCCGCCGGTGAAGCAATGCTGTACCTGCCCGAGGAAGATCGGGACCGGACAGCGGAGCTGATTGATATCGGTTATCTGAATACCGAGGTCATGGTGGTGGAAGGCGATGCGATGATCTTCCACCAGACCATCGAAATCGGCGGCGGCTATATTGCGGCAGACTTGGCGGAAGGGCTGGAGATTTCCCTGCAGGCGGCGGAAGCCATCAAGCGTCAGTACGTGTTCGGCGTTGGCGCACCGGATGCTACCTACGATGTGGCTGGGGGCGAAGGTCAGAAGAACATGACCTTTACCAGAGAGCAGGTAGGGGAAATCATCGAAGCACGGGTAGACGAAATTGCTGAAGAAATTAAAAAGGCCGTGGACGACAGCGGCGTGAAGCTTGGCAACTGGAGCAATATTTACCTGACCGGCGGCGGACTTTCCTTTAACCGGGGCGGCAGGGATTACCTTTCCGGAAAGCTGGAGCGCACCGTCCGTGACACGCCCAAGCGTACCACGAAGCTGAACAGTCATGCTTTCTCCAGCACCCTGGGCTTGATGGATCTGATCATCAGCACCATTGAGCAGCAGCGGCAGCCGTCTGAAGGCGTTAAGGGCAAGGTGAAGGACTTCTTCCGTAGCCTGCTGGGCGGCTGATCAATTTGCTATACAGAAATTTTTCGCATAGAAGTCAGGGGGATGAAACGTGATCGAGTTTCAGAAGGATGACCAAACCAGCTTTGCTTCTATCAAGGTTGTTGGCTGCGGCGGCGGTGGCAACAATGCGGTGAACCGCATGGTAGACGCCGGACTGCGTGGGGTAGAGTTTATTTCTATCAATACAGACCGTCAGGCATTGGCTCTTTCCAATGCGCAGACGAAGATTCAGATCGGCGAAAAGCTGACCAAGGGACTGGGCGCAGGCGCAGTGCCTGAGGTGGGCCGCCGGGCAGCAGAAGAAAGCCGGGAAGAAATCGCACAGGCACTGAAGGGTGCGGACCTGGTGTTCGTTACCGCAGGCATGGGCGGCGGCACCGGCACCGGCGCAGCACCTATCGTGGCAGAAATCGCACGGGATATTGGTGCATTGACCATTTCCGTGGTGACCAAGCCCTTTGCCTTTGAAGGCAAGCAGCGTATGAAGAACGCTGAAATGGGCATTGCCGACCTGAAGCAGCGGGTGGACACCCTGGTGGTGATCCCTAATGACCGTCTGCTGCAGGTGGTCAGCAAGGGAACCACCATGCTGGAAGCCTTCCGCATTGCGGATGATGTGCTCCGTCAGGGCATTCAGGGCATCAGCGACCTGATCGCTGTGCCTGCCCTCATCAATCTGGACTTTGCTGACGTGAAGACGGTTATGGAGTCCGGCGGCATGGCTCACATGGGCATCGGCGTTGGCAAGGGCGAAAACCGCATGGTGGAAGCCGCCAAGAATGCCATTTCTTCTCCCCTGCTGGAGACCAACATTGACGGCGCTCGTGCTGTGCTGATCAACATCACCGGCAGCGAGGATATCAGCATCATTGACATCAACGAGGCTGCAAATCTGGTGATGCAGGCCGCCGATCCGGAGGCCAACATCATCTTCGGTGCAGGCATTGATGAAAGCCTGGGCGATGAAGTGCGTATTACCGTCATTGCCACCGGCTTTGAAAAGACCCCCTTCCCGCCCAAGGAGCCGGCAAAGTCCGCCCGTGAGCAGGAAAAGGAGCGGCTCTTCGGTTCTGCCTACAGCGCCGGCTTCGGTGGATACGGCGCTTCGTACAACCGACCTGCCACCCCTGCTGCCAATGACTATGAAACTTCCGGCAGTGATGCAGAAGAAATTCCTGACTTTGTGAACAGCGCACGGCCTGCCCCCATGGGTGTGCCGACGCCTATGGCAGGGTATCAGTCCGGCTTTGGCTACAGCGTGCCTCAGCAGAACGCACAGCAACAGCCCATGGGCTATGGCAATACCCAGCAGCCTCTGTTCAATAAGCAGCCTCAACAGCCTTATGCATCCCAGTTTGGCAATACTCAGGCGATGCCCAATGTGCAGAGCGAAGCTGCCCCTCAGCAGCAGACGCCTCCTCAGCCTTCCAGCATGGAAAAGGATGACCGTGGTGTGCCTGCCTTCCTGCGCCGCAGAAAGTAATGTTATAAAAACGAACGGAGAGGTCGCAATGATCTCTCCGTTCGTTTTATGCTTTCCACACGACGCCGTTGATGATGTTTTGAGGTTCTTTTCCGCTAAGGGCATCGAGGATTTGCCTTGAACAGGCTTCTGCCATGGCGTACCGGGTTTCGACCGTGTTGGTGCCAAGGTGGGGGGTCAATACGGCACGCTTGCAGTCCCTCAACCTTTGGGGTACATGGGGTTCGTCAGGGAAAACGTCCAGTCCCACACCGAAGAGATGGCCGCTTTCCAGCAGATCCGCCAAAGCCTCAGGATCCACCACAGCACCACGGGCGGTGTTGATGAGGATGCTTCCCTGCTTCATGTGGGAAAGCACCTCACGGTTCATTAGATTGCGGGTTTCTGCTGTGAGCGGGCAGTGCAGGGAAACAATATCAGCATCCTGAATGAGCGGAATGACTGCATCCTGCAAGGAACCTGTCACATCCCGGCGGCGAAGGCCGGTTACCTGCATCCCCATGACTTCAGCAATGCGTCCCACCTCCGAGCCAATGGCGCCCATGCCAATGATGGCCAACCGCTTGCCTCGGAGCGTATAACCCATTTCGTTACCCATGGTGAAAAGGGACTCGGCATTGGGTTCACGGAGGCGAAGGTTCATTTCGCCCATGCGCCGAATGACGGCAAGCATGAGCCCAATGGCCACTTCTGCCGTTGCAGAGGCGGTTACTTCCGGAATGTTGGTCACGGGAATGCCGCATGCCTGAGAGGCAGCAATGTCAATGATATTGTAGCCGGAACCGTAATTGGCAATGATCTTCAGCTGCTTGCCGGTGCGGATGACTTCCCCTCGTAGGGCGGTGCTTGCTATCACTGCATCGGCATGGGGGAGGAGCTGCATCAGCTCTTCATCGGTGAAAATGCAGCCGGCCGGAGGAATGTGCACCGTGTGCCCTTTCAGCAGGGCAAAACCCTCTGCCGGAATGCCGGATGTGACCACAATGTTCGCCATGGCTTGCCTCCTTATTCGGTGACGGTTTCTGCCTCGGTAAAGTCTGGATCAACAGGTGGCATATGCTCACAGACCATGAGCAGCGCATCTTCCTGGTTGTCCTCGTAGTAGCGCTTCCGCCAGCCTACGGCCACATAGCCCAGGGATTTGTACAGGTTTTGGGCTCGCTCATTGCTGCGCCGAACCTCCAGCGTGGCGTAGGCAGCCCCCAGGTTGGATAGATACTGCATCAGCCCCTCCGTCAGTTTGCGGCCGTAGCCGTGACCACGGTAGCCTTCCAGAATGGCAATGTTCGTAATGTGACTTTCATCCAGTATGATCCATGCCCCGGCGTAGCCGATAACGGTGCCGTTGACCTCTGCCACAAGATAGCGGGCAGCCACGTTCCGGGTCAGTTCCTGATAGAAAGAATCCTTGCTCCAGGGCATGGCAAAAGTGGCCGCCTCAATGGCGACCACTGCATCCAAATCTTCCAGCGTCATGCGCCGGATCACACAGGTTTCATCCATGCTGTACTGCCTCCACCAGCTGCTTGCACCGCTCCGCATTGGGGGCACGGAGGTAAAGGGGCATCAGCTGCAAATAGTCGAGCTCTTCTGTGGACAGGCTGCCCAGGTAGGCCACACTGGCAGGCCGCAAATAGGCATGCTGAGGGGCAGCGAATACGGCCTTTTCGCCCAGCAGTTCGATTAAGCGTTTTTGATGCACCGGCATGCCGTCACCCAAAAACAGAAAACGTTCTCCCAAAGGGGCAATGGCGGCAACGTACTCCTCCAGCTTCATCGGCGCATCGGGAAGCAGCCGCCTGGGGGGCATGCCTGCCATAAAGGCGGCACCGTAGACCTGACCGGCACGGGCATCCTGAATGGGACAAATCACCCCGGAAAAATCCGTCATACCAGCCGCCATGGCTTCTAGTGCATTCACGGCAACGCAAGGCTTCCCGGCACCATGGGCCAAAGCCTTCACCGTGCTGACACCAATGCGCACCCCGGTGAAAGATCCGGGGCCCACAACGACTGCAATACGGTCAACATCTGCAAGGGTCATGCCGGAGGCAGAAAGAGCCGCATCCACCATGGGCATAAGGTTGGCGGAATGGGTCAGCTTGTTGCACACGGCGCATTCGTAGCGGATCGCATTGTCCGCCAGTACGCTGACACCGCATACGGGACCAGAAGTATCAATGGCAAGAATTTTCAAGGGCTTATGCCTCCAGCTTGAGATTGCGGAAGCCTCCGCGGAAATCGAAAAGAACGCACCGAGTCTCATCTTCCTGAGGCTCAATGGTGATGGACAAGCATGTTTCCGGGATGGCGTCCGGGCATTGTCCGGGCCATTCAATCACGGCAACGCCGTCCCCGCCCAGGTATTCATCCATGCCCATTTCATACAGCTCTTCACTGCTCTGCAGCCGATACCAGTCGAAGTGGTAGAGGGGTATCCGGCCTTCATCATAAACATTCATGATGGTGAAGCTGGGGCTGCTGATGGGGCCGTCAATGCCCAGTCCCCTGGCAATGCCTCGGGTCAGCTCACTTTTGCCGGCGCCTAAATCGCCCCATAAAAGAAGCACATCCCCCGGTAAAAGCAGGTGCGCCAGCTTTTCGCCAAGGGCACGAGTTTCTGCCGGAGAATGTGTTATCATGTGAATCGCTCCTTATTCAGGTCAATCCCTTACCGCCGGGAAACGTGCAGCAGGGGAGAAAGATGCTTGTACAGCACGAAGGTCAGCAGGCTCAGCACCACGCCCTTCAGCAGGTTGAAGGGAGCGGTAACGCACAGCAGCAGCTTCCATTCGGTATCAACAAAGGGAAGAACCTTCGTTGCCATGCCTACAACGGCTTCCATGGGCATGCCATAGGCATTCATGTAGAAGGGAATCATGATCTGCCAGTTAACGATGACGCTGGCCACAATCATGGTAACCGTGCCCACTACCATGCCCACAAGGGCGTTCTTCCGGGTCTTCTTGTGCTGGTAGATGAAGGCGGCAGGCAAAACAAGGGCTGCACCCATAATGAAGTCTGCCAGCTCACCCACATACATGCTGGAGGAGTGGAGCATACCGATCAGGCTCTTCAGGAAGAGGATGGCAAGCCCTGCCCAAGGTCCCATGGAGAATGCACCCAGGAGAACAGGCAGATTGCTCAGATCCAGCTTGTAGAAGGCCACCACCGGAATCTCAATGAGAAACAGGATGGAAGCCAGGGCGGTGAGGATGGCAATGCGGGTCATGTACTGGACGGACAGGTTCTTTTTCATGGAAAAGCCTCCTTGTGAAATACGCACGCCCCTGGAAGCAACTTGCTTTTCAGGGGCGGAAACATACACGTATTCCGGCTCTCTTCTCTCATCCAGACTATACTGTCGGCCTCGGAATCTCACCGAGTCGGCTGAACCGAAGTTCAGTTCGCGGGCTATACCGCCGGTAGGGAATTGCACCCTGCCCCGAAGAAGCTCCAAGTGGCTATGCTTTTTTAGGAACCGCTCACATTATAGCGCGCCTGGGATGGCATGTCAAGGGTTTGTCAAAAGGGAGACAAAAAAAGACGAAGCCTTCATGCAGAGAAAGCTTCGCCTTGCTTTTTACTCCTGGGGATGGTCTTCAGGCACCTGCAGGGTGGGCACATCGTCATCAGTCAAGGGCTGCTCATCGGCAGGTTCCTCGGCAGGGACTTCGATGGTGGGCACTTCTTCCGCAGGCTCTTCAGCACATGCGGTGTCTGCTTCTGCCTTGTCGGCTTCAGCAGGAGCTTCTTCCTGGGCAGGAGCTTCGGTCGCCACTTTCTCCGTGGTAACGCCAGCCAGACGCTCCGTCCGCATGGCGTTCAGCTCCTCATCCAGGCGGCTCAGCTCTTCTAGCTGCTTGGACAGCTTCTCCGGGAACTGCTCCCCCTTCTGCCACATTTCATATGCCTGTGCGCCGAAGTCGGACAAAATCTCCCGGCGGCGGTTAATCAGGTTCATTTCCTGTACCTTATATTTCGTATTGCTGGCAATGTTGGATGCAGTATTGCCGATTGCTTCCATGCTCTTCATCCAAGCAGTCTTCAAATTCTTACCAAGGTCAGCCATCGTCCATTGCTCCTTTCATCGGTGTATGGGTGTAAATTCGCCATCAGGGCTGAAATTCCTGCTTATTACGAGGCAACTTATCAATCTTCAAGGATTGTTTACAATTTGCCCTTACCAGAACAGCAGCAGCCTGCCGGGCTGAATGCGCAGCTCTGCCCGATCCATGCTGAAAATTTCGCCATCCACGTTGAACCGCATACCGGGAGAATCGATAATGATGCTGTCGCACAGCAAATGCTCGGTAATCTTGAAGGAGAGAATCTTGCCCATCATCAGCCCGGGAAGGTAGGGGGGGATCTTCCAGCGGGGCACGTTCTGTACCATGACCACGTCCAGCTTGCCATCGTCAATTTTTGCTGCCGGGCAGATGGGAATACCGCCGCCGATGAAGCGTCCGTTGGCAACGCTGCAAATCAGCACATCCCGTTCGCTTTCCTGACCGTCAATATTGAGACGTACGTGGATCTTTTTGTGGTGGAACACGGCACGCACCAGCCCGACCAGATAGGGGAGAATACCACGCACATATTTCTTTGCTGCCAGGGTGTAGTCCAGCACCGTAACGTCAAACCCGGCGCCGCTGACGTTCAGGAACATTCGATCATTCATGGAACAAATATCCACCGCACGGGGCTGACGGCTGAGAATGAAATCCAGGGCTTCCAAGGGTCTGGTGGGGGAACCGGTGGATTTCACAAAGTCATTGCCTGTGCCTGCGGGAATGATCCCCAGCGGCACCTGAGTACCCAGCAAACCGCATGCCACTTCAAAGGAAGTACCGTCGCCCCCCACGGCAATCACGCCCGTGCAATCTGCATGGGCGGCGGCTTCACGGGCAAGGGAAGTGGCGTGCCCCGGGCAATCTGTATGGTGGAACTCGGCAGGGATGCCACGGATGGTAATTTCATCCCTCAGCTGACGTTCAACTCGGGCGGCATAGCCATTCCCGGCTGTTCGGTTCACAATAAAGGTCAGCATGCGTCATTCCTCACTTTCTCTTGTAACAGATACATGTTACCGCAAAGTAAGATAAAAGTCAAATGGGAACAAGATTTTACATTATGTTCCTGCTGTAAAAAAAACACTTAGACAAGTTGCCACTTTTTTTGAACAACAATCGTACATAACTTCCACAATTCACCATAATGCTTGACGAAACGGCAAAATTTTGCTACAATTTATACATTCAAAGCTGGCATTTCATCTTTATTATGATTGCAATGGAGGCATTATCAGATGAATCTTAATCGTGAGATTGTGTTCTCGTGGTTGGAGGAAGATAATACGCAGCGCGCTTATTTCCGTCTTAAGCCATTGCTCACTGTATCAGGCGATGTGCAGGAGGAAGCTGCCAAATTGTGGCCGGAGGATGGTGCTCTCCGCATTGTTCCTGACAAGAACGAGCAGGGATATTTTAAGGATCGGATGCGCTCCATGGGCAGCTTCTGCCTGATGGATCTGACGGCTTTCCCTGCAGAGGCCAACAAGATCCGCACCAATAAGAATTTCCATCCTGACCGTGACGAGCGGAATCAGTATATCCTTTATTCCGATGCGGTGAAGGCTGTGCCGGAAAACACCTTTTATGAGGTGCTGGAGGGAGCACCGGAGGATGCGGCCGACCTTGCTGCTCAGGCGTCAACGCCCCTGTTTATGGTGAAGCAGGGGGATGTGCTGTATGGACCTGTGCAGCGGCAGAACCCTGCAACCCCCGACCATGCCCCTGAAATGGAAGCTGTGGTGTACGAGCTTTCCTGCCCGGATGGCAAGCAGCGGATGATCCTTTGCCGTGAGGAAGCCGTGGCTGCCAAGCAGGAGAATACCAAGCCGGAAGTCGTCAAGGCAGAGCCTGCACCGGCTGCGGAAGCACCACTGCCCATCGGCAAACCCCTGTCCATTCTGGATGAGAACAAGGGTTTTACGGAAACCCTGGCAGGGCTGAATCAGCCTGTGAGCAACGGGGCAAACCTGCTCCATCAGCGGCAGGAGGTTCATCATGAAGTGGTGCCTATGCAGCAGCTGACCGGTACCCCCTTGATGCGCAGTGCCGGGGTGCGAACCTCTGTGCCTCGCCCCAAGAACTACGTGCAGGAAGTTGTGGCCAATCAGATGCGGGCTGCCCGGAATGATCCTCCGGCGGCCCCCCTGCCCAACGGCGTTACCATGCGGGCTGTGGACAATCCTGTGGAGCGTGCCTGTGCTCAGCTTCAGCAAGCGTGGCAGATGCCGGAAGCACAGCAGCAGCTGGTGGATTTTGTTCTTTCTCTGCCGGGCATGAGTGCACGGATTGTGCCCTCTGTAGCCTCCTCCCAGGGAAAGACCCCCTTGCAGCAGGCCTTGCAGCATCGGCTGGATGACCTGGAGGCGGAGCGTCTGGCGGCATTGATTCAGCTGGATAAAGCCAAGGAAGACTTGGAAACCTTCCGCAAAAATGCGGTGGAAGCTGCCGGCAGTGCGGCTGCCCAGAACCTTCGGGAACAGGAAGCCAAGCTGGCAGCCTGCCAAAAGCAGCAGGCGGAAGTAAAGGAGCAGCTGAATGCGCTGTCTGCCCAGCGGGATGCTGTGGAGGCAGAAGTAGAGCGTCTGCGGCAGCATGACTATGCCGCTGCCCTGACGGATGCGCTGAACCGGGCACAAATGGTGATGCCGGTTCCGGGGCAGCCTTTGCGGATGCATACCCGGGTAGGGGAGAAGTCCTCACTGAGCGCCTTGGCCAAGACCTTTGCCAAGGCTTGCGAAGCTTCCGGCGTTCAGTGCACCTACAATGAGGCCGTCGCCTTTGTGGCAGCAATTGCCCTGTGCAAGCACGTAGGCCTTGCCTGCAAGACCATGGCGCCTGTCACGACCCTGGCAGAGAACCTTGCCCATGCCATGGGCTGGCATGCAGGCTATGCACTGCAAACAGCCAATAACCAGACGCCTGTTGCGGATCATTTGGGGACAGATGGCGTAACGCCCATGATCCTCCTGACCACGCTGGCGGCGAATGCGCCGGTTCCGGATGTGTGCACCTTCACCCTTGGGGATGCAGCCGAAGACTTTACCCGCAGCGCTGCTTACGGAGCGGATCCCTATCCTGTGATCACCCTGCCGGAGATGACCTTTGTGGCAGAACAAAAGCGGGATGGTGCTCCCCTTTCCCTGCAGGGATTGAAGACTTCCTTTACCGAGGAAGAATTGACCGGGGTGCATAAGGTGCTGGCTGCTGTGCTGCAGAAGGTTCAGCCTTTGTCCGGCAAGGCAGTGAGCGAAATGGAGCGTTTTGTGCTCCTATGTGCAGATGCCATGGAAGGCGGCCTGGCAGCGGCATGTGATTGGGCAATTCAGTGGTGGATCCTGCCGAGAATCATGGGCAATGCAGCAAAGATGGCGGATCTGCGGCCGCTGCTGCTGGAGTATCCCCTCGGTCTGGCAAAGATCACCTGCTGAACCATGCTGCGTCAATGAACAGGGCAACGGATAACCTGTTGAAAACTTATTCATAAGAAGGCGGAGCTTTCTCCCACCCTGAGGTGGTGAAAAGCTCCGCT
The DNA here is from genome assembly GCA_963646285.1 of bacterium. Lineage (GTDB taxonomy): Bacteria > Bacillota > Clostridia > Christensenellales > Aristaeellaceae > CAKUFA01. Next base: position 52,702 of record CAVIWF010000002.1, read on the forward strand.
TTTGTTACCCTATCTTGCAGTCAACTCAGGGCTGCTTGCCGATGTAAGCAAGGATGCCGCCGTCCACATACAGGATGTGGCCGTTCACAAAGTTGCTGGCGTCGCTGGCCAGGAACACAGCCGGTCCTACCAGGTCACTGGTATCGCCCCAACGATTGGCAGGGGTCTTGGCACGGATGAAGCTGTCGAAAGGATGCATGCTGCCATCAGGCTGCTTCTCACGGAGGGGAGCGGTCTGGGGGGTAGCAATGTAGCCGGGTCCAATGCCGTTGCACTGAATGTTGTACTGACCGTATTCGGAGCAGATGTTCCGGGTCAGCATCTTCAGGCCGCCCTTGGCAGCTGCATAGGCGCTGACGGTTTCACGACCCAGTTCGCTCATCATGGAGCAGATGTTGATGATCTTGCCGTGGCCCTTCTTGATCATGGAAGGAATGCAGGCCTTGCTCACGATGAAGGGAGCGTTCAGGTCAACATCGATGACCTTGCGGAAATCAGCGGCGCTCATTTCGCACATGGGAATCCGCTTGATGATACCGGCGTTGTTCACCAGAATGTCGATGACGCCAACTTCCTCTTCCACCTTGGCAACCAGTGCGTTGACGGCTTCCTCATTCGTCACGTCGCATACATAGCCATGCGCCTTGATGCCCTCGGCTTCATAGGCGGCCATGCCCTTGTTCACCAGATCCTGATTGATGTCGTTGAACACGATGGTTGCGCCTGCCTTGGCCATGCCGGTTGCAATGGCGAAGCCAATGCCGTAGCTTGCACCGGTCACCAGTGCTACCTTACCTTCCAAAGAAAACATGTTTTCCATTTCGGTCGCCTCCTTAAAAGTGGGTTTTATCGCAGATCCTTCATTGCGACAGGATCCATGTCGTCAAAGTCCTGATTCTCGCCAACCATGCCCCAAATGAAGGTATAGGCACGGGTGGCGGAAGCGGAGTGAATGCTCCAGCTGGGGCTGATGACAGCCTGCTCGTTCCGCATCACCAGATGGCGGGTTTCCGTAGGTTCACCCATGTAGTGGAACACCACGGCATCTTCCGGCAGGTCAAAGTAGAGGTAAACTTCCATGCGGCGGTCATGGGTGTGGCAGGGCATGGTGTTCCACACACTGCCGGGCATCAGGGTGGTCATGCCCATTTCCAGCTGGCAGCTTTCCACCTGACCGGGGAGAATGTACTTGCAGATGGTGCGGTGGTTGCTTTCCTCCATGGTGCCAAGCTCCACCTTAATGCAGTCTTCCGGGCGGATGTACACCGTGGGATAGGTCATGTGGGCAGGGGCACTGTTGAAGTAGAACTTGGCAGGATGGGCTGCATCCACGCTTTCCATTTTCACTTCACGGCTGCCCATGCCGATGTACAGACCGTCCCGGTGGCGCAGGGTGTACACGGTGCCATCCACCGTCACCGTGCCTTCACCGCCGATGTTGATGATGCCGATTTCCCGGCGCTGCAGGAAGTATTCAGCCCGAAGCTCATCACCGGCGTCAAGGGTCAGTGCCCTGGTTGCAGGCACAGCACTGCCGGTAATGATGCGGTCAATGTGGCTGTATACCATCTTGACTTCATCAGGCTTGAACAGATCGTCAATCAGAAATTCCTTCCGAAGCCGGGTGGTATCGTAGGACTTCATATCCAAAGGACTGCAAGCAGTACGCAGTTCCATGGCTTTTACCTCCTTTGCTTACAGGGTTACGCCTGTCTTGAAAATGGCCATGTCGTGATAGCCGTTGCGTTCGCTGCACACTTCACGGCCGCTGGCTGTTGCCAAAACAAAATCCATCAACGCCTGAGAAAGCTCCGGCAGGGTTTTCCCGTCCAGCAGCTCGCCGGCATTAAAGTCGATCCAGCCCTTTTTCATGTTGGCAAGGCGGCTGTTGCTGGCAATCTTCACGGTAGGCACAGGGGAAGCGAAGGGCGTTCCCCGTCCGGTGGAGAACAGAACGATCTGTGCGCCGGAAGCTGCCAGAGCCGTTGCTGCCACCAGGTCATTGCCGGGGGCGGAAAGCAGGTTCAAGCCCTGCTCCTGCACCTTTTGACCATAGCGGAGCACATCCTTGACCGGGGCAAAGCCGCTCTTCTGGGTGCAGCCGAGAGCCTTGTCTTCCAGGGTGGAAATGCCGCCAGCCTTGTTGCCGGGGGAAGGATTCTCGTAGATCGTCTGGTGATGCTCCTCAAAGTAATGCTTGAAGTCGTTGATCAGGCAGACGGTTTTATCAAACATTTCCCGGGTTTCGCAGCGATCCATCAGGATGGTTTCAGCACCGAACATTTCCGGCACTTCCGTCAGGATGGCGCTGCCACCCTGGGCAATCAGCAGGTCGGAGAAGCCGCCGATGACCGGGTTGGCCGTAATGCCGCTGAAGCCGTCGGAACCGCCGCACTTCAGGCCAATCACCAGCTTGGAAGCAGGGCAGGGGACACGCTTTTCACTGCGCATGTGGTCGGCCAGCTCCTTGAGGAGCTTCATGCCTTCCTCCACCTCATCCTCCACCTGCTGGCTGATGAGGAAACGCACACGATCCTGATCGTAGTCGCCCATGCGCTTGCGGATCTCTTCCACGCCGCTGTTCTCGCAGCCCAGACCCAGCACCAGCACGCCACCCACATTGGGATGGGTTGCCAGGTCGGCAAGCACGTTGCGGGTGTTTTCCTGATCCTCGCTCATCTGGGAGCAGCCGTAGGGATGGGTGAAGGCAAAGACACCTTCCACACCTTCGCCTGCAAGAGTCTGCGCCTTCCGTTCCAGAGAGCGTGCCACATCATTGACGCAGCCCACAGTAGGCAGAATCCACAGCTCGTTGCGCACACCCACCCGGCCATCCTTCCGGGGATAGCCCTGGAAAACGGCAGGGGCGGCAGGCGTTACCTGAGGATAGGTGGGATGATAGGCATAGCTCAATTCGCCGGACAGCAGGGTATGCAGGTTGTGCACATGCACATGACTGCCCTGGGGAATATCACATTTTGCTTCACCAATGGGGAAGCCGTACTTGATGACTTTTTCACCGGCAGGGATGGCTTGCAGCGCCACCTTGTGCCCTGCAGGCACATCGTCCTGCAGGGTCAGGGTGATGCCGTCAGCCTCCGCTTGGTCGCCTTTGCTCAAGGGCATCAGAGCAACGGCCACATTGTCGGTGGGGCTGATTCGCAGCAGTTCACGCATGTTTTCAGCCTCCGAAGCGTTCTGTCATCACCGTACGGGCACCACGGGTCAGCACATCTTCCAGGGATGCGGATACACTGTCTGCCAGTCCGGGAACCTTGGTCAGATCCTGACCGAAGAAGGTTTCATTGGACAGGAACAGCTGCACCATTTCCTTGGCAGGCTTGTCGGAATTGTTGGCGAAGAATTCCACCACGGCGGCATCGTCCTGCAGGGTGTAGGGCTGACCGTTCCGCTCGCATACCAGCTTGCCGTCCACCAGCTTGCCGCCGTGATACAGTGCCATCAGGGTGGCAATGGAGAAAGTCAGGTGCTCAGGCAGCTTGCCGAACTTGTCCACATAGCCCAGCAGGGAAGGCATGCAGCGGGCACGCCACTTGCTGACGCTGTTCAGGCAGATGGACATAAGGGCATGCTTGATGTAGGGGTTCATGAACCGACCCGTTACGGCTTCAGCAAAGGCCAGCAGGTCTTCCTTAGGCAGGGTCAGGGTGGGAATGACTTCATCGTACAGGGTCTTCTGCATGAAGGTCTTGATCATGGGATCATTCATGGCATCCAGCACGTAGTCATAGCCGCACAGGTAGGCAGCAGGCACGAAGGAGGTGTGAGCACCGTTCAGGATGCGCACCTTGCGCTGCTTGTAGGGCTTCTGATTATCGGTGTAGATGACAGGCAGGCCGCAGTCCGGCAGGGGCAGCTCCTTGGAAATGTCCTTGGCGGATTCGATAACCCACAGGCCGAAGGGTTCTGCTGTGACAAGGATGCGATCCTCATAGCCCAGCTTGTTCCAAATGGCCTGATCCTCTCCACGGGGATAGCCGGTCACGATACGGTCCACCAGGGTGGAGGTGAACACGCAGGCATTTTCCAGCCACTGCTCGAACTTTTCGCCCAGGTTCCACAGCTTGGCCAGCGCCATGACGCACTTCTTCAGCATGATGCCGTTGTCGTCAATCAGCTCCACAGGCAGGATGATCAAGCCCTTGTCCTCGGCATAGTTGAAGTGCTCGGCACGCTCAAACAGCAGCTTGGTCAGCTTGCCGGGATAGGAATGGGGCGGGCAGTACTCGAACTTGTCCGTTTCGTCCAGCACAATGCCGGCTTCCGTGGTGTTGCTGACGATGAAGCGCAGCGTATCCAGCTTGGCATAGGCTGCATACTTCTCGTAGTCGGCATAGGCATCCACAGCGTCGGCTACAGAGGTCACCACACGGTCAAGCTCCACCGGCTTGCCATCTACCAGACCACGAAGCAGCACGGTGTAACGGTAGTCCTGCTCCTTAAAGGCAGGGAACAGGGTGCCCATCTCGATGGGCTTCACCAGCACGATATCACCATTGAAATCGGTCTTCTCGTTGGCAATGTCGATCATGTAATCAACAAAAGCGCGCAGGAAGTTACCCTCACCGAATTGCAGTACTCGAACAGGACGCACAGGAGCATCCTTCATGGCAGCCGTGAGACGTTCCATTTCATATCCCTCCTGATGTTGATGCTTCATGTCGTGTAAACATTTACACGTCTTCCTGCTTATCTTACTACTTTTCCCTGTGTACGTCAATCCGTTTCGCAAAAAAATTCCACGCAGTCTCAAAAACTTTCAACAATCAGGTAAAACAACGGAAATTTTCATCCAGTTGCGCTGAAAAAAACGTTGCAATCATCCTGAAAATGACGTATAATGAACGTGGAAATTCCATGTAAGTCTTTACATTTATGCGAAAGGATACGCCATGAACATTTATGATATTTCCCGGCGTGCTGGCGTTTCCATTGCCACTGTGTCCCGGGTACTGAATAACAGCACCCACGTGAGCCAAAAGACCAAGGACAAGGTAATGGCGGTTATTAACGAAAGCGGTTATGTGCCCAATGCCTTTGCCCGGGGGCTTGGCTTGAACACGATGAAGACCATCGGCCTGCTGTGTCCCAATGCTGCCGACTCTTATCTGGCACAGGCGCTGGGCTTTCTGGAACAGGAGTTCCGCAATCACCAGTATAACTGTGTCCTGTCCTGCACGGGGAAGGAGCTGGCCGCCCGGGAGGATGGGGTGTCCCAGCTGATGAACCGGCATGTGGACGGTCTTGTGCTCATGGGCTCCAGCTTTATTGAAGAAAACGATGCTGACAATGAGTACATCCGTCAGGCTGCCAAGGTCATGCCGGTGGTGATCCTGAATGGGTCCTTCCTGTATGATAATGTGTACTGCGTGCTGTGTGATGATCGGCGTGCCACTAAGGAGGCCTGTCGTTTCCTGATTGAGTCGGGATGCAAGCATGTGCTGTACCTGCATCACAGCCGCAATTATTCCGGGCAGAAGAAGCTGCAGGGATACTGCGAAGGACTGGAAAGCTGCGGTATGCCGGTGCGCAAGGAACTGATCCATCTCTTCAGTGAGGATAAAATGAGCGTTCCCCATGTGCGGGACTATCTTGTGCATCTTCATGAAGAAGGGCTTCAGTTCGACGCTGTGCTGTCATCGGAGGATATTTTGGCGGTGGGCGCCGCCAAGTATGCCCGGGTGGTGCACCAGAGCATTCCCAAACAGCTGAGCATCATCGGCTACAATAATTCAAACTTCTGCCTGTGCTGCGAGCCGGAGCTGACCAGTGTGGACAACCGGCTGAACGCCCTGTGCAGCCACTGCGTTACCACCATGCTGGGGGTGCTGGAAGGACGGGAAATGCCCCAACGCACGGTTTTCACGGCGGAGATGGTTCGCCGGGGAAGTACCTTGTGACCTCACACCTGAATAGGTGTTGGATCAATGACCGGTTTTCGGTCATATAGAGCAAATGATAAAGGAGTAAGAACGATGCAAGCATTCATGGACAAGGATTTCCTGCTGAATACGCCTACTGCTCGTACCCTGTATCACGATGTGGCAGCCAAGTGCCCCATCATTGACTATCATTGCCATATCAGCCCCAAGGAAATCTGGGATGACGTTCGCTATGAAAATATCACCCAGGTGTGGCTGGGGGGCGACCACTACAAGTGGCGTCTCATGCGCTGCGCCGGTGTGCCTGAGAAGTACATCACTGGCGATGCATCCGATTATGAAAAGTTCTGCAAGTGGGCAGAGGTTGTGGGCAAGGGTATTGGCAATCCTCTGTATCACTGGAGCCACCTGGAGCTGCGCAACTTCTTCGGCTATCAGGGCGCACTGAGCGCAAAGACGGCAGATGAAGTATGGAACCTGTGCAACGCAAAGCTGCAAAGTGCAGGCTACAGCGTTCGTGGACTGATCAACATGAGCAATGTGGACACCATCTGCACCACGGATGATCCCATTGACACCCTGGAATGGCACCAGAAGCTGGCAGGGGACAAGACCTTCAAGACTACCGTGCTGCCTGCATGGCGCCCTGACAAGGCCATGAACCTGGAAAAGCCGGAGTATCTTGATTACCTGGCTAAGCTGGAAGCAGCTGCCGGCATGAAGATCGCTTCCTTTGCTGACCTGAAGAAGGCGCTGACTGCCCGTATGGAGTACTTTGCCCAGAACAATTGCTGCCTGAGCGACCATGGCCTGAATTATGTAATGTACACCCCTGCTTCCGAGGAAGAAGTGGAGGCCATTTTCGCCAAGCGGCTGAATGGCGGCAAGGTCACCGAGGCTGAGGAAGCTTCCTTCAAGACGGCTTTCATGCTCTTTGTTGCCAAGAAGTATCATGAAATGCACTGGACCATGCAGCTCCACTATGGCTGCCGCCGGGATAACAACCAGCCTCAGTATCGCAAGCTGGGACCTGACACCGGCTACGACTGCATCAACAACTATGCTCCTTCTTCCCAGACGGCTGCTTTCCTGGGCGCACTGGAAGAGGAAGGCTGCCTGCCCCAGACCATCCTGTACAGCCTGAACCCCAACGACAACGAAGCCATTGACACCATTTGCGGCTGCTTCCAGAGTGACGAAGCCGTCAGCAAGGTGCAGCACGGCTCTGCCTGGTGGTTCAACGACCACTTCCAGGGCATGACGGATCAGCTGGTGAGCCTGGCCAACCTGGGTTATCTGGCTGGCTTCGTGGGCATGCTGACGGACAGCCGCAGCTTCCTGAGCTATCCTCGTCATGAGTATTTCCGCCGCATTCTGTGCCGCCTGCTGGGTCAGTGGGTGGAGGACGGCATGTTCCCCAATGACATGGATCTGCTCAGTGAAATCGTCCGTGGCGTAAGCTATGAAAATGCCAAGAAGTATTTCCACTTCGCCAAGAAGGAATGCTGAGACACTGTATAGAACGCATAGAAAAAGAAGAGCTGCATCGCAAGGTGCGGCTCTTCTTGAGTTTTGGTCTGTGTCAGGAAAACTTTATGCAAGTCTGCCTGCAATAGCCTCCAGGAATGCACGGCTATTGACGGCCTGCGCTTCTCCGTCCCAAAGGAGTGCCAGATCCTTGGTCATGACGCCGGACTCGATGGTGTCCAGTGTAGCCTTTTCCAGCTTGTCTGCAAAGGCAACCAAATCAGGCAGTGCATCCATTTCGCCACGCTTGCGCAGTGCGCCCGTCCAAGCGAAAATGGTGGCTACCGGGTTGGTGCTGGTTTCTTCGCCCTTCAGGTAGCGGTAATAGTGCCGGGTGACGGTGCCGTGGGCAGCCTCGTACTCGAAATTTCCATCCGGGGAGACCAGCACGCTGGTCATCATGGCCAGTGAACCGAAGGCAGTGGCAATCATGTCGCTCATCACGTCGCCGTCGTAGTTCTTGCATGCCCAGATAAAGCCACCCTTGGAGCGCACGACACGGGCAACCGCATCATCAATCAGGGTATAGAAGTAGGTGATGCCTGCCTCTTCGAAGGAGGCCTTGTAGTCCTGCTCGAAAATCTCCTGGAAAATGTCCTTGAACCGATGGTCGTACACCTTGGAAATGGTATCCTTGGTGGAGAACCATAGATCCTGCTTCAGGCTCAGGGCATAGCGGAAGCAGGAATGGGCAAAGGAAGCAATGGATGCATCCACATTGTGGATACCCTGCACGATGCCGCTGGAAGCGAAGTCAAAGATTTTTTTCCGGGTCACGGTTCCGTCTGCACCGGTGAACATAAGCTCGGCAGTGCCGGGCCCCGGAACCATCATTTCCACATTCCGGTACACGTCGCCGTAAGCATGACGGGCAATAGTAATGGGCTTTTCCCACGTGCGTACGGTGGGATGAACCCCCTTCACCAGAATGGGTGCACGGAACACCGTGCCGTCCAGCATGGCACGGATGGTGCCGTTGGGGCTCTTCCACATTTCGTGCAGCTGATACTCTTCCATCCGCTGAGCATTGGGGGTAATGGTGGCGCACTTGACAGCTACGCCGTACTTCTTGGTGGCCAGTGCGCTGTCAATGGTGACCTGATCCCCGGTTTCGTCCCGGTGCTTCAGCCCCAGGTCGTAATACTCGGTTTTCAGGTCAACAAAGGGCTCAATCAGCAGCTTCTTAATATCCGCCCAGAGGATCCGGGTCATTTCGTCCCCGTCCATTTCCACCAGCGGGGTCTTCATCTGAATCTTTGCCATTGCTTTGCTCGTATGATCATTTCAAAAACGAAATCATACATTCCTTTCATCATGATCGTATGCTGTTACACACATCAGCGTGCTCCAAGGCAGATACTGCCGGGCACGCAGCCTGCTTCACTATATCATATTTTTTCAGGCTATACAAGGATGATGCAGGCTGCTGATGCCGTAAAAACAGACGAAAAACAGAAAAGGGGATACCGTACCCTTCCGGCAAAAAACGCCACAAAAAATCTCGCCGCAGTGACTGCGACGAGATTCCTCATGTACGTTATACGTTACCTTAAGCCTGAGCGGGAGCACCAACGGGGCAGACGCCTGCGCAAGCGCCGCACTCGATGCACTTTTCGGGGTCGATTTCGTACTTGCCGTCACCCTCAGAGATAGCGGACACGGGGCATTCAGCCTCGCAGCTGCCGCAGCTAATGCAGTCATCGGAAATCTTGTATGCCATGGTGTTTCACCTCCTATAAAATTACCACGTGGGCTTTTTCCCACATGATTCCTACGGCATTATGATACCATGCCGGTGGAATTTTTTCAAGGGGTGATTGTAACAAAAATGACAATACGGGCAACGGCAAGGGGATTAGATGGTATCGTCCTCGTCAGATACTTCCTCGAACAGGTGCGTATCCTCATGATCTGCCGGATCGATGGCGGGAGTTACCTGCTCATCCTGTTCTTCCCCCATGGCGGCACGCAGGGCTTGTTCCACCGCCTGTTTCCAGGGGCTGACGGCAGGCTTCTGCTCCACGGGAGCGGCTGCCTTTTTCACGGCAGGCTTGCTCTTTTCCTTCGGGGTCTCATTCTGCGTGGGACGAGGAGGCTGATTCTTTGCCCCATTGCGTTCAGGCTTCCGTTCACGCTGGCGGGACGGACGCTCAACCTTTGCAGGGGCTTCAACAGGCTGGGGGGCGGTCTCTGCTGCTTCTACAGGTTCAGCAGGCTGCTGTAGGGTTTCCTCCACCGGGGCATCCTGTTCGGCTACTGCTTCAGGGGCTTCGGTTTCAGCATTTTCAGCAGGGACTGCAGCCGGTGCACCCATCCGCTGAATCTGGTCAAGGGGATAGTCCTTCAGCTCACTGCTGTCCCCCTTCTGAATCCGAACCCGGACAGACTCCTTGATAATGTTCAAATCCCATACCACACCGGGACCATCTGGCGTGGACACTTCCTTGCCCACCTTGGGCATCCGCCTGCGGGTCTGCTCATAGTTGTCCTGCTCGTACTTCAGGCAGCACATCAGCCTGCCGCAAACACCGCTGATTTTCGTGGGGTTCAGGGACAGGTTCTGTTCCTTGGCCATTTTAATGGACACGGGCTGGAAATCTCCCAGGAAGGCACCACAGCAAATGGAACGTCCGCAGGGACCTAAACCCCCCAGCATTTTTGCTTCGTCACGGACACCGATTTGCCGCAGTTCAATCCGGGTCTTGAAGACTGCCGCCAAATCCTTCACCAAAGAGCGGAAGTCCACCCGGCCGTTGGCAGTGAAGTAGAACAGAATTTTGCTGTTGTCGAAGGTGTATTCCACCGACACCAGCTTCATGTCCAACTTGTGCTCGCCGATTTTCTTCTGGCAGATGGCATAGGCCTCTTTTTCATGCAGCTTGTTTTCTTCTGCATGCTGCACATCCTGTGCGCTGGCGATGCGTACCACCTGCTTGAGGGGAGAAGACAGCTGCTCGTCATTTAGTTCCCGAACACCCGTCACAACTTCGCCAAATTCAATGCCCCGGGTGGTTTCAACAATAACGAAATCCCCCGGCGTAGGCCAATAGGGGCCTGGGTCAAAAAAATAAAGCTTTCCGGCGTTCTGAAATCGAACGCCAATCACGTTTACCATCGGACGCTTTCCTCCATCAGACTAAAAAGCAGCCTTTCTACGACTGCTTGCCAAGTTACATGACTTTGCAGCATTTTACGTGCCTGCCAAACGGCATCGATCAATGCCGAGAAATGATCATAAGGGGCTTCCTGTGCCATACGCTGCCAGGATGCAGGAAAATCAGAGGCAGCATGCTCCGGCAGCCGCTTCAGGCGAACCATCAGCAGGGTGCGGATCATATCCTCCACATCGTCAAGGAGCTCTGCAGCGTCATCCTTTCGATCCTTCCACTTGGTGGAAATGCGGAGAATATCGCTCCTTTCCTTCAGGGAAAAGAAATCCTCCATAACGCTTTTGCGCCGCAGCCAATACTCCTCGTTTACCGAGAGGGTCAGCGCCTTGCCGATGGAGCCGCCGCTGACACGGATGGCCTCTTCGCACCGATGCTCCTCAATGCCGTGCTCCTTCAGCACACGGCGCAGCACCTGATCATCCCAGGGATGGAGCTTCAGGGACCTGCACCGGCTGATGATGGTGGGCAGCAGCAGCTCCGGCGCTTCTGCAATCAACAGAAACACAACCCCCGGAACAGGCTCCTCCAGGGTTTTCAGCAGGCAATTCTGAGCCTCGCCGGTCATTTTCTCTGCCTGGGGAATGATGATGACCCGATAGCCGCCTTCATAGGTATGCTCGCCGACAGCCTTAATCACACCCCGCATCACGTTGACGGAAATGGTGCTTTTCCCTTTTTCGGGCACCACCGTCATCACATCAGGGTGATTGTCGTCCATCACCTGCATGCAGCCGGCACAGTGACCACAGGGCTTGTCTTCCCCCCTGCACATCAGATACTGGGCAATCCGCCGGGCAAGGGTTTTCTTTCCCATGCCGCTAAGGCCGCTGATCAGGTAGGCATGGACAAAGGTGCCTTCCCGCAGGGTTTTCATCAAGCCATCGTAAACAGCGCCCTGGGATGCAAAATCACGCAGCAAGGGCGCAGCGGAAGTATCAGCCACCTTTACATTTCCTCCCTATGCTGCGCTTACAGCTTCAGGAACTGATCCACCGTCATGACAAACACGGTTGCACCGCCGACCGTTACCTCAATCGGAATGGGGGAGTAGGACGTTCCGCCCATGCCGGACATGCTGGAAGGGGCAGTGGCAATCTGCTTGCGGGACTTGCAGACCTTTTCAATGATATCCATGGCGCCCTGGAACTTATCGTCCTCTACGCCAAGGAGCAGGGTGGTGTTGCCGGCACGGAGAAAACCGCCGGTGGTGGCCAGCTTGGTTACGCTATAGCCTTCGTTCATCAGGTTGGAAACCAGGCGGGATGCATCCTCGTCCTGGACAATGGCAATAATCAGTTTCATTAGGGATCCTCCTTGTTTTATCAGATCAAGGCCTTGCGGCTCTTTCCGTGCCGCAGCACCCCCTTGGTACGCAAACAAGGGCGAAGCCACGCCACCATAGCAAGTATAACCCATAAACAGGATTTTTGCAAGCAGAGGCAAGCCTTTGGGGCATGTGCACAAGGCCGGAAGGACGGGCTGATTTCCTGAGGATTTTCATTCTTGCTATCGCTTTTTTTTAGAAATTATGGTATGATAGGATGCGATCAAGAATACTAACATGAGGAGCTGCCATGATTACAGTCAACAACCTTTCCCTGACCTTCGGCGGTCAAAAGCTTTTCTCCGGCGCTGATTTGAAATTCCTGCCCGGCAACTGCTACGGCATTATCGGTGCAAACGGTGCTGGAAAATCCACCTTCCTGCGGATTCTCTCCGGCGAATTGGAACCTACCACCGGTTCAGTGGTTATCCCGGAAGGACAGCGGCTTTCCACCCTGAAGCAGGATCAGTTCAAATATGACGCCTATCCTGTGCTGGACACCGTCATCATGGGCAACCAGCGCCTCTACGATATTATGAAGGAGAAGGATGCGCTGTATGCCAAGCCTGACTTCTCCGAAGCGGACGGCGAAAAGGCTGCCGAGCTGGAAGGCGAATTTGCCGAGCTGGACGGCTGGAACGCCGAAAGCGATGCGGCTACGCTGCTGACCGGCTTGGGTTTGCCTACCGAGATGCACTATACCCTCATGGGCGACCTGAAGGGCGGCGAGAAGTTCAAAGTGCTGCTGGCACAGGCACTGTTCGGCAACCCGGATATTCTGCTGCTGGACGAACCTACCAACAACCTGGATAACCGCTCTGTGGCCTGGCTGGAGGATTTCCTGATGGACTTCCCCGGCACGCTGATCGTGGTCAGCCATGACCGTTGGTTCCTGAACAACATCTGCACCCACATTGTGGATATTGACTACAATCAGATCAAGATGTACGTGGGCAACTACGACTTCTGGTATGAGTCCTCCAAGCTGATGCAGTCCATCATGAAGGATCAGAAGAAGCGGAACGAGGATAAGATTCGGGAGCTGCAGTCCTTCATTCAGCGGTTCTCCTCCAACAAGTCCAAGGCCAAGCAGGCTACCAGCCGCCGCAAGCTGCTGGATAAGCTGACCATGGAGCAGATGCCGGCCTCCTCCCGCCGCTATCCCTGGGTGTGCTTCACCCCGGATCGGGAAGCCGGCAAGGACATTCTGCAGGTAACCGGCATCAACTACACCCAGGATGGGGTGCAGCTGCTGAAGGATGTTTCCTTCCTGGTGCAGAAGGGGCAGAAGATTGCCCTGGTAGGCTCCAACGAACAGGCACAGACCGCCTTGTTCCGCATTCTGGCAGAAGAGATTCAGCCGGATGCAGGTACGGTGAAGTGGGGCGTTACCATTTCCACCAGCTACTTCCCCAAGGATAATTCTCCCTACTTCAACGGCTGCGATAAGAACATGCTGGAGTGGTTCGCCCAGTACTGCCCGGCCAACATGCTGGAAAGCGACATGCGTGACCTGCTGGGACGTATGCTTTTCCGCGGGGATGATGTGTATAAGCAGGTCAGCGTCCTGTCCGGCGGTGAGAAGGTGCGGTGCATGCTGTCCCGCATGATGCTCTCCGGCGCCAACTTTGTCATGCTGGATCAGCCCACCAACCACCTGGACCTGGAATCCATCACGGCTGTCAACAATGCCCTGATCAACTTCCCCGGCAATGTGATTTTCACCAGCCAGGATCACCAGTTCATTTCCACCATTGCAGATCGAATCATCGAAATTAAGCCGGATGGCACCATTGCCGATTACCTGTGCAATTACGAGGAATATCTGGAAAAGATCAAGGAGCAGTAAGCGTCCACGCCACGCAGCAGAGGAGGTGAAAGGATGGAAAGTCGCCCGTTCCACGGTGTGGAGATGATCATGGAATGCCCGAGATGCAAAGGGAAATATGCCAGACCTGCGTGTCAGCTGGTGAACTGCGTCGAAATGCCGGAGGCTACCGATGCCATCCTGAAGGGGACTTTCTTTGACTTTCACTGTCCTCACTGCGGCAAGGAGGAGGACACCTTCTTTCCGACGGTGTACTTTGACCCGGTGCATAAATATCTGTTCTACCTGACGGGCAAAGAGGAAGACGCCTTTTTTTCCCTTTTGATGGAGAGTCAGGTAAAGGAACTGGGAGATATTGGTCCGCTCTCTGATTATCGGATTCGTGAAGTCTATCTTCCGGCTGATCTGGCAGAAAAGATTCGTTTGGGCTATCTGGGGCTGGATGACCGGATCATTGAGCTGTGCAAGCTGCCTCTTGTTCACGGTTTCCACCAAAAGTTTCCCGACAAAAAGCTGTACCGTATTGCTTTAATTGATAAAGGTTTCTTTCAGGAGTTCCTGATCTGCCCCTACAACAGCGAAACCCTTTATCATGCGGATTTTTCAAGGGATTTGTACGACGATCTTGAACGCCGGTACGCCGCCTTTCTTCCCCCTGACCGGGGAAAGAGAATCTGCATCGACCAAGCCTGGGCATTGTCCCTGTTCCAGCCGGATGGCATTCAGCAGTAAGGAGAAGCAATCATCTCCGGCCGAAAGGAGAAAACGTCATGGATTTTTTGAAAACATTGCTGGTCTATATGGCTGCAACCTTAGCGGCCTCCATGCAGGGCGAACCGCTGCCTGAGGCAACGCCCACCCCGACGGCTACCCCCATTGCTATTGTGACGCCTGCGCCGGATGCGGCGGCAGCCACGGAAGCGCCTACCATCACGGTTGCGGGGGTGCCGGTGGTTGTTACGGCTACGCCTGTGCCCCAGCCCACCATTACCCCCAACACAAGCTACAAGAACCTTTCTCAGGGCGACCGGGGAGACAGCGTGAAAAAAGTACAGGAGCGGCTGATTGAGCTGGGTTACCTGACGGGCGAGGCCGATGGCGCCTATGGCGGACAGACACGGCGGGCTGTGCTCCGTTTCCAGTACTACAACGGGCTGAGTCAGGATGGTGTGGCAGGCCGTGCCACTCAAACCATACTTTTTGAAAGCGAAAATGTGGTAGCCTACCCCGGAGCCGCTACGCCGACCCCTGCGCCTACGGAATCCCCGGATGAGGAGCCTCCTGCCATGGAAGCCCTTGTTACCGCAACTGCCCAGGCGGAAGCAACTGCCACACCAACCCCCAATCTTGAACCTACCGCTACCCCTTGTGCGGTCAGCACAGAAACCGTTACACCTGTGGAAAATGCATCTGTGACGCTGAATGGCAGTCGCCTGACACTCCTTTCCACAGAGGGGAATGTGACCACCAGTGTTGCGCTCAGGGTTTACACGGCTGCCAACGGCGATGCGTATATTTCGCTGGATGACCTGATTGCTGCTGTACCCGCATGGACAAAAGTAGCTGTCACAGAGGATAGCTTTAACGTTACACTGAACAACCATAGCGTCACCATTGGCAAGACGGAAGCTGGCTATCAGACCTGGCTGAACGACGTGTATACGCCTGCTGCTTCCGGAGATTTTGCCCTGGATGGTGAAACCTTGCTGGTTCGGCTCTCGTTCCTGCAAAACTTCTGTGGGCTGCAAGCTGGTTATGACAGCAGCACCCAGACATTGAGCCTGACTGAATAAAACAAACCCAGCCTGATCGCTTTGCACAACGGTGCACGGTCAGACTGGGTTTTTCAGTGGCGCAATGGAGCGTTTGTCTTTTACGTGCCGGACTTCACGGTGATCACGTGATACTGAGGCTGATGGAATACACGAATGGGAAGACCCACTGTGCCGATGCCGTTGGAAATCAGCAGGGGAATCCGGTTCTCGTTTAGCCAGCCGGAGATGTACCGCTCCTGAATGTCGGTGGTCAAGCCCAGCACGCTGCCCAGATAGGGAGCTTGCCCGCCATGGGTGTGGCCGAAAAGTCCCAGGTCGAACCAGGCGGTTGAACCATCCGCACTGGTGGCCTTCAATGCATCGGTGATGACAATGGGTGTGTGGCTCATGAAAATGACGTAATCCTCTTTTTTCACCTTGGCAGACAGGGTGGCAAGACTGGGTGAGCCGGATGCGGCATCATCAAGGCCGGCAATCCACACGGAGCTGCTGCCGATGCGAATCTGCGCCACGTCATTGATCAGCGGCGTAACCCCGGCATTGACCATGGCGGCACGCAGCTCGCTCAGGTTGGAGCTGGCACCTGCCCGGTCTGCATCGCCTACCACGGCGCACACGGCGTATCTGGCGTGGAACTTGGTGCTGTTTTTGAAAAAGTCCACAGCACCTTCCGCATCGGTGGCATAATCGCCCCCAAGAAGAATCAGATCCGGGTTGATGGCGTTGATTTGGCTGATCAACTCGTTAGTCCGGTGCTGGCTGAAGAAATTCCCCATGTGAATGTCCGATACATAAACGATCTGCAGTGTGCCGATGTCGCTGCTCAGGTCGGAAGACGTAAGGGTCTGCCGATCCACCTGAATGTTGAACGGCTCAAAGAAGGGATAGCCCACAAGCACTAACAGAATGAGAAACGTAATCAGCCGTGACAGAAAGTGAGTGCGGCGATATTGCTTCTCGTTGGCTCGATGTCTGGGATGATAACCCATGGCAAAACCCTCCTTAGCGCATGATTGACAGCTGCATGAAAACATTGTACACTAAAGCCGTCGTTTCGTAAAGGAATGGATCTGTGAAAGAAAAGGAGATCGACCTATGCCTTCATTTCGTTCTCTGCAGCCTTGTACATTCCTGAACCCTGTGCCGGCAGTGCTTGTATCCTGCTGCGGCAAGGGGGAGGATGCAAAACCTAATATGCTGACCGTTGCCTGGGCAGGAACGGTCAATTCAGAGCCTCCTATGGTGTCCGTCAGCGTTCGTAAGAATCGCTATTCTCATGATCTGATCGAGGACAGCGGCGAATTTGTCGTTAACCTGGTGGATGAGGAGCGCTGCAAGGCTTTGGACTATTGTGGTGTTCGCTCCGGCAAGGATGGGGATAAGTTCGCCGCCACGGGGCTTCGTGCCATGCCTGCGGAAGGCATGACCTACGCCCCTGCCGTTGCGGAATGCCCGGCCTATCTTGCCTGCAAGGTGCGGCAGGTGCTGGAGCTTGGCAGCCACGATATGTTTATTGGCGAGGTTGTGGGCGTGCAGGTGCGGGAGGATCTTTTCGATGCAGATGGTTCTCTTCATCTGGAGCGTTCCGGCCTTGTGTGCTACACCCACGGCGTTTATCAGAAGGCCGCCGATGTGCTGGGCTTCTTCGGCTACTCTGTTGCAAGGCCTGAAGTGCTGGCAAAGCGGATGCAGGCCTACCAGAAAGAAGGGGAGAAGTCATGCTGACCATCCATGACCTGTACGATTTGGAGCACACACTGGCAAAGGACTATTTGTCCCGCTTTACCTATCCTTGGGAAGCCCTTGCCGGGATCAAGCAGCTGATTGTGGAAATCGGGAGCCACCTGGATCCGCAAACATATACGGAAGTTGCGCCTCAGGTGTGGGTGCATCACACGGCGGTGGTTGCGCCTACGGCTTATTTGGGTGCACCCTGTATCATTGGTGCAGGAACGGAAGTACGGCACTGTGCCTTCATTCGTGGCGCTGCCCTGGTGGGTGAAAACTGCGTGGTAGGCAATTCGGCGGAGCTGAAGAATGTGATTCTCTTTGACTGCGTGCAAACGCCCCACTACAACTACGTTGGCGACAGCATTCTGGGCTACAAGAGTCATATGGGTGCTGGTTCCATTACCTCCAATGTGAAGAGCGATAAGACACTGGTGGTGGTACACGGCCAGGGAGAAGATGTGGCTACCGGGCTGAAGAAAATGGGCGCTATGCTGGGGGATTACGTGGAAGTGGGATGCAACAGCGTCCTCAACCCAGGCACGGTCATCGGCCGCCACAGCAATGTGTATCCCCTCAGCTGTGTGCGGGGTGTTGTGCCGGAAAGTGCCATTTGGAAAACAGGCGGGGTTGTGGTGGAAAAGAAGTGACGCCCATCCCGTAAACAAGCAAGACCTCATCCATGCGGGGAAAAGACAATCCTTTGCATGGATGAGGTCTTTTTACATGGCATCTGTTCCAAACTTTGGCGAAGTATCCTTTACTCTGCTGGGACAAAATCCTCTTCGGTGTAGCTGTTGCCTTCATCGTCCACAATGTAGGTATCCAGCACACGCTGAAGCATGCGGCTGTCTTCCTCCGGCAGAAAGGACTCGTTTCCTTCTTCATCCGCTTCCACTCGGAAAATCAGGATGCCGTCATCTTCATCCGCATCTTCATTCATGGCAGCCAGCAGCACATAATGGGTGGTATCAAGGGTAAGATCCTCAAGAATTTCGAAGGGGACATCATTCCCTTCATCATCGGTGAGGACAACAACATTTTCATCAGCATCCATGGGCGCTCCTCCTTAACCGGTACTCCTCTGCTATTGTAGCGAAGGGACAGCAGCGTTGCAATAGCCCGGCGGAAAATATTTTTCCTGTTGCATGATAAAATACCTTGACAGGCGAGGTACTAAAGAGTATTATGTATCTCGAAGGAACCGAACTGGGATCCTTCAAGTGACTGTGGAGGTGACATTCATGATGATTGAATATATGGGCTTGCTTTCTCATGATGATTGGCGTGACTGGCGGATGGACAAACTCCACCGGCGTGAAACGGATACACGCTTGCCTGAGAAGCATGAAACAGAAAGGAAACAGAAAGAAAAAAGAAAGGGATGGTAAGGCATGACCCTTTCGGCTGACATTCTTCGGGGGTATACGGATACCATTATCCTGCGGCAGCTATCCGAAGGGGATAGCTACGGCTACCAGATCAACAAAAAGGTTACCGAGATCAGCGGAGGCTCCTTTAAGGAAGCAACCCTGTACACGGCATTCCGCCGCCTGGAAAGCGCAGGCTTGATTCGCTCCTACTGGGGAGATGAAAACACCGGCGCACGGCGCAGATACTACGCCATCACGGAGGAAGGCCGGCAGCGTCTGGCACAGGATCGTGAAACTTGGCAGGAAACAAGAAGACTGATTGATGCTTTGGTGATGGAGGCAGAATCATGAACGAGCGGGTAAGCAGCATTGTAGACGCACTGTTTCAGGATGTGGTGTGGACGGAGGAAGTGAAAGCGCTGCATGATGAGCTGATGGATAACTGCCAGGCTCGCTATGCAGACCTTCTCCGGGAAGGCATAAGCGAAGAAAATGCCATTAATGCTGTGAAAGAAAGCCTGAACGGCATGGAAGACGTTATTGGCAAGTATCCGAAAAAGGACAAAGAACCAGCGCAGGAGAAAAAGGACGATGAACCGACCCGGGAAGAAGAGGAAGACGACGGGGATGAAGAGGATCATCACGACTGCGTCTATGATGCCTGGGGAATGGACACCATCAGAGTCTTGGTGAGTAGTGCTGATGTGAGGCTTGTACCTTCTGCAGATGAAAAGGTGCACGTGACCTGGGAAGGGGAAACTGATCCGGTGATTGATGTCACGGGCGGAACGCTGAACATTTCTCAGCCGGAAAAGGAAAATCAAAAGAAGCAGTATGGTGATGGTTCTGTCTTTAGCGGCAAGAGCATCTGGAACAGGATCCGGCAGAAAATTGAGGAGTGTGTCAATTCGCTGGATCAAGTGACGGTGTCCGTGCCGGAAAACGCACATCCCAAAACGACAGTGATCACGACGTCAGGAGATTTGCGGGTGCATGATGTCAGTTTGACGTCCTTCAGTTATACCAGCAGCTCCGGGGATATTGATGCAGATCGTGTGACTTGTGACGAAAGCATGACGATCAACACCGCTTTGGGGGATGTGAAGGCACGGCATTTGCTGGTGAAAGAGTTTATGAAAGTGGATGCTGTCAGCGGGGATGTACTCATTGGCGGTACCTGTCCGGAGCTGACCATGACCATCGTTTCCGGCGACGGGGATGTGGACGGACATTTTCAGCGGGTGCAATCAAAGTGCATTAACGGCGATATGATACTGTCCCTCGGCAAGGAAATTCAGCAGGTGACAGCCAAGAGCACCAATGGGGACATTACGGTTTACCTGCCTGCGGAGATTGAAAAAATCCACATGGTACAGCAGTCTTCCATGAGAGAAATTCACTGCACGGATTTCTGCCTCAGTGATGAAGGCCCTGCCATGGAACTGAAAACGCTGACTGGGGATATTGCTATCAGATCTATTTCGAGCCTTACTTGATGAAATAAGTAACAAACATATTTAGCTGAGAGTTGTAGCAATATACGCAATACGGCAGAATAATCCCCATCCAGCCCTTACCCCTGCACCCTGTCCGCAATTTTCTCCGCCACCTGCTTCAGGCTCAGCCCTTTTGTATCAATGGTCAGGTGGGCATAGCGCTCGTAGTAGGGGCAGCGCTCGTTGTACAGGTCGCGGAAGGTTTGCCCGGGAAGAATGCTGACCCCACGGGCATGGAGATCGCCCAGCCGGCGCAGAAGCTCATCGTGCTCTACCTGCAAGTACACCACGGTGCTGATGTCCCGCAGGTGCGCCATGGCACGGGGACCGTAAATGACGCTGCCCCCGGGGGCAATGACGCTGTTCTGCACGTCCAGCTCGGCGTTGATGCGCTCCTCCACCTGGCGGAAACCTTCATCCCCTACATCGTCCAGAATTTCTGCCAGGGTTTGGCCGGTTTTGCGGATGATCACCTGATCCACATCCACAAATTGGAGTCCCAGCCGCTTGGCCAGTGCCTGCCCTACGGTGCTTTTCCCACTGCCCGGCATGCCGATGAGGGTAATGTTCATGCTGCTTCCTCCTCGAAAGTGATAGAAGTATCATAGCGCAGGCGGGCGGATTCGTCAAATAAAACCTTGACATACAAGATAGGCATGACTATAATAACAGCCATGGACGGTGAACCGTCCGCAGGAGGATGTTTATGCTGCACTTTGCTTCCTTTACGTTTACGATCCCGGGCGGCTTTGACCGTACCGGGTATTTGATCGTACCGTAAAAGAGGCGTCAGGTGTTTCCGTGGCAGAATCTGCGGATGCTGAAAGGCGAGAGCTCTTTGCGGGCTCCCGCTTTTTTGTTCCCAAAAGAATTAAGGGGGATGTTACCTATGATTATCGTACTGAAAAAGGGTACCGAGCAGCAGGAAATCGATCGCCTGACGGATATGATTACCGGCCTGGGCGGCATTACCGTGAATCCCATTGTGGGCACTGACTTGACCATTCTCGGCCTGATTGGCGATACCAGCCGGATTGACCATTCCCAGATTGAAAGCTTCCGCTGTGTTGATAAAATCATGCACGTGGCAGAACCCTTCAAAAAGGCAAATCGCATGTTCCACCCGGAACCTACCGTGGTGGATGTGGCAGGCGTTAAGGTAGGCGGTAAGAAGCTGGCAGTCATGGCTGGCCCCTGCTCGGTGGAAAATCGGGATCAGATCACTTATGTAGCGCAGAAGGTGAAGGATGCCGGCGCATCCATTCTCCGCGGCGGTGCCTTCAAGCCCCGCACATCCCCCTACTCCTTCCAGGGACTGAAGTACGAAGGGCTGGAGCTCCTCTGCCAGGCACGGGAAGCCACCGGTTTGCCCATTGTCAGCGAAATCATGTCTCCCCGGGATATTGACGTATTCGTGGAAAAAGTGGACTTGATTCAGGTAGGCGCACGGAACATGCAGAACTTCGATCTGCTCCGTCAGCTGGGGCAAACCAAGAAGCCCATCCTGCTCAAGCGTGGCCTGTCCGCCACCATTGAGGAGTGGCTCATGAGCGCCGAATACATTATGGCGGAAGGCAATCCCAACGTGATCCTGTGCGAGCGGGGCATTCGCACCTTCGAAACCTACACTCGTAACACGGTGGATCTGGGGGCGATTCCTGCCGTGAAGAAGCTGAGCCACCTGCCTGTGATCGTTGACCCCAGCCATGGCACCGGCAAATGGTGGATGGTGGAACCCTTGGCACGTGCCGCCATTGCCGTTGGAGCAGACGGCGTGATGGTGGAGGTACATAACGATCCCGACCATGCCCTGTGCGACGGACAGCAGTCCATTAAGCCGGAAGTTTTCGCCGATGTGATGGACGATATCCGGAAGATTGCGGCTGTTGTGGGTCGGGAAGTGTAAGTTTGACATAACAGGAAAGAAGGCTGTGCATCATGAGCACCATTCAAGTCAACTTAGGTGCAAGAAGCTATCCCATCGAAGTAGAGCGGGGGCTGATTGACCGGGCAGGAGAGTGCTTCCTGCGAGCCTTCGGGCCCTGCGTTGCCGCTGTAGTGACGGATGATCATGTGGCGCCCCTGTATCTGGATCGGGTGATGACCTCCCTTTCTCAGGTGGACATTCGGGCGGTGAGCATCACCCTGCCCCATGGGGAAAAGACCAAATGTCTGGATAGCCTGACGAAGCTGTACACCTTCTTCAGCGAACATCACGTGACCCGCAAGGATGTGGTGGTTGCCCTTGGCGGCGGCGTCATAGGCGACCTGGCCGGACTGGCGGCGGCGACCTGGCTCCGTGGGGTTCAACTGATGCAGATCCCCACCACCCTGCTGGCGCAGGTGGATTCCTCCGTTGGCGGCAAGGTGGCAGTGGATCTGCCCCAGGGGAAAAACCTGGTGGGCGCCTTCTGGCAGCCATCCCTGGTGCTGGCCGACCCGGATACCCTGCAAACCCTGACGCCCGATTATTGGCGGGATGGTCTGGGGGAAGTGGTCAAGTACGGCTGCATCGGGG
Source organism: bacterium (assembly GCA_963646285.1). GTDB lineage: Bacteria > Bacillota > Clostridia > Christensenellales > Aristaeellaceae > CAKUFA01. Next base: position 75,344 of record CAVIWF010000002.1, read on the forward strand.
ATGAACCCCTGCTCCGCCTGCTGGAAAAGGATGCACCCATGGGGCGGGAAGGCCTGATGCAGGATATTGACGAAATCCTCCGCCGGTGCATCAGCTACAAGGCGAACGTGGTGGAGCAGGATGAGCATGATACCGGCCTGCGCATGACCCTGAATTTCGGACACACTCTTGCCCATGGGGTGGAAACCGTGCAGCATTATGAAGGCTACCGCCATGGTGAAGCTGTGGCGCTGGGCATGGCGGCCATTACCCGACTGTCGGAAGAGAGGGGATTGACGGAAAAGGGCACGGCGCAGCGGCTGATAGCGCTGGAAAAGGCACTGTCCCTGCCGACAGAGCTGCCGGAAATTCCGGAGGAAGATTTGCTCCATGCCATGACGCAGGACAAGAAAAACGCCGGGGACACTCTGACGGTGATTCTCCTCCGGCGTATCGGGGAATGTTACCTCCATAAAACCACAACTGAATTCTTCAAAGCGTGATGAACGAAAGCGAGAGAAAGGCCTTTGTATGATAAGCCTTTCTCTCGCTTTTTGATACTGCAAAAAGTTATACCCTTCTTGACGTGGCTCGAAGCACCGTGTCCTTCCGTTCGTGGGTGATGACATAATCATACCAGTATCGCTTGTCCCCATTGGAGCGCATTTCCGTGTGACTGCGGAAGACATAATGGCGGGTGTTCCGCAAAATGCGCATGTCCACCAGGGTGGCCAGTGCTACCGCATACAGGGTATCATCCGCAGGATTGTCCAGCCCGTGCTTGCGGAAGGTGTAGTGGGTTTCGCTGCCGGAAATGGTGCGAATGCGCACACCCTCGGGCCGGAGAATCACGCTTTCCAGATTTTCATTATCATATCGGCGAAACATAGGGTACAGGTGGCTGTACAGGTTGGTGGAACGAACCCGCTGCACCAGCTGCTTTTGCTGCCGGCTTTCAGCAGTGAGGCGGAGAAGCAGCAGGGCGGCTGCCACAACCACCAGCATCACCAGTACCACAATCACCGTGTCCATCCACGCTTCACCCTTTCTATGGAAGAAATGATACCAGCAGGGGAGGGAAATGTCAACGGGAAGGAAAAATGTTTACTAAAACGGAAAAAACGAACACACGTTTCTGAACTCTTGACGTTATGGATCAATTGTGTTATAGTACGCATAGATGGCTGGGTTCAAACTTTTGCGAGGACGATGTGGAAAGAGGGATGATCCTTTATGTGGAAAAAGTGTGCGTTAATCCTTTTGACGATCATTTTCGCTTTTTCGCTAACAGTGGCGTGCGCAGTAGAGTTTGATTTTGCATCTTTGTCTGCCTATGAGCTTAATCAACTTGGATCGGATATTACAAGTGCAAAAGAAAAGAACTTTACAAAACTTTCTGCTTCGGAAGAAAATACGGTATTGCAAGTGGTGAAAGAAGCAACTGAGAAGCATTTTTTAGCACAGGGTATTGATATTTCATGGGCTTGGGTTAACTATACCTATACAAGAGAATGGTGTCTTTTGAAGGTTTCTACGCATATTGATTATCGAGATAGCAACAACCAAAAACACAAGGATGGCGTATATGGTGAAGCATATCCGATTGAAGGTAAGTATGAGATTGTCTACTTAACCATAGATAGTGCGGTGATTATAGATAATCGATCAAAACTTCCGACACAGCTCTGGGAAGATGTGGATAATCATATTGTAAATCAACGAACAGGCATTGATTTAACGGTTTTGCCACTAAAAAAACTCAATACATTGAGCAACACAGTTGCAAAAGAGCTTGAAACAAACCACCGAGTGACAGACAGCGAACATGATACAGTAAAAAACATTGTGAAGGACTATGTGGAAAACTACTATAGAAGCATAGGTGTTACATCTGTGGAGTGGCCTTGGTTTGATTATAGTTGTCAACGTGATTGGGGAAGATTTGCAGAGACGACGCGTCTTAGTTATCGCAATGACGATGGCAAAAAAGTGTCTTTATCAGTGTATGCGGAAGTGTATAATGATACGGGCAGCAACGAAGTTTTCTACCTAAAGATTGGTGATCAGATAATTGCTGATAGGCGTATAGAATTAACGAATGAATACTGTATGCGGTATCAAAAGAGTCAAGCATTTGACCAGGCATGGGCATTATTGGTTGCGGGACGTTATTCTGAGGCAGAAGAAGCGTTTAGGGCACTTGGCACATTTTCTAATAGCAGTCTGATGGTAGAACGATGCCAGCAATCCGCCCTAGAAGAAAAATACAAAAAGGCAAATCAGAAGTTTAATAAAAAACAGTACGAAGAAGCTAGAAAAATCTATTTGGAGCTTGGTAGCTATTCGGATGCTGAAGAAAAAGCGGCAAAATGTACTGAAGCTATAAACGAGAAGCTATACAAGAAAGCCATGAAGCTCTATGACGATGGGGATTATTACCATGCACGTTCTTCCTTTGAAGAAATTAGAGAATACAAGAATAGTGAAGAAATGATAACTGCCTGTCAAGAACAAATTGACAGGAAGATCTATGATCAAGCAGTTACAGCGATGAATGAAGGAAATTATGAAGTTGCAAGAGAAAAATTGAACAAAATTCCTAATTTCAACAATGCTCAAGACTTGATGAGTGAATGTGTAGAAAAAAACAATGAAAAAGAATATGCAAGAGCAAAGCAGCTTTTAGCGTATGGACATTATGATGATGCATATGCTGTTTTTGAAGCACTTGATGGATATGAAGACAGTGAAAACCTTGCATTAGAATGCTTAAAGGCGAAGGAAAATGCGGACAGGTCGATAATCATAAATGAAACGGACATTATGCTGTTCAAAGAGAAAAAGGCTCAGCTTACACCTACAGTAGAACTGCGGAAAACAACAGCACCGGAAACGACTCGCTTTTTGTATAAGTCAACTGACACAACTGTTGTAAAAGTTTCTCAAAACGGTACAATTTCAGCTGTTGGTGAAGGAGAGGCTAGCGTTCTCTGCTATGCAGAGGACAATCCGAACGTTATCACTGAGGTGAAAGTCCGAGTTGTTCTTCCTGTAAAACAAATTAAACTTGATAAATCGGCAGTGACAATCCTTTTTAATCAGGACGATCCAGCCTCGGCAACTTACACGCTTGTATCAACAATCTTGCCAAATACGGCTTATGATCAGTCGATTATTTGGGAATCAAGCAATGAGGATGTTGCTAAGGTTAACAAACGTGGTGTTGTTAAGGCCGTTGCACCTGGACGAGCTATAATTACAGCCACTGCGAATGATCAAACAAATGGCATAAAAAAAGCGACGTGTACAGTTAATGTTGAACTTGCAGTTAGCAACATCAGTCTGTCGGCGACCGATGAAACAGTGCTTGTGGGTCAATCAGAAATGATTCAGGCAACGATTGAACCGGAAACAGCAAAAAACAAGAAAATCACTTGGTCTTCTAGTGATACAAGCGTTGCGACTGTGAGTAGCAATGGTACCGTGAAAGGCATTTCTTCTGGTACAGCTGTTATTACGGCAACAGCTGTTAATGGAGTGACTTCGGAATACAAAATAACCGTCAAACAAGGACCAGCGACTTTTTCCATTACAGCAAAGGCTACATTGATTGAAAGAAATCATGTGGGCAGTCGTTGGACAAAGGAGTTTTCTATTGGGGATAAAGATTTTTCTGGTAGTACAACCTTCACGGCAGAGGTGGGAGAGACAGTACGCTTTTCTTGTTTCATAACTGAAAATGATAGCAACCCTGATATTGGAAGCTATTTCGAAAGAATAACAATAACAGAAGATATTCTCAAAAACGGCTATACGATCAATGAAAATGTTTACGTTCGTGAAAATGGGGGGCGTTATGCAGGCAACGTTGCTGAGTGGAGTTTAAAAGTAACTATTAAGAAAAAATAATGAAACATAAAACGGCATCCTCGTCTAAGAATGCCGTTTTATGTTTAGTATCTTACATCCGTTCCGGTGCTTCCATACCAATCAAATACAAACCCGTCTTGATCACATTCCGCACGGCCTTGGTTAATGCCACACGGGCAGCCATGGCGGCAGGGTCACCGTCCAGGATGCGGTGCTCATAGTAGAACTTGTTGTAGCTCTGGGCAATGTCCGTTACGGCACGGGTAATCATGGAAGGCTCATACTTCTCGGCAGCTTCACGGATCACGTCCGGGAAGCGTCCCATAAGCCGCAGGCAGGCCTGGGCTTCATCGTCAGCCAAAGCGTTCCAGTCAGGGGCGGGGAGGGTCAAATCCTCAGCCTTGCGCAGCACGGAGCAGCACCGCACATGGGTGTACTGCACATAGGGGCCCGTCTCGCCGTCAAAGTTCAGCACCCGATCCCAACGGAAGTCGATGTCCTTAATGCGGTTGTTGCTCAGGTCGGCATACACCACAGCGCCAATGCCCACCTGCCGTGCTACATCTTCCTTGTTGGGCAGGTCGGGGGATTTTTCATTGATGATCTCCAGCGCCTTTTCCTGTGCCTGGGTCAGCAGGTCATCCAGGTACACCACATGTCCCTTCCGGGTGGACAGTGCCTGTCCTTCATAGGAAATCATGCCGAAGGCCACGTGAACACAATTCTTCGCCCAGTCGTAGCCCATCTTCTCTAGCACCTTGAAGAACTGGCGGAAGTGGAGATCCTGCTGGTATGCCACCACGTACAGGCACTTGTCGAAGTGATAGGTATCCTGCCGATAGATGGCGGCGGCCAGGTCACGGGTTGCGTACAGGGTAGCACCGTCGGAGCGGAGGATGATGCAGGGGGGCATGCTGTTCTTGGTTTCCTTGCCGTTGGCGTCCTTTTCGGTAAGATCCACCACGGAGGCACCCTCGGAGATGGTCAGCAGTCCCTTTTCCTTCAGCTCGTTAACCACCCGATCCATCTTGTCATTGTAGAAGCTTTCCCCGGCGTAGCTGTCGAAGGTAACGCCCAGCAGCTTGTAGACACGCTCGGCATCCCGCAGGGTCAGGGTCTTGAACCAGTTCCACAGGCGAAGGGCCTCTTCGTCTCCGTCTTCGATCTTCTTGAACCAGGCACGGCCTTCGTCTTCCAGGCTCTTGTCCTTTTCGGCCTCTTCGTGGAACTTCACATACAGGCGCACCAGCTCGTCAATGCCCCCCTTTTCCACCGCATCCTCGCTGCCCCACTTTTTGTAGGCGCAGATCATCTTGCCAAACTGGGTGCCCCAGTCGCCCAGGTGATTGATGCCCACGGTGGTGTAGCCCAGGTGATCATAAATGCGGCGCAGGCTGTGGCCAATCATGGTGGTGGACAGGTGGCCAATGTGGAACCGCTTGGCGATGTTGATGGAGGAATAGTCCAGGCACACGGTCTTGCCCTTGCCCAAGTCGGAGGCACCGTATTTTTCACCGGCGGCAAGCACGGCGTCCACGGTTTCCTCGGCAAAGTGTACCCGGTTCAGGAAGAAGTTCAGATAGCCGTTTACCGCTTCCACCCGAGCTACATCCTCATACTTCCAGTTTTCCGCCACGGCCTTGGCAATCATGGGGGGACCCATCCGCAGCGCCTTGGCCAGCCGGAACACGGGCAGAGCATAGTCGCCCAGGGCAGGATCCGGCGGCACAGCCAGCAGAGGACGAATTTCCTCCGCTGTTAAAAGACCTTGGGCGTCCGGCCATGTATCATGCATCGCATCGGCTGCCAGGGATGCGATTTTGGTCATCATATCCATATCGTACAGCGCTCCTCGCTTCAATAGTTGCCCTTTATTTTAGCACATTTGGCCGACAGACGCAACGTGACAGAAAAATTTTCCACGCTTTGCTCACCAAGTGATTATGAAACACTGATGTTGTTGTCATGCTTCTTCAAACGCCTTTGCTTGTGCATTCCACAGCTGGGCATAGGATCCTCCTTGTGCCAGCAGCTCATGGTGCGTACCTTGCTGTACAATGTGTCCGTGTTCCAGCACGATAATCCGGTCTGCCAGCGATACAGCGCCTAGGCGGTGTGTCACAAGGACGCCGGTCTTGCCCTGTAATTCCCGGCGGAATGCATCAATCATTGCCTTTTCTTTCAGCGGGTCAATGGCGGAAGTTGCCTCATCAAGCACAAGAAAATCACTATCCTTGTAGAAGCCTCTTGCACAGGCCAGCTGTTGCCATTGCCCACCGGAAAGATCTTGGCCGCCGAACTCTTTGCCCAGCATGGCATCCGGTGACAGATGTGGATCAGCAAGAAAAGCACTGCGCAGCTGTTCAATTTTCATATCATCCGCATGGCAGAAATCACCGATGGCAATATTGTCCCGTACCGTCATTTTATAGCGTGCAAATGTTTGTGAAACGACGGACTGCGCTTGATGAAGCGTGTTTTCCGAAAATGCGGAAATGTCCTGACCATCATAAAGGACGGTACCGCTGCTTGGGAGAAACAAGCCGAGAATCAGGTTTGTCAGGGTTGTTTTTCCGGCACCGTTTTCGCCGACAATGGCAATGACTTCACCCTTTTTGATGGTCAGGTTGATGTCTGACAGGGCATCACTTTGCTGCTTTGGATAGCGGAAAGACACGTGGTCGAGCTGAATTTCTCGTCGGAAGGGAACAGGCCTCTCTGATGCAGAACGTTCACCAATGGCCAAATAGTCGAAAAACGGTTGAATCATTTTGTGATACTGTCCTTCGTATCCGATGTTGGAAACGAGTGCACTGAGTGCGGATACGATTGAGGTATATGCGGCAATGGCAGCAGCACAAGCGGAGTAATCGATTTTTTCGCAGAACAGGAGAATCACCGCAACCACATATCCACCGAAAGCGCCAATGAAGTCAATTGGCACCAGCAGCAGCTGAAGAATCAGCAGCTTCGCTGCCTTTCTCTGCTCTATGGCATCACGCCGATTTCGGCTTTCGTGCCATTTCCTGAACAGTAGATCGGATGCGTGGGTGATTCGGCTTTCCTTGCAGGCTGTCTCGTCAATTAACCCTTTGATGTACTCGCTTTCTTCCTTCTTGCATTGCTCAATGGCAGCATAGTAACGCTTCCACAGTTTTGCCTGATAGAGTAGATTCAGGCATGGCGGAATGATTGAAAAAGGCAGAAGCAGCAGAAACCAAGCATCAAATGAGGAAACATACAGCGTGACCAGTAATGCCTGTACAACGGCTGATACGATGCTGATCCATATTTCAACATATCGGAAAAGATTCTGCTTTGCACCATCCGCCAAGCGAATCATGGTGGCGGCGGATGCATCCTCATAGGCTTCGTTGGATATTTTGCTGCATTTCTTGAACAGCTTTGCTCGGATTCTCTGCTCAAAGTCGATGATCAGCCGGAATTGCACCCGATAGCGTGTGAAGTAAATGGAATGTGCTGCCGACAACACCAGAAGGATACCGTACAGAAGCACCGTGCCGAGCATTTCCTTGCTGTATCCGCTGGTAAGCAGTGCTGCAATGCGTCCCGTTGCCCAAACGCTGCAGACGGATAAAACGCAGCTGAGGATATTCCAACCGATCATCTCTGCAAAGCTTCCTGGTGCCATCTGAAAAATTTGGCAGAATGTCTGCCGCTTACTTTGCTTCATCATAAAGACCTCGCTGTGTTTCAAATAGTTCTCGATAGTATGCGCAGGAAGTCATCAGTGCATCATGTGAATTCATTGCGATGAGGTGATGATTTTTCAGAACGAGAATCTGATCTGCTGATTTAACCGCACCCAATCGATGTGAAATAAACAGCGTTGTTTTGGAAACAAGCATTTCCTCATAAGCGTGATAGAATGCCATTTCAGACATAGGATCCAGCGCAGCGTTCGGTTCATCCAGCACTGCAATTGGCGAAGGTGAAAGAACCACACGTGCAACGGCCAATTTCTGCCATTCGCCGCCGGACAAATCAGCACTTTTCTGCTTCAGAAAACCAAGGCTGATATCCAATCCGTTCTCCTCACGGCAAATAGGCGCATCAAAATGGAGTGCATCCAGCACACTGTAAATGGTATCGGCACTTTTCATTGCTGGCGAAGCTAAGGAAGCATTCTCGCGAATGGAAAGCGGATATCGGTAAAAGTCCTGAAAGACAGCGGAAAAGAGCTGACGTTTTTCCTCTGCATTCATGGTTGATACATCTTTACCGCTAACCAGAATGCGTCCACTCGTTGGCTGATACAGCCCTAGAAGAAGCTTGACCAGTGTCGTTTTTCCGCTGCCGTTTTCACCGACCAACGCATAATGCTTGCCGGGCTTCAATGTGAAACAAAGATTATCCAACACAGCAGAAGACGTGCTGGGATATGTAAAACAGACATGCTGAAATTCGATGCCTTTGGATAAATCAATGGTATCTGTAGCTTTTGCTTCTTTTTCCTCCGGCAAAGCCAAAAAAGAAAAGAAGCCTGTCAGGCGTTCGAAGCTGCTCGAGGAATCAAAAACAGCACCGTACAATTGCTTTGCAACGCTGCGCAGGCTGCTGATTGCCGTCAATGCTGCAATAAAGGCGCCTGTGGAGATCCTCCCGCTTTGTACCGGCGCAATTAGCAGAAGAATTGCTGCCATGCTATACATTGCCGAAGAGAGTGTTGCCCAGCATTCTGAAAAGAGTCTTTTGCGGCCTAATGCGCAGTTCTTCTCGATTGCTTCGGTACAATTTTTGTGATATCGGCCTTCGATTTCTTCATTGTAGTGAAAAAGCTTTCGCTCTTTGGCGTACTCCCGATGCAGCATCAACGAGGATAAATAATTTGCATGCCGCATGTTTTGAATGTACTTTTCCCAGAATCCTCCAGAATTTACCGCTGCATTTTTGCTCATCCAATACCAAGTGCCAACAGTACGGCGACAACAACCGCAGTTCGGACATCAATGGAAAGTAGCACGGCAAAGGAGGCAGCCAGCTGAATGGCAGTCTTCGTGCCAGTTTCCATTGCTGTAAAGAACGCATCGTTTGCCTCTGGTGCCTTTTCGGCTTGTTCATAAAGTTCGTGAAAGGTCTGCGTTTCAGTTATGGGGTAAGCAATCTGATTGCACTTTGCAATTCGCTGCTGATCTAGACGTCTTGCAATGGTCAAAGTGCAACGGACGGTGCCGTGGCGGCATCCGGCTGCCAATAGAGAATTCAACAGCATCAAGGCAATAAACTGCCCTATGGCGAGAAGAAAACGCTGCAAAGCATTACCCGACATGCCAGCTATGGCCGCATCCATCAAACGTTGCTCAACCATGATTTGCACGGCGGGAATGCAGCCCATGACTGCGTATGCAAGCATCAGCGCACTCAACAGGCCTAAAGGATAGTATTGGCGGATGTAGGTTCGCTTGTTCATAGTTCAGCTCCGTTCATTCATACTGATAAGGAGAGGAAAGAGCTTTTAAGGAGCCACAACGGTGTTTTTCTGTCAGAATAAAATTTCTAATGCGTCCTCCTAAGCAATCTGGGTTCATCGAACATCCTTTGCTTTTTTTATCGGAACCGTTTGTAATGATACGCAAATTCTCCTTTCTTTAACGGCTTATATGCGCCAACACTATCATATTGATCACAAATTGTCAAGCAATCATTCTTCAATTCTCCATAACAGCAAAACATTTTTCAACATTTTTCACGCCTTGTGCCTGTACAAACCGCATCGATTCATCCTTGATTTCTCCGCATCTAAGGTGTATGATTTTGCTCGCGGGAGTTCTCCCGTATGATTGTGGATAAAGCATCCGCATACGAATGCGGAGGGCAGCAGGAGGTTATACGCCTATGGCAATGAGCGCAGAAGAACGCACGCAAATGCTTCTCACACAGCCGGTTGAGAAAATCATCCCCCAAATGGCACTGCCAACCATCTGTTCCATGCTGATTTCTTCCATCTATAACATGGCCGATACCTATTTTGTCAGCCAAATCGGAGCGGCAGAGGGTACCAGTGCCGGCACGTCGGCTTCGGCGGCTGTGGGCATTGTTTTTTCGGCAATGGCCATGATTCAGGCACTGGCCTTCTTGTTTGGCATGGGCAGCGGCACCAATGTCAGTCATTTGCTGGGCATGGGCAAAAAGAAAGAGGCAGAAGTCTACAGCGCCGTGGGTTTCTTTTCGGCAGTAGCGGTGGGTGTGCTCATTGCCATTTTCGGCAATCTGCTGAATGAGCCGCTCATGTACCTGCTGGGCGCAACGGAAACAGCGGCACCCTATGCGGTGGAATATGCACGGTACATTTTCCTTGCCGCACCGTTTATGATGGGCTCCCTGGCCATGAATAACCTTCTCCGTTTTCAGGGACTGGCAACCTACGGCATGATCGGCATTATTTCCGGTGGTATCCTGAATATGCTGCTGGACCCCCTGCTGATCTTCTTGTTTGACATGGGCATTACCGGGGCAGCAATCGCCACCGCCATTTCCCAGGTGGTCAGCTTCGTGATTCTGCTGCTGATGTGCAACATGCGTGAGGATGCGCTGTCCCTCCTGCTGAGGAACTATCGCCCCACGACCCGGTTGTATGGGAAGATTCTGAATAACGGCCTGCCCTCCTTGGGACGACAGGGGATCATGAGCGTTTCAACATCCCTGCTCAACAATGCGGCTGCCGTGTATGGGGACCCGGCAATTGCTGCATTCTCCATTGTCAGCCGCTGCCTCAACTTCATTTATTCCATTGTGGTGGGCTTTGGTCAGGGTTTCCAGCCGGTCTGCGGCTTCAACTATGGCGCAAAGAAATTCGACCGGATGCATCGTGCCTTCTTCTTTAGTGTGAAGGTGACAACCTTGTTGCTGCTTGTCCTCGGCGTGGCAGGATTCGTGCTGGCTGAGCCTATTGTGACTGCCTTCCGCCGCTCGGATCCCGATGTGATTCGCATCGGCACAGAGGCACTGCGTGTGCAGATTGTCACGGCGTGGACGTGGGGGATGATTACGCTGAGCAACATGTACACCCAGGCCATTGGCTACGGCATCCGCTCAACCCTGCTTGCTTCGGCACGTCAAGGTATTTTCCTGATTCCCATCTTGCTGGTGCTGCCCCAAATGTTTGGATTGAAGGGGTTGGAATTCTGCCAGCCTGTTGCCGATGTGCTGACCTTCGGTCTCTCGATGTTCATGATGGCAAGGGTGATGCGGGAACAGAAGCTCAAATTCGCCCAGGATCAGCCTGCAAAGTAATGGATGATCGCCTCGCTTCTCAATGGGGGATGAAGTGTCCAGGGCAACAGCATTTAAGAATCAGCCCAAAAGGATCCGCAGGAAAGTATCCGGATCAAGGCAGGCCCAATAACGCCGCTTCTGCAGACTGACACGTTTGCCAAACTCGGCATTTCTGCATAATGCCAGTGCGACCTTCCGCAAAACGTTCAAGTTCAACGGGGATAAGTCCTTTCGTGCTCGACTCGCATCTTCCCTGAAGATAACATCAAGACACCAATGCAGCTGATTTTCAATGCTCCAATGCTTGCGTACTGCATCGGCAAACTGTTTTACCTCTGTTAAGGACGTAATGTAATAGCGGCATTCAACGGATTCTTCTCCGTGAATCATGCGCTTTGACTTTACCATGCCTATAGCGTTTAAGCCTGCCCATTGTGCCTTATCCGACAGCCAAGCTATGTCTGTCAGCACTTGATATGTTCTGCTTTCAATCCGTCCGTGTGCCTTCTCCGTGGTGCTGAAGGACGGCAGCTTATCAGTATTCGTTTGAAAATACAGGTCTGCATCGCTCCAAAGCGTAGGCTGATTTTGCTTAAGCGCAATCACATAATCCGCTTTTTTATCATGGATTTTGCGTACAATTTCCTTCTGACAGCTCATCGCATCGGCCGATACGATACTGCCTTTTACATCGATTAAGTCCAGCAATTCAGGTACGGCTGTTATTTCATGGCTTTTCTCATCCGTAGTAACTTCACCAAGCGTCAGTTGATTGTCTGCGACAAAAGCACTTACAACATGGTAGGCTTTATGGTTCTCATTTCTGCTGCCGCAAATCGTTTTTCCATCTATAGCGATCACACTGCCCTCTGGACGATGCTGTCCAAGCCAGTCATACAAGCATTCTGCCAGAGCAGCGGGATTCAGCCGCTCAAACACGCGTCGAAAAGTATCGCTGTCTGGAATTCCATGAGGTAATTCCAGAAATTGCTGCAGCCACGTCTGCCGCGCTTCTCCGAAATCCTCCATATCCGAGAAGTCGTTCCCGTTACAGATCAGGCTGCACAGTCCAATGATAATAATGTCTTCCAGCTTGTGGCGGATATTGCCTTTGCTTGTCCGCCGCGGGTCCTCCAGTTCCTGAAGTTTTTCCCGCAATTCTTCTATCTTCATACTACTTCATTATACCACTTTTTAAATGCTGTTGCCCTGATGAAGTGTCACTTTAGCTTGACAAAGCAGAACAAATCGCTACAATGGTATCGTAGCGGCTTATTCATTTTTTTCATTCATTTTGTCATCATCCTCAAGCCGCATAACCTACGAGAAGGGGGTTTTTCATGTTTGGATATCGGCCGGACGGCCGCAGGCTGTCCTCCATTGATCCCATTGTCCGCATTACGCCTTACCTGATGCCCATGCGCTGCGATGCGCAGGTGTTCCTCCAGCACAAGCTGGATTACGAAATGATGGCTCGTTACATTGCCGCCCAGAGCGCAAAAGGTGAGCGGATCACATTCATGAACATCATTGTGGCGGCCTATGTGCGTGCTGTGAGCCAGCACCCGGAAGTGAACCGCTTCATCATGAACAAGCAGTACTACTCCCGCACCAACTGCACCGTGTCCTTCACCATGCTGAAGGATCCTCACGATGCAGAAAAGGGCGAAACGGCGGTAAAGATTAAGTTCGACCCCACGGATACCATCTATGACGTGCGGGATCGCATGGCGGCTGTGGTGGAAGCCAACCGTGGCGTGGAAAACAAGAACTTTGCCGATAAGCTGGCTCGGGGTGTGCTGGCTGTGCCGGGACTGCCGACTTTGGTGGTTGCTCTTGTGCGCCTGCTGGATCGCTACGGCCTGTGCCCCGGTTCCCTGTTGGACGAGCTGCCCTTCCACACGGGCATGTTCATTACCAACAACGCCTCCATCGGTCTGCATCACGTGAATCACCACATTTACAACTTTGGCTCCACCAGTCTGTTCTTTGGCATGGGCACGGTGGAACGGTCCGTGACCATGGACAACAAGGGCAACGCCAAGCTGAAGCGTTACCTGCCTATCGGCATCACCGCAGACGAGCGGGTGTGCTCCGGCGCCTTCTATGCAGGCTTCTTCGGCACCATGCTGGCCTGCCTGAATGACCCCAGTTTGCTGGAGGTTCCGCCGGAAACGGTGAAGTACGACCCCAAGGCTGAATATCATCAGCCGAAGCCGGAAAAGAAGGCCAATCACTGACCATGCAAAAAACACGCTTCCACAATCATGTGCGGAGCGTGTTTTTGCAAACATTGAAATCGGATGAACAGGAGGGATTTTCCTATGCCGGACAGCAAATACGATGCCATCCTTCACCTGCCGCATCACGTATCGGAAAAGCATCCGCCCATTCCCATGGAGGAGCGTGCGGCACAGTTTTCCCCCTATGCGGCACTGACCGGCTTCGGTGCGGTGATCAATGAAACAAGGCGGCTCACCGATCCACGTCAGATCTTGAGTGAAGAAACCCTAGCACAGCTGAACCGGCAGTACCAACTGCTGCTGGAACATTTGCCGGAGAGGCCGGAGATCACCGTGACCTACTTTCAGCCGGATGGAAGGAAGGAGGGCGGCGCGTACCTGACCCTGACCGGTCGGGTGAAAAAAGTGGACGCCTACGAACAGCGGCTTGTGCTGGAGGACGGCAGCGTCATCGCCATGGAGAACATCATGGCCATGGACGGGGAACTGTTTGCAGGAATGGAATGATGACACTTGTGCAAGAGGTGGGGGATGGGTTATGAATCAGGAATGGGCAGCCCTGAACAAAACTTTTCAGGAACAGCTGCATAAAGAAGCAACTTTCCCGGAAAGCATTAAAACGCTTTTGACATTGCGGCGCTTTCTCATGGACGAACTGCTTCAAATGAAGCAGGAGCTGCATCGTGAGGATTTTCATGCCATGCCCTTTCCGAATGCAAAAGGCTATCATAGTAAAACCATTGCCTATTCGATCTGGCACATTTTCAGAATTGAGGATATTGTTGCACATAGTCTGATTCAGAATGACGATGAGATATTCAAAACATATCAGGACAAAATCGGTGCCTCCTTGATCACTACAGGGAACGAACTGGCAGGGAGACAGATTGAGGCGTTTTCTCGTGCAATGGATTTGGAGGCTCTGTACGCCTATGCCGGTGCTGTCAAAAACAGCACAGATGCATTCTTGCAGCAGCTCTCCTTTCGGGATCTGCGCAGAAAGTTTGATGAAGCGGACAAGGCAAGATTGCGCAACCTTCAGGTGGTCAGTACGGATGAAAATGCTTGCTGGCTGATTGACTATTGGTGCGGGAAAGACATTGGCGGTCTCCTTCGAATGCCCTTTTCCCGGCACTGGATTATGCACATCGAAGCAAGCCTGAGAATCAAGAACAGAATTTATCCCCAATAGGAGAAGACAATCATGTACGAAAGAATGCTGAATAAAAGCGAAGTACCGACCATTGCCGCCATGACCACCTATTGTGGAGAGACGGCAGCACTGTTCACGGAACTGAATGAATGGCTGTCCACAGAGTATGGCACAGTGCAGACGATTGTTTTCCCATACGGCAACAGCTATGGCTGAGGCATTTCGCACAAGAGAAAAGGGAAACTTGTCTGCAATGTGTTTCCGGAAAACGGTGCCTTTGTCATCATGCTGAGAATGTCCGACCTGCAGTTTGCGTCAGTATATGACCAGCTTGGAGACTATACCAAAAACTACATTGACAACAAATATCCCTGCAATAACGGCGGCTGGATCCATGATCGCATGACAGACAGAGCACAGCTTGCAGATGCAAAGACCATGCTTGTCGTCAAGTGCGGCAGCGTGAAGGAGAATTCTTTGTAAGGACACAAATGATGGAAGGAAAAAGCAAAAGGCAGCAGGTAAGGAAACTGCCTGCTCCTGCTGCAAATGGTATCGATCCATGCTTTTCTATTGCATCCCTCACGGAGAAGGAATAAAATGCTTCATTCCTTTTGTTTCTATGGCATCGAAAAAAAGTCAATTGATTATCGCTGCTTCTTCTCTTCCTCATGCCGATGGATTTGGGCGTTCAGCAGGTTGATGTCGCCGCAGCCCATGGTAATGGCCAAATCTCCCGGCTGCCAGTGACTGCGCAGGTAGGCCTCCGTATCGTCAAAGGAGGGAGTCCACACGGCATCAATGCCGTGGGCACGCATCCCCTCCACCAGCATACCGCTGTTCAGGTCGCCGGGGTCCTTTTCACGGGCGGCACAAATGTCTGTGACCAAAGTAAAGTCTGCCACTTCCGTGCAGGTCAGATAGTCGTTAAACAGCTCCCGAACCCGGCTGAAGGTGTGGGGCTGCATCACGGCAAAGAGCCGTCCCTTGCACCGCTTCCGGGCAATGGACAGAGCATTGCGCATTTCGGCAGGGTTGTGGCCGTAGTCGTGGAACACCTCCACCCCGTCAATCACATCCGTTAATTCAAAGCGGCGGTGAGCCCCACGGAAGCTGCTGAGGGAACGGCAGGCGGATGCCATGTCAGCCCCCAGTTCATGGGCGGCAGCAAGGGCGGCCAAACCGTTTTCCACGTTGAAGTCCCCGGGTACCTGCATGTCCACATGTCCCAGCACGTCCCCCTGATAGCACAAATCATAGGAGGCATAGCCCTGATCGTTCTCCGTCAGGTTCAGGGGATGCCAATCGCAGTCCTCTGTCATGCCGAAGGTTTCGCAGGCACGGCCGCAGCCCTCCACCAGGCGGCGGGCACGCACGTCCGTCCCTTTGCCGATGGCCATGCCGTCCTCCGGCAGCAAGGCAAGGAATTGACCGAAGGTGGTTTCAATTTCATCAATGTCCTTGTAGCAGTCCAGATGGTCGGCGTCAATGTTCAGCACCACAGCCAGCGTAGGATGCAGCTGCAAAAAGCTGCGGCGGAACTCGCAGGCTTCCGCCAGAAAGGTATCGCCCTTGCCTACACGGGTGCTGCCGCCGATGGCATCCAGCACGCCGCCGATGTGGATGCTGGGGTCAAGCCCGCCCTCCACGAGGATTTGGCTGAGCATGGAGGTGGTGGTGGTTTTTCCGTGAGCACCACATACACCTACGGCATGGGGGTAGCCTTCCATCAGTTGTCCCAGAAGATAGGCACGCTCTAGGGTGGGGATGCCAAGCCGGGCACACTCCTGCCGCTCAGGATTATCCTCCGGAATGGCGGCAGTGTAGGCCACCAGATCCGCTCCATGGACGTTTTCAGCCCGGTGACCGATCATGACCTGAATGCCTTTGCTCCGCAGGTCGCCCAGCAGATAGCCGTCGGTTCGGTCGGAACCGGTCACCTGATAGCCTTTTTCCAGCAGCATTTCTGCCAGGCCGGACATACTGGAACCGCCAATGCCGATCATATGGATGCGCTTGCCGATGTAGTCACGTATATGTGGAACTTGCATGAATGCTTCACTCTTTTCTTATTCGATAGGGATGGGCACAGTGCCCACCTTGGTATTATACACCGAAGAAAGCAAAAGAAGCAAGTGACGCACATGCAATCACTTGCTTCTTCAATCAGTTTTGCCTTACTTCCGCAGGGTAATCACCACATGACGGTTGGGTTCTTCACCCTCGCTGTGGGTATCCACGTTTTCATTGGGTTGCAGGGCGCTGTGGATGATACGCCGCTCATAGGGATTCATAGGCTCCAGGCTGACCCGGCGGCCGGTTTTCACAGCACGGTTAGCCATCCGATTGGCAAGGCGAACCAGGGTATCTTCACGCTTGGCACGGTAGTTTTCCGTATCCAGAGTCACCCGGGTGTAGCCTTCCTGACCACGGTTTACCTTGAGGCTGGTCAGGTACTGGAGAGCATCCAGGGTTTCGCCGCGGCGGCCGATGAGGATGCCCAGCGTATCGCCGTTCATCTGCACGAAAACGTTGCCATCCTGATCATTGCCCACAGCCACATTGACTTCCACACCCATCAGCCGGGTCATTTCCTTCAGGAAAACCTGTGCCTTGCCGGCAGGGGATTCAGGATCCACCTGATCGTCAGGAATCATGGTGATGACGGGCTTTTCCAGGGGCTTAGCCGGTGCCTTGGGGGGCAGAGGCTTCTTCTCGGCGGCAGGCTTGGGGGCATCAGCCTTGGCAGGCTTGGGAGCCTTGGGCTTTGCAGGGGCGGCCTTCCGCTGCACAGGGGCGGGACGGACGCTTTCCTGCTTCGGCTGTGCAGGCTTTTCGGCAGCAGGCTTGACCTCTGCTTCCACAACAGGCTTCACGGACTTCACAGCAGGAGCGGGCTTGGCTTCAACGGCGGCCTTAACAGGCTTTGCAGCAGGAGCGGGAGAAGCCTTGGCAGGCTTATCCTCCAAGGAAGCCAGCAGGTCTTCTTCCGTGTCCTTCATGGTCAGCCGCACTTTTGCCTGACGGGAACCAAACAGACCGAACAGTCCCTTGCTGCCTTCTTCCAGCACTTCAATGGTGACATCGCTGATGGAGGCATGGAGCGCTTCCAAACCGGCGGCAATAGCATCTTCTACATTTTTTGCAGTGGATTCATAGGTTTTCATTTTACGCTGCCCTCCCCGGCTACTGCGGTGGTTTTCTTTTCTTTACGATCCAAATACCAGTTGATGCCCAAGGTCTGTGCAGCGGCAATCAGGTTGCTGGCCACCCAGTAGATGGCGAACATGGCAGAATAGCCGGAGCAGATCCACAGGGAGAACAGGGGGAAGAACCACTTCATGAAGTTGCTGGTAGCAGCAGTCTGCTGAGCGGCTGCATCGTCGGCAGCAGGCTGCTGGGCGGGCTGCATCTTCGTCATGAGAAACTGGGTCACGGCGGAGAGCACCGGCAGGATGTAGAAGCCGTTGTATTCCTTCATGATGTTCACCGTGGTGATCCACAGGTTAAAGGTCCAGCCGGGCAGGGCGGAAGTAGCCGCTACATAGTTCGGCATGGTTTCCAGCGTGTTGTAAATGGTCTGGATGGTGGCCTGCAGGTTGGCGGAGGTGAAGTTATCTGCTGTCAAGGCAATGGGCAGATTGCTCACACTGTCCCCCAGGGAAGAGAAAGCGGTGAGCCAGATGTTGCTGTCCGTAATGGCACGGAGGCTGTTGTAATCCGGCAGGCAGGCGGAGAAGGGGCTGTCAGGCATCCACACGTTCTTGATCCACAGCCAGCCTTCCAGCACCGGTTCCTTGCCCTGCAGCATGTCGAAAACCTGAGCCACCATCTGCTCGTTAGCCACCAGACGCATGGCGGCGAACATGGCGTACAGAATGGGCAGGGTCAGCAGCATGGGCAGGCAGGAGCTGATGGGATTGATGTGCTCCTTCTTGTACAGCTCGCTCATCTTCCGGTTGAGCTTTTCCTTGTCGTTGGCGTACTTCTTCTGCAGCCGGGCAATTTCCGGCTGGATCAGCTGGGTTTTGCGCATGCTGGCCCGGCTCTTGTAGTCGAAGGGGAACAGGATCAGACGGATCAAGAGCGTAAAGACGACGACAGACCAGCCATAATTGCCGATCACGCTGTTGATGCCCACCAGGATGGATTTCAGAAACTCGTTCATGCGGGGTTCATTCCCTCCTCAAAGTCGTGGTTGGGTCTTCCGGCACAGGGTCGTAGCCCCCTTTGCTGAAAGGATTGCAGCGCAAAATACGCCACAGTGCCATCCATCCGCCCTTCCAGGCGCCGTAACGCTCAATGGCTGTTAAGGCATATTGGGAGCAGGTGGGGATGTACCGGCAGCAGGGGGGCTTGTGTGGGCTGATGCCCTTGCGGTAGAAACGGATGCATGCCAAAAGAAACCGCTTCATCAGGCGCGATTCCCTTCCTTAAAGGCGTCCTGCTTTTTCAGCAGATATTTAACGTCCCTTTGCAGGCTCTGGAAGGTGGCCTCAGCGGCTGAAGGTCTGGCTACGATGACGTACAGGCCGTTTTTCACATCCCCCAAATAGGGCCGAAAGCATTCCCGCAGGCGGCGCTTGACCAGATTTCTGGTAACGGCGTTGCCTACTTTCTTGCTGACGGAAAAACCGACCTGCAGCCCCCTGCCCTTGGCGTGGAGCATGACCAGATCCCGACAGGCGACGCTCTTTCCCCGGCGATACACGTACTGGAACGTCCTGTTTTTTTGCAGCCGATAACGTCTCTCCATGGTTACATCCTTCCGCGGGGCTCATTTCCCGGTTATGTAGGAAAAGCCCGTCCCGCACTGGTCAAGCAGCGCACGGGCGGGCTCCATCCTCATTCAAAGGGTCCTTCGGCGGACGGAATCAGACCGTCAGTTCCTTGCGGCCACGACGACGACGGGCAGCCAGCACACGACGGCCGTTCTTGGTGGACATACGGGCACGGAAGCCATGCACCTTGCTGCGCTGACGCTTCTTGGGCTGATAGGTACGGAACATCTTCAACACTCCTTCATCATCAAGCAGGCAGGAACCTGCGTTGCTTACTAAAATACAGCTTTTTAAGTATATCGTACCTCAGAAAAGATGTCAAGTCTTTTTCTGCGGTAACTGGCAAATGACTTGCAGCATCCCACCACATTCTCTGCCCAAGCTTCATTTACAGTTCACAGACCGCCCATATAATACCCTCGTTCTCATGATAAAGGAGGAAATCAAGGCATGAAAAAAGGCAAGAAGGTTCGGAAGATTGTGATTTGGGTACTGGTGCTGGCGGTGATTGCCGGTGCAGTGGCGTTCAAAATGAAGAAGGGTGCGGACAACGCTTATACCTCGGAAACTGCCCGTACCCAGGATATTACTACCTATTATACCTTTTCCGGCAACATTGAGCCGGATAGCTCGAAAACTGTGACGGCAACCCAGCGGGGCACGGTGAAGGAGCTGAAATTCAGCGAAGGGGATACGGTGGAAGAGGATGATGAAGTGATCGTCCCCAAGTCCGGCACCAAGGTGAAGTCTGCCATGGACGGCACCATTTCGGACATTTATGTGAAGGAAGACGATGACTACGTGCCCGGCGACAAGCTGTTCCGGGTGGCAGACTACGCCCATCCTGTGCTGAAAATCAAGGTGGATGAATACGACGTTTCCGCCATTACCAAGGGTATGACGGTGGATGTGAAGGTGCATGCCACCGGCGAAACCCTGACGGGCACCGTTACCCGCATTGCGCAGGAAGCAACGGTTTCTGGGGATATTGCCTATTATGAAGCCAAGATCGCCCTGCCCCAGGACGGCAAGCTGGCCATGGGCTTGACCTGCGAGGTCATCGTGCCCCGGGAGAGTGCGGTCAATGCCACAACCGTGTCCATGGATGCTATCCAGTATGATGAAAACGGCAAGCCCTATGTGTACTGCTACGGCCGCAGCAACGAAATTGTGACCCAAACGGTGATCCTTGGCATTAACAACGGCACCATTGTGGAAGTGAAGGATGGCATTAAGAGCGGCGAAACCATTCTGATTCCCCAATCTTCTGCCATGGCCATGATGCCCATGATGCAGAGCAAATGAGGTGGCAGACATGGATGACGTGATTCTGTCCATGCGGCAGATTGTAAAACAGTACCCCATGGGGGATGAGATTCAAACTGTATTAAAGGGCATTGACATGGATGTAAAGCAGGGAGAGTTTGTTGCCGTACTGGGACCTTCCGGTTCTGGCAAGTCCACCCTGATGAACATTATCGGCTGCCTGGATACGCCTACCTCCGGCACCTATGTGCTCAGCGGCCGGGACGTGGGAGGTTTGAACGAGGACGAACTGGCCCAGGTGCGCTCCAAGGAAATCGGGTTTATTTTTCAGTCCTTTCAGCTCCTTCCCAGACAGACGGCGGTGGAAAATGTGGAACTGCCCCTGATTTACAGCGGCGTTCATGAGCGGGAACGCCGTGAACGGGCAGAGCAAATGCTGGAGCGAGTGGGGCTGGCAGATAAGATGGATCATTATCCTAATCAGCTTTCCGGCGGACAGCAGCAGCGGGTGGCCATTGCCAGAGCCTTGGCCAATCGTCCGGCCATTCTGCTGGCAGATGAGCCTACCGGCGCTTTGGATCAGCAGACCGGGCGGCAGGTCATGTCCCTTTTCCACGACCTGAATGAAGAAGGCAACACCATCATCATGATTACCCATGACATCGGCATTGCCAGGCATGCCCGGCGCATTGTGCGCCTGCTGGACGGTGTGCTGACAGAGGGGGTGGCGGAAGATGCTTAAAGAAAGTCTCCGTATGTCCTGGGAAAACATTAAGGGCAACAAGATGCGCACCTTCCTGACCATGCTGGGCATCATCATTGGCGTGACGGCCATTATTGCACTGATTACCGTCATGGAAGGTGCCACGAACGAAATTACCAGCCAGTTCACGGCTTTAGGTGCAGGCAAGGTCAGTGTTACGGTCACAGGCACACCCATGAAAAGCGGACTGAGCGATCAGGATATTGAGAACATCGCTGCCATTGACAACGTGGCAGGGGTGGATCCTACCACTTCGCTGACCCGGCACGTGGAGGCCAATGGTACGCTGGTGGAAGACGTGACCATTGAAGGCCGCAGCGATTGCTATTTCAGCAACACCCCGGAGCTGATCGGTTCCGGCCGGGGGCTGAAAGCAGCGGATATGGACAGCCACAGCCGGGTCTGCATCATTGACGGTACCCTGCGCACGGCACTGTTTGCCAATGAAAACCCTGTGGGGCAGGAAATCGTCTTTGGGGGGCTGACCTTCAAGATTGTGGGTCTGCTGGACGATGACAGCGACAACGATGTGATGAGCGCCATGTCCCTGATGCAGGGGGGCAATGATGGGGGACGGGTGATCATCCCTTATCAGGTGGCGCTGCGGATGCTGGGCACAGGCAGCGTGAATTCCATCACCCTGTATCTGAAGGATACTGACCAATCGGACGCTACCATTCAAAGCCTGAAGGAAACCCTGAACGCCGCCTTCAATTATCGGGATAATGCCTATAACGTGCTGAATCTGGACAGCCTGCTGGATACCATGAACACCATGACCGGCATGATGACCACCTTGCTTGCGGGCATTGCTTCCATTGCTTTGCTGGTAGGCGGCATCGGTATTATGAACATGATGCTGGTATCTGTAACGGAGCGCACAACAGAAATTGGTCTGCGGAAAGCCTTGGGCGCAAGACCTAGACTGATTCAGACCCAGTTCCTGCTGGAAAGCGTCATGCTCAGCCTGATGGGCGGCATCATCGGCATTATTCTGGGCAATCTGATTTCGGCAGCCATTGCCGCATGGATCGGCTTTACCTTTGCCATGAGCCCCAGCGCCATCTCCCTGGCCTTCTGCTTCTCCGCTTCCGTAGGCATTCTGTTCGGATGGGCGCCTGCACGGAAGGCCTCCAGACTGAACCCCATTGATGCACTGCGGAGTATGTGATATAATCATCTTAGAAGAAGCGCAAAAAGGGGAGAAAGACCATGTTTACCATCCTGGTGGTGGAGGACGATCAGCCGCTGCGGAAAATGATGACCGCATTCCTGACCCTGAACGGCTACAAAACCATTGGTGCCGGCAATGGGGAAGAAGCCCTGAAAGCCATGGAAAGCGTTCTCCCGGATCTGGTCATTGCAGATGTGATGATGCCCGTCATGGATGGGTGGCAGCTGACGCAGGCTGTTCGAGAAGCCTGGCCCATGATGCCCATCATCCTCGTCACTGCCCGGGATACCTTGGAGGATAAGCGGACAGGCTTTGCTGCCGGTGCGGATGATTATCTGACCAAACCCCTGGATCTGGATGAGCTGCTCCTGCATGTGGGTGCTCTGCTGCGCAGATCCCAGGCCATGACCAGCCACAAGCTGACCGTGGGGGAGACTGTGCTGGATTATGATTCCTTGTCGGTTACAAGGGGAGACACGGTGCTGACCCTGCCGAAGAAGGAATTCTATCTTCTCTTTAAGCTTCTGAGCAGCCCCAAGCAGATTTTCACCCGCCGTCAGTTAATGGATGAAATCTGGGGCATGGATGCCCAAAGCGATGAACGCACGGTGGATGTGCATATTAAACGCCTGCGGGAAAAATGTGAAGTCTTCCCCGACTTTTCACTGGTTACGGTTCGAGGCCTTGGTTATAAGGCGGAGAAGAACGTATGAAAAAGCCTAACTTTCCAAAACCTTATACATTTCGCAGCAGGGTCATTTGTGCCCTGCTGCTGGTGTGCTTAGCGGCAACCATGATTTCCTTCATGTGCGCCTATGCGGTCAGCCGGGTCAATGTGCAGAATGAGCTGAGCGCAGCCCAGACGGATGTGGCCATTACCCTCCTTGCCATGCAGCAGAAAACCTCCCTGCCGGTAGAAACACTGGCGCAAATGGCATCCTCCGGCGAAGTATCCGTGGTGGAGGTAGATCCGGAACATTCCGGGCTGACGGATGCCCAACTGGAGCAGCTGAATGAAAAGCTGATGCTGACGGTAACGAGGACATTCACTGACATGCCGATTACCTACGTGCTGCTGGATGACGGTATGGTGCGTATCAGCCCGGATGTGCATATGAACATCTTCATGCGCACAGGGCTTCGGTTTGCTATGGCAGGCGCTTCCTTTACGCTGGTATTTATCCTGCTGGGACTTGTGTCGGCACAGGTATTTTCCAAGCCTGTATCTCAAATGACGGCGGCTACAAAACGGCTGGCCAAGGGGGACTTTTCTGTCCGCCTGCCGGATGACAAGCCAGGGGAGCTGGGGGAGCTGCTCCGCTCCTTTAACAGCATGGCGGATGACCTGAGCCGCACAGCCTATCTGCAAAAGGACTTTATCAGCAGCATTTCCCATGAATTCAAAACGCCCATTGCCTCCATTAAAGGATATGCACGGCTGCTGCAAATGCCGGGGCTGGACGAGGAATCCCGGACGGAATATGTGAACATGATCGCCGGGGAAAGCGAACGGCTGAGTCATATGTCCCAAACCTTGCTGCGCCTGACCAGCTTGGAGGAGCAGATGATGCCTGCCACGGTGACCACCTTCCGGCTGGATGAACAGCTGCGGGAAGTGCTGGTGCAGCTTGCCCCTGCCTGGGAAAACCGAAAAATCGATTGGCAGCTGGAGCTTTCCCCTGTCACCATCGCCTCGGATGAAGAACTGCTGCGCCAGGTGTGGGTGAACCTGATCCAGAATGCGGTGAAGTTTTCCGATGAAGGCGGCGCCATTGAAATTCATGTGTATGCAGCAGGGGACGCTGTGGTGGAGGTCACCGACCATGGCATCGGCATGGATGAAGCCACCATGGAGCGGATTTATGATCGCTTTTATCAGGCAGATACGTCCCGCTCCCGGGAAGGTGTGGGGCTGGGACTCTGCTTGGTGAAGCGCATTGTGGATATTTTGGGCGGAACCATCCGGGTACATTCAAAGCCGGGAGAAGGCAGTACCTTCCGGGTGCGTCTGCCTATGGATAATACAGGAGAGGAGAAACCTCATCATGGCCAGTGATCCCAGAACAGACAGGGTAGCCCAGTTAACGGAGCAGTTTCAGGAAATTGTGGAGCACTATTTTTCCATTCAGTGCCGGTATCAGTCCGCCATCCGTGAAGTGCAGACGAAGCTGGAAATTCTGGATGATGAATTCCAGTCCAAGCACAGCCGGAACCCCATTCATCACATGCAGTCCCGTATGAAAAGCCTGCCCTCCATTACGGAAAAGCTCCGCAGAAAGGGGATTCCACTGACCATTGAAGCGGCAACCCAGCAGCTCACAGACATTGCAGGCATTCGGGTCATCTGCTCCTATATTGACGATATTTACACCATCGCAGACCTGCTCATCAAGCAGGACGATGTGCGGGTGGTGAAGTGGCGGGATTATATTAAGCAGCCCAAGCCCAACGGGTATCGCAGCCTGCATATTGTGATTGAGATTCCTGTTTTCCTGCAGGAAGGGAAAATCTTTGTGCCGGTGG
Source organism: bacterium (assembly GCA_963646285.1). Taxonomy (GTDB): domain Bacteria; phylum Bacillota; class Clostridia; order Christensenellales; family Aristaeellaceae; genus CAKUFA01. The sequence goes on from CAVIWF010000002.1 coordinate 100,332, forward strand.
AGGTGCAGATTCGCACCATTGCCATGGATTTCTGGGCAACGCTGGAGCATCACCTGCGCTATAAGGGCATTACCGACATTCCTACGGACATTTCGGATGAATTGCAGCGCACGGCGGAAGACATTTGCCGCCTGGATGAACGGATGCTGAATATCCGCAATCGGGTGGACGCACTGGGAACTTCTGAAAGCAAACCCGAACATGAAGAAAAGCCGGCTGCAGAGGCACAAAACACCACACCTGCCTGAAAGCATAAAGACAAGAAGACAGCCTCTTTCAGACCATCAACAAACCCTAGGTGGCGTTGGAGGGCTCGCAAGCCCTTCAACTC
>CAVIWF010000003.1:0-97039 GCA_963646285.1 bacterium
GGAGAACGGTGAAACCGTTCGACCAGTGAGTGAGTGCAAAACTCGACAAAGTGGCGAAGCCACTTTGTCGATGCCCTGAGCCTGCAAGGTTTATTCCCTCGCAGGCTTGCATTGCCATAAAAGCCGGAGCTGTGAAGAACCCGTTGCGTCTTCACAGCTCCGTGTTTTTAGACCTTGAAGTTCACGGAAGTATCGCCCAGATCGTTGGTGCCGAATTCATAGTCATTGCCGGGCAGTACAGCGTTGAGCAGAATGCCCACCAGTGCAGCCACTGCCAGACCGGACAGGCTGATCTGCACGCCGCAGATGGTGAAGGCAATGGCACCGGCATCAGAGAAGTTGATACCCAGTGCCAGGGACATGATCAGGGCAGCAATAATCACGTTCCGGCTCTTGGTGAAGTCCACCTGATTTTCCACCACGTTACGCACGCCCACGGCGGAAATCATGCCGTACAGAATCAGGCTGACACCGCCGATGGTAGCCGTCGGCATGCAGGAAACCAGTGCAGCGAACTTGGGAGAGAAGGAGAAGAACACCGCCAGACAAGCAGCGATCCGCACCACCCGGGGATCATAAACCTTGGTCAGAGCCAGCACGCCAGTGTTTTCACCATAGGTGGTGTTGGCAGGAGCGCCAAACAGTGCCGCCATGCTGGTAGCCAGTCCGTCACCCAGCAGGGAGCGATGCAGGCCGGGGTCTGCAATGAAATTCTTTTCCACCGTGGAGGAGATAGCACACATATCGCCAATGTGCTCCACCATGGTGGCCAGAGCAATGGGCATCATCATCGCAATGGAGGAAGCAATCAGGGATCCATCTGCATTGCCAGCCAGGGAGAACACCGTGTCACTCATCTGGAAAGGCAAGCCAATCCAGGCAGCATCCTTCAGTGCCTGCACCTTGGCAGGATCCAGCTGACCAAAGATGGCTGCCACGCCATAGGAGATGACCACGCCCAGCAGGATGGGGATGATCTTCACCATGCCCTTGCCCCAGATATTGCAGGCAACCACCACCAGCACTGCCAGAATGGCGATCCACCAGTTGCTGGCGCAGTTATTGATGGCGCTGTTGGCCAGGGTAATGCCGATGCAGATAATGATGGGACCGGTTACAATGGGCGGGAAGAAGCGCATGACCTTCTTGGCACCAAAGGCCTTGAAAAGCACAGACAGGAGCACATACAGCAGACCTGCACATGCCACGCCAATGCCTGCATAGGGAACCCAGTTTGCGCCCGTGCCGCTGTTTTCCACCAGTTCCCGCACGGAGAAATAACCGCCAAGGAACGCAAAGGAAGAACCCAGGAATGCCGGCACCTTCCGCTTGGTCAACAGATGAAACAGCAGGGTACCCAGACCCGCAAACAGCAGTGTTGCGCTGACGCTCAGGCCGGTCAGGGCAGGCACCAGCACCGTTGCGCCAAACATGGCGAACATGTGCTGAAAGCCCAGCAGTGCCATTTTTCCGGGGGAAAGCTTCTCATTGGTCATTGACGATACTCCCTTTCTTTAACTCCAAACCATCTATGTCGCCGGCAGCCGCCGGTGATCACCTGCTTATTGGGCACCATACAGTGCAGCACCGTCGCCGCCATCGATTTCCGTCACCTGCACGCCAATGCGTTCGGACTGAGCGGTGGGCACGTTTTTGCCGATGAAGTCCGCCCGAATGGGAAGTTCCCGGTGTCCCCGGTCAATGAGCACCGCCAGGCGAATCTTTGCCGGGCGGCCCTGATCCATCACCGCATCCATGGCTGCCCGAACCGTCCGTCCGGTATAGATCACGTCATCCACCAGCACCACGGTTTTGCCGTTAACATCCACCGGCAGCTTGGAGGCACTGACCTTGGGCTGATCGTAAAGCTTGCTCAGGTCATCCCGGTACATGGTAATGTCCAGCTCCCCGACAGGAACCTTCACGCCTTCCGTTTTTTCAATAATTTCGCTGAGCCGGTTGGCCAGGGGCACGCCTCTGCGGCGGATGCCTACCAGCACCACCTGCTCCAGGGGCATGAGCCGCTCCATCATTTCATGTGCCATCCGGGTCAATGTGCGCTGCATGGTTTCTCCGTCCATCAGCTGCGCCTTTGGAATACCGCTTGCCATTATTTGCTCCTTTCCTGTACCTCGTCGTACAAAAAAAGCCTCTCCCCGCTTGGCAGGAAGAGGCGCATGCTCATCAAAAGGGTTCCTCGCGCACCTTGCCAGCCTCGCAGGACTGTTCTTAAAGGTCTTGCTTGTTAACCGCAGAGGATTATAGCACAGGGGCTTTTTTCTGTAAAGCCGTCGAATCTGGTCTTTATTTGATTCATTTCCTGCATTTTTGTCTGTTTGTTTCGTTATTTTTGCAACAACTCTTGACATGTCTTTTTTCTTGTATTATTCTTGTATCCAAAGTACATGCAAAATACTTCATGTACTTTCCATATTCAGGAGTGTGATCCGGCATGAATACCCTGCAATTCCAACCCATGATGGAAAGCCGACCCATTCGTGATATTGCCTACGAAGTGCTCAAGCACGCCATTGTCAGCGGAGAGATCCCTGCTGGTGAGCGCATTGTGGAAACCGAATACGCTGAACGGCTGCATATCAGCCGCACGCCCCTGCGGGAAGCACTGCGCAAGCTGGAGCGTGACGGTCTGGTGGAATACGAAGTCCGCCGGGGCGTGGTGGTGCGTGCCTTCTCCATTACCGATGTGGAGGAGATTTACACCATCCGCAATGCGCTGGAAATGCTGACCCTGCCGGCCATTATCCGCAATGCCACGGCCGATGACATTGCCGACCTGCGCAGCCGCCTGCATGAAATGGATGATGTTATGGCTTCGGGAGACATCAACACCCTGTCGCCCATGGCTCGTGCCTTCCACAATGCCATGACGGCACTGTCCCGTCAGCATCGGATCCTTCGGGTCATGGAAGGGCAGGATGAGTTCATTACCCGCTTCTCTGCCTTGTCCATTCGGCAGGAAAATCGCCGTCCTCAGGCCCATGAAGAGCATTACATGCTGGTAAACTACATTGAGCAGCGAGATTTGGAAAGCTTTGAGCAGCTGACAAGGAAGCACATTGAGCGCAGCAAGGAAAACTGTCTGACAGCCCTCCGTCAGCAGCATCAGGTGCTGGATCCCAATGCAGAGGATCATGCATAATGTATGAAGAAGGTTCTCTAACGCAGGTGTTGCTTGCGCCAGAGAACCTTCTCTATTTTTTTCTTGTCCCCTTTTTGTTCCTATGATACAATGATATTCGATCCGCTTGCGATCTGCCTTTTTCAAGCCGAACAATCTTGGCCACAGGGCACAGGTCGCACAGCAACCCATGATAAAGGAAGCGCTGCTTACCCTATGATCAAAGCCAACTATCATACCCATACCACCCGCTGCCACCACGCCGTCGGCGCTGATGAAGATTATGTGCTTGCCGCCTTAGACACCGGCTTTCACGTCCTCGGTTTTTCCGACCATACCCCCTGGCCCTTTCGCTCCGGCTTTGTGAGCAACATCCGCATGGGCATGGAGGAGCTGCCGGACTATATGGCCTCCGTGCAGGCCCTGCGTGCAAAGTATGCTGACCGCATCGAAATGCACATGGGGCTGGAAGTGGAGTATTTCCCCCGCTACAGGGATCATCTGCTCCGCATGCAGGATGCAGGCATGGAATACTATATCCTGGGCGAACACTACCTGGAAAGCGAAGAAGATCACCCTTACGTGGGGCAAAGCTGCGCAACGGATGACGGGGTGCTCCGCTATGCGGAAGCCGTTGCCGAAGCCCTGCAAACCGGGCTGTTCTGCTACGTAGCCCACCCGGATCTGTACATGCGTCCCCGGCCGGTGTTCGACAAGGTTTGCGAGAAGGCTGCCGACATCATTGCTCAGGCCGCCAAAGAGGCGGACGTGCCCCTGGAGTATAATCTGCTGGGGCTGGACAGTCAGCTGACCGGACATGACCGTGGGTATCCCTGCAAGGATTTCTGGGCCTACCTTGCCGGCAAAGGCAACCGGGCGATTATCGGCGTTGATGCCCACGATCCTGCCATGCTGCGGGATACCAACCTGTGGAACGAAGCAACCAAACGGCTGACGGAACTCCATTACCCCATTCAGGAAACCCTGCCGTTATAATAGAAGGAGGAATTGACCATGAATGACCGCTGGGATCTATCCTTTCTCTACTCAGGATTCGACGACCCTCAGTATGAAGCTGATCTGAAAGCATTGCAGGAGAAAATCGCTGCCTTCGGCAAGCTGCTGGAAGCCTCCGGCGATGACTGCACCAAACTGGTATCCATGATGGATGCAGACGAGGAAATCAACCGCCTCTTGGAGAAGCTGTCCCTCTTTGCCGGCATGACCCTTGCCGTGGATGCCAACAACATGGATGCCGCCCGATATGATGACAAGCTGAACCTGATCTACAACGATTTGCGGCTGACCCAGTCTGCCATGATCCGGTATGTGGGTGGGCTGACCAATTTGGAGGAGCTGATTGCCGCCTCCCCCAAGCTGCAAACCGTGGCCTTCGCCCTGCGGGAGATGGCCGGTGAAGCAAGTCACCTGATGCCGGCGGAGATTGAGCCCTGGATGCTGCAGATGCGGCTCAGCGGCGGCACTGCTTTCAGTCAGCTCCGTGACAAGCTGGATTCCAACCATTTGGTCCACTACCATGGACAGGATCTGCCTCTGCCTGCTGTGCGTGGCATGGCCTATGACCCTGATGCTTCCGTCCGCAAGGATGCCTATGAAGCGGAAATCGCCTCCTATAAGAAGATCGAGCTGCCCATGTCTTACTGCCTGAACAGCATTAAGATGGAAGCCCGCACCATGGCCAAGGCCAAGCACTACGACTCCGTGCTGGACATGACCCTGCACCAGAGCCGGATGGATCAGGAAACGCTGGACGCCATGTGGACGGCCATTCGGGAATATCTGCCCCACTTCCGCCGCTATCTGCGTGCCAAGGCCAAGTACCTGGGCTACGAAGACGGTCTTCCCTTCTATGACCTCTTTGCCCCTGTGGGACATGGCGGACACACCTATACCGTTGAAGAAGCCCGTGCCAAGCTGCTGCTGGAAATGGGCAAGTTCACCCCCAAGATGGCAGCCTTTATGGACAATGCCTTTGAACAGCGGTGGATCGATATGTATCCCCGGGAAGGCAAGACCGGCGGCGCCTTTTGTGCCGGTGCCCACAGCTATGACCGCAGTTTGGTGATGACCAACTTCCAGGGCAGCTTCTCCGATGTGAGCACCATTGCCCACGAGCTTGGTCACGCCTGGCACAATCGCTGCCTGGCAGGTCTGCCCTACTGCATGATTGAGACCCCCATGCCCTTGGCCGAGACTGCATCCATCTTTAATGAAACCATGCTGGCTCATCAGGTGCTTTCCTCCGCCACGGAAGAGGAGCAGTTCACCCTGCTGGAGAACAGCCTGATGGAAGCAACCCAGACGGTGGTGGATATTTACAGCCGTTACCTGTTTGAGAATGAAGTGGTGGATACCCGTGCCGATCACGTAATGAGCGTTGATGAGCTGAAGGACGCCATGCTCCGTGCCCAGGAGGCTTCCTATGGGGACGGTCTGGCCAAGGATGTGCGCCACCCCTACATGTGGGCATGCAAGAGCCACTACTATTCTTCCGACCTGAATTTCTACAACTTCCCCTATGCCTTCGGCCTGCTGTTCGGCAAGGGAGTCTTTGCCCAGTACCTGCGCAAGGGTGAGGCCTTTGTGGATGATTATTGCCGCCTGCTGCGCTACTGCGGCTCCGATACGGTGGCCAATGTTGCTGCCAGCGTAGGCATTGACGTGCGCAGTGTGGACTTCTGGCGCTCCAGCCTGGAGGTTATCAAGCAGGACGTTGACCGCTTCTGCGACCTGTGCGAAAAGCAGTAATGTTCAGAAGGGGCACTGCACACATCTGTGGGTGCCCCTTTATGATAGGAGGACGGTAGGATGGTTATTTCTGTTATCGGATTAGGTTTGATCGGCGGTTCCCTGGCTCGCACCATCAAGCTGCACACGACCCATCAGGTGTACGGCATGGATTTGAATGCTGCCACCATGGATCAGGCTGCTTTGCTGGGTGCCATTGACGGTACGGCAGATGATGCAGTCATTGCCCAAAGCGATCTCATTTTGGTAGCCCTGTATCCCAGAGCCATCATTGACTGGATCACTTCCCATGCTCACCTTTTCAAGCCCAACTGCCTGGTCATTGACTGCGGCGGCGTGAAGCAGGTCATTTGCAAGGCTGTGGAGCCTTTGGTGAAGGATGCATCGTGGCATTTCATCGGCGGTCATCCCATGGCAGGCCGGGAGTTTTCCGGCTTCAAGTATGCAAGGGATGATCTGTTTGACCATGCTTCCATGATCCTCACCCCCTATGCCGACGCTGATCCGTCACTGCTGCAGCAGGCGAGGAATTTCTTCCTGGATCTTGGCTTCCGTCGGGTGCAGTTTACCACCCCGGAAACCCATGACGAAATGATCGCCTACACCTCTCAGCTGGCACACATTGTATCCAGTGCCTATGTGAAATGCCCCTTGGCTGATAAGCACCGGGGTTTTTCTGCCGGCAGCTTTGCCGATATGACCCGTGTAGCTCGGCTGAATGAGGATATGTGGACGGAACTGTTCTTTGACAACCGTGACGCTCTGCTGCCTGAAGTGGAAGGTCTCACAGAGCGGCTCATCGCCTATCGTGATGCCCTGCGGAATCAGGATCACCAAGGCATGAAAGCCTTGCTGAAGGAAGGCCGGGAAATCAAAGAACGGCTCAGCGAATGAGTTTTCTCTTCCCATCATTGCAATGAAAAACGGCTGTCACAGACTGTGCGATAGCCGTTTTTTTGTTATGAACCGCTTGACTTACTGGCAGTCCACCATGACTGCATCGCAGTCCAGATCCCTGCCGGTAAAAGCCTCTGCCGCCCCTGTCCGTTCCAGTTCTCCCGACTGATTATCATAGGGGTCAACACGGAAGTATTGCTTGGCCGGTTCCAAGGTGGCCTCAAAGCGCCGATTGGCCGCCATGCGCAGAGGATCGATATTGCCGAAGTAGAAGGCGTGCCGAACCATGTTGCCGGCTCGCCAGGCACTGCCGCCGTAGCTGGGGTCTGCAAATAGCCATCCCCAGCCATCCAAATAAAACTGTGCCCAGTCATGGCTGCCCGCATAGTCCTCGTCAATGCTCATGCCGCTTTGCCAGCGTGCCGGAATCCCGCAAATGCGGCAAAGCTGGATGAACAGCAGTGCCTGCAAGCCGCAGTCTCCCCGAAGGTTCACGGCGCAGAATTCCCCGATGTGGTCAATCTGGAAATAATCCCGTACAAAGCTGTAAGTCACCCGGGTAGTGATAAAGGAATAAATCTGCCAAGCCTTTTCCACCGGGCTGTCTGCCCCCTGGGTCAATTCCTTTGCCAGCGATTTCAGGTAAGGGGTAAAGGCAATGAAGGGAAGCTCTTCCCCCAAGTCCTGTTCCGTAGGGGGCAATGCCGTAGGATACAGCGGCGCTGCCGGGGCAGGCTGATGCAGGGGATCTGCATAGCGGATGCAGCTGTTGTAGCGGTACCGCAGGTGAAAATCCTGCCACTGATCCAGCGTCTTTCGCCACCAGGCGGTCCGTGCGCCGCTGTCCCCTGAGGTAATGCCGTCAGGCGTGCCCTCCACAAGGGTCACATTGCTTTGCTGACATTCCTCTAAGGGGAAGGGCAGGTGTGCCAGATATTCTCCGGGAACAAACTGCTCCGGCACCAGAGAAAGCTTAACATCCAAGGTGATCTGTTTGTCCAGCCTGCCTTTTTCCATGATTTCCTTCACCATGGGATCAAGCCAGGGATTCGCCGGATCAGGACTGTCCACAAACCGGGGCTGCTTATACAGAGAGCGATGAAAGCGGACAAAGTACCGCTTTTCCCCCTGCAGGTAGATAAAGTCCACCATGCCTTCGTCTTCCAGGCGGTCGAAAGCCTCTTCACTGATGTCCCCCACCAGTTCCCGAAGCTTTTCCAGTGCCTGTGCCCGGTTCCACGGGTATTGGGTGGGCAGGCGGCGGATGCGTTCTTCCTCGCACAGCAGACGATCCCGCAGCATTGGCGGCAGGTCAGGCCGTTCCAGACGGGTGCGGATGCTGCGAAGGGCACCTTCCAAGTCCCCTGCTCCCCTGCGCCGGAGAATATCCTCGGGCAGGGGTACGCTTTGGGCACGAACGATACGATCAATATCCATACTTTCCCTCCTGATAAACATGGAGGGAGGCACTTCCTGCAAGAAGTCCTCCCTCGGCAATGAGGTTTTCATTACTTATTCTTCTTTTCCGCACCATGGCGGCGGATGGTTGCATCAGGCTGCGCCGCCTGCTTCATAAAGGCAGAGGGACTGATGCCCACAATGTTCTTAAACTGCTTGGAGAAGTGGTAAGGATCCTGCATGCCCACTTCTGCACCGGCCTGCCGAACCGTGTAGTCCTGCTCTCGGAGCAGCTCCTTGGCACGCTCCATTTTGCAGTGCAGCACATAGCTCAGGGGCGGCATGCCCACTTCGCTGACGAAGCGCTTGCGGAAGGTTTCCATGGGCATACGGGAGATGGCTGCCATCTCCGCCAAGGAGAAATTATCCTTGTACTTATTGGCACGCAAGGTGTCCACCACCTTGGCAATTTCGTGGGAAAGCATGGCATCCATGGCCACAGGCTGTCCCCAATGGCTGGCCAGCATGCCGTACATCAGGTGCTGCAGCTGATAGGTTGCATCGGAGGTGCCGCTGTGGCGAACCATGACCTGCACAATCTGCTTGGCCAGGTAAATCTGGCTGGGCAAAGCCCCTTGCTTCAGGGGCATATGGAGCAAGGCGCCCATCTTCCGCACTACCATGGGGGCAAGGGGACCCTCCAAAGCAATCCAAAGGCAGCGGCACTGGGTGGGGCAGTGAATGGTTGCCCCCTTACCACCGGCAGGCAGAATGCAGGTCTGCTCTTCCTTCAGCATCAGAGTATTTCCCTGCCAAGTCAGCTCCACCGTGCCGTCATCAACGGCAAACCAAACCCACTGGTCGTGGGGCTTAATTTCATAATCTCCTGCTTCCAGCATGGCACTGCCTGCTGCATGAATCCATGCGCCGCTGGATCGGGTCAGGCTACCGGGCTTGTGCCATCCTTCCACAACCAACGTATCGGGCTCTGCTTCCAGGTTGCGAAACAGGTACGACTCCATCCCAAGACACCCCTTCCACCTAATAATACATTTTCCGTAATGTCCATTATACAGACCATTATGAACAATGTCAATAGTTTGACCGGCCATCCGCTCCGGGTTTTTGCTTCTTTTTTTGCTCAGTCCACGCCGCCTTTTCAGGCAAGCAAGTCTTCCTCTGCCCAGGTTAAAAGCGCATCCAGGTTTTCCTGAGAATACTCAAGCTCTGAGGACATCAGCCTTGCCAAGTCCGCCAAATCCTCCACGGTATGGGTCTCTGTCATGGCGGCCAGTGTCATGCACAGTTGCCACAGAAAAAGGCTGACTGCCCCATGGCCTGCCGCTGATCCGTCCTCCAAGGTATCCGACAGATGCCGATACAGCAGGGCACACAGCAGCTGTTCCGAGGGCACTTCCAGTTCACTGTTTTTCCAATGAGCCGGCTGCCATGTTGCCAGTTTTTCCAGCAGCTTTCCCCATTCCTCTGTCAGGATTTCCAAGGAGAGAAGCCTTTCCGCCCAGGCAGACACATCCTCGATGGGGTTCATCCCAATCAAGGAACCCATGTTTTCCACCCTTTCTGCCACTGACATGGAACGATCCGTTGCCGCATCCATCATGGTTTTTCGCCAGCGATAAAAGGCCTGCTCCGTTGCATCCCCTTCCTGCTTTGCCCCATCATCCTCAAGGACAGTCAGACGAAAGGGAGCGGTTCGGCTCAGCTGTTCCCGGGCAGCTTCCTCGCAGCACAGTCCCAATCCAATTTCCGTTCTGTCCGTCATGAAGTGGCGGAAGCGGGGATGATCCCGGCACACCTGGCACAGTGCATCCTCCCCCACTTCGCAAATCAGTTGGCACAGGCCGTTCTCCATCAGCAGCGGACAACGTTCCTCATCCCCCAGCAGGCGGAAGTGTTGACCCTTTTCATCTTCCTCCATCCATTGCCGAAGATTGCGGCCTGCCTCTCCGGGCAGAGCTTTGTACCGCTGGGCAGCAGCATCATCAATATCAATTTCCCAGCCTTTACAGCATGTATGCCGGCACGCCCCGGCAATGCAGGTAAAGTCTTGATAACCTTCCGGCGCAATCAGTTTCACCGTTCGTCCCGCCTTTGTTTTATTTGGGTCTTTTTCTTGCCATATCCTTCTTTGTGTGCTATACTTGCCATAATGCAGGAAAGGGGCCTATGCCATATGAGTGACGACAAGCGCACACGAAAAAACCTGTGGATGTTTCCCTTGGGTACCATCGGACGGGACATGATCTATGCCCTGTTCAACAATTTCATTCTGACCTATGTCCTCTTTACCCGAAGCCTGACGGCGGCACAGCTGTCCGCCATTACCACCATCATGGTGTGTGCCCGTGTTTTCGATGCCCTCAACGACCCCATCATGGGCAATATCATTGAGCGCACCCGCACCCGGTTTGGCAAGTTTAAGCCCTGGCTGGTCATTGGCATTCTGCTGACCAGCATTGTGGTCTATGTGGCCTTTAACAGCACCTTGCAGGGCTGGGATTTCGTCATTCTCTTCGGCGTGGTGTACTTCATGTACTCCATCACCTTTACCATGCACGACATTTCCTATTGGGGCATGGTAGCCGCTTTGGGCTCGGATGAGGACACCCGCAACCGCTTCACGTCCCGTGCCACCCTCTTTGCCGGCATCGGCACCACCGCCGCCAGCGTGTTGATTCCCCTGCTGACCACCGGTGCCTATGCCATCGGCGGCAACACCCAGACAGCTTACGGCCGTGTTGCCCTGTTTACCGCCCTGCTGGCACCGCTGCTGCTGTGCTTCACCATTTTCGGCGTTCGGGAAAATCGGGATGACATGGAGCAGAAAGCGCCCCCCATCAGCTTAAAGAAGATCCTCGCCACCGTTACGCAAAACGATCAGCTGCTGTGGATCGCCCTGATTTTCCTGATTCAGCAAATCAGCAACGGCATCATCGCCGGCGGCATCGGCTCCACCTACGTCTATCTGGACTTCGGCTACCGTGGGGGTTTGTATTCCCTGTTCACCATGGTGGGCATGGCTGCCACGGCCTTCCTGATGATTTTCTATCCCGCCATTTCCCGGAAGGTTCCCCGAAAAAAGCTCATGAACATGATGATGTTCATTTCCGGCATCGGCTACGCCCTGATTCTCCTGTGCGGATTGGTCATGGGGCAGAGCACCCTCAAGTTCTGGCTTGTTGCCGCAGGATACATGCTGTCCAACTTCGGTCAATACTGCTTCTACCTGATTATGATGATTTCCATCATCAACACAGTGGAATACAATGAGTACTGCCACGGCGAGCGGGATGAGGCCATCATTGCTTCCCTCCGTCCCTTCCTGACCAAGCTGGCCTCCGCCATTGTTGCCGCACTAACCTCAATTACCTATCTAATTTTCGGCATAACCGCCTACACCAACCAGATTTCCGCCCTGGAGCAGCAAGCCTCTCAGGGACTCTTGGAAGAAGCCGCCAAGCTGGATCAAATTGATCAGGTGCTGTCGCAGGTGCAGCACAGCCAAACCCGGGGTCTGCTGATTTTGATGTCCGTGCTGCCCTTTGTGCTGATGCTGATTTCCCATCTGCTGTACGCCAAGCGGTACAAGCTGGACGAGCAGGAATACAAGCGCATCTGCGATGAGGTCGCCAAGCGAAAGGCCGCCGTATAAGAAACGAATGGGAAAACGACGCCTTGAAGATTCTAACACCGTCAGGTGGAGAAAATCAAGGCGTCGTTTTTTGATGCGCTTTTGATTACGCAAACAGGTCGTTCTTTTCCTTCAGGGCTGCCATAAGGGCATCTACAGACCGGTTGACCACCAATTCCTCAGGGAAATGGGTTTTCTCCAGCATCTCCAGGGCATAGCGGTGGCGGCAGACATCCGAAGCCACGTGGGCATCGCTGCTGACGACCACTTTGGTGCCATACTGCACGCACTTGTCCAGCACCTGCAGCGCATTGACACGGGCATTTTTTCTGTAGCTGGTAGGCCGCACGGAAGCTTCGTTCAGCTCAATGAGCACCTTGTGGGCCGCTGCCTGCCGAACCAGCTCATCGAAGTCAACCTCGTAGGTGCCATCGTCCGGGTGGCCGATCACGTGCACCTTTGCATTGTCCATGGCTCTCACGTAGGCGTTGGTATTCTCCGCCTTAGTGCCCGGGTCAATGCACACATCATGGAGGCTGGCAATCCCGTAGTCCAGGGCGCTGGCAAAGGTTTCGTCCAAGTCCACATTGCCGTTGTAGTCCAAGATGTTCAGCTCGCATCCGAAGAGAATCTTGACCCCCATGATTTCCCGGGGCAGGCACCGGTTGGAGCGGAAGTAATGCTTGCAGGCAGCCCCTTCCATGGCGGGGCCATGGTCGGAAATGCCCAGCAGTGCCAAGCCCATGTTGCTGGCAGCCTGTATCATTTCGTAAATGGAATTATAGGCATGGCCGCTGGCAATGGTATGGGTGTGAATATCCAGCACGTCAAGCATGGGTCTTTGCCTCCTCCAGCAATTCCCGGTACCAGCCGATTGCCTGATCGGGAGTATCGCTTTCAATCATGTCGCAGCCAAAGTCAAGGGCAAGCTTCAGCCGTTCCTTGCTGTTGATCACGCTGCCATCTACCAGATAGCCTGCCTGATGAAGCTCATGAACCAGTTCCGGGCTCAGGTTATCAATGAAGCACAGATAAATATCTGCTTCCATATCCTTCATCAGTGCCGCCGGATCTGCCGGCACATGGGGCACGATCAGCGCAATATGAATGCGGCTGTCCAGCTCCCGCACACGGCGCAGAATCCAGTGGTTAATGCCGAAAACCACACATTCATCGATGAAGTCCACCTTCTGCAGCGTCTCCACAATGCGCTCTGCCAAAATGGGCATATCGTGATGCATCACGGCTTCCCGGCTCTTCACTTCCAGCAAAACCGGCAGATGATGGGCCTTGCACCAGATCAAGGATTCCTCCAGGGTGTCGATTTCGAAGGCAGCCTTCAGTTCCGCCACCGTGTAATCCCGAATGTAACCCTTCAGGGGTGTCCGCTCGGCAAGCTCCATATCGTGGAAAATCACTGCCTGATGATCACGGGTCAGCTGCACATCAATTTCGATGTAGTCTGCCCCCATGGGCAGCACCTCGGCAAAGTTCGCTATGGTGTTCTCCCGGGTTGCAGACGCATGCCCCCGATGACCGCCAATCCACAGCCGATGGGGTTCATCGGCTCGGATGCTGTTAAAATAATTCATCATACATTCTCCAGCCCGATATTGACGCCGCTTTCCGCATCAAAGATGTTGTACACGCCCGTCATGGTCAGGTACACATAGGGCGATTCACTGCGAATGATGCTGCGGTAAAGCTCGAACTTTTCATGGCTTTCCGGCACCGTTACCCGGACGAAGCTATCCCCCACCATGCCGGAAACAAGCAGCTCCTTGCCCAGGTTTTCCACAATCTGCAGCCGCATTTCCATGGACTGGGGTACCTTGTTCACATTCACGCCCAGCAGGTGGCTGCGAACGCCGATCTTCACCTGATGACCGGCAAAGTGCTTGCCGCCTGCCTGCATGCTGGCCGGCAATGCCAGATCAAAGCCCTGTCCCACGACCCGACTGCCGTCATTAGACAAAGCCGCATCAATGAAGTTCATGGGAGGATTGCCCATAAACTTGGCCACGAACAGGTTGGCCGGGTAGTGGTACAGCCTCTCAGGAGTGTCGTACTGCTGAATCCGACCGTTATCCAGAATGGCAATCTTATCGGCAATGGCCATGGCTTCTTCCTGATCGTGGGTCACGATGATGGAAGTAATGCCCGTTTCCTGCTGCACCCGGCGGATTTCGTCACGGATTTCAATCTTCAGCCGTGCATCCAGGTTGCTCATGGGCTCATCCAACAGCAGCACATCCGGCTCCTTCACCAGTGCCCGTGCCATGGAAACACGCTGCTGCTGACCGCCGGAAAGCTGGGTAGGCTTCCGATCCAGCAAATACTCGATTTGCAGCATCTGGGCAACCTTCCGTGCCTTGGCGTACCGCTCTTCCTTCTTCATGCCCTTCTGCTTCAGGGGGAAGGCAATGTTGTCAATCACCTTCAGGTGAGGATACAGGGCATAGGACTGGAACACCATGCCGATGTTCCGATCCTTGGGCTGCAAGTGAGTCACGTCCTTCTCTCCAAAGAAGATCTTGCCGGAGGTAGGCTCCAGCAGGCCTGCCAGGCAGTTCAGCGTGGTGGTCTTGCCGCAGCCGGAGGGGCCCAGAAGGGCCACAAAGGAAGAATCCTCAAACACCAGATCAATGCCATCCAGTGCGACCGTCTTTGCGTCGTATTCCTTGCGAAGATTTTCAATGCGAATCATATGCCTTTACCTCCGGAGAATCCGCCCTTCATAAGCGATTTTTGGGAAATGACGAAGAACACCAGCACCGGCAGCATGTAAATCAGCGCCATGGCAGAAAACACGCCGTAGTCGGCAATCATCTGGTCGTTCATGCTCAGGCTGCGCAGGTAGGTAGCCATCACCGGCACCTTGCTGGTAAAGATCAGGGTGTTGAACAGCAGGTAGTTCGACCATGCGCTCATAAAAGCGAACATGCTGATGGAGGCAATACCCGGCTTAACCAGATGGATAATCACCTGGAAAAAGGCGGTAAGTTTGTTGCAGCCATCCACCAGAGCGGAGTTTTCAATATCCCTGGGAATATCGTTGAAGAAATTGCGAATGATGAAGGTGGAACCGGGCAGGCGCAGGGCAATGGCCACCAGCACCACGCCAGCCAGGGTGTTCAGCAGCTTCACGTACATCAGCACATACAGGATGCCGATGAGCAGCAGCACGCCAGGGAACAGGCGGAGAATCAGCAGCATCTTCTGCAAGAAGTTTCTGCCTGTGAACCGCATACGGGACAGGGCATAGCCAGCCATCAGGCTGACCACCACCTCGCACAGGGTCACAATCACCGTAAACAGCACCGTGTTGCCAAAGGCAGGACCCATGGCAGGCACGGTATACTGTCCCATGACAATGGTCTCATAAAGGAAGCGGAAATTCTCCAAGGAGAAATGTCCGTCCACCGAGAACGCCTGAATGAAGAAGGAAACGTAAATGATGAGGATGGGCAGGCACAGCAGGATCATCACGCCAATGGCAATGTGCTCCTTGCGCATTTCATAGCCGGGGCGTGCCTCATCATGCTTGCGCTTAAGCATCGGCGTTCCTCCTCTCCATCCGGGCATTCACAATGCTGATGGCAATCATCAGCACCAGCACCACCAGAATCAGAATCAGGGAAATGGCAGCGCCGTAGCCGTACTTGCCGTCAATGAAGGCCTTGTGGTAGGCAGACAGTGCCCAGGTTTCGCTGGCCTTGCCGGGGCCGCCGTCCGTAATCAGCAGGATGGTCACATAGTCCGTCAACAGTCCCAGGGTTTCCCACAGGGCGATGAACATCACGTGGAAGCGCAGGTTCGGCAGGATAATGGACTTGACGATCTCCCACTCCCGTGCACCGTCCACCCGGGCAGCCTTAAACTGGTTTTCCGGAATGGATTTAATGGCACTGGAGAAGATGATGGTGCCGTAGGCAATGCTGGTCAGCAGCTTTGCGCAGATGACCACCTGCATAGGATATTTGGCAATCCAGTTCACCGGCGTATCCGTTCCTGTCAGTCCCATGAACAGCTTGTTCAGGAAGCCATCCGCCGTAGAGCTCAGCAGCCACACCCACAGCACGGAATACACCACTGCCGGGGTGATCATGGGAATCATCAGAATCCCCTTGAACAGGCTGGATGACCGCTCCGACTTGATGAAGTAGGTGGTCATGATGGCGAAAAACAGGTCAATGATCAGCGTGCCGGTAATGCAGACGCCGACGTAGATCAGCGTGTTGACAATGATGGTAGGGGTATTGGGATCCCGGAACACCCGGCGGAAGTTCTTAATGCCCACAAAACTCCACTCAAAGGTCTTGTCCAGCCCGGTAAACGCCATCACCACCGTCAAAATTGCCGGCAGAATGTACAGCAGTGTTACCAGCACCAGAAAAGGCGTGAGGAAAGCGTAAGCCTGCAGATTATTCTTTCGCTTCATCGTCTCTCATCCTTCAAAAAACGCAAGACCGCCACTGAACCTTCGGACGCACCGAAAAATTTAGTGGCGGTCGCTTCAGTCAGCTACCAATCACTCGAAAGAGATTTCGTCCTCGTCCAGGTTCAGCTCCAGCTGTACCTTCATGTTGGCCGTTGCTTCTTCAGGGGTGATCTGACCCAGCTCCAGCTGCACGATGTTGTTGTGCAGCTCGCTGGTGTAGGTGCTCAGGCCGTCGATAGAGGGCACAGTCACAGCATAGTCAGCCATGTAGGTGGTGTTAGCCACGATGGGGTTGGTGGTGATGGCTTCCAGCTCGTTAGCAGCCTTCACAGAGGACAGAGTGAAGATGGTGCTTGCATGGTTTGCCAGCAGGTCGTAGGAATTGCTGGCCAGTTCAGCCAGCAGATCCTTGCAGACTTCGGGGTACTTGGTATTGGCGTTGATGGCCATGCCCTGAGGAGCAGCCACCACAAAGGGCTTGTCGTTGTACTGGGACACAGGGAACATCATGAAAGCCACGTCCTGGGCAAAGGTCTCAGGGTCCTTTTCCACAGCAGCAGCCACGTAGGTGGAAGAATAGATGGGTCCGTAGTAGGCAAAGCAGGTACCGTCACCAGCCATGGTGTTGATGGCAGGCCAGCCCTGCTGGCTCAGGTCGTGAGGAGTGATTTCCAGGGTGTTGGCAGCATCATAGATGAACTGGAAGAAACGGAGCACACCAGCCTCGTCAAAGACCAGCTTGCCGTTTTCATCATAGTAGCGGCCGCCCAGGGTCTGCATCACATCCAGGAAGTCGTTGCCGGCGCCGGGACGGTGTGCCAGACCCCAGGTGCAGGCGCCTGCGTTCTTCACATCAGCGCACAGCTGCACAAAATCTTCCCAGGTGAATTCACCGGCAGCCACCTTGGAAGGCAGGGCTTCTGCTTCTTCCTGGGTCCAGCCGTAGTTGACCAGTACCTGCTTGTTGTAGTAAATCACGCGCACAGGCAGGTCGAAGGGCATGGCGTAGGTTACGCCATCCACCGTATAAGCATTGAAAGCGCCGTCAACGAAGGCATCGGTGTTCAGCTCGCTGATGTCCAGCAGCATGCCGACGGCTGCCATGGTGGGCACGTCGCTGACAGAGAAAATATCAGGGCAGTCGCCGTTCTTATAAGCGAAGATCAGGTTCTGGGTATATTCGGTCCAGCTGATGCGCTGATAGTCCGTTTCGAACTCGATCTTGATATCCTTGCCCTCAGCAGCATAGCGCTCGTTCAGGCGCTCAGCAGCTTCGATCACGGAGTTGGGGATGGTCACAAAGTCATAGTTGTGAGCGATCTTCAGGGTAATCGTCTCAGCAGAAGCAGAAGCGCAAATGCCGAGGGTCAGCACCAAGGCCAGAAGAAGGGAAACCAGCTTAGAACCCTTTTTCATTTCGGAATCCTCCCTGTATTTGTTCAAGAACCGTTCACAATTATAAACAGGTCATGAACGATTGTCAACCGTTTTGCAGAATCGTTTGTCTTTTAACAGAGTTAACAAGTTTTTTACAAGGAGAATGGTTGAATAAGCCAAAAAATCATGGACTTTTTGCATGGACTGCGCTATGATAAAGATAATCAAATTCGGGAGGTGGAATGAACCCAATGGACTATATTCCTGCACCTACTCGCTATGATACCATGACTTACCGCCGCTGCGGCAACAGTGGTGTGATGCTGCCCGCCATTTCCCTGGGGCTGTGGCACAACTTTGGCAACATTACCCCCTTTGGCGTACAGCAGAGCCTGCTGCGCACCGCCTTTGACAACGGCATTACCCATTTTGACCTGGCCAACAATTACGGTCCGCCCTATGGGGAAGCTGAACGGAACTTCGGCATCCATATGGATCGGGACTGGCACACCCACCGGGACGAGCTGTTCCTTTCCACCAAGGCCGGCTACGATATGTGGCAGGGGCCCTATGGAGATCACGGCAGCCGCAAGTACCTGATTTCCAGCCTGGATCAGTCCCTGAAGCGGATGCATGTGGACTACGTGGACGTGTTCTATCATCACCGTCCCGACCCGGATACCCCCATTGAAGAAACCATGGGTGCCCTGGATCAGATCGTCCGCAGCGGCAAGGCGCTGTATGTGGGCATTTCCAACTACAAGCCGGAGCAGGCACAGAAGGCCATTGAGGTGCTCCGTGACCTGGGCACCCCCTGCCTGATCGAGCAGCCCAGCTACTCCATGCTGAACCGCTGGATTGAGGACGGCCTGACGGATGTACTCCGCAAGGAAAAGGTAGGCTGTATCGTCTTTGCACCCCTGCAGAACGGCTTGCTGACCGGCAAGTATCTGAACGGTATCCCTGCAGATTCCCGGGCAGCCCATGACCCCCGGTACCTGAAGCCGGACGCCATCACGCAGGAAAAGCTGGACAAGATTGCCAAGCTGAACGAAATTGCCGTAGCCCGTGGACAGAAGCTGGCTCAAATGGCCCTGTCCTGGGTGCTCCGTGACCCGGTGGTCACCTCCGCCCTGATCGGGGCCAGCCGTCCGGAGCAGATTACGGAAAACCTGCAGGCACTGCAGGCCGCTCCCTTCAGTGAAGAAGAACTCAAGAAAATCGATGAAATCCTGAAGTAATGAAAAAGCCTCACGGTTGAGCAATCATCTGCTCCATCGTGAGGTTTTTTCTTATGCTTCGATGCGGATCAGGTTTTCCACCCTGCAAAGGGAGGTTTCCAAATTACCTAATGCCCGCTGAACCGCCTGCTCTTCCGCCTTCCCGGTCACAAGCATCAGCCGGGTTTGGCCGTCTTCTGCTGTTTGCATCAGGTCTTCCACGGCAATGTTCGCCTTTGCGAAACATGCCGCCACGTGAGGAAGGGCTTCCTTGTCATCCTGAACAGACAGACGAATGCAATATTTCGTCGTCCAGTTGTCGTCAAACACCGTGGCAGGATCAGGTTCTGCCGTGTTGGCAAAGGTGGGATAGGCGTAGCGGCCTTCTGCCTTCACTGCCTGCAAAATATCCCCCACAATGGCACTGGCGGTAGGCATGTCCCCTGCCCCACGGCCCTGGAGCATCATTTCCTTGCAGGCATGGCCATACAGGTATACAGCATTAAAGGAGCCGTTCACGCCCGCCAAGGGATGGCTTGTGGGCAGGAAGGTAGGATGCACCCGCACCTCCACCTTGTTATCCTGCTGCTTGGCCACTGCCAGCAGCTTCAGCACGTAGCCCATTTTCTTGCCCCAGGCAATGTCCGCAGCGGTAACCTTGGTGATGCCTTCCCGGTACACCTTGTCATAGGTCACCCGGGTATGGAAAGCCAGGGACGCCATGATGGACAGCTTATAGGCCGCATCCATGCCCTCCACATCGCTGGTGGGATCAGGTTCTGCCAGACCCAGCTTCTGGGCGTCTGCCAGCACAGCCTGATAGTCCTCCCCATTTTCCGTCATCCGGGACAGGATGTAGTTGGTGGTGCCGTTGATAATGCCCATCATGGAGGAAATCCGGTTTGCCTGCAGGGATTGGGTCAGCGCCCCGATGATGGGGATTGCGCCCCCCACGCTGGCTTCGTAATACAGGCCTGCGCCGTTTTTCTCTGCTGCCGCCTGCAAAAGGTGCCAGTTCAGTGCCAGTGCCACCTTGTTGGCTGTTACCACGGTTTTGCCGTTTTCCAGCGCCTTCAGCATGTACGTTGTTGCCGGCTGTTCGCCGCCCATGAACTCCGCCACCAGGGTGATTTCAGGATCCAGCAGCACATCATCGGGACAATCCGTCAAAATCTCCCGAGGCACATCACAGGAACGCTGCTTGCTGAGGGAGCGCACCAGCACCTTCTTCACACGAATCGAAAGATGCTGCTGGCAAGCCAGTTCTTCCGCATAACCCTGCAGCAGTTTCCACACGCCGCCGCCCACATTGCCGCAGCCCAGAAAGCCCATGACCAGTTCTTTCATTTCACCACAGTCCCTTCGTGATTCCGCTCGTAAATCAGCCGCAGTCCCTTCAGGGTCAGCAGGCCATCCAGCTTGTCAATGCACTTGGCATCCTCGCTGAAGAGCAGTGCCATGCCGCCGGTGGCCACCACCGTAGCCTCCCGACCCAGCTCCTGCTTCATTTTCCGCACAATGTTCCGCACCAATCCCACATAGCCGTAGTACATGCCGGATTGGAGGTTGGTCAGGGTGGTGCGGCCAATCACTCGGTCAGGCCGAGTCAGTTCAAACCGGGGCAGCTTGGCCGTGCCGGTTACCAAGGCTTCCGAAGCCAGCTTTACGCCGGGGCAAATGCACCCGCCCAGGAAGGTTCCTCCCTCATCCACCACGCCGAAAGTGGTAGCGGAACCAAAGTCAATAAAGATGCAGGGAGCGCCGTATTCCGCATAAGCGGCAACAGCGTTGGCAATCCGATCCGACCCCAGTTCCCGGGGATTTTCGTACCGAATGTTAATGCCCGTCTTTATGCCAGGGCCCACAAACATGGGTGCCTGATGGAAATAGTTCCGACACATGTGTTCAATGGTAAAGTTGATCGTGGGTGCCACGCTGGAAATGGCAATGCCCTCCACCTGAGTCGGATCAACGCCTTCGTGAGCAAACAGGTTGCACAGCAGAATGCCGTACTCGTCGGAAGTATACTGCTTGTTGGTGCTGACCCGCCAGTAATTAACCATTTGATCGCCGTCAAACAGCGCTGTTTTCATGTTGGTATTGCCAATATCCATGGTAAAAATCATGGGGATGATCCTCCGATGATAACCCGATGGTATCGGGAAAATTCTTTGCCGGGTCAGGGCTTTCGCCTTGCCCGGCAAAGGCTTGGTTATGCTTTGCGGCCAACCTTGCGGATGGCTGCTACAATGGGCGGTGCAATCAGGGCTGCCGCCACTGCCTCTGCAGGGCCTGCGCCGCCGGCTGTGGCACCAATTGCCGCCAGCACTTTGGCGTTATCAATGCCCAGCATGGTATAAAACAGCAGCATCATACCCAGGTACAGTACCGTGTTGGTCAAGGAGCCCAATGCGCACGCCACCGGCATGGATGCCTTGCGCCACTTGCCCGCCAGTGCCTTGTTCACAAAATAAATCACAGCCGGTACGCACAGCCGGGGCACAAAGGTCATAATGGCCGTCAGCACCGGGCTTGCCCCCATCAGGGTGCCCACCAATACAGAGGGCTTCAGCAGGGCAGACAAAAAGCTGGTCATGCCAAAGGCAAGTCCCAGACCCAGGCCGCATTTCAGCCCCATATACAGGGTGCCCACAGCCACAGGGATCACCAGCAGCGTCACGTTGCACCATCCCAGCGGGATCAGTCCCAAAGGTGTCTGTCCCAGCAGGAAGATCAGTGCCACGAAAAGCCCCATCAGGCACAGCCGCTTCAGATCCGTCTTGTTCGTTCCGGTTTTCCTGGTTGTTTCCATCGGTTTTTCCTCCGTTCAGGCTCCGATACCGGATGCCCTACGCTATTGAATTCTGCCCGGGTGAAAGAACCGTCCGGCGCCAAGGCTGCCGGCAGTGACCCAAAGCAGTGTGCTTATTATACCTTTTTCCGGCACGGATGTAAAGGAACTTCCAGTGTGTTTCCGATGTTCGCCCCTGTGAAATTTTGCCGCTTTCCCTCAGGGTGTTTCCTCCTGCTGCTTCAAGGCAGTAAACGCTGCTGCGCACTGCATCAGCAAGTCTGCATCCACTTTGCTCCCCGTATTGGCGGCACGAATCACCCGCCTGCGCATCGTCTCCGTAAGCCGACCGTTGGCCACGCTTTCCGGGAAAATCAACGCCGCCTCCTGTGGGAACAGCGCCACCAGGCACAGCAAGAACCGTTCCAGCACCACCGGCACAGGCAGGATGATCGCTTCCCGATTTTCCCGCACCTGGGGTCTTGCAGGGATGTCCTCCTGCATCCGTTTCATCCGCAGCAGCCCCAGGGTAATTTCCTGCTTGGGATTTTTGCTGAACACAAGGGGATACTCCCGGGTGGGGTGATTTCTGCTCATGCCCAGCCGAATGAACTGCTGCAGCTTTTGTCTGGTCATATCATCTACGTATCGAATGCCGGCAGCTCCCCGTCCGGCAAAGCAAAGCTCCATGTAGGGGGGCAGTCGATCGTTCAGCGTGGCATCCTGAAAAGTTTTTTCCAGCATAAGCCCTGCCAGTGTGAGTAAGAAAGCTTCATGCACCAGCAGTTCGGAACGAATCAGCCCACAGCCGTTGACCGATTCATGGGCTGTGCCCATTGCTTCTTGACTGAATGCTTCCAGGAAAGCATCCAGCTCCATTTGCCCCCGCTGCATGGCCTTCAGGCTGGTCATGCCCCCCTCCAGCTTGTCTGCCAGTTTCTGCAATGCTTGCTGCAAGGGTTCCTGCCCTTCCGGCAGAGGCTCCCGCAAAAGGGATGCTCGGCGTGTCAGGCTTTCCAGCAGGATCATCTGCACACCCAGGGGCAGGGAGCAGCTGGTCACCGGCTGGGAAATGCCGTGAAGCCACAGGGTCATTTCTGCACTGCTGCCGCCTACATCCAGCACCATCATGCCGCCCCGGATGCCCTCAACCTCCCGGAAGTAAGTCTGCTCCGCCTGATGTTCCTCCCCAAAGCTGACGGAGGCAGCCGGCAAACCGGTTTCTTCCGCCACCTTCCCGGCCAGTGCTTCCATGTCCGCCTGCCAGGTTTTGCGCCCATCCGGCGCCATGCCTGTAGGCACGGCAAACCGCCAATGGATGCTGTCCGCACCATGAAGCACGGCTGTTAGGCTGCCTTCCGTCATCAGCTGCCGCAGATACATGGTCCTCGGCCGTCCCATGGCTGTTCCCGCTGTTCCGTACTTCAGCCCATAGGCAACGTTGGCCGTTGTTTCTTTCTGCCGAGCAATTCTTCCGTCTTCAAAAATGGTTTCTCCCTCTCCGCTGATTTCCTCAATGGAGGGCATGGTGGGCAGCAGCGGGGACGAAGGCAGAATGTCCCCTGCCAGTTTTCTTCCCGTTCCTGACAGGATGAACCCCATGCCGGGAATTTTTCCCGGATCCAGGAACCTGTCTCCCTGCTTCAGCAGCATGGAGGTGCCGGCAATGCCCATATCCACCGCCGCAATCATGCTCTCCCTTGCCGGGATGGGCTTTTCCTGCCGTGACAAGGGCAAAATGCCCATGTCATGCCCGTTGACTTGTATGCAGAATTCCCTTGGATAGGTTTTCGACTTTAGCAGCCACCACAGCCCCCCGTCTTCTGCCGAATGAGCCTTCCCCTCCTGCCATGTGCCATCAAGCAGTACTTTCACGGAAAGGTGCAATTCATCCGCATTGTCCGGCAGATGGGCAAAAGCCGCATAGCAACGCCAGCGATCCTTGGGCAGTTCCATCCCCGGCCATATACCAACGGTGGGGATTTCCTCCTGATGCAGGGAAAGCACGTCCTCCATTGGGTAAGTTTTCGTCAGTGTCACCGTCTGCTGCCCGGCAAGGGTGATGGATGCCGTATAGGTTTCTTCATTAAAGGAAACGCAGGGGTGCTTTGCATCCCATATGACCGCCTCATCTGCTTCAATGGCTGCTGCAAAGGAAGCCGTCATGGGACACAAGGCATGTTCCGCCGGTTGTTCACCATTGGGTGCATCGTCCGGCAGCAGCAGAAGACCCTGAGTAAAGGCACCCCCTGCACAGGCGATGCTTTCGCCCAGTGTCTTTTCCAAAAGCCACTGGAACCCACAGGGTGCCGCTGTCTTCTCCTCATCTCCCAGCATGATTTCAGGCTGCTGCGCCTTAGCTGCTGCGATGGCTTCTTCCCCAGCAGTCTGCACCAGGTGACTGACAGCAGGCAGACATGGATGCTCCTTGACCCAAGTCTCCATGCGTTCACCAAGCTGTTGCTGCCACAGTGCCGCATGACGCTCCAGAAATTGAATTTCCTTTGCCAGGGATGCCAGTGCTTCTTCTTCCCCCGGCGCATGAACGGCACTCAGCCCCTGCTGATGATCCTCCCTTGCGAAAGGGGCTCCCTGCCATGCATATACCCGGCGCACTTGCACCGTTGCTTCCTGAACGGCATCATGGATGCCGAAGCAGTGGAAGAACACAGCATCTTTCCCCAGGTGCAGTTTTTCCTCCTGCGCCGTAAGAGCCTGAAAGTGTTTTTCTCCGTAAAGGCCGCAGACGCTTTTCAGGCGAATCAGCAGTGCATCCTCAGGTCCGCTGCAAGCTTCCTCCTGCACCATCCGATCCACTGCCTGAAGCTCCCGAAGAAACGCCCGGAAGGGTTTGGCTTGCTCCCCATCTTGCAGCGACTCAATGACCTGTTCCAGCCTTTTTTCTGCCAAGCTGCGTTCCCCATCATGCATGTGCAGGCAGGGATTTCCCTGCCCCATGATGCGCCTCATGGATGCAGGCCACGTCTCCTCCACTGTCAGTGGAAGAGGCACCGCCACCACCATTTTGGATCCCAACGCCACAGGAATGATCTGCTCCCCATGATGCAGGCAAAGCACACGCAAACCTTCCTGTCTTCTTGCATCCTCTGCTGTACTGAGCACAGCGGAAGCCAAAGGACTGTCTGCCCCAAAGTCATGGAAGCGCAGCGTATCCGCTGTTTCCCAGCCATCCCACAGCAAAAGAAGGCTTATGAGCCTGCGCCATGCCCACACTTCCGGGGCATCTGCTTCTTCCCGCAGCTTTCCCAACAGCCTCTTTTCCCGGGAGAAAAAATCCGCTCCGCCGATGATTTCCTGTTCCGTTTTCTGTACCTTGCATGGGACAAAGCCTTCCCCCTCGCCTAAGGCAAATCGACCCATTCGCCTTGGCAGAAAGACCATGCCGTCGCCTGTCTGTCCCTGTTTCTTCATGGCCTTTCCTCCTGCGCTGCCCACAGCAGACGCTCCAATAAGCTGCCCATGGGGGAAGTGCCTTCCCTGGGCGGCTTCTCATCCTTCTTTTCAGCTACTGCCTGCATGACTTCCTGTACTGTTTTGCTTTTCCCGCCCAACACAGCATCCGGGAAAAGTTTGCTTGCCTCCGCCCAAAAAGCTTTCCGCTCACGGACTTCTTCCGTGTCCTTCAAGGCTTTCATTTGCGTCCACAGGCTGCTGTCAACCAGCCCGTTTTCCGGCTTTTCATCCTCCGGCAATACAGGCGGCAGGCGGTCAATCTGGTTTTCTTCCCCCGCATCCTGATCCTCTGTTACCCGCTGGAGCTGGGCACGAAGGAGCCGCAGATGATTTTCCAGCCGATGCAGGCTGTGTCGAAGGGTCAGATTCTCCGTATCCATGCTGAGTGCCTTCCGATCCGCCTGCACCTGAGTTTCTTCTCTGGCAATGGCCGCCTCAATACCTTCCGCCATCTGTTCCATCAGGCGCATTTTTGCCATGCCGCCGGTACGCCGATCCCACACCCGTTGGTTGCCTTCCAATCGCAGCACTTCATCATGCTGCTCCTGTGCCAGGCGCAGGGTCTCATCTGCTTCGTTTTCCCGGATTTCTCCGCGGCGGACAACGCTTTCCGTGTCCATACCGCTGCGGTGGATTTCCTCTTCCATGAGTCGCCAACTGCCGTAGGCATCCAGAAGCTTTCGATAGTTTTCTCCCGAGGACAGCCCCATGGCGTTTTGCGCTGCTTCATTCCGCATAGTCGCCGGAATGGCAGCGGTCATCTGCTGCATCCACTTGGAAAAGCCTTGCAGAAGGGTCATCACCGCCTGCCATTGCTCCGTCTCCTGCTTGCCTTGCAGCAGCTTCCTGACATAGCGATAAAAAGCTGCATCACAGCCCATGCCCCGTGCCTGAAGCACATTCTTTCCCTGCAGGGCGGCAGTAACGGTGGTATGCACCGTGCCCTCTGCAAGGAATGCCAGTCGAAGCAGCGTGCCGTATCCTTGGCGGTAGGCGTTTTCCGCTTCTCCGAACACTTTCCAGGACATCCGGCTTTCTCCGGTGCGGTAGGCAAAGCATCCTTCCCCACCCTGACAGAAGAAATGGGCAGCGCAGCGGATGCTGAGCCAATCCGTCAGTCTCGGTTCCGTTGCATCCCCTGCCATCCGACTGTCCTCCGGCATGCCCAGCAAATATGCAGCATCCTGCTGCCAACCATCCTGCTGAAGGAGTGCCTCCGCCGTCTGCTGGTTTTTGTCCTCCTCCGGCAATAGCAGCAGCACCCCGATACGCATATTCTTCCACGTCTTTTTCAGGTATTGGGTCAGCAGGGGCAGCCGTGCAGCCGTGTCCTCATCATCGGCATAGCCGCAAAGGAGCAGGGATTCCGGGTTGGTGCCCAGCCATTGTTGAAGGCGGCCGTCTTCCGCTTCATGCTGAAGCATCACGGCAAAATCCATCACCTTCTGCTTTTGCCGAAGGGTTGTCGCATCATCCCCCGCCGTCAGAGCCTGCCAAAGGAGTGCTTCTTCCCCTGCTTTGGGCAGACTCGCCCCCTGCTTTTCCGTTTCCCAGGGCGTCACCGTCAAAGTTGCTCGGAAGCCCGGCCACCCTGACGCTTTCGGCATCATGGATTGCACCTGCTGATAGGCATGGAACAGCGGCGTTAAACGCTGAAGAGCTTCCGGCTTTTCATCGGCACAAAGGATTTGTATCTCCTCCATGCTTTTTTCTCCGGCATGAAGCACCCCGGCAGCGGCAGCCCACAGGAAGCTTTCCGCCAGGCGGCCACCTCCCTGACCAAGGAACAAGATTCGGCTCGTCATCAAAGGTGCTCCTTTCCTGCAAATATCCTTACTAAACTTCTTTCGCCCCGGCAAAGAAAAACCCTCTTTTCCAGGGCGGAAAAGAGGGGCTGATAGCCATCATCGGTTAGGTATTCCGTGTACGAATGGCCTGAATATTGGCATACTCGGACAGGTGGTTCACAATATCCGTATAGGTTGTGCCTCCCTGCATGTCCAAGGTGTACACATTGGTATACAAATTATACTTGCCCTTGTTTTCCACATGGAAGTCCACATCCAGCACATGAATATCCGCTTCCTGAAAATAGGCGTTGATGAAGGCCAGCGTCTCCACCCGGTGGATAAACTTGACTTCCACATTCTTGACGGAATTCACCTTCACCACCCGCTGCAAAAGGGTCAGAGTCACAATCACGATCACACAGCCCGCCACCGCCAGGGCATAGTAACCCATGCCCACCGCAAGGCCCAGGCATCCCACATTCCACAGGGATGCGGCAGTGGTCAGTCCGGCGATTTTCTTTTGGCTGATAAAAATGGTGCCTGCGCCAAGGAAGCCAATGCCGCTGACCACCTGCGCCGTAAGCCGTCCCATGCTGACCCCAATGCCGCTGTCCGGGTCGGCTGCATTCAGTGCCACCGTATCTGCCACCACATAAGCTTCCAAAATGGCAATGGTTGCCGCACCCACGCACACCAGCACATGGGTACGCATGCCAGCCGGGCGATTCTTCTTTTCCCGCTCAATGCCGACCACACAGCCCAGGATGACTGCAACGATCAGCCGCAACCCTGCTTCCCACCATACCAAGATAATCTCCCCCTTTTAGATAAGGCATTGTATCACATACGGGAGTTGTTTTCAAGAACAACGAAAACCGTCATCTGTCCTACAAACGAAAACCGTCATCTGTCCTTTTTTATGACTTTTCCTTGATCGCCTTTTCCTTCTTGCGGAGAATGAACTTTGCGCAGGGCTTTTCAATGGCATAGGTAAACAGAATTGCCAGCACTAAAGAGATGCCGAAGGACAGGTACGTATAGGACCTTTGCCAGGGCATTTCTCCTGCCTGGTTGGGATTCGCCGAGACAGAAGCAGGAATGCCCAGCCGCTTTAAGTGCACCGCCACCACCTGATGGAGCAAATAATAATTCATGGAAATGCCTGCAAGGAAGCCCATGACCCGATTGCCCATGAGCCATCGAATGGGCCGGATGGTAAAGGGAAGGGACAGCATAATACCGCTAAGCAGCAGCACAAAGGGAAATCGGCGAATCATCTGCCCGCTTTGAATGGCAGGATAATCCGGTGATGAGGCCTGACGGCGCAGCAGCCAGTAGGTACCCACCAGGCATAACGCCAGCAGTACCGTTGCCGCCCCTTGCCAGAGCGCCTTTTTCCACCCTTCCCGAGGCAAGATGGAAAGCTTCACATAAAGGATCGCCAACCCCATGCCCAAGGCGTACGCATCCAGGAAGGAAGGCAGCTGATTGACCACCATGGCGTAATCATCCAGCAACCGAATGCAGGCATACCGCCAGCCCCACCCCAGCAGTGTCATGCCGGCAAGCGTGTAAGCAGGCTTCTTCACCGCACACCGTGCCAGCAATGGGAACAACAAATAAGCCTGCATTTCAATGGCCAGCGTCCAGCAGGCCGCACCCAGGGGCGTGGCCATGTAGGTATCTGCCCGGAAGGTGAAGGTGAACGTAAAATGGGTGATCACATCCCGCCAGAGAAAGCTTGCATTGCGATACAGCCCCCAGGGCAGCGCAACTGCAAAAAGCATCAGGAGCAGAAAGGCATAGTAGGCAGGCACAATCCTTGCAATCCGCTTCCGATAAAAGCCCCGCCACGACGGATAGGGCTCCCCCTGCACCATATGCCGGGCATAAGGAAGGAAAAGGAGGAACCCGCTGAGCAGGATGGTACCGTCCACCGGCATATACCCGGAACGTACCAGAAAGTCCAGGGACACACTGCCGATGCGGGGTGTCCACCAACTTTGCTGCCAAATGTGGTACCAGCTGACGATGAACACCAGCAGCACCCGAAAGCCATCCAGCTCCGGAATACGAGATTGTCGCTTGGTCATGATTGCCTCCTTTTTCCCTGCTGCAAGCAGTTGCTGTTTTTGGTGCCGTGCAATCCCCTGTTCATACCAACGTTTGCGCCGGTGTTTTTCTTCCCACCAGCAAAGTGATACCCATCAATCCCCTGATGGTAAAAAGACCGCAAGGCAAAAGCCCAGCGGTTCTTTTCATTCCATAAGGGAAGCATCTGTATCATTCCTGAACGAGCCTTCGGCCAAAGCCCGTAAGCTCCCGGGCATATCGCTCGGAGCACAAGTTGGCAACAGCCTGACGAGCCGCTTCCATGCACACCGGACGGTGCACCGGATCATGGGCATCGGTGGCGATCACGTCAATGGCATGGTTTTTCAGCATCCGGTACACGAAGAACTGTTCCATCCATCCATGCGGGTGGGTAATGGTGCGGCAGTTCATTTGGAAAGTGACCCCATAATCCTCCCGAAGCTCCATGGCCTTTTTCGGGGATCGTTTCAGGCACCGATACCGCTCCACATGGGCAAACACGGGAGAATATCCGACTCGATACAGCTTGTCTGCCGCCTCCTGCAGCTGCTGGATGGTCACAAGCTCGCCAAACTCAATGAGCACATAGCGGCTGTCCCCCAAGGGAAGCAGCTTCCCTTCCGTCAGCAAATCTGCCACGGAAGGGCGGTAGAAGATTTCACAACCGGGCACCACCCGCAGGTTGAGCTCCCTCTGCTTGCAGTAGGTATTGGCTTCCTTCAGCCGCTTGCGGTACAGGGTAAGATCCAGCGGGAACAGTTGTGGATCACTGTGTGAGGTGGCAAAGACCAGCGAAATTCCTTCCTGAGCATTCTGCTCCAGCATGGCCTGCATTGCTTCTTCCTGATGGGGGCCGTCATCCACGCCCCACAGCACATGCTGATGAATGTCACAAAACTTCGCACGGCTCATTTGCTTCCCACCTCGGCTGCTCTTCTCCGGTTTGCTTTATTTCTCCTCATCATCACCGTAGTGATGGTAATAGGTGGAATACCGTCCAGAGCGGTAGTAGTACTTCCGATTGCGGAAGGATTTCATATTCACGCCATTCATGACGGCGCCCAACACCTTGCAGCCTGTTTTTCCGATGTTGGCAGTCACTTCACCCACTTCCTGGGAGCGTCCCCGATTGTAGCCCACCACAATGACGGCGCCATCGCAGTGCTTGGCAATTTCCACGGCGTCCACAATCACGCCGGCAGGGGGCGAATCCACCAGAATGTAGTCAAAGCTGTTTTTCAGTGCCCGCATCATATCCCCAAAGCCGTTGGATGCAAGGAGCTGCATGGAATTGAGCACATCCCGACCCGCAGGCAGAATGAAGGCTCCCGGCAGATCCGTTTGATAAACCGCATCCTCCAGGTCACACTTACCAGCCAGATACTGGGCAAGCCCCGGTGCTTCCTGGCTTGTGTAGCTGAAGCGGTACCGGCGTGCCAAGGCAGAACGGCGCAGATCAGCGTCAATCAGCAGCACATCCTTGCCGAAGCCTGCCAGGGTGCGCATCACGTTCATGGCAATGCTGGACTTACCTTCCTGCTCATAGCGGCTGGTGAACAGTATCGTGCGCATATCCGCTCCGCAGTAGGAAAGGTTGGTGCACAGGGTGTTCATGGCTTCCGTGCCTGCATAGTCCAGCTCAGGGAAGTAGGTAATGTTCAGGTAATTCACTTGCTTCCCCTCCTCTTGCGGCCACTGGACCCGGACAGCAGCGGATTATTCGGAATCACTGCCAGCGTGGGAATGTTGGCATAATGCATAATGTCTTCCGGAGACTTGGGACGGGTATCCAGCAGGAAAATCAGCACCAGAATGCCTGCCACCAGCACCGTACCCAGCAGCATGCCACGGATCACATAGTTTGTAATGCTGGTACCGGTAGACGTGCCGGGCACCAAGGCAATGGAAAAGGTGCTGGGCTCATCGGAATTCATGGTCTGCACAATGAACTTCTTGGCAGCCGTTGCATAGGCATTGGCCACAGAGGCTGCAAACTGGGCATCCGTGCTTCTCGCCGTGATGTACAGGATGTGGGTATCCTCCGGGTTGGAAACGGTGATCATGCTTTGCAGGGCGGAATAGTTATAGTTGGTGCCCAGCTCTTCATTGACCATCTGGTGCACTTCCCAGGTTTTGAACACTTCCTGATAGTCCATGGTCAAAGCCGTACCAATCTGCAGGTTGGCCATAATGCCGGTGCCTGTATTACCCAGAATGTACAGCTTGGACGTAGCCGTGTAAATCGGCACCACCCGAAAGGAAGCATACATCCCCAGTACCACAGCACCGATGATCATGCCCAGAAGGATGAAATGCAGCTTGGAGAGCATGTAGTAAAACAGTTCCACCAAATCAATGGTCTTCACTTTTTCGGCATCAGGCTGAGCAGTGTCCTCCTGCTTTGCATCCATGCGGGAAAGGATTTCAGCGAACAGCTCTGCTTCGCTTGTCCGCTGTTCCTTTTCCTGCTTGGATTCCGATCCGTTCTGATTATTGTTCATTCGCACATCCTTCTCGGCAGATCAACCGTAATGGGATTTGTCCGTAGTCATTGAACCCAGGGGCATGCTTACTCCTCGGCGTTAGGAACGCTGAGCATCAGCAGCAGGCCGGTTTCCGTATCCATGTCGATCAGAGCCAGCTGGTCAAACACAACATCCACAACGCCGCTGGCACGGACGGTGGCAGGCTGCACGATCCAGTCCATCTGGCTTTCATCGCTGTCCGTGGTGCTGCTTTCTTTCGGCAGGCCAAGGGCGGTCACAATGGTCTGACCTTCCTGATAGGGGGTAGCAAAGGAGATGGAACCAACAGCGTCGCCGTCAGTAGGACGGAATTCCTTGGTGATCAGCGGCACATAGTCGGACACAATCAAGTCGTTACCGTCCGTACCCAGCAGATAGCGGACACGGTTCTGGTCTTCCTCCGGCAGCCAGCTCAGGGCAGGCTGCTGCTGCTCGGTCACATACTGTCCCAGCAGGGTCAATTCACGCTGAATCAGATCCGTTTCGGGCACGATTTCCAGCTCGAAGTCATGGGGCTTGGCCGTGCCGTCCTCGGTGACGGTTTCCACAATACGGGTGGTATCGTCAGCCTGCTTGCTGGGCAATACCGAGGGAACTTCCGTCGTCACCACCGTGGTCGTGCTGCGGGAGCCCTGACGTACGGTCAGCAGGCTGAACAGCAGATCTTCACCCTGAAGCTGATTCATCAGCTCCGCAGGAATCTGGAAGGTAACAACGCCCGTTTCCGTTACCTGAGACTCTACAGGCGTCCACACGATGTTTTCCGGATCCGTGGTGTCGCCCAGCACCACCACGGTCAGCTGACCGGGCTGGTAGTCAATCTTCAGGGTCATGGTGGCATCCAGCTCATCGGTTGCTTCCGCTTCCGCTGCATGGAGGCGCATGAACTCCGTCATGTACAGCACGTCAGGATTGACGCTCACCATGGCTTCGATGGCCTTCTGGGTATCCTCCGGATACCAGCGAACAGGACGGTTGCCCTGCTCGTACACGAAGTCATACACATTCGTGGCAGTGTCCATGGTCAGCTGATCTGCCGGCATGTCCTTCAGATCATAGGCGGTCTTGGCCTCATCCTGCCAAACGGCGGTGAGGGATACAGCCCGATCCTGGGTCGGCGTACCGGGTGCATCGGTAAACACAGCAGCAGAGGCGCTTGCCGTGAGCATGGTCAGCACAAGTGCAGTGCCAAGTACACGTTTCATCATGATGATCAGTCTCCTTTCTGTAATCCGAACAATGGTTGACATTATTGAAAGAAGCAGGATGTCACCAGATCACCCAGTGCATCCGCATCTGCGTGGAACTCCATGAAGCCGTCTTCCCCGATGCTGCGGCTGCCCGCCGGCGTTTGGGTCTCCAGCCGCTGATACTCCTGACTGGCGTAGGCTTTGTTGATCAGCCAGCCCCGCTCCATGTTGGTGGTCATGTGGTCGGACAGGGCATCAAAGAGGGTGCCAACGTAATTCAGGTCGTTGCTCATGCCCTGCACAAGCAGCTCTTCTGCACCGGCAATGAATGTCCGCTGGCGTCGCATACGGCTGACGTTGGAGCCATCCCCTACGTCCATACGTCCCCGGGCGTAGTACTCAGCCTGCTGACCGTGGAGGGTCAGGGTCGTGCCCTTGGTCATGCTGGGATCCAGATGGGAGAAGTCATCCTCCAGCGTCACCGTCACACCACCCAATGTATCATTCAGGATGGTGATGGCACTCATGTCCAGCGCAATGTAGCCGTCAATGGGGATGTTGCCCAGCAAACGGCTGACAGCCCAAACCGTGTTCTCGCAGTTCTCGGCGGCGGTGCTCCCATAGGCATGGGAAAGGCAGAGCTGCAAGGTCTGGATGCCGGTGTAGTTGCCGAAGGGGCCGTAGATGCGCACGTCCGCCATGGTATCTCGATCCAACTGGATGGTGGACACGGTTTTGTTGACCCGGTCCAGGGTCATCAGCAGCAGAAAGTCTGCCTGCCCGGCGTAACGCTTGGTCACGTCTTCCGTCGTGTCTTCCCAGTCAATGCCCATCAGCAGAATGTTGGTCAAGGCTCTCTCCCGGTAGGTCCAGGTGCGGCCATTGTACTGCATGGTCAGGGCATCGTCCGTAAAGCGGCCGTCCAGGGAACCCATGGTTTCGGTACCACCAGCCTGCTCAATGCGGCTCCCCACTGCCTGAACCCCAAACAGAACGCCCACATAGGCCACCACAATCGCCGCCACAATGGCTGCAATCGCACCGCCTGAAAGCCGCCTGCGTCTGTGATGATGATGGTGCGGCAAGAATCTCTCCTCCCATCACAAATTCTACAGCGTGTTGATCATTTCAAAGCTCAGCCACACAGGAATGTCCTTCCCATTGAAGGAAAGAACCACCTGTCCGCTGCATCCCCGCTTGTCCACCCGGGTGATCTTCCCTTCCATGTCCTTCAGGGGACCGGAAACAATCCTGATGCGATCCCCTTCCTTGAAGGCTTGAGACAGCCCCAGCAGACCATGGTAGTGGAAGAGCCACTTGACGAACTGCTCGTCCGCCCCGGAAAGCCGCCACTCGCCGTGATCCGTTGTCAGAATGCGGATCACATCCTGATGGGGAAACCGCACCAGCGGCTCTGTCTCTGAGGGTGCTTTGAAAAACACGTAGCTGGGCATGACAATGACTTCTTCCAGGGTCTTCACCTTGCGGCAGGTTCTGTACCTTGTCTTCCGCATGGTAATGGCTTCAGCCTCCGGACAAGCCAGCTGGATCATTTCCGCTACTTGCCTTTCCTTCCCGGTCAGGCAGAAAACGCAGCCATAGGACGTGCCTCTGTCGCTGTCATCATCCTGAAAGGCAGAAGCTGCTTCGGTCACATTGTTTCCCCGCATGCCTTCGCCTCCCTGTTTTTTGTTGCTGATCCGGTAAAAGGTTTTATCGGATAACGCCTGCGGCTCTGCACCTGAAAAAGGAGACACCAACCTGATGAATACCATTTGTATCAAATCGATACGTACGAATATTCACGTTGATATTATACATGCAAATAATGGTTATGTCAAACAAATAAATAGGAAACAATTTCGTTACATCAAGCAATTACAGAATGGGCTTATCATGTTTATTTTCCATTCAGGCGGTACAGTACTTTCGATTTTTCCTGCCGTCTGTTATAATCGAATCTTGGGATCCTTCACGAAAAAAGTCCTTGGAGAAGGAGCGTGTATCATGAGCCGAATGAAAAAATGGCTGAGCCTGTGCCTGGTTGTGCTGCTTGCCTTTTCCGCTCTGCCGGTCATGGCAGAGGGAAGTACCGAAACGGCAGAAAATGCAGCCTGGACCGTCATGATCTACCTGTGCGGTACCGATTTGGAAAGCAAAAACGGCATGGCCACCGAAAACCTGCTGGAGATCAGCAAAACTCTGGCGAACCAGCACGTGAATGTGCTGATTGAAACCGGCGGCGCCAAAGCCTGGGAGTCAAAGGAAAAGCTCGGCTTTGACATTGCCACGGACAGACTGCAGCGCTACAAGTATGATGAGAACGGCTTTACCCTTGTGGAGGAGCGTCCCCTCAGCAACATGGCGCAGACAGAAACCCTGACCGAATTCATCACCTGGAGTCGTGAAAACTATCCGGCTGATAAGTACATGCTGACCCTATGGGATCACGGCGGCGGAAGCATGGAAGGCTTGATTATGGATGAGCTGCACAACAGCGCCGTTATGTCCCTGGAAGACTTGGGCAGAGCCCTGGATGATGCCAATGTTCCCCTTGAGCTTCTCTTTATGGACACCTGTCTGATGGCCACCATTGAAACCTGCGCCGTGGTCGACAGCCATGCCCGGTATCTGGTTGCCTCTGAAGAAACGGTGCCCGGCTACGGCGGCAATTACAAGGGATGGCTGCAATACCTGTTTGACAATCCGGAGTGCGATGGTGCACGGCTGGGCCGCACCATCTGCGACACCGTGCAGCAGAAGTATGCAGAGAAGGGTGCCGGTGCAGCAGATACCGTGACCATGTCCGTCATCGACCTGAAGAAGATGGATGCTGTCTACACCGCCTTTGACGACATGTTTACCGAAGTGGGCGGCCTGCTGAAGAACGTCAATGACTTCAGCGAATTCGCCGTTGCCATCAGCCGCTCGGAAACCTACTATGCCAGCGAAATGCGGGATATTGCAGACATGGCTTCCCGTGCCAGCGGTCACGGCGTTCGTGCAGAAACAGCCAAGAAGCTGGTTAATGCAGTGGATGATGCGGTGGTCTATGCCGTCAAGGGGGCAACCCACAGCTATTCCCACGGCATTTCCTTCTACTATGCGCCTACGGGCAGCAAGTATTACATGGATCGGTATGCCCGGAATTGCCCCAGTGCCTCTTACCTTGCCTTCCTGGACGCTACCCACATGGACTGGACAGCCCCTGCCAGCGTGTATGAAAAGATTGAGCGTCTGCCGGAAATCACCTACGAAGATTATGTGGTAGCCGCCCATGGTGCTGTCCGTGACGGGGACTTGGTGCTGGATATTACCAACGCTCCGGATGCCATCACCTCCGTGGATGCAGTGATCTTCCGCTTTGACGAGGCAGCCCAGAGTTGGATCCGCATCGGCACAACCTTCAAGGTGGGCGCCAAGCTTGCCGACGACGGCACCCTGGTCTACAAAGCGAAGTTCGATGGCAAGTGGCCTATGATCAACGGCGTCGTCTGCCAGATGAATATTATCGAAGAGAACATGAGCTACACCCTGTTCGGCATCCCCATGCAGATTAACGGGCAGGTGTACGAACTGCGGGCAGCCTATGTGTTCGAGGAATCGCTGGAGGACATGTACAACAAGCTGCTGGCTCTTTACGCCGCCGATAACGGTCAGACAGAGGGAGAAAAGCAGGAAGCCCTTGTCAATGGCGTGCTTGCCATTATGAACGGCGACTTCGGGGATGATGTGGATCCCTACCTGGGACGTTTTCATGTATACGGCATATGGAACGGAGAGAACTCCGGTCTTCAGGTGCCGGGACGCAACGTCATGTCCCTGACGGAAGCAGCCGGTGCAAACGCTACCCTGGTATCCAACAACTTTGACCTGGCCACCATGAAGGATCTGGACTATGCAAGCAACGGCGACATCGTCATTGACCGCAACCTGTCCATTGAGGAAGGCGTGCTGCCGGCCGGCTCCTATGCCTACTCCTTCCTGATTACCGATGTGCTGGATCACACAACCGTAACCGAACCCATGCTGTTCAACTGGGATGGTGAAAAAGCAGACCTGTCCGCAGCCTACACCATGACGGATTACGTTACCGTGCTTGAGGCTGTGCTGAACGGCGACGCAGCAGCGCTGGGCATGGATCAGGAAGCGTTGGATGCCATGACAGAGCAGTGGATGAACGGCACCGCCACCCCCACGGACGTAGCAACAGCTACTGATGCAGAGCAATAAAACCAGACCGTACCTTGGAAGGGATCGTCATGATATGGGCGATCCCTTTCCATTTTGGACAAATTTCCGTTTTCGCCATATTGACAAAAGGCAGACAGATTGGATACAATTTTTAATAGGTAAATTCAGTGCCGGTATCTGCCTAATCCCCTGCGGCAGCCTTCCGGCTTGTCAGTGTTTTCCATCACGAGAAGAAGGAGGAGAAATGATCATTGCTGAATGAAAAGCTAAAGCAAAACCTTCGAGAATCCCTGGCCAGCGTCCTGCCCATTACCGTGATCATGTTGGTGCTCAGCGTGACCCTTGTGCCCATGGAGCTGGGGACTCTGTCCCTGTTTTTGGTGGGTGCGGTGCTGCTGATGATCGGCATGGGATTCTTCCAATTGGGTGCTGAAATGGCCATGACCCCCCTAGGTCAAGGCTTGGGCGGCCAGCTGGTAAAAAACCGCAAGCTGCTGCTGACCATTTTCATCTGCTTTGCCGTTGGCGCCATTATCACCCTATCAGAACCTGATTTGCAGGTACTGGCAGAGCAGGTGGCTTCCATCCCCAATCAGGTACTGATTTGGACGGTGGCCATCGGCGTGGGTGCTTTCCTGGTCATTGCCGTGCTGCGTATTGTGTTTCATATTAAGCTTTCCCTGCTGCTGACCATTTTTTACGCTGCACTGTTCATTCTTACCATTTTCACCCCCGACTCTTTCGTTGCCGTGGCTTTTGACGCAGGCGGCGTAACCACCGGCCCCATGACCGTGCCCTTCATCATGGCACTGGGCGTTGGTCTTTCTTCCGCCAGAAGCGATAAGGACGGTGCCAGCGACAGTTTCGGTTTGATTGCCCTGTGCTCCATTGGTCCCATCCTGATGGTCATGCTGCTGGGTATTTTCTATCACCCGGAGGAAGCCTCCTATACCCTGGCTTCCATCCCCAGTGTAAAAACCACCCAGGACGTGCTGCCTGCTTTCATTCAATATCTGCCCGTATACGCCAAGGAAGTCATGGTCAGCATGGCCCCGGTGCTGGGCGTTTTCCTGCTGTTCCAGCTGATTACCCGGAAATATCGCAAGCATCAGCTCATGAGGATGTGCGTGGGCTTCCTGTACACCATCGTGGGGTTGATCCTCTTCCTCACCGGGGTCAACGTAGGCTTCGCCCCTGTGGGCAATCTGCTGGGCTCCAGCCTTGCCCAAGGAGAAATGCGGTGGCTGCTGATTCCGATTGGTCTGGTCATTGGCTTCTACATTGTGAAGGCCGAGCCTGCGGTGCAGGTGCTGAACAACCAGGTGGAGGAAATCACCGGCGGTGCCATTTCCCACAAGATGATGAACGCCAGCCTGTCCATTGGTGTGGCCTGTGCCGTGGCACTCAGCATGCTCCGTGCCCTGACCGGCATCAGCATTTACTGGATCATCGTGCCCGGCTATCTGCTGGCACTGGTTTTGGCCCATTTTGTCCCCCCGATTTTTGTGGGTGTGGCCTTTGACTCCGGCGGCGTGGCCAGCGGCCCCATGACCTCCACCTTCCTGCTGCCCCTTGCCATGGGCGTATGCACCGCCGTAGGCGGCAATGTGGTAACGGACGCTTTCGGCGTGGTGGCACTGGTGGCATTGACGCCCCTGATTGCCATTCAAATTATGGGTCTGATTTATGTGCGCAAATCCCGTGCTCAGGCGCCTGTTGCCGCTCCCGCTGAGCTGGATGACGATATCGTGATTATGCCCGAGGAGGACCAAGCATGAGCGAACTAACGAAAGAAATGCTTCACCCCCGTATGCTGTTTGTCATTGCCCGGGATGAGGATGACCGCCGAGTAACATCCACCCTGAACAGTATGCACCTGACCCTGTGCCACCAGATTCGCGGCCAGGGCACCGCCCCCAGCGAATGGCTGGATATTTGTGGTCTCTCCGGCACCTTGCGGATCCTGACCATCGCACTGCTTCCCGCCGCCATGACCGGCTATGTAATGGACGGCCTGCGCCGAGCCCTGAACCTGGACAAGCGGGGTAAGGGCATTGCCGTGACCGTTCCCCTTGGAGGACTTCAAGGGAGCATTATGCGCATGCTTCACGCCATGAATGACCGTGTGCTGCTCGACAAAAAGAAGGAGGATGCTTCTGTGGATAAACATTCTGAATATTCCATGATTTGTGTTTCCGTCAAAAGCGGCTTCAGTGATGATGTGGTGGACGCTGCCCGGAACGCCGGGGCTCGTGGCGGCACGGTGCTCAAGGGCATCCGCCATGTGGATGGCCAGACGAGCCAGTTCATGGGCGTTGCCGTGCAGGACGAGCAGGACATTGTACTGATCATTCTGCCCAAGGAAAAGCGTGCGGAAGTGATGAGCGCCATCAGCACCCGATGCGGGCTGAAGACCCCGGCCCAGGGCATTGTCCTGTCCGTGCCGGTGGATGCTACGCTGGGGTTGGAATAAACATTTTCAGCCCCGTCAGGGAGTTTTTCTGACGGAAAAGCACGCAAATCGCCACACAGGGGCTTCGCCCTGTTTAACGCCCCGAAGGGGCTCGCCGATTTTCGCTCTAAAGTTGAAGGGCTTGCGCTCCCGTGGGTGTCACGCAAGGTTTGTTGATGCAGTAAATCCCCCTCCGGCACAGGCCGGAGGGGGATTGTTGGTGTTACGCAAACAACGCCCGAATATCCTGTTCCGTCAGGGCAGTAACCAGTTCCTCGCCGGGGGTAATCAGCTGATCGAAGAGTGCCTTCTTCCGCTGCCCCAGTGCCACCACCTGCTCCTCAATGGAGCCGTGGGTAACAAGGCGAATGACCTCCACCTTCTTGGTTTGGCCAATGCGGTGGGCACGGTCCGTAGCCTGATCTTCTGCCGCCGGGTTCCACCAGGGATCGTAATGAATGACCATGTCGGCGCCGGTCAGGTTCAGGCCTGTACCCCCTGCCTTCAGGGAAATCAGAAAGATCTGCCCTGTGCCGCCGTTGAATTGCTCGGTCATTTCCAATCGTTTTTGGGGCGGCGTATCTCCGTCCAGGTACATGCAGCTGTAGCCCGCATTCTCCAGCTGTTCTTTCAGAATCTTCAGCATGGAGGTGAACTGAGAAAACAGCAGGATCCGCCGTCCAGCCTGCAAGGCACCCGGGAGGATTTCCAGCAGCATTTCCATTTTGCCGGAGGTGCCTGCATAGTCCGACAGCACCAGAGAAGGATGGCAGCAAATCTGCCGCAGTTCCGTAATGGCTGCCAGCACTTCGGTGCGGCCTCTGCCAAGGCCCTTTTCGGTCATGACGTGATCCACACGATCCCGCAGGCGAACCATGGCCGCCTGGTAAACCTTCTCCTGCTCGGGGGACATCTGCGCCGTCAGGGTGGTTTCCAGCTTATCCGGCAGTTCTGTCAGCACGTCTTTCTTCAGCCGGCGCATGAGGAAGGGACGAATCCGCCGGCGAAGGTCGTCCAGGTCTTCCCCATCCTGATACTTGCGGAGGAAGGAGCTGTAGCTGAACAAATATCCCGGCAGCACGAAATCAAAAATGCTCCACAATTCCCCTGCACTGTTTTCCATAGGCGTGCCGGTCAGGGCAAACCGAGTCTGCCCGTGGAGCTGCTTCACCGCCACAGCTCCCACGCTGCCGGCATTCTTGATGTGCTGCGCCTCGTCCAGAATCACGAAGCGGAAATCCATATCCTTCATCAGGTCAATATCCCGGCGAATCAGCGGATAAGAGGTAATGAGCACGTCCACATCCTTGGCCTTCTTCACATGCTCAATTTGGGAAGCCCGCTGGGCACCGGACCCAGCCATCACCATCACGCTCAACTCCGGGGTAAACCGTTCCAGCTCGCTCAGCCAGTTATAGGTCAGGGAGGTGGGTGCTACCACCAGCGAGGTTTCCCCCGGCTTCCGGGTCGCCTTCAGCATGGCAATGACCTGCACCGTTTTGCCCAGACCCATGTCATCTGCCAGAATGCCGCCCATGTGCAGCTTGTCCAGGGTCATCAGCCAATGGAAACCACGCTGCTGATAGGGACGAAGGCTCAATCCTGCCGGCAGCTGAATCTTTTCCTCATCCGGGTCAATCAGTGCCTTCACCGTTTCCTGCACGGAGCTGTCCACCTCAATGGGCAGCGAAGAAGCACTCAGGAGGCTGTTCAGGTAGCAGGTGCGGTAGGCACTCAGGGACACCGTGTCCCCCGCCGGAGATACCGCATCCACGCCCTCCACATTGGCTGCTTCAAACACGCTGTCCGCAAGGGACTGCCACTCATCCATGCCGGACAAGTCCAGGAAGGATCCATCCTTCAGGCGGAAATACCGGCGATGCTTGCTTAATGCCTCCAGAATGCTCAGAATCTCTTCTGCCGGTTCCCCATCCTCGGTGAAGGTCATTTCCAGCCTGCCGCCGTTCATGCGCATCCGTCCCTGCAGCACAGGCTTCCGGGGCGTCATTTTGCGGAAGTCCCGGCTCAGGTACACCTCGCACATGTTTTGCAGCTTCTGCACCCCGCCGGACACAAAGTCGAAAATCGCATCCTGTCCCGTCAGGTAAACCCGATTCTTCCGCACATAGAAGCCGGCACTGCCCAAGGCGTCCAG
Organism: bacterium; assembly: GCA_963646285.1. Lineage (GTDB taxonomy): Bacteria > Bacillota > Clostridia > Christensenellales > Aristaeellaceae > CAKUFA01. The sequence continues at coordinate 41,559 of CAVIWF010000003.1, forward strand.
CACCTGCCGCTCTGCTGCGGCATCACGGAGGAGCACCTTTCCCGTGCGGGGCAGGGTATCCATTTCCGCCGCATCATCGAAGGGATCGATAGTATCTTCCCCGTAGCAGAACTGGGTACGTGCCACCACTTCCTTGCCTTCCCGATCCAGATACACCCGGGGCACCAAAGGCAGACGTACCAGCTGCCGTTCCAGATCCGGATCCATTTCCACCACGCCGGTCAATTTCAGGAAGGGGATCACTTCCCCAATCACCCGGGTGGTTTCCTTCATGGGGAAGTCAAACATGCTGCGGCCGCCCAGCTGCTCCTGCCACAGCACCCGCATCACGCTTTGCTGCCCCGGGTCCACTGCCACCACCGTGCCGCTGACCACCGCATAGGCGCAGGAGGCTGTAATCGGCTGAAAATCCTTGGGAAACAGGGCGGTAATGGTCAACCCCCGCAGGGAGCCCGTCACCCGATAATGAAGGGGCAGCCGGGCAGCACGCACCCGCTTGACCACCATGGCCTTTTCCCCTACAGCCATGCGGAAGGGCAGGTTTTCCAGCTCCTTCAGCACAGCCTCTGCAAAGGGTTCCGGCAGTGCCATCACCCGGAGATCCGCACCCCGCAGGCTGGCACCTGTTTCCTTTTCCGCCAGGCACAGTGCCCGCAGAATGCCCAGCAGCCTTGTTTCCGCCGGGCCAAAGCGCATCCATTCCGGATGATACACAAAGCCCTTGCCAAATTCCATGGTGGTGCCTGCATCAATGGCCTCGATCATTTGAGGAATGCTGCGCACCACATACAGTCTTTCTTCCCCCACACGGAGCCCAAGGCGAAGCTTGGCCTTCTGGCTGGGGGTGCCGTTTTCATAAACCAGGGTAACTTCCATGCGCAGCGTGCCGTCCTCCGGCAGGGCGGATTCCATGGCGGACATAAGCTTTGGTCCAGCCAGGACGGCCTTTTGCCGAACCAGGTCTTCCATTGCCCCGGATTCCTGTGCCATCAAGGTTGCTGCCACCACATGGCGGCAAGCGCCCCGGGCATTCCATTCATCACAGGTGCACTTGGCAGGCTCCTCCGGGGTAAAAATAACTTCCCTTCTAGGGGTTCCTGCCACCACATATTTCATCAGCATGCCGGATTGCTCCAGTGCACGGACGCCGCCCTTGCGGTACAGTGCTTCTCCGGCTTCATATTCCTTTTCTCCCGCCAGGAGACGTAGACGATAAGATCCCTGTGCCATCCAACTTTTCACTCCAATAAGCTTACTGCAAAAAACAGTAGCTTTCACGTATTCTACACCCGCCCCTGCAATTCCTGCCGGAAGAGAAAAGGGGCTGCACCTTTTCTTGCTCCGTCTTCGTTTTTTCGTTGTCCTTTCCCTTGTTTTTTCCTTTGGCCGCTTTTATAATGAAAGCCGTTATGCTGCCGAAAGGAGAGCCTGCATGGAGGAACAAGAAAGAATCCTCAGCCTTGTGAGAGACGAAATTCGCCGCCTCTTCTCGGATGATTTTTCCGGTCATGACGCATGGCACACCATCCGTGTGGAGCGTACCGCCGCCGTTATTGCTGAGGCGGAAGGCTGTGATGTTTTCATCGTGCGTCTCGGTGCCCTGCTCCACGACGCAGATGACCCCAAGCTTTTTTCCACCCAGGATTATCAAAACGCCCGTGACATCATGGCTCGCGCCTACGTGGATGCATCCACTGCCCAGCAGGTCATTGCCGCTATCGCCACCGTATCCTTCAAGGGAACAGACACCCAAACCCCCACCACCTTGGCGGGCAAGGTATTGCAGGATGCCGACCGGCTGGATGCACTGGGCGCCATCGGCATTGCCCGTACCTTTGCCTACGGCGGCAGCCACAGCCGAGCCATGTATGACCCGGAGCTTCCTCCCCTGCTGCATATGGATGAAGCCGCTTACCGCAAAAATCAGGGCAGCAGTTTGAATCACTTTTATGAGAAGCTTTTCCTCCTCAAGGATATGATGAACACCGACACTGCACGGCGCATGGCAGCAAAGCGGGATGCCTATCTCCATGCCTTTGCAGAAGAGTTCCTGGCTGAATGGGATGGAAAATGCTAACCCTGCAACGAACAGATTTGCTGACAGAAAGGATGGATGATATGATCATTCGTGTAACAGAAGAAAAAGATATTCCCGCCTGCCGTGACATTTATAATCACGAGGTACTCCATGGTCTGGCTACCTTTGATACCGAGCCCAAATCCATGGAAGAACGCAAGGCCTGGTTCGATGCCCACAACCGTGATCATCATCCCCTGCTGACAGCAGAAATCGACGGTCAGGTTGCCGGCTACGCCAGTCTATCCACCTATCGTCCCCGCACGGCCTACAATGGCACGGTAGAATTGTCCGTCTATGTAGGCGAAGGATTCCGCCACCGTGGGGTGGCCAGTGCGCTGGTCAAGGAGCTGCTGACCATGGCCAAGGCGGATCCTGACATTCACAATGTGGTTTCCGTGATCACCGGGTGCAACACCGCCAGCATTGCCCTGCACGAGCAGTTTGGCTTCACCTATGTGGGTACGCTGCACAAGGTGGGCGTGAAGTTTGGCCAGTATCTGGACACGGTGGAATACGAAATGCTGGTGTGAGGTAATAAACATGAAAAAGCTTTCTCCTGATGCAAAACTGATTCTTGCCGGTGTCGGCGCCATTGTGACGCTGGTGCTTGCCCTGGTTGACTTGCTGCCCATGGTGCTCCGGGAAATCATGATCGTTGCCGCTCTGGTGCTCAGCGTCCTGTACATCTACTTTTTCTACAAAAATCCAGAAAACCGGAAGTACCGCCGGAAGCTGCCGAAGGACGATGAAAAATAAGCCGAAAGTGAACCGAAACCAAAAAATATCTATTCAATTCGTGAAAATTATGGTATACTAAAGCCGATCATGCAAAGGAACATCATGGCATGACGATCCACAGATAGGAGGAACCAAACGATGCAATACTCCAAGGAAGTTGAAGAAATGGTCTGCATCGCCAAGGGACCGAACCATGGTCCCGCCCCGATCCCTGAAGAGGGTCAGTGGGTGCAGGCGAAGGAGATCACCGACATTTCCGGCCTGACCCACGGCATTGGCTGGTGCGCGCCCCAGCAAGGTGCCTGCAAATTGACACTGAATGTTAAGAAAGGCGTTATCGAAGAAGCTCTGGTGGAAACCATCGGCTGCTCCGGCATGACGCATTCCGCTGCTATGGCCAGCGAAATTCTCCCCGGCAAAACCATTCTGGAAGCACTGAACACCGACCTGGTGTGCGATGCAATCAACACGGCTATGCGTGAGCTGTTCCTGCAGATCGTTTACGGCCGTACCCAGTCCGCTTTCTCTGATGACGGTCTGGTCATCGGCGCAGGTCTGGAAGACCTGGGCAAGGGTCTGCGCAGCCAGGTGGGTACCATGTACGGCACCAAGCTGAAGGGCACCCGCTATCTGGAAATGGCAGAAGGCTATGTGCTGAAGCTGGCCGTGGATAAGGACGACCAGGTGTGCGGCTATCAGTTCCTGTCCCTGGGCAAGATGATGGACGCTATCAAGAAGGGCATGAGCCCCAACGAAGCTTACGAGAAGAACATCGGCACCTATGGCCGGTTCAAGGCTGAAGACGGCGCGGTCAAGTGGATCGATCCGCGCAAGCAGTAATTGAGGAGGTGTGCAAGAATGGCTCTGTTTGAAGGTTATGAACGTCGCATGCCTCAGCTCCAGCCCGTGCTCGAAAAGTATGGCTTCAAGGATTTTGATGAGCTGAAGGCTTTCAACAACGCTAAGGGTGTGGATGCTTACAAGATCGTAGAGGGCATTCAGCCGATCGCTTTTGAAAACGCCAAGTGGGCCTATGAGCTTGGTGCTGCCATTGCCCTGAAGAAGGGTGTAAAGACCGCTGCCGAGGCTGCCAAGTGCGTTGGCGAGGGTCTGCAGGCTTTCTGCATCCCCGGCTCCGTTGCTGACCAGCGTCAGGTGGGTCTGGGTCACGGCAACCTGGGCGCTATGCTGCTGGATGAGAAGACCGAGTGCTTTGCTTTCCTGGCTGGCCACGAGTCCTTCGCCGCTGCTGAAGGTGCTATCGGCATTGCCCGCAACGCCAACAAGGTTCGTAAGAACCCCCTGCGCGTTATCCTGAACGGCCTGGGCAAGGACGCTGCCATGATCATCAGCCGTATCAACGGCTTCACCTATGTGCAGACCAAGTATGATTACCTGTCTGCCGACGTGAAGGAAGATCATGCATTGACCGTTGTGAAGGAAACCAAGTACTCCGACGGCGAGCGTTCCAAGGTTCGCTGCTACGGTGCAGACGATGTGCGTGAGGGCGTTGCCATCATGTGGCACGAAGGCGTGGATGTGTCCATTACCGGCAACTCCACCAACCCCACCCGTTTCCAGCACCCTGTAGCCGGCACCTATAAGAAGGAATGCTGGGAAGCTGGCAAGCAGTACTTCTCCGTGGCTTCCGGCGGCGGCACCGGCCGTACCCTGCACCCCGACAACATGGCTGCCGGTCCTGCCAGCTACGGCATGACGGATACCATGGGTCGTATGCACTCCGACGCTCAGTTCGCTGGTTCTTCTTCCGTGCCTGCCCACGTGGAAATGATGGGTCTCATCGGCATGGGCAACAACCCCATGGTCGGCGCTACCGTAGCTGTGGCCGTGGCTGTGGAAGAAGCTCAGAAGAACGCCTAATTCCATCGTAACATAAAGGAGCGAAGCTTTTCACCGCTGCAAAGTGGTTGAAAGCTTCGCTTTTTTTGTATTCGATTTCCGGTGCGTCTGTTATCCCTTTTTGTTCTTCATCTGCGCCCGAGCCTGATGATTGCGGAGAATGGGCGCTTCATGCCCCATATCCGATGGATGGTAGTATTGCTTCCCCTTCACTTCCGGGGGCATATACTCTTGCTGCACCCAGTGTCCCGGAAAATCGTGGGGATAAAGATACCCTTTCCCCGAGCCAAGCCTTTCCGAGCCTTTATAATGGGTATCCCGCAGGTGAACCGGGACTGCACCGAATCCGCCCTTTTCCGCATCCGCCATGGCAGCATCCACTGCTGCGCTCACTGCATTGGATTTCGGGCTTTCGCATACCGCAATAATGGCCTGAGCAATGGGCAGCCGTGCTTCCGGCATACCGACCGTTTCAAGATCCTGTGCGGCAGCGGCAGCCTGAAGCATGGCTACCGGGTTGGCCAATCCCACGTCCTCGCTGGCATGGGCAATGATTCGCCTGACGATCAGCCGTGGATCCACCCCCGCATAAATAAGCCGGGCAAACCAAGCCAGTGCCGCATCACTGTCCGACCCACGAAGGGACTTGCAGAAAGCACTGAGCATATCGTAATACAGGCTTTCATCACAGCGGAGCATGGGCTTCTGGATGCTCTCTTCCGCCACCGCCATGGTGATGTGAATGATTCCCTCTGCATCTGCCGGGGTGGTCAGCACCGCCAGCTCAATGGCGCCCAGCGCCGAGCGCACATCCCCATCTGCAATGCGGGCAATGTGCTTCAAGGCTGCATCCTCTGCCACCACGTGCAGCTCTCCATAGCCCCGTTCCTTGTCCTTCAGGGCATGGTTCATGGCTGTGATCACATCCGCCTCGCTGAGTGGAAAGAACTGAAAAACCCGGCACCGGCTGACGATAGCCGGTGTCATGGCAATCATGGGATTCTCCGTTGTGGAGCCAATGAAGCGGATGGTTCCCCGCTCAATGGCCGGCAGGATGCTGTCGCTCTGTGCCTTGTTCCAGCGGTGGCACTCATCCAGCAGCAAATAGGTGGACTGACCATACAGCCGCTGCCGTTCCTCCGCTGCCTTGATCACTTCCCGCACATCTGCCACGCCGCTGGTCACGGCATTCAGCTGCACAAAGGCAGCTTGGGTTGCATGGGCGATGATCGAAGCCAGGGTGGTTTTTCCGCAGCCAGGGGGACCGAAGAAAATGGAGGAAGTTAACCGGTCTGCCTCAATGGCACGGCGAAGCAGCCGTCCCTCCCCCACCAGGTGCCGCTGACCGATGAACTCGTCCAGGGTTCGGGGGCGCATTCGATCCGCCAGGGGGGCGGAGGATGCATTGGCCATTTGAAAAAGATCCATCATGTTCTTACTCCCTTAGATCACATGCCCTGCCCACAGCAGCAGGACAAGCTGAACCAGCATCATGGCCGGCAAACCGTAGCGGAAATACCAGTGCTTTGTTTTGTGGTGAAAGCAGAACATGCCCAGTGTGCCCCCAATGCCGCCGAAGCAGGCCGATGTCAGCAGCAATGTCCGTTCGGAAATGCGCCACTGATGCTTCCGTGCCCGGCGTTTGTCGATGCCCATCAGGAGAAAGGCAAGCAGGCTCATGACAGCCGTTGCAATCAAGAGAATTTTCAACATGGGATAGCCTCCTTATTGAGCCGCTGCATGTTCCGTGGCATCGTCTTTTCCCTGGGGTGCAGGGCTTGCCGTTCGCCGCTGCTGCGTATACCGGCGGGTGCTTCGATTCTGCCTTTCCGGTGCTGCGCGGTGGCGGTTGATAATCGGCCGCTGCTGCCAGGCGCTGATGTCGTAAACATTCACCAGCTTGGGGGGACGTCCGGCTCGCCACACCATGGGACGCAGGGTTTCTGCCCCAAAGAAGGTGATGTAGGGATACGCTCCCATCAGGGCGCCGTCCCGACATACGCAGGCATGGGGGAAGTTCATCAGCTCCATCAGTGCCGTGTTGAAGGGTTTTAATCCCAAAGCCGTAATCTGGGTACTGATCTTCTCTTCCAGGGAAGCAACCACATTTTCATCAATGGCACTGCCGGTAATGGAAAGACAGGCAGCTGCCAGATGGCGGCACACAAAGCGCAGCACAGCATCCAGCCGGTTATCTGCCGCAGCCAGTGCCTTTTGCATGGCGGGATGCTTTTCCGCAATGCTGCTCAGGGTGGTCAGTACCTCCTCCGCAGGCAGCTTGGACAAGGCCCGGAAATAGGCAATGCTGGTTTCCAGGCAGCCCTTGGTGCCGGTAATGTTGGTCAGCACCGGGCGCACCGCCATACGATTGCGCACGCTGACCTCGTCCCTGGGCCAGGAGTAGCACTGCCGGCGAATCTCTTCCCCTGCATAGTAGAACAGCAGCACCCCGAAGTGAACCTCCGAGCCCATGCGGGGCACCATATCATCCGTATTCACCACATGGTACAGGGGATACGCCGCCGGATCCGGCACGGCGTTGCCCACTGCCACAGAAGGGGGCGCAAAGCCGTAGCCCACCATATTCGTCGGCAGCACGTTTTCGTTCACCATTTTCCGATGGCAGTACAGCTGCATAATGGCAGCCCCCTGACTGTGCCCCACCAGCCACAGGATGAAGCGGCTGTTTTCGCTGCCTGCCTCCTGAAGGATCTGGGTTAAGGTCAGGTCTTTCAGCCCCAATTCCCTGGCTGTCTGGGGAAAGGTGATGTCCTTTTCGTTGTTTTCAAACTGACGGGTCAGCTGAAGGAAGCCTTGATGCATGCCGTCTTCACTGGCCATGCGGAAATTGGAAAACCAGTCGTACAGCCGGGTGCCTGTGCCCATGAAGCTAATGGCTACAATGTACCTGCCATCCCCGGTGGGGCGGCACATAACCAGGGCCTTGCCTGTATCGCTTTTTTCAATTTGCCGCAGTGCGCCTACCACCTGCCCCAAAGGGTTGTGCTGCTGCATTTTGGCACGGATCCGGTTCAGCTTCCACGCCGTAGCCAGCCGCCCCAGGGCTCCTTCCGGTGCATCCACGCCGTGGGTCAGCTCCCCATCCACCTGAATGGTCACATCCCGCCAGCCTGCCTTCAGCCACAGTTCAATGTCCATGGCATAGGTATCGGCAGCCAATTCCACGCTCATGCGCATGGCCTCCTTGGACAAGGGCGGCCGCTTCTGTCCAAGGCAGTCCTTCACCCAGGGCTGCATCAAAGGGGATGTGTCGCTCAGGCACACATGGGTTGCTTCGCTGTAAATTTTCTGTTCCTCCATACTTTGCCACGCTCCGTCGCTTCTGTCGAAAAGGATTTCCCTTATCCTTCACCCTCGTCGCCCTTTCGGAAATCAGCAGAAAGGATTTGTTCCGCCGAAAGGGTTATGGTTCTTTTCGGCCGCTGGGTCAAAACAGTCACCTGCCTGCCATCCCAGGCAAGCACCTTCCCATTGGCCTGGCACAGCTTGCCGTCGCCATCCTGCCAAATCAGGCGAATTACTCGGTCATGTTCCATGGAATACACAAAGAGACGCTCCACCTTAGCCCTCCGGTACTTTCCATATGGTCGCTTCGCTATTGCTGAACACCACCTCATACATGGCGTTCAGGGCATCCTCATCCACGGCATAGCTGCTCCGTTCATAGCTGCTGACGTAGATGTAGTCCACATCATACCTGGTAAGGATGTCCGTGTTGTTGCTGGGATCAAGATAGAAAAGGGCAATGTCGCTTTGCCGGTCGTACACATTAAAGCCGTGCCAGTACAGCCACAGGGTGCCGCCACCGCACAGCACGTTCCGCCCTGCAATGGCGCACACAGGATTCAGGTGCTGGGTGCCGGTAAGCACGGTGCAGTGCTCCTCTGTATGATCCCGAATGTACTCCCCGGCCTCCACCGCATCGGCAGAAAAAGCCTGATAGTCGCTGATGCACTCCCGCCACAATGTCAGCGTTGCAGAGAGGAAAATCACCACTGCACTGCATACGGCAATCACCGGCCTTGCCCGCAGGCCCTTCAGCCGCCGCCACACCTCCGCCATCCAGTCTGCAACGATCATGCAGCACAGCAGCCAGGCCAGGTACAGCAGCTTGTTGTTGTCATACTCGTTGGGCTGGAAACGAATCAGCTCCGCCGCCAGAATGATCGGCAATGCCCCAGCAAAGATTCGCCGCTTGTGGGGGTCTTTTTCAAACAGTGCCAGCACCAGCGCCAATACGGGCAGCCCGATATTCTTCACATAGAACCACAGGTAAAAGTCCCGCATACCGCTGCCGCCGGGATTGTTGACCCAGTTGAACTGAAAGGTCAGGAAGGTGTTGCCTGCCCCTTCCGCATCGGCTGACTGGAAGGTTTGAGTGAAGGTAAAGCAGATCAGCTGAGGCAGTGCCAGTGCGGCGGCAATCACCGCATACCGCAGATAGCGAATCAGCAGCTTCTTCCGTTCCCCATCATGCCAAAGGTCATACACCATCATGCCGAAAGAGCACAGCGCCAGTGCCAGGAAGGAGTGGGTATGAATCAGGGGCAGTGCTCCTGCCCACACGCCCAGCAGCACTTCACTGCGAAGGTTCCCCTTGGGTTCCCGCTTTGCAGGGTCAAAGCACTGGTACAGCAGATAGAAGCAGGGAATCACCATGCACCAGCCCCCCAACAGGGTACGCTGGGGAACCATCAGGTCTGCAATCACGTTGGACCAGCGAAGGTTGTTGGGATCCGGCTGATTGGTGGGTGTTTTATAATACCCGGTCAGGATGTTCTTCAGCCGAGCCAGTACCGTCAGGCTACCGTCCGCTTCGTACCCTGCCGCCTGATCGAAATCGTAAAGGAAACCCAATCCCCCGTTCAGAAAGAACAGCAGCGCAGCCAGCACCACGGTTTTCTGCCCCAGGGTCATGCTCCGTGCCAGGATCATCACGCCCATGAAGCACAGTGCCATCATCACCGATGCAGGGATCACCGTGGCAGCCTGCAAGCTCCATCCCATCAGGTAAAAGCTGGTGGACAGGCTATCCGCCAGAAAGGGATAGGACAGCCTGTGTCCCGGGAAAATGCTGTATTCCGGCGGGAAGGATGCATTCTTCAGGCTGGTAATAAAGCTCAGGTGCATGGGTAAATCCCCATAGGTGCTTTGACCTACATGCCAGCTTCCGTCCTCCGCCACCCGCATTACATGGGTATATTGCAGATAGGCGCCCAGCACCGTCAGGGGCAGTGCCACCAGCAGCAGCTGCCGCAAAAGCCGGCTTTCCTGCTGATTCCACGAGGCAGGCGTCCGCTTATCCCGCAGGAAATAGGCAGCAGCCGTAAGCACTGCCACCCCCCCCAGGGCCGCCCAGTGCGCCGCCATGGTAAAGCCCAGCCCAAAGGCGAAGAGAACCGGCAGCCACATCATTTCCAGCACGCCGAAGCACATGCCCAGCCACAGTCGAGTCAGGGGGCTTTGCCGGGGCAGGAGCCAGTGCACTGCCATCACGCCGCAGGCAAGAAAACACAGGAAGTAGGCCAAAGCTGCCATGAAGTCACCTCGATTGCATTTGTGTCCGAGCCTTTATTGCAGGTATGTAAGCAGCAGCTGAAGCCCTGCCTCCATATCCCGCAGGTCAATCACTTCGCAGGCCGAATGCACATACCGGCAGGGAATGGACAGGGTGCACACAGGAATGCCGCCCCGGCTGAGCTGCATGGCACTGGCGTCCGTAGCGCCGAAGGGCAGCACCTCCCGCTGGGTCTTTACCCCTGCCTTTTCACCGCACAGCAGCAGCTCATCCCGCAGCACGGGATTGGAAATGCTGCCCCGATCCATCACCTTCACCGCAATGCCGTCCCCCAGGCGGATGGAGGGAAGCTTGGTTTCAGGGGTGTCCCCATTGCCGGTTACATCCAGCGCAATGCCAATGTCCGGCTCCTTAGCGAAGGAAGCCGTTTGCGCGCCCCGGCATCCTACCTCCTCCTGCACGGAGAAAACAGCAATGATGGTGTCCTTGGTGTCCTTCAGGCTTTGCAGCAGCTTCACCAGCAGGGCACAGGCGCAGCGGTCGTCCATGGCCGGGGAAGCCACCTTGTGTGCACCCAGGCGTACCACGTCAGGCGCATACACCGCCATATCCCCCAGCTGCACCAGCTTCATGGCTTCTTCTTTGCTTTCAGCGCCGATGTCCACAAACAGGTTTTTCATGGCGGGGGTATCCTTCACCGGCTCCAAAGCCAGAACACCCTCCACCCCGTTTTCAAATACCACATGCCGCACATTGCCGCAGCTTTCGGCACTCAGCCCGCCCACGTTGGTCACCCGCAGGAAGCCTTCCTTTTCATAGCCCGTGACCACAAATCCAATATGATCCATGTGGGCGCTGAGCATAATCTTCCGAGGGTTCTCCCCCTTACCATACTTGGTGGCAATCAGGTTGCCCATGGCATCGGTTTCCAGTGCATCGACCCAGCCTTCGATTTCAGCCTGAATCGCTTTGGCCACCATGGTTTCACGGCCGGAAGGACCGATGGGTGCCAGAATCTTCTTCAATAATTCGTACATGGCAGGTTCTCCTTTAATCATCAAGCATTAAAGCTGCATCAGGAATGTTTCGGTCAGGGCAAGCTGTGCGTCCACGTCACTGAGCTTTACCACAGCGGAAGGGCTGTGCATATACCGGCAGGGAACAGACAGCACCAAGGTAGGGATGCCTTCCCGTGCCCGCTGGACAGCGCCGCTCTCATTGCTGCCAGCGGCAGACTGCCTCACCTGACAAGAAATTTGTCCCGCTTCCGCTGCCTGCAATGCCTGTTTGAACAGCTTCCGATCCCCAATGGATGCCTGATCCATAAAGGAGACCACGACGCCTTCTCCCATCTTGCAGCACTTTTCCACGTCCTCAGTCATGCCCAGGTCATTGGGCTCTGTGCCGTCCAGCACCAAACCGATGGCCGGTGCTGCAGCAAAGGAAGCCCCCTTAGCCCCCCGGTATCCTACTTCCTTCTGGGAGGTGAACACCGCCATCAGATCGTTGGTATAGTTTTTTCCCAGCAATCGAAGCAGGTTCCATACGCCGGTTCGGCTGTCCAGTGCCTTGCCGCAGGCTCTGTCCTCCCCGAAGGATACATAGGGGGCATCAAAGGCAATGTAGGTGCCCAGGGGTGCTTTCTTTTCCGCTTCTTCCTTTTTCTTCGCCCCAATGTCCACATAAATTTCCCTGTAGCTCAGCACCCGCTTCCGATCCTCTGCCGTTTGCAGGTGGATGGCAATGGCACCGATGATGCCGGGCAGCAGTTCATCCCCTACCAGCACCCGCTTGGAGATGATCATTCGAGGGTCTACGTTGCCCACCGGAGCAATGCGAAGGAATCCTTCCTCCGTGTGGCCGTTGACGATCAGTCCCACTTCATCCATGTGGGTGGTGACCATGATGCGCTTCGGCTGCAGGCCGGTGCCCTTCTTTTCCGCCACCACATTTCCCATGCGATCCATGGTTACCTTGGCACCGCAATGGGAAAGCGCTGCCAAGAGGGTGCGCCGCATCTGCTGTTCATGTCCGCTTACAGCGTTTAACTCCGTCAGCTGCTTCAGATCCATAGGTCATCCTCCCATCCTGCATCCAGTTCACTGAGGAAGTGGGCAATCAACCGGCTGCACTCATTCAAGGCGTTCAGGTCGATGGTTTCCACAGTGGTGTGCATGTATTTCAGGGGCAGGGACAGCAGCACCGTAGGAATGCCTGCCCGGGTGAAGCCCACCTCGTCTGCATCCGTGCCGGTGTCCCATTCGTTGACGCACTTCTGCAGGGTCACATGATGCTCCTCAGCGCAGTCCAGCAAACGCTTCAGCAGCTTAGGCTGAATATAAGGGCCGATGGAAACCACAGGGCTGTCCACAGAAGCTGTCACCGACGAGGGACAACCGGGGGTAGCCGCATGATCCACGTCCAAGGCCACTGCCAAATCGGGATCCAGGGCAAAAGCAGCCGTCATGGCGCCACGGGAACCTACTTCCTCTTGAGTGGAGCCCACAAAGTACACATCCGCATTGCACTGCATACGGTGAAGCCGCCGTGCCGCCCCCAGCAGAATGGTCACGCAGGCACGGTCGTCCATGGTTTTGGAGGCAAACTGGTCATTCAAAAGGGCGGTAGCAGGCGTGTTGAAGGTTACCAGGTCGCCAACCCGAACCAGTTCCTTTACCTTTTCTGCCGGTAAGCCCACATCCACAAAGAGCTCTTCCCGTGCGTAATTGCTCTTTCGCTCCTTGGCATTCATCAGGTGCGGCGGCAGGCCGCCGATGGTGCCGAAAAGCTTTTCCCTGCCGTGAACCCACACCCGGCAGGCAGGCAAAATGCGAGGGTCTACGCCCCCTACCTGCCCCAGACGAATGCTGCCATCTTCTTCGACGGCGGAAACCATCAGGCCGATTTCATCCATGTGAGCGCAAAGCATCACCTTGGGGTCTGTTCCTTTTTTATGAGCAATCATGTTGAACATCGGGTCGATGCTCACTTCATCCACATAAGGACGAAATTGTTCGGCAAAGTATGCAGCAACCTGTGCTTCCTGACCGCTTGGGCCCACCAGTGCCGCCGCCTCTGTCAGGATCTTCTGCACGTCCATATCGTTGCCTCCTTTGATTCATTTCACGCTAAATTATAGCATATTCAAGGCTGTGGGGCAACGTTCCCGAAAGCAGATTCGGCAAGCCTTTTCGGTGCTTGCTGCCGATTCCGTACATTGTTTTTCTTTCCATGAAAATCGCTCGGCGTTTACAATGCCATTGCTCTTTTGTTTGATTTGTTCCCCTTGTGGAGAATGGAAACGACTTCTCCACAGTTTTTCCACTTTTCTTTCCTTTAGCCGGAATGCTTTTCGACCGGTTTTTCCATGACAAGTTGTCCGTTCCATCAGTTTTCCACAGATTTGATGGCATTTTTCGCCTCTCATGGGGAACGAATCGTGAAGTTTCCCACAGTTTCCACAAGTTTTCCACAGGTTCTGTGGAAATATGCCGTTCGGCTTTGGCAAATGAAAAAGCCGCCCGATTTTTCGAGCAGCCTGATGGTTATTCCACGCCGATTCTGGTGCAGGGCACCCGGCCATTGACCAAATCAGAAATCCGATACCGGCCATGACCAATAATCACCGTTGTTCCCCCTCGCACGGATTCCAGTGCATAGGCCAGCTTTGCTTTAGCCCCATTCGCCCCTGCACGGCTGGCACCCACACAATGGGTTTGAAGCTCACGGACCTTCTGTTCCACTTCCTCCACTGATTTTCCCAGCACTTCCCGCACCAGGGTGGAAGGATCCTTAGGATCCTGATAAATCCCCTCGGCGGAGGTCATCAGCACCAGGGTCTTGGCATGCACAAGAGAGGCGATCACGGCAGCAGTTTCATCATTGTCCACACATTCATGGACATTCTCCCCCTGACTGCGCCGAGCTGCCAGTTCCAGCTTGCGGTTTTCCTCATCGCTTACCGGGTCATTGTAGTTGACAATGGGGATAGTCTTCTGCTGTGCCGCCCGAATCAGCAACCGCCGAATGTGTTCCCTTTTTTCCGGATCGTTAAAGTGAGTATGCTCCACCAGCAGCTGACGAACGCCGTATTCCGGGGCGATGAACTGCCGATAGTTTTGCATGAGGATGCTTTGCCCCTGGGCAGCATAGTCCGTCTTATCCTGCTCCGGATCGCCGCACAATTCGCAGCCCGTCCGCTTGATATAGTCCAGCCGGCCGATTTCCGTTGCGCCGCTGGTCACCCAAATCATGCCCGGGCGAAGCTCCGCCCCCAAGCGTGAAAAAATATTGTAATCAATGTCCTGATCCTCTTTGCGAATCAGCGCCATCGAGCCAATCTTACCAACCAGTTCAAACTGATAGTCCATGACAAGCACCCCTTCACCCTTTGCGCTTTGTGCCTACCTGCTGACGACCATTATAGCATACTTTTTCTTCCGCTGCTGTACTTTTTGCGCTTCTTCCACTGCACATGCTGCAAGCAAACAGAAAAGTTGCATTTGCGTCTATGACCCACCTATGATAAAATAAACCCATCCTATGGAAGGAGCATCCTTTATGCTGAACTTTGAATTTCGTGTACGAGCCAGAAAGGCATTGCAAAACCATTGGCAGGTGGCATTGCTCATTGGGTTGATTGCTGCCCTGCCGGAGCTGATCAGTCAATTGGTCAGTGCACTGACCGGCGGCAGTGTCGTTCAGCGGCTCACCGTTTTGGCGGAAAACGATATGGCCATTCTTTATTCCAACGAACAGCTTGCCAGCGAGCTGCAGTCCATCCTCAAGGACCAAGGCTTTCAATGGTCTGCCATCCTGCGGGTGGTCAGCTGGCTCATCGCCCCGGCACTGTCCCTGGGCATGACGGCTTATCTTCTGGGTCTGCTCCGCATGCAGGCCGGGCAGGTGTCCTCTGTTTTCTCCCGGATGAAAATCTGGTACAAGAGCATTGGCCTGCATATCATGACCTCCCTGAAGGCATTCCTCTGGGCACTGCCCGGCATTGCCTTTACCATCGCTGCCACGATCCTTCTGGCCTACAATATCGGCAGCAAAGATTTGTACAGTCTGGCTTCCTGGGTCAATTTCCTTGCCTGTGCGGGCACCCTGGCTGCCATCATTCCCATGGTGATGGCACTGCTCCGCTATGCCATGGCTTCCATGGTACTGGCAGATGAGCCCTCCACCGGCGTCATGCAGGCCATTCGCCGCAGCAAAGAGATGATGAAGCACCAGAAGGGCAACTACTTCCTGCTGATGCTCTCCTTTGTGGGCTGGTACCTGCTGCTTGTGCTGCTGGAAACCCTGCTGGTAACCATGGTAGGCTATGTGCTGGCCTCCACCATCTACATGGTGCTGAGTCTGGCGCTGAACATCTACATCAGCACCACCGCCTGCGCCTTCTACCTGAATGCCAAGGGCGAGACCCCGGTGATCGTGCTGCAGAACAACACCTCCATCTAAGCCATTCTCTCCTGTCCCCTCCTTGACATCCTTTCCTGCCGGTTTTATAATGGTGCTGCCGCAGTTAGATGCATTAAACCGCAAGCAGTCTGCTGGCCACTGCGGCAATGAAAGGATGGATTCCCATGATGAAAATCACGGTCAAGGTAGATGGTATGATGTGCGGCATGTGCGAAAGCCACATTAACGATGCGGTCCGCCGTGCCTTCCCCGAAATTAAGAAAGTCTCTTCTTCCCGCAGCAAGGGGGAAACGGTGATCCTGACGGAAACTGACCTGGCTGATGAAAAGCTGCAAAAGGTCATCGGGGACACCGGCTACAAGGTAGGACCCATCACCCGGGGCGAAGAGGAAGCCAAGAAGGGGTTCTTCAGCTTCCTGCACAAGTAAAGATGCACATGAAAGAGGACGAAGCAGGGCGGATGCTGCCCCTTCGTCCTTTTTTGTTGTCCAAATCCGCGCCGTCCCCCTTTTGCAAAGTTGACACGGACCCCTTTTGCAAAATGGTTGCGGAAAAAAGTTTGATATGGTAAAATTGGAAGGTCATTTTGCCTTGCGTCCCAAGAGCGAAATGATGTGAATATGAGAGAAATGAAGGAACACCATGACCTTTGAACAATTAGGCTTAATGCCCCAGCTGCTGGAAAACGTCCGGCGCAGCGGCTATGAAACCCCCACCCCCATTCAGCAGGCCACCATTCCGCTGGTGCTGGCAAAAAAGGATGTGCTGGGCTGTGCCCAAACCGGCACTGGCAAAACCGCCGCTTTCGCCCTGCCGATTCTTCAAAATCTGGCCAGGGAGCCCCGCAAGGGCGATGCCCCCCGGGTGATCCGTGCCTTGATCCTCACCCCTACCCGGGAGCTGGCACTGCAAATTTATGAAAACTTTGTGACCTATGGAAAGAAAGTGCCGGTAAACGCCTGCGTGATCTTCGGCGGTGTGAATCAACAGGGTCAAATCGAAGCCCTGCACCGTGGCGCCGATGTGGTGGTGGCCTGCCCCGGTCGGCTTTGTGACCTGATGAATCAGGGCTATGTGCGGCTGGATTGGGTGAACACCTTTGTGCTGGATGAAGCAGATCGCATGCTGGATATGGGCTTCATCCACGATGTGCGCCGCATTGCCAACAAACTGCCCCAGAAGCACCAGACTTTGCTTTTCTCCGCCACCATGCCGGCAGAAGTGGAAAAGCTGGCCATGGAAATGCTGAACGACCCGGAAACGGTGAAGGTCGATCCCGTATCCAGCCCGGTAGAAGCCATTGATCAATGCCTGTATTATGTGGACAAGGCCAACAAGAAGCATCTGCTGGCACACCTGCTGAAGGACCCTTCCGTGGAGAATGCCCTTGTATTCTCCCGTACCCGCCACGGAGCAGATCGCATCGTCCGTGACTTGAGCAAGGCCGGCATCGACGCTGTTGCCATTCATGGTGATAAGAGCCAGAATGCCCGTCAGGTGGCGCTGAGCCGCTTCAAAACCGGAGACTGCAAGGTTCTTGTGGCAACTGACATTGCTGCCCGGGGTTTGGATATTGCCGGACTTAGCCATGTGTTCAATTACGACATGCCCATGGAGCCGGAAGCCTATGTGCACCGCATTGGCCGCACCGGCCGTGCCGGACACACCGGCAACGCCATCAGCTTCTGCTGCATTGATGAAGTGAAGCAGCTCAATCAGGTAGAGAAGCTCATTGGCCGCCGCTTGCCCATCCGTGAAAGCGACTGGCCCATGGAAGTCACCACCCCTTCGGAGCCCAAGAAGCGTCAGCCCATGCCTGCCAAGGTCAACATGCGGGGCGAAGCTATGCCGGAGCGAAAGCCCCGGGCGTCTGTTCCGGCAAAGACCCTGCCCCCTCGCCGCAGCGGCCAAAGCATTACCATCGGCAAGGATGGAAAAATGCAGGTGCAGCCCGCCAAGCCCGGTCATTCCGTCAATCCGGCCAAGAAGGGATTGGCCAAGCCTGTGCAGCGTGTTAACCGTCATCGCAAAGGATAATCTGAATACAGTTTTTCGGAGCATGCATGTCTTCCCCATTTTGGAAAAAGGAAGGCATCATGCTCTTTTTGCAGCCCTTTTGAATTCGCCTTGACGGTCATTCTTTCCCATGTTAGAATGAAGTCAGGTAAGAAGACAATGCAGCCCCATACGACCGACCAGAAATGAGGGAATGATCGCATGGTTTGCACAGATTGAATCCCAACAGCTTTCCTTAACGCCACGATTGCATCCCATAACAAGGAGGACCCAACCATGAAAAAATGGCTGAGCTTCATCATTTTGCTTGTTGTCCTTTTCGTTTGCTCCCTTGCCTCCGGCGAGGAAGACATTTGGCTTTTCGATGACGACTACTATGTTCTGAAGGGCTACACTGGCACCGAAACGGAGGTTATTGTGCCCAGCAATATCCGTGAAGGTACGGTGGATCTTCTGGGAACACACGCCTTTAACAACAATGAGACCATGATCTCCCTGACGCTGCCGGAAACGCTGCTGCAGCTCCAATCCGATGCTATTTCCTGGTGCGCACAGCTTCGCAGCGTGTCCCTGCCCCAGAGCCTGATTGTCATCAACGACAGGAATTTCTGGCAATGCAATGTCCTAAACGAAATCGTCATTCCGGCAGGGGTGCGTTCCATCGGGGAAACTTCCTTCTACTCATGCGCATCTCTGCAAAAGATCACCTTCCAGGGCCCGTGCCCTGCCATTGGAAGGGACTGCTTTGTTTCCCTTGCTGAGGATGCAGTCATCTATGTGCCGGATGACCAGCTGGATGCCTATCAGGCAGCACTGACGGCAGCAGGCTGCACTGCCGCCATTCAGCCCAGCGGGGTTAATGCCGTGATCGTTGACAACAACGGCTATGTGGAAAACGAATTTGACTTCGATGCCGCCACCGGCACCATTACTTCCTACAACGGCTACGCCACCTACCTGTCCATTCCTGAAACCATCCAGGGCGTGGCTGTGAAGGCCATCGGCGCCAATGCCTTCTACGGTCACTACTATCTGGCCGTGCTGGATTTGCCGGAGGGATTGGAAAACATCGGCGAAAACGCCTTCTACAACTGTCAAACCCTGGGCTGCGTCTCCTTCCCTTCAACGCTGAAGACCATTGAAGCCCGTGCCTTTTTCAACAGCTATTTTGCCGACAGCATTGATCTCAAGCAGGTTGTCACCATCGGCGAAGAGGCTTTCCGGTATGCCCGGCTTTCCGGCGCAGTCACCCTGCCAGAGGGGCTTGTTTCCATTGGAGATGGCGCCTTTGCCGACAATCGTTCCATCGAAGAGATGTATCTGCCTGCCTCGCTGGAGCACATCGGTACTTCCGCATTCAGCGACGATTCTTCCCTCAACTATATTTACATGGACGGTTTAACACCGCCTGTCCTTGGTGAAAATGCCTTTGCCGACTGTGCTTCTCTGACCGATATTGACCTGAACGAACACTGCACCAGGCAGCAAATGCTGGATATGCAGGCAATCGTTCATGCCATGGGACTGACAAGCTGCCGTGTATGGCGAAACCAGAACACGCTGACCTCCACCCCCAGCGATCATTTGGATGTTTATGAAAATGGTCTGATGGTGGCTTATACCGGTCAGGAAACCCACATTCATCCCTTCGGCAGCTATATGCGCAATGGTGAGGCAATCACCGTTACCGGTCTGGCTGACGGCGTATTCAAGGACAACACAACGCTGGTGTATTTTGCGGTCAATCATAACGATGAACCCTTCACCATCGGCGACGAAGCCTTTATGAACTGCGCCCTTCAAGGTGTGGATCTGTTTGACTCCGTAACATCCATCGGCGCAAGAGCCTTTGCCAACTGTACAAATCTGGAGGAGCTGACCATCCCTGATTCCGTCACCAGCATTGGGGAAGGTGCCTTTGAAGGGCTGACCGGGCTGAAGAAGCTGACCATCCTCTGCGACGCTTCCATCCTGCCTGCCGGTTCCTTTGCAAATCTGACCAACCTGAGCGAAGTCACCATTGCCTACGGAAAGATTCCGGCCCACTTGTTTGAAAACAGCAGCGTTGCTTCCCTCACCTTAGGCGAGGACGTAACAGAAATTGGTGAAAGTGCCTTTGCCGGCACATTGCTGAGCAGCATTGATCTGACCCACGTAACCGCCGTGGGTGCTTATGCTTTTGCCCATACGCCACTGACCCATTTGGTCATCCCTGCCTCTGCAAGCTTTGATGCCTCCGCCATGGACGGAACCAATGCAGACATCCGCATTGCCGCCGACGCAACGGACGAGCAGCTTGCCGCCCTGAACGAAACGCTGAACAGACCATGGTACGATCCCCTGGTCCGTGAGGGGGAAGCCAGCCAGTTTGTGTCCATGCCTTTTGCCGCCACCCCAGCCGAGTACTTCGACTTTGACCCGGAAACCGGTCTCATCGAGGCCTATACCGGCACGGATGTGGACGTGGTTGTTCCCCGTGAAATCGGCGGCGTAACCGTTACAGGATTCAAGAATTACAACGTCTTCGAATCCTGCCGGGACTATACGAATACCGACGTTGACAGCAATGTAACCGACTGGGTGCACCTTCGTACCCTGGTGCTTCCCGAAACCATTACCGCCCTGCCGGACAGCCTTCTTTTGTACTGCCAGCAGCTGGAAACCTTCATCTGCTACGCTCCCCTGGAGTCCACCGGCCGCAGTACCTTCTCCCTTTGCCGCAGTCTGGATACGGTGGTCTTCGTTAACGGTGTCCGCCTGATTGACAATTACGCCTTTGATGGTGCCGGTACATTAAGCTGCACCTACTTTGGTTCCTCTCTAAAGTCCATCGGTCAGCAGGCCTTCAGCAGAACCAGCCAGACCTACTGCTATGTAGATGCAGAAGAAATCCAGTATGGCGCCTTCTCTTATTGCGATGCATTGACCAGCCTGCACATGACCGCCAAGGTGAAATCCTTTGCGGAAAACAGCGTGGTTTCCTGCGGTGCCCTGACCGATGTGTGCTTTGACGGCTGTGACTTGACCGCATCCCCTGCGGGCATTTTGTTCAAGCCTGCCGCCACCCTGACGATTCATGTACCGGCAGACTACGATGAAGCAAACTTGACCCGTGCACAGGAATGCGTCAGCTGGAGCGATGCCGCCACAGATGTTACGGTGGTTGCCGGCAGCTGTACCCACGCACCTAGCGAGCGGCCGGATGTTCCTTCCCTGGTGCCTCAGCTGGCATTGGCTTCCGATGCCGATGCAGACGCTTCCCCGGCAGGTTCCGCTGCACCGAAAGAGGTTGCTTCCACGACAGCGGCAGCAGCACCTGCCGAACTGACAACCACTGCCGTCACTTCCATTCCGGATGCCTATACCGGCACCTGGTACTGCGAAAGCATAGCAGTGGAAGGCACCACGCTGATGCTCAGCGATATCGGCTACGAAATGACCCTGACCATTTCCGCCGACGGTCAGGCCAACGTGGTTTCGGGCACAGAAACCGAATCCTACACCTGCGTCGTGGCAGATAACCTGTTGATCATGGACGATCTTTCCGGCATGCTGGAAAGCGAAAAGCTGGTACTGTCCGACGGCAGTACGGATATGGTATTCAGCCGTGAAAAGCCAGCACCTGCCTTCGTGCCTGCACCGGTGAATGAAAATGTCACCCTTGATGACTTCCTTGGACAATGGACCATCGCCTACGTTTCTATCGAGGGGATGGCCACTTCCGCCGAATCTGCAGGGCTTGATACGGATTGTCTGACCATCTACGGCACCACCTGCGATCTGCTCTACCTGGGTGCTTCGCTGAATCAGCTGCCCTGCACCATGGCAGGCTATACCCTCACTGTTGAAATCATGGACGGCACCGCTTCCCTCACCCTGCATACGGACGGCATGCTTTCCATGACCAATGATGACTTGACCCTTTGGTATGAACACACCGGGGATCTGCCGACAGGAACAGCGCAGCCCTCCTCCGTCAGTGATTCCGCTGTTGTCACAGGGCATAAATACGTTATGACGGATGCAGACGTCAACGGCTACAACATGACCGCCCAGCAGCTCGGCGGCTACGAATACTCCATCCTCTTCCATGAGAACGGCACGGCGGATTTTGTCATGTCCGGCACAGCCGTTCCCGGACTGCCATGGCAGAGCACCGAAACAGGCATTGTGGTTGACTACTATGGCCAAACCGTTCAAGTGATGGTCACTGAAAACGGACTGGACATGGATTACTTTGGTGCCATGACCCTTCACCTTGCATTGGAATAAAGCCGCCGACGCCCATCCCCCGCACCATGCGGGGGGATTTTTATGTTGAAAAGTTTTCGAAATTGTTACAGTTCTGCGACAATTTTTGTGTTATAATAGCGGGGGAGGGGATTCTCGTGAAACGATGGAAACATGTTCTGCCCTTTTTTCTGATTGCCCTGTTGGTATGCGCAGCCGCCCAGGCGGAGCTGGATGCATCCCTGCTGACGGATGGACTTGCCTGCACCGTGCAGCTGGATACCAACGGCGTTGATACGGTGATTCGTCCGGAGAATCAGCCCTACGTGGCTGTTTGTGCAGATGCAGGCCACGAGATGATCGTCTATCTGGATTTCGTGGAAATGCCGAACCTGGGCGGCACCTATCTCCGGCTTACCTGCTCCCTGATTTCCGGCAGCATGACGGATATTGACACCCTGCGTGTGGATGCATCCTCCGGCAGTTGGATCTTTGATACCAGCCGGGAAGTCAGCGAATATGACGATATGTACTACGAAGACTATGCCGCCCTGCTGGGCACAGATGGCATGGCCATGATGAAAGCCCTTGCCCGCAGGGATCTTCCCCTTACCCTGACCCTGGAAGGGGACAAGGATTCCATCACCGCCACGGTGACCCTCCCCAGTGAGGATATGAAGCTCCTCTACGATCGCTTTGTTGCAGCCGGCGGCATGGAACAGGATTTCACCAGCATCGACTAAATACAATCAAGCATATTTGGAGGCATCATGCAAAAGACCCGCACTTTCGCCCTGCTTGTATCCGGACTCATGCTGTTCAGCACGGTTGCTTTGGCCGGAGACAGTCCCATTTGGGTGGACGGCAACGGCAACATTATCAGTGGCCCGGACAGCAGCAGTTCTGACAGCACCGATACCAACATTACACCCATCGTTACCCCTGATGAGGACACGGATACGGAGGAAGACCTGACCCCTGACGAAGGCAGCGACACCGATACAGATACGGACACCGACAGCAGCAGCAACCAGAAATGGGTCTACGAATCCCAGACGCTGACCGCCGCCTTGGATGGCGAAACCGTGGAAGTGCTGGCTGTGGGCACCCGGGTCAGCATCATTAAGCGGAACGGTGCCCGGGAGGAAGTTTATACCGATACCCTCCACTTTGCCGACGACATTGAAGCAGGCAAGCAGCTGGCCATTATCACGGCTCCTAAGAGCGGACAGGCAAGCATGTTCAAGAAGGCTTCCGGCAAGTCCGCCATTATCATGAAGTGTCAAACAGGCCGCATTGTGCCGGTATTGGCTGTTACCAAGAGTTTTGCGCTGGTTCAGTACAAGGATGCAGTAGGCTATGTGAAGCGTTCCTCCCTGACTTTTCTGGATGCCGAAAGCGGCGAGGCCTCCTTTGCCTACATTGCCTACAAGGGAAAAACCAGCAGCAACAACACGGTGAAGGTGCGGCAAAAGGCCTCCTCCAACGGGCGCATTCTGGACGAGTTCCCCTGCGGGCAGCGGGTCACGGTCATTACCCCGGGAGAAAAGTGGACGGAAATCGAAGTGGAAAACCTGCGCTGCTACATCCTGTCTGAATTCCTCACCACTGTGGATGAGGCTGATGCGGTCAATCTGCCGGTGCGTGGTATTGGCAGTAGCGTTCATGCGACTCGGGACTCCTCCGCTTCCCTTGCCACCGGGACGGATTTGAATGAATAACATGCCGGATTGACAACAGCAGTCTTTCCAGGCTGCCGGCAGTTCCATGAAGAATGTGAAGCGGCAGGAAACGCTGCAATTGCTGATAGAGGATGCGAAACCCATCAAATACGATCACCCCAAGCCGTGCAGATTGACAGCTGGACAATCTGCACGGCTTGGCGTATAATGAAGCCAGTGATTCGATAAAACAGCATGGGAGGAATCCATTGTGGCAGATCGACCGCAAAACTTTCTAGCACCGGAGGCACAGCCCTTCTTTTTTGAAGGGGATGAGCACGGTGTGCTGCTGATTCATGGCTTTACCGGCTCCGTAAGTCACATGCGCCTGCTGGGGGAGCATCTGCACGATCAGGGCTTTACCGTCATGGGCATTAACCTTCCCGGGCATGCCACCTCCATCGAAAACATGGCCAACTATGGCTGGAAGGATTGGCTGAAGGCATCCATCGGGGCTTATAAGGAACTGCGCAGCAAGTGCAAGTATGTCAGCGTATCCGGCCTTAGCATGGGCGGGGTACTGACGCTGATTCTGGCAGAGCAGGCAGATTTGACGGCGGCTGCCCCTATTTCCGCCCCCATGGCTGTGCAAAATAAAGCCATGGCTTTTGCCGGGCCTGCTTCCCTGTTTATGAAGACCGTTAACTGGAGCAGCGACCCGGAGCGTCAGAACATGCTCCTTCAGCAGTACGATCACGGGTACACCGGATTCCCCACCAGGTGTGCAGTGGATCTTTCCCACCTGATCAAAATGGCACGGCGGAATCTGGACAAGGTGATTTGCCCTGTTTTGGCCGTCCAGTCCCATGCGGATGAGACCATTTCAGCAGACAGTGCAGACGTGATTATAAACGGCGTATCCAGTACCCGGAAAGATATTCTGTGGCTGGACGACGTTCCCCACGTGTGCACGATTTCCAAGGAGCACGAACATATTGCAGATCAAATTGCCCGGCATTTGCGGGATGCGGAAAAGCAATAAAGGAGCATACAGGCAGAATGCGTGAAAAACGGGATCAGCTGCATACAGGCATGTTCTTGATTGCCTTTGGCGTGTGCCTGTATTGCCTGCTGCAAAACATCGGCGAAGTCGCCTCCTTCATGGGGCGGCTTCATACCATTCTCTATCCCCTGCTGCTGGGCTTGGCACTGGCCTTTGTGTTCAATGTGCTTATGAGCCCCTTGGAGCAGCTCCTGAAGCGTATTCCTTTCCTGAAGGATCAGCCCAAGACGACCCGGGTGCTTGCTTTGGTGCTGACCCTGATGGGTGCCGCCGCCCTGGTCACCCTGATGGTGCTGGTCATTGTACCCCGCCTTGGGGAAACGGTCAGCATGTTTGTCAATGTGCTGCCCCAATCCGCAGCGGATTTGACCAGTGCCCTGCAGGGCTTCCTTCAGCGGTTCCGTGTGCCGGATGAAACCATGCAGAGCATCAGCGCCTACATCAGCGGCCTTGCCCAGCAGGTGGTGACCATGATCAAGGAATCCACCGGCACCATTGCCAACTATGTGCTGAGCACGGTGGTATCCGCCTTCAGCACCATTATGAACATTGTGTTCGGCGTGATCGTGGCCATTTATGTGCTCTACGGCAAGGAGAAAAACGGCGCCTTCGTCCGCAAACTGATGCTCCGCTTTTTGCCGGAAAAAACCACCAGGAAAATCATTCGGGTGGCCAAGCTTTCCTTTACCACCTTTGCCAATTTCGTGCGCGGGCAGCTGCTGCAGGCGTTGATTCTGGGAGTTATGTGCTTTCTGGGGATGCTTCTTTTCGGCTTTCCCTATGCAGCGGTGGTATCCCTGCTTATTGGCGTAACCTCCCTGATTCCTTTCCTGGGGGCATGGATCGGCGGCGGCATTGCAGCCATCCTGGTGGCAGCCATTGATCCTTTCAAGGGGCTGATGCTGGTCATTTTCCTGATTGTGCTGCAGCAGTTTTCCGGCAGCGTGGTCTATCCCAAGGTGGTGGGCTCCACCATCGGTCTGCCGGGCTTGCTGGTCATGGCAGCCATCATCATCGGTCAGGGCTTAATGGGCATGTTCGGCATTCTCATTGCCGTGCCCCTGTGCGCCGTGTGCTACACCCTGCTGAAGCAAAAGCTGGAGACGGTACCGGACGCGGAAAAGCAGGAATCGCAAAATCACACAACCACATAATGCTTCGTGCAAATCAAACAGGGGGATAGGCGCAGTGCCTATCCCCTATTATGATGACCTATTAATCCCGCTTCACGCCCAGCTTTTCCGCCGCTTCATCCATATCCAGGGTAGCAAAATAATCCTGGGGGGTTTCTGCCCGGCGAATCATCCGATAGGTGCCGTCTTCACAGTAAAGGATTTCGGCAGAGCGCAGACGTCCGTTGTAGTTGTAGCCCATGGAAAAGCCGTGGGCACCGCTGTCGTGGATCACCACCAGATCCCCGTCCTTGATTTCCGGCAGGGCACGATCAATGGCAAACTTATCGTTATTCTCGCACAGGGAGCCGGTCACGTCATAGACATGATCGCAGGGTGCGTTTCTCTTCCCACACACGGTAATATGATGATATGCCCCATACATGGCGGGACGCATCAGGTTGGCCGCACAGGCATCCAGCCCCACATAGTGCTTGTAGGTATCCTTGTGGTGGGTTGCATGGGCAAGCAGCCAGCCATTGGGGCCGGTCATCCAGCGGCCAAGCTCGGTTTTAATGGCCACGCCCCCCTCCGGAAAGACCTCCTCGTAAGCCTTGCGCACCCCTTCGCCAACTGCTGCAATGTCCGTCTTTGTCTGCTCCGGCCGGTAGGGAATGCCCACGCCGCCGGAAAGGTTGGCAAAAGCAAAGGTCAGTCCAGTTTCTGCCGCCAGCTCCTTGCCGCAGGTAAAGAGAATCTTGGCCAGTGCCGGATAATAAGCGTTATCAATGGTATTGGAGGACAGGAAGGCATGGAGACCGAACTGCTTTGCACCCAGGGCCTTCAGCCTTTTCAAGCCCTCCTGCAGCTGGGGATACGTAAAGCCGTACTTTGCCTCCCCCGGATTGCCCATAATGGTGCCGCTGATCTGGAAATCTCCGCCCGGGTTATACCGGCAGCAGACACATTCCGGGATACCGCCGTGCTTTTCCAGAATGTCAATGTGGGTAATATCATCCAAGTTCACATACGCCCCCAGTGCCCGGGCGTGGTCGAATTCTTCATCCGGCATGGCATTGGCAGAAAACATAATATTCCGTCCACGAAAGCCGCAGGCATCTGCCAAGGTCAGCTCCGTATCGCTGGAGCAGTCCACGCCGCAGCCTTCCTCCTTGAGGATGCGCAGAATGGTGGGGTTGGGCAACGCCTTCACAGCAAAGTACTCCTGAAAATCCTGACACCAGGAAAAGGCCTTGTTCAGCGCCCGTGCATTTTCACGAATGCCATGTTCATCATAAAGGTGAAAAGGAGTGGGGAACTTGGCCGCCGCTCCTTCAAAAACATCATCCTGCAAGGAAAAATTAGGCATACATCCATCTCCGATCTTCGTCTGTGAGATCCTGTACCACTGTAGCACATTCGGCATGGGGGTGCAAGTTTTTTCCCTGTTCTTGCAGAAAAGAGCTTCTGCAATGCTTGTCAGGGAAAGCATCAATATGATACAATAACTGTCAGTTCCATCAATGGAGGAGGCCGTGCCATGTCCCTGAAATCCTTCCGCTTTGACGGAAGCAGAAAGCTGAACCTGAAGGATTTTGATACCGGTGCCGGAGAAGCCCGGAGCCATAAGGCAGAGCTTGTGGCCAAGACTGCCGAAAACCTGCGGGAAGTTGCCATTTTGCAGGAGAAGCTCTACGCCGCCGGGCAGGAGGGGCTGATCATTGCCATTCAAGCCCGGGATGCCGCCGGAAAGGACAGCCTGATCAAGCACGTGTTTTCCGGCCTGAACCCGGCAGCGCTGGAGATTCACTCCTTCAAGTCCCCCAACAAGACAGAGCTGGCTCATGATTATCTGTGGCGCATCAATCAAGCCCTGCCGCCCAGGGGCACCATTGGCGTGTTCAACCGCTCCCAGTATGAGGATGTGCTGGTAGTGCGGGTGCATCACATGGAGAAGGATTACACCCTGGCGCCCCGGTGCCTGACGGAAGATTTTTTCCCCCGCCGCTATACCCAGCTGATGAACTGGGAACAATACCTGTATGAAAATGGCTACCGTATGGTCAAGCTTTTCCTGCACGTGAGCAAGGAAGAGCAAAAGGAACGCTTCCTTGACCGGCTGGAGCGGGAAGACAAGCACTGGAAGCTTTCTCTGGCGGATATGGTGGAGCGGAATCTTTGGGATGCCTATGACGAAGCCTTCGAGGATGCCATCAACGCCACCGGCACGCCGGAAAGCCCCTGGTATGTGATCCCTGCGGACAACAAATGGTACACCCGCTACCTGACCAGCGAAATTTTCCTGGAAACCCTCAAGGACATGAACCCTGCCTACCCTGCCCTGAACAGTGCAGATGCGGCCAAGGTGCCTGCTGCCATTGAGCAGCTGGAAAACGAGTAAATCCCCCACAAATAAGGAGCTGTGAAGCGTTTTTTTCTTCACAGCTCCTTGTTTTTTGTTTGATTACTTAGCTGCCCAGGTAAGCCTTCTTGACGGCATCGTTATGCAGCAGGTCGTCAGCCGGACCTTCCATGCTGATGTTGCCAGTTTCCAGCACATAGGCACGGTCAGCAACGGACAGAGCCATTTGGGCGTTCTGTTCCACCAAGAGAATGGTGGTGCCTGCCTTATGCAGAGTCTTCACAATGTCGAAAATCTGCTCCACCAGAATGGGTGCCAAGCCCATGGAAGGCTCGTCCAGCATCAGCAGCTTCGGCTTGCTCATCAGGGCACGAGCCATGGCCAGCATCTGCTGTTCGCCGCCGGAAAGGGTACCGGCAATCTGCTTTTCTCTTTCCTTCAGCCGGGGATACAGGGTATACATTTCATCAATGGAGGCTTCGATTTCTCCTGCAGGACGGGTGTATCCGCCCATCTCCAAATTCTCCCGAACGGTCATCTGCTGGAAAATCCGCCGTCCTTCCGGGCAGAGGGCAATGCCCTGAGACACTACCTTGAAGGAGGGCATGGCCAGCAGGCTCTTGCCGTCGAAGGTAATGGAACCGCTGCGGGGATGGAGCAGACCAGCCACCGTGTTCAGCGTGGTGGACTTGCCTGCACCGTTGGCACCGATCAGCGTCACAACCTCGTCCTCATACACTTCAAAGCTGATACCCTTAATGGCATGGATGGCGCCGTAATAGACGTGGATATCCTCAACCTTCAGCAGGGGCTTACGGTTCTCACTCATCAGGCTCCCTCCTTCTGCTTGCCCAGGTAGGCTTCAATGACCACAGGGTTCTGCTGAATTTCTTCTGCTGTGCCCTTGGCAATGACCCTGCCATAGTTCAGCACACAGATGCCTTCGCAGATGCCCATCACCAGATTCATGTCGTGCTCAATCAGCATCACAGCAATCTGGAACTTGTCCCGAATCTTGATGATGTTGTCCATCAATTCTTCCGTTTCATGGGGGTTCATGCCGGCAGCCGGTTCATCCAGCAGCAGCAGGGAAGGATTGGTGGCCAGGGCTCGGACGATTTCCAACCGGCGCTGTGCGCCATAGGGCAGGGAACCAGCCTTCATCTCCGCCATATCCTGCATGTCAAAGATGCTCAGCAGATCCATGGCCTTTTCATGCTGCACCCGCTCCTGCTTCCAGAAAGCCGGCAGGCGGAAAATGCCGGTGAACATGCCGTACTTCACCTGATTGTGCAGGCCGATGCGCACATTGTCTTCCACAGACATTTGGCTGAACAGGCGGATGTTCTGGAAGGTACGGGCAATGCCCAGCTTGTTGGCCTGCACCGTATTCATCCCGGCGGTATCCCGGCCGTTGATCAGCACGGTGCCGGTGGTAGGCTGGTATACCTTGGTCAGCAGGTTGAAAACCGTGGTTTTGCCTGCGCCGTTGGGACCAATGAGACCAGCAATCTCCGTTTTGCCGATGGTCAGGTTAAAATCTTCCACCGCCTTCAGGCCGCCGAACTCAATACCCAGGTGGCGGGCTTCCAGCACAGGGGACTTGTTAATATCCCGCTCCGGCACAATGGATTCGCTGGGCACGGGCACCATCTTGGTGTTGGACTTCCGCTTCAACTGCTGCGTCATGCCGCTTCGCCCTCCTTCTTCTCCTGCTTTTCACGGTGGAAAATGTTGTTGGCCAAGTTTTTCAGGAAGGGATTGTTGGTAGCCAGCATGACCAGAATCAGCACCACTGCATACACCAGCATCCGATAGTCAGCAAAGGCACGGAGCATTTCAGGCAGCACGGTCAGCAGGGTTGCTGCAATCACAGACCCGCGAATGTTGCCAATGCCGCCCAGCACCACAAACACCAGCACCAGAATGGAGGTGTCAAACTTGAACTTGCTGGCCACGGTGGTGGAAGCATTCAAGCCATACAATGCACCGGCCATGCCAGCCAGCACAGCGGCCACCACGAAGGCGATCATCTTGTACTTGGTAACGGCAATGCCAACCGACTCAGCAGCGATACGGTTATCACGGGTAGCCATGATGGCACGGCCCGTGCGGCTGTTGATCAGGTTCAGCACCACAAAGAGGGCGAAGAGCACCAGCACAAAGCCCATGGTGAAGGTGGCAATCTTTGCAATGCCGGTAGCACCCGCAGGGCCGTTGACGAAAATCCTGCCCGGCAGGTTGGGGTCATTGAAGGATACGTAAATCTTTCTGCCGTCCACGGAGAAGTACAGGCAGTTCAGCACATTGCGGATGATTTCGCCAAAGGCCAGGGTCACAATGGCCAGATAGTCACCCCGCAGGCGAAGAACGGGAATGCCGATCAGCACACCAGCCACGCCAGCCATCACGCCGCCGAACACCATGGAAAGGAGCAGCCGAACCACGGTGTTTTCCATGTTGAAGGAGTTCAGCAGCCAGGTGGAAGCCACAATGCCGGAGAATGCGCCGATGCTCATGAATCCGGCATGGCCAAGGCTCAGTTCGCCGGAAATGCCAACCGTCAGGTTCAGGGACACAGCCATGACGATGTACACGCAAATGGGCACCAGCTGACCCTTGAAGGAACGGCTCATGCTGCCATTCTGCACCATGACCTGGCAGATGATGAAAGCAATCACCACCATGCCATAGGTAATGAGATTGTTGAGGAATCGTTTCTTGCTTTGTTTCATGCCGCTCACCTCACACTTTCTCGTGCACTGCTTTGCCAAGCAGACCGGTCGGCTTCACCAGCAGCACCACAATCAGCACAGCGAACACCAGAGCATCGCTCAGCTCGGTGGAGACATAGGCCTTGCCCAGGATTTCAATCACGCCCAGCAGCAAGCCGCCGATAAGGGCGCCGGGAATGGAGCCGATGCCGCCGAACACGGCAGCAGTGAAGGCCTTAATGCCAGGCATGGAGCCGGTAGTGGGCTGCAGCACCGGGTAGGAGGAGCACAGCAGCACGCCTGCCACAGCAGCCAAAGCACTGCCGATGGCAAAGGTCAGGGAAATGGTGAAGTTTACGTTAATGCCCATGAGCTCAGCTGCGCCTCTGTCCTCGGAAACCACACGCATGGCCTTGCCCATTTTCGTCTTGCCGGTGAACAGGGTCAGGGCAATCATGATCACAATGTTTGCAAGCACCGTCACCATGGTTTCGCCGGAGATGACCATCTGTCCGTCAAACAGGAAGATGGAAGGCAGGGAAATCACAGAGGGGAAGCTCTTGGGGTTAGCGCCCCAGATGATCTGTGCAATGTTTTGCAGGAAGTAGCTGACGCCAATGGCGGTAATCAGCACAGCCAGAGAGGTGGCCTGGCGAAGGGGCTTGTAGGCCAATCCTTCAATCACCACGCCAAGCACCGTGCAGACCACAATGGACAGCAGTACGCCAAGCA
Organism: bacterium; assembly: GCA_963646285.1. GTDB lineage: Bacteria > Bacillota > Clostridia > Christensenellales > Aristaeellaceae > CAKUFA01. Next base: position 73,090 of record CAVIWF010000003.1, read on the forward strand.
AAGGGGACATGCCCCAATACTGGGTCGCACAGAAGCAAATATAGCCACCGACCATGATAACGTCGCCATGGGCGAAGTTCAGCATTTTTGCAATGCCATACACCATGGAATATCCCAAGGCGATAATGGCATAAACGCTGCCCAGGCTCAGTCCGTTGACCAAGTGGGAAAGGAATGTAATCATTTGCCGCACCCTCTCCTATCTCTTTTTCATCCAGTGCAGATACCAGCCAAAAGTGCGCATAAGGTAATCAGCATAAAGCGCCCCACATTGGACGTGCCTTATGCCGGTTACCTTATGCCATGCGGTGTGCCGTTCCTCCTTCCCTGCCGATTGCGGCAGGGAAGGAGGCTGAAAAGAATCAGATTCTTATCGAGCGCTTAGGCTTACTTGGTTGCGCTAACGTACACGCCGTCCTTAATAACGACAGCCATAGGAGTCTTGGTCACTTCGCCGGTAGCAACCCAGGTCATGGTGCCGGTCAGGCCCTCCACCGTGATTTCCTGGAAAGCAGCGATCAGCAGGTCGCAAGCATCAGCATAAGAGGTTTCAGCGGTGATGCCAGCAGCCTGGATAGCGGTGTACAGGGCATAGATGCCGTCATAAGCATCAGCAGCGAACTGGTTCGGCACTTCGCCGTACAGGTTCTGATAGGTGCTTACGAACTTCTGGGTCTTTTCATCCTCAGCGTCAGCAGAGAAGGGGGTCAGCAGCATAACGCCCTCAGCCAGAGAGGTGTCGAAGCCTTCCAGGCTCAGGATGCCGTCCATGCCGTCCACACCGAAGAAGGTGGGATCATAGCCAACGGAAGCAGCCTGCTTGAGGATCATGGAAGCGGGGGTGTAGTAGATGGGCAGGAACACCAGCTCAGCGCCAGCATCCTTCATAGCAGCAACCTGCACGGAGAAGTCGCCGTTGTCATCGGAGGTGAAAGCCTGCTTGGCTACAACTTCCAAGCCCAGCTCAGCAGCCTTTTCTTCGAAGGTCTGGGTGATGCCGGTGGAGTAGTCAGAGCCGCTGTTGTAGATGATGCCCACCTTGGTGGCCAGAGCGTTGTCCACAATGTACTGTGCGGAAGCAGAGCCCTGTGCAGGGTCGGTGAAGCACACCTGATACATGTTGTCCTTGCCCTCGATAACCTTGGTGGAGGAAGCAGATGGGGTCAGCATGAATATGCGCTCAGCATAAGCTTCAGCGGACACGGCGATGCAGGGGGTGGTGGTCACGGTGCCCAGCATCATCTGTGCGCCCTTGTCCAGCAGGGTGTTGAAAGCATTGATGCCCTTCTCAGCGTCGTTCTCATCGTCTTCTGCCAGCAGCTCGAGCTGCACGCCGCCCAGTGCGTTGATCTCGTCAACGGCGATCTGTGCGCCGCGCTCAACAGCCAAGCCATAAACAGCAGCACCGCCGGTCAAGGGGCCGCTCATACCAATCTTAATGGTGTCCTCAGCAGATGCGAAAGCGCACAGGCTCATCGCCATGGCAAGTGCCAGAACAGCTGCAACCAATTTGCGGAACTTCATGGTCATTCCTCCTAAAAGAAAATAGATGCGAGAACCACTGCCTCAGCAGAAGATTCTTGCGCTCTATCTTACGCCTGTCAAAAACTTGCGTCAAGGGTAATTCTGTTTTTTTCATGCACTTTTCAGGTACATTTATGCATCTTGTGTGATGTGGACGTTTTTAGCCCAGATTGTGCAAATGTTCGTTTTCCTTCATGCTGCACAGGTTCAGCAGCAGATTCACATCCCCATACGCCCGCACATTGCCAAAGAGCAGTGCTTCCATGGGGGATGTTTTGCCCCGGATCACGCTCAGCAGCACGCCTTCCTTGGTGCGGACAATGCAGGAAGGGTATTCGTCCCATTCCTTCGTTACCTCCACCTTGCCCTCTTCCAGGTGGATGAAGACCACACGCGTCCCCCATTCCAGGCGGATGGTTTTGTTGATCCCTGCCAGCCTTTCCCGATAGGGTTCCGCAAGGCAAGGCAGCTGGGTAAGAAACTGATCCACGACCGATTCTCTTGCCATACTGCCTTGCCTCCTTTGCGTTTTCCCGGGTTTCATTCAATGTGCAATGTTCTTGCGCACATGCGTGGGCGATCTTTCGGGTAGGTGTTGCTGCCTGCGTTCAGCCCCGATGGGATGGTGAAAATGTATGGGGCTGTATTTTCATAAAGAAGGACAGTCCTTTTACTTCAGCATCTTCTGTTCCTGTTCCACCGTATTGTTGCTCCGCAAGCGAGCAAAGTTCGGAACATCTATATCAATTCCCAGCAACATTTTTACCGCCACAATCATGCACACCAGTACAAGAAGAGGAATTACGCAAGATGTCACCAACACAACCGCCACAGCTTCTACCATACGGTTCAGGATGGTCTTCGCCCATTCAAATGCATCTGCAACACCGCTGAACACACTATTGGCTGCATCCGTCAAGGTATCCCAGAAGGACTTATTTTCCTCGGTTTCCGTTTCTGTGATTTCCTCCACTTGTGTAACCATATTGATCGTGTCCTGCATGGAATAGCTGTACGTCTGCTCAATGTTGTCGCAAATCCATCCACTAACAGGCGTAACAAAAAACAATACCATGCTGAACGCCAATATCCGCCAAGCCAGTTTCCATTGCCACTTTCTTCCCGGGCGGCAGCAGCACCAGATCAAAAGTCCCAGTGCAATCGGAACAGCCCATGTGAATACAATGTGTCCAATGATTGTGAGTGAATACTTTTCGGCATAGACTACGGAAAGTGCCACCAAGAAGCATTTGCTAAGATCAGCCAATGCATTAGCAATGGGCGTTCCAGTGTCATCGGGTATTGCTGAGATCACCGCCGAGGCGGAGGTTGCAGAAGCCAGCAATGCAGTGATATTCTTCTGTTGCTCGTTAAGCGTGTTGATCGTAGCGCCATAAGTTTCAACTGAGGATGCTGCACTGCTAAACGTAGTGACAGAAAGCACCATAACCAGAAGCAAAGCGAGCACACCCATGTTCCGTTTCGTAACCAGTTCTTTTCGATGTGCACAAAACCATGATTTGATCCTTTTCAGTACGTCACCTGCAAGCTTCATTCTCCATCCTCCATACCCTACATCAAATTCAAGGTTTCATCCACAGAGAAGACCCTGCCCGCCTTACTGTTCCGGCACCACCATGAAAATGACCAAATCTTCCGGGCCATCGTTGTAGGTGGCGTGGGCGTGTCCCTTGGGGCAGTAGTGCATCTGCCCGGGAAGCACCGTTTCCTCCTTGCCGTCATACACCACACGAGCCTTGCCGGCGGACACATAGAAAATCTCGCTGTTGGTTTCGTGGGTGTGCATACCAATGCTGGAGCCAGCAGGCAGGCGGCCGATGCCAATACGGTTCATGCCGTCAAAGGTCATCTTCACAAACACATGGCCTTCCCCGCCCTTAAAATGCTCAACTTCCTGTTCTTCCATCCCCGGAAAATCCAGAATCATAACAAAGCCTCCTTATTTTTGCAGGGGTCTGGCAGTCCTCGACCCCTGCTTCTTTCATTCTCGCTGAACTGATGAAATTCCTTTATTTCTCCAGCCAATTCAGAGAGCGTTCCACCGCCCGGTGCCAGCCATGGAGCAGCCGTTCCCGTTCATGATCCGGCATGACGGGTTCAAAGGTCAGATCCCGGTGCCATACGGCGGCAGTGTCCTCCACATCCTGATACAATCCGACCGCCAGGCCTGCCAGCAGGGCTGCACCCAGCGCCGTGGTTTCCATCACCTGAGGACGCACAACCGGCACATTCATGATGTCCGCCTGGAACTGCATCAGGAAGGCATTGGCACTGGCACCGCCGTCCACCTGCAGCTGGGCAGGGGTTGCGCCGCAATCCTGCGCCATGGCCTGCATCAGGTCTGCGGACTGATAGGCAATAGCTTCCAATGCGGCACGCACCACGTGGGCTCGGCCTGTGCCCCGGGTCATGCCCACCAGCGTGCCCCGGCTGTACATATCCCACCAGGGAGCCCCAAGCCCGGTAAAGGCAGGTACCAGATACACGCCCCCCGTGTCCTTCACGGAGGTAGCCACCCCTTCACTCTCTGCTGCGGTGGTAATCAGCTTCATTTCATCCCGAAGCCACTGAATGGTAGCACCCCCCATGAACACGCTGCCTTCCAGCGCATAGGTGGGCTTGCCGTGAATCCGCCATGCCATGGTGGAAAGCAGACCGTGTTCGCTGTGAATCCGCTTTTCGCCTGTGTTCATCAGCATGAAGCAGCCGGTGCCATAGGTATTCTTCACCATGCCTGCCTTCAGGCACGCCTGACCAAACAGTGACGCATGCTGATCCCCTGCCATGGACGCTACCGGAATGGGTCTGCCCAGAATGGACGTATCCAGCATGCCGATGACCTGGCTGGAATCCACCACCCTGGGCAGGCATGCCCGGGGAACATCCAGAATTTTCAGCAGCTCATCATCCCAATCCTGGGTTTCCAGGTTGAACATCATGGTGCGGCCTGCATTGGTAGCATCCGTTACATGGGGACGGCCTGTTACCAAATGCCAGGCAAGGAAGCTATCCACTGTGCCGAAGCACAGTTCCCCCGCTTCCGCCTTTTCGTGGAGATCCAGATGATCCAGCAGCCAGGCCAGCTTTGTGCCGGAAAAATAGGCGTCGGGAATCAGCCCCGTCTTCCGGCGGATCATGTCGCCGTAGCCTTCCTTCAGCAGCCGTTCCACATTATGGGCTGTACGGCGGCACTGCCACACAATGGCGTTGTGCACACAAGCGCCGGTTTCCCGATCCCACAGCAGGGTCGTTTCCCTTTGGTTGGTGATGCCGATGGCCGCAATGTCCGCCACATCCACGCCGCTGAGCTTTACGGCTTCACGGAGAGCCGTGATCTGGGTCGTCAGAATGTCGTTGGGGTCATGCTCCACCCACCCCGGCTTGGGATAGTGCTGGGGAAACTCCACGCCCTTTGCCGCCAGCATATGGCCTGCCGTGTCAAACACAACCGCCCGGGAGCTGGTCGTTCCCTGATCCAATGCTACCAATACCTTCTGTGCCATATCTACCTCCAACAAAACCCGAACACACGTCGGGGAATCAACTTTTCCACAGGCGCTCTTCCCACATGATGTGCAAAGGCTCAGGAGACTTGCCCCTGAGCCTTTTGGGTGGGGTCGAGCCCCGATTGATTATTCCAAGGTAATGCCGTAAATGAAGGCGGTGTCCTTGCCTGTGGTGCCAATCACCAAGGTGCTGCCATACACGGCAGGAGAGCCTTCGATGGTGCCTTCCAGCTGCAGGGTGGAGACCACCTCACCAGTGGTGCCCTTTAGCAGGTACAGCATGCCGCTGGCACTGGCCTGCACGATCCAGCTTTCCCCATCCTCGCTGTACACAGCCACAGGAGAGGAATAGCTGTAATCATCCAGTGCACGGGTCCAAGCCACGGAGCCATCCTTCTTGTTCAGGGCAATCACTGCACCAGCAGCAGCGCCTTCTGCACCGGTAATGGTCACACCGGCATCCGTCTGCAAGCCGGACAGAGTGTAGATGACCAGATCGTCAATGTCGTTTTTACCAATCACCGCACTGGCCTTTGCGCCGGGGGTTACGGTGTTCTTGGTGTTCTTCTTCACCGCCACTTCGCTGGTCCAGTCCAGTTCACCAGTCATGGCATTGTACCGGCGAATCTGGCAGTTGCCCTTGGAGCGGTTGGTCAGGGTGTTGGCGGTATAGAGCCACAGGTTGCCGTTGTCGTCAAAGTCCAGGGAGATGGCTGCATCCACTTCATCCTCGGTGTTCACAGCCCACACGGTGGTCATGGTGGTGGTATCCACACAGCGGAGGATGCCCTTCACGTCCGCATAGAAGGCGTAGCTCTGGTACATGGCCAGGGAGGATTCCACAGCCGTGTTCTTGTTCTTTTCCCCGCTTGCCTTGGACTTGAACACCACCGTGGAAGGATCCAGCTTAATGGAACCCACGTTGTAGTCAAACTCCGTACCCAGCTTGGTGACATACAGCATGCCGTTGGTACCGGCGGTTACCAAGGTATCGGAAGTGGGATCGATCAGGGCAGAGGTTTCGAAGGAACCTACATCGTAATATGCCCGGTTCAGCTTGCCGTCCAGGCCGTCCAGCATGTAAATCTGTTCCTGGTTCAGCAGGTTGTAGAACCGCAGACCAATGTCGCCGGTGCCGCTCTTCATCTTCCGAGCGTACTGACCGACCGTCATCACAGGATAGCCCAGGGGATGGAGGCTGACGGAACCCTTCATGGGATAGCCCACGTTGATTGCGTCCCGGGTGGGCTGACCATCCGCAAGGTCAAGGAAGTAGATCTTGCCGTCCAAGCCGGCCACAATAACTTCCTTCAGTGCCGTTGTGTTCTTCTTTTCCTCCTCAATATTGGTGAAGGAGCGAACCTCACGGCTCCACTTGATAATGGCAGGCTGGCCTGTCCATCCGATGCCGTAGTAGGTAGCAGATGCCCCCTTGACGCTGCCTGCTTCTGCCTTCCACTTCAGGCTCATGCCGGAAAGGCTGTCCACATTGCCCACTGCCGCATTCTGGCGGAAGGCATTGCCACGGTAAGTCATGACACCATAGGGCATGGTGGTGTAGTTATCCCCGGCAGGCATGTTCAGGATTTCCTTTTCTGCCCGGGTGTAGCTGGTCAGCCGCTTGGTGTTGGAGTAAGCCACTTCTTCCGTAATCAACTTGGAAGGCAGGGCACTAACATCGGCAGCGGCGGTCAGCTGCGGCACAGCGGTAGGCTCCGCCGTGGGCACAGCCGTAGGAGTCGGCGTTGCGGTAGGCTCCGCCGTGGGGGTGGCGGTAGGTGCAAGAGTAGGCGTTGCCGTGGGTGCAAGGGTAGCCGTAGGCTCCAGCGTAGGTTCTGCCGTAGGCTCCAAGGTAGGCGTCGCCGTAGCAGGCACTTCCGTTGCAGGCACCGGTGTCTGGGTTACCACAGGGGTTGCCGTCACCACAGGGGCTTCCGTTACCACGGGAGCAGCAGCAATCTGCAATTCCTGACTTCTGCCCGTATCGCTCCAGCTTTCGCCATCGCCAACCTGAGCAGACACCGTGCCTTCATAGCCATCTTCCACGGTGAAAATCATCATCCACAGCCGTGTATCCACATTATCCGTCACCATGGATGTTTCCGTTTGCAGTTCTTCCCCGGCTTCATCCACCAGACGCACTTCAGCGGTGGTCTTGTTGGTGGTCAGGGAGAAAATCACGTCCAAAGGCGCCGTACCTTCCGTGTTCACAGCGGAGAAGTCCAGTGCTTCGGCAGGCACAACGGTTTCCTGACCGAAGAGGCCGCCTACGCTGTTCACCACGCCGGATACGGCTCCGGTCACCGTACTCTTGATGTCACCCAGTGTGCCAGTGGCATCCTCAGGGATGAGCATCACGCCCACCACTGCCAATGCCAGCACCAGAATGACGGCAATCAATGCAATCAGGCCGCCATGACCCTTGCGCTGAGGTTCTTCCTCCACAATAGGGGCAGGGACTTCCGAACGCTTCATTTGGGGACGGCGTGCCTTGGTTTCGCCCACCTGCTCCCCTCTGGCGTAATTGGCGTTCACAGGCGGACGGCGGTCGTACCCCGGTGCATTCACCGGGCGGCGTACCCCTTCCTCCCGTTCTGTCTGCGGACGCTGGGTGCGGGTCCGATCCAGACTGGCCGGCCGAGGTACCCCCCGAGGAGCTTCCCCGTCTGCCGTACGTGCCACAGGTCGGGTCGTGATTCTGGTCGTCCTTGCCTGAGGCTTCGGCTCATCCTCCATAGCAGGTGCTTCAGGGGCAGCAGGGGGAACTGCCTGCGTATTCTCCGGCTGTGCCTGTTGTACTTCTGCTTCTTCTGCCGGCTGTTCATACCGGGCCGAACGGCGGCGATGGGGACGGACAGAAGTCTCCCCGCTTACAGGCTCCATGATTCGGGTCGCCTGCTGATCCAGATCACCAGCCTGCTGCATTCCTTGTTCATCATTACGAAAATCGCTCAAAGCTCACTACTCCTTTGCGATATTTTTCTTGTACGTCCTATCCATTATACCCGATTCGACTGTCATAAACAAGCTTTTCCGTGAAAACAATGTAAAACAATGTTTCAACTGCTGTTTTTCACGCCTTATTTGTCTGCTCCGGAACAGGCACGGTCTTCCGATGAGGAATGCGCCGGGTGATGAAGGTGCTGACGCCCAACGCAAGCGCAATCATTACAATGTTCGTCATGGCGCTAACGCCTACGCTGACCGCTTCCGTTGTATTTCCCTGGGCCATCAGGGACATGAAGCGGTACAAGCCCAGTCCGGGCACGGCCGGAATCACAGCCAGGGTCGTAAAGGCCGTGGCGATCATCCGCATTTTTCTGGCTGCATGCTGGGCAATCAATGCGCCAATCAGCATGCCGATAAACATGGCCGTCGGGTCGCTGCACCCAAAGGACTGCAGCACCGTATACAAGGTGTAGCCAAAGCCGCCGATGACCCCCGCAGGAAACCAGCAGTGGCGAGGTGTCCGCAGCAGAAAGGCAAAGCCCAGCGTGGCAAAGAAAGCACCGATGAAGGTTTGCAGCAAGGTGATCACCATAGCCTGATCCCTCCCAGCAGGCGACACAGGCTGGTGGCCACCAATGCGCCCCCTGCCACCAAGGCAGCCGTCAGGGTGGCTTGCAGCAAATGAGAACTGCCGGACACCATATCTCCCCGGAGGGTATCCTGCACGGCATTGGTCATGCTGAGCCCCGGCAAAAGAGGCATCAAGGCACCGCCCACGATCAAGTCCACATGTCCCAGCCCGGTCAGGATATACAATAGGGTAGGCAGCAGGGTGCACACAAAGCTGCCCAGCAGGCTGATGAACAAACCATTCACGTGCTGACGATCCAGTGCATTGCACATCAGCTGCACAATCCCTGCCGCAAGAAAAGCGGATACGCAATCCAGTACCGTGCCGCCGAACATCAGCGAAAATCCGGATCCTGTTACCGATGCCCCCAGGACAATCAGCCACCCCGGCAGTTCAGGCCGATGCTTCTCCAGCATTTTCAGCTTTTCCAGGGTTTCCTCCGGGGACAGCTGGCCTGCTTCCACCTGACGGGAAATGGCGTTCACCGCATCCACACTGGTCAGGTTCGTTCCCTTGCGGTGGATCCGCACCACGCCGGTTTCCGTGCTGCCGTCCTCCCGGCGATAGCTGACAAACACGCCGCTGGGAATGGCAAAGCTCTCCACATTTTGCAGTCCAAAGGCACGCCCCATGCGGGTGACCGTTTCCTCCACACGGAAGGTTTCGCCCCCATTTTCCATAATGATTTGCCCGGCAAGCTCCAGCAGCTCCATTGGCTCTGTCATTTCAGTGCTCCCAGACCGGGCGCAGGAATGCGCACCCGGCTTCTTTCTTCATAAGCATTGATGTACTGCGCTTCACTCATCCACCGTAACACGCAGCAGATAAATCCACAGCGTCCTCTTATATTGCTCGTAAGCGCCCCGAACGTGATACAGTTCCTTCAAAGCAGCATAAATGCGGAACTTGACCTTCATGTTCCGTACGGGATGATAGATGCTGTCCAGCATTTGATGAGCCGTCATGCCCTTGGGATTGCGGATGTAATCATAGACCGGTTTCTGGCTGAAGGTCAGGCGATTCACATGCGCCAGATAGGCGCAGACAAATACCATATCTTCCCCATAGCTAAGCCCGGAGATGAAACGCAGCTGATGCTGGCGAATCATGTCTGTGCGGAACAGCTTATTCCACAGCACCCCGTAATAGAAGCTGTTGCTCTTTTTATTCAGATGGGGCAGGAAGTCGTTGCCTTCCACCGTTTTTTCTTCCTTCACCAGTGCCCGTACACGGCGCACCGGCCCCACCACATCCGTATAGGCCGCAATCACCAGATCCGCCTTGGTTTCTTCTGCCCGGCGGACAAGATGCTCAACAGAGTCCTCCGGCAGCACGTCATCACTGTCAACAAACCGGGTATACGTCCCGTGGCAAAGGGTCACGCCATGGTTCCGAGCCTCCGAAACCCCGGCATTTTCCTGATGCACAACGCAGATCCTGTCGTCCTTGGCTGCTTCCCGATCCAGTATTTCGGCAGTGCCATCCTTGCTGCCGTCGTCCACCACAATGATCTCCAACTGTTTCCAGGTCTGCCGCTGCACGCTTTGCAGGCACCGGACAATGGTATTCTTCCCATTCCACACGGGGATCACCACGCTCACCAAGGGCTGATCCACGCTATCACTCCTTACTCTCCCCTACTGTTTCAATACAGAAACAATCCCCGTCATTGTACATTGTGCTTCCTGCCTTGTCAACCTTGGAGCCAAAAACGAAAAATCCCCCGACCTTCGTCGAGGGATGATTGCGGATGATTAGTCCACCGTGAAGGGCAGCAGCGCGATGGCACGTGCGCGCTTGATGGCCTCGCTCAGCTGACGCTGATGCTTGGCGCAGTTGCCGGACATACGGCGGGGCAGGATCTTGCCGCGTTCGTTGATGAAACGACGCAGACGGTTGATGTCCTTGTAGTCGATATATTCGACCTTATCCACACAGAAGCTGCATACCTTCCGGCGGGGACGACGTCCTCCCCGGGGACGCGGCCTTCTTTCACCACGTTCTTCAGACATTCGGATGGCCTCCTCTCAAGCTTACTTAAGCGTTAAAATGGCAAATCATCGTCGACTACCTGGGTAAAGCCGTCATTTTGAGCGGTGACGCTGCTGGTAGGAGCAGCAGGGGCGGCAGGAGCAAAGCCTGCGCCTTCGCCATCATTGCGGCTGGACAGGAATTCGACATCTTCAGCAGTGACTTCCAGAGATACACGGGTCGTACCGTCGTTCGCCTGATAGGTGCGAGCGGCCAGCGGCCCAGACACGAACACCTTACGACCCTTGGCCAGGTACTTGGCGCAATTTTCGCCCAGCTGACGCCAAGCGGTAATGCGGAAGAACTGTGCCGAATCCTGCTGGTCACCACCCTGCTGGTTGCGACCGCGGCGGTCATTCACCGCAATGGTGAAAGAGCACACGCTGACACCACCGGCGACGGTGCGCAGTTCAGGGTCACGGGTCAAATTACCGATCAGAATGATCTTGTTCATGCTTTTACCCTCATGGATGTCTTACTCAGCATCAGCAGTAGCGGGAGCTTCCTCAGCGGGAGCTGCTTCAACAGCGGCCTCAGCCACAGGTGCTGCCACGGGTGCGGTGCGCACCGGACGGGGCTTCACATTGCTGCGCTTTTCAACCAGCTTCACCACCAGGTAGCGGATCACGCTGTCGTAGATCTCCAAGTTACGCTCAAGCTCGCGGGGGAACTCAGCAGGTGCCTTGAAGGTCACCAGCACGTACCAACCCTCGGTCTTGTAGTTGATGGCATACGCCAGGCGGCGCTTGCCCCAAGTCTCGTCGACCTTTTCGACTTCACCACCGTTGGCTGCGATCAGGGCAGAAACCTTTTCAATCAGCTCCTTGCGAGCAGTTTCCTCCAGTGCAGTGTCGATGATGTAGGTCAGTTCATACCTATTCATATCTTTCACCTCCTCACGGACTTTGGCGCTACATCCATGTGTAGCGCAAGGATGTGCCAAGTAGGGATTATAGCAGAAAGGCGAATGTTTGGCAAGGCATTTTTTCGTCATTTTTCCCTTCTGCAGGAGAAAAATTCTGATGAAAACTTGCGGGAGGGGGCTTTTGTGTCAAAAGCCCCCTCCCGCACCCTCCCGAAAACCATTTTGGGTTGGAGCAGATGTTTTTTCTTCTTGTGCACGCTTGATTGAAAATCAGCAAGTCCTTTTTCTTACCTTTCCCTGCCTTGGGAGAAGTTTTTCGGGTACACTCCCAGCAGGCGAAGCTCCTCCGTTGCAGGCCGTGCCTCGTCCATGGCGGTCTTCAAATGGGCAGGATCCATGGGGCCTTCAAAATCAGCAGAGAAGAAATAAGCAAAGGTAGTATCCGGCAAGGGGCGGCTTTCAATGCGGGACATATTCAGGCCGCTGTCCGCAAAGGAGGAAAGCACCTTCACCAGAGAGCCTACTTCATTCTTTACCGTAAACACCACCGTTGCCTTGCAGGGGGCTGCCAAAGGTTCGGCATCCCGGCTAAGGATGAAGAACCGGGTGGTATTGCAGGAGCTTGTCTGAATATCCCGGCAGAGAATGTCCAGCCCATAGGCAGCCGCCGCTTCCTCGCTGGCGATGGCCGCCCAGGAGGGATCTCCTTTCGCTGCCACATCCCGGGCGCTGATGGCCGTATTGGCCGAAGGGAGCAGCTGCACCCCTTTCAGCTTGGACAAAAATGCATCACATTGGGCAATGGCCTGAGGATGGGAGGAGATTTGCCGCACATCTACCATGGTTGCGCCGGGCACCCCCAGCAGCTGATGGCGCACGGTTTTTGTCCGCTCCGCCACAATGTGCAGGGGAAGCTTTTCCAGCAGGGCATAAGTAGGCAGCACAATGCCAGCAAAGGAGTTTTCCACCGGCAGCAGGGCATAATCCGTCTTTCCTTCAATCACAGCCTGCGCCGCCTCCGGAAAGGTGGGATAGCCTTGACAGATGCCTTCCGGGAAGGCTTCCTGCGCCGCCGCACAGGAGAAGCTGCCGGGCACCCCGGGATAAGCGATTACCGGACGCATGCGGCACGCTCCTTCCACAGCTCCATCAAGCCAATGGCGGTCATGGCCTCCACAACCGGAACAGCCCGGGGAAGAATGCAGGGGTCGTGTCTGCCTTTTATGGCCATGGTGGCATTTTCTTGTTTCTGCAAAGAGACCGTTTCCTGCTCCCTGGCAATGGACGGGGTGGCACGGATGCAGCACCGGAAGATCAGGGGCATGCCATCCGTAATGCCCCCAAGGATGCCGCCGCAGTGATCCGTCATTGTGGCAACCTTGCCATTTTCCATGCGGAAGCTGTCATTAGCTTGACTGCCCCGCAGGGCAGCAAAGCCGAATCCTTCGCCGAAAGAAACCCCCTTCACCGCCGGAACGGCAAACATCAGGTGGGCAAGGATGCTTTCCGCACTGTCGAAGAAGGGAGCGCCCAAGCCGGCAGGAACGCCCCGCACCATGCACTCAATCACACCGCCTACCGAATCCCCATCTGCCTTGGCAGCCAGTACTGCCTCTTCCATGGCTTGATCCAAGCCCTCTGTCAGCACCGGCAGGGTCATGGCGTGGAGCTTTTCAAAATCTGCATGGGGATGGTCAAGAAAGCTTCCGTCCTTCAAGTTTTCCAGCTGCTGAATGTGCGTGCCAATGGTTACCCCCTGTGCCTGCAGATACTGCCTGCACAAGGTGCCTGCCAGCACAATGGGGGCCGTCAGCCGACCGCTGAAATGGCCGCCCCCACGCCAGTCTTCAAAGCCGTAATACCGCACATGCCCCGTGTAATCTGCATGGCCCGGGCGGACAAGATCCACCCCTTGGCCATAGTCTCGTGAGTGCATGTTGGTGTTGCGGATGATTGCACAAATGGGCTGCCCCGTTGTATGCCCATCCATGATGCCGCTGAGGAACTCCGGCTGATCCGGTTCCTTGCGGGGGGTGGTCATGCTGCTTGAACCAGGCGCACGGCGAGCCATTTCCGCCGCCAGATGTGCCATATCCACCTTCATGCCAGCCGGAAAACCATCCATGGTTATGCCGATTGCCTCTCCGTGGGATTGACCGAAGAGGGACAAATGCAGATGTTGGCCAAAGCAGCTGCTCACTGGATTTTTCCTCCCAAGGCGGTGATCACATGCAGGAATTCAGGCCAGGACTTGTTCACCGACTCAGCGCCGTCAAGGGTCACAGGCTCTTCGCACTCCAGTGCCGCCATAACCGTCAGCATCACCATGCGGTGATCTTCCCTGGCATCCACATTGACGCCGCCGTGAAGCTTCGGCACACCTTCCAGCACCAGATCATCCCCGGCAACCTGGGCATTGCCCCCCAGCTGCTGGAGGATCATCTGTGTGGTCGCCAGGCGGTCGCATTCCTTCAGCCGCAGCCGTCCACAGCCCTTCAGTCGGCTTTTCCCGGGCATCAATTGGCAAACCAGCGCCAGCATGGGAGCAATGTCCGGGCAGCCACTCATATCCAGTTCAGCCCCGTGACAGGCAGGCTTCACAACCCGAATGCAGCCATCCTTTTCCTCAACTTCCGCCCCCAGTGCCCGCAGGTGTTCCAGCACTACCCGGTCGCCCTGAATGCTGTCTGCCGACAGGCCGTCTACCGCCACATCCTGCCCCAGTGCCGCTCCACACAAAAGCACTGCTGCCTGAGAATAGTCCCCGGTCAGGGTACCGTCCTCGGTGCAGTAGCGCTGTTTTCCGGCAATGGTCCAGGTATAGGGAGATGTCTCATGCACCTGAATGCCGCTGTCCGCCAAGGCACGCAGGGTCATTTGAATGTAGCCTGCCGATTCCACCGGCGGCTTGACCGTCAGGGTGGATTCCCCATCCAGCAGGGGCAAAGCAAACAGCAGGCCGGACACAAACTGGCTGGATACATTTCCCGGCAGTACGTATGCACCGGGCTGAAGCTTTCCGGTTACATGGAGTTCTGCCGCACCGTCAGCACCGATGCCCATGCGCCAGCCTGTGCCCTGGGGCACGAACAGATCCCGATACACATCCATGGGACGCTGTCCCAGCCGTCCATGCATGCGGAAGATGCCGCCGCCGCACTTGGCCATGGCAATCGGCACAAAAAAACGCAGCGTAGAGCCGCTTTCTCCGCAATCCATCACAGGGCAGATTCGCTTTTTTCCTTCCGTGCCGTGAATGGTCAGGGTCTCCCCTTCCAGAGACAGCACCGCTCCCAGCGCCTTCAAGCAAGCCCAGGTAGCCGCCATATCCTCAGACTCCATGAAGCCGTGCAGCTTGGTGCATCCCTCTGCCAAACCGGCGCAAATCATCCGCCGATGGGCCTCCGACTTGGAAGCGGGTGCGTGGGCTGTGCCGTGAAGTTTGGAGGGTTGAATCTCAATTTTCATGAACTGTATATCCGCCTTTCGGTCAAATTCCATATGTATATATCAGCAAGGCGTCTTTGCCTGCTGATTTCACGGGTATCATATCATAGTGTCCAGTCAATGTCACGTTCTCCTTTTGTTCTTTTTTCGTACTTGCCAAAGGAGACCTTTACGCCCGATGCTCATTTTGTTACAATGTGGTTATTCATTGATAAGGAGGTCTTACTGCCATGCCGACTTTTGATGTCAACAGCGGTTTTCTTTATGGCGTAACGACGGTCATCATCCTTTTCGTCATTGCACAGTCCGTTTTCTTCCTTGTGCGTGCCACCCGTCGTGCCAAGCAGCTTGGCATCAGTGGAACCACCATTCGTTCCACCATTCTTTCCAGCGCCATTTTCACGGTGGCGCCGGCCATTGCCATTCTGATGGGGGTCATCACCCTGTCCAAGATGCTGGGGCTTCCCTGGCCCTGGCTGCGGCTGAGCATTCTGGGCGCATTGACCTATGAATTGCCTGCCGCCACCACCACTGCTGCCGCCATGGGTGTCAGCACCTCCACCACCATTACCGACCCCCACGCCTTCACCGCCATTGCCTGGGTCATGACCCTTGGCATTATCCCCGGCATCTTCCTGATTCTCTTCGGGCTGAAGAAGCTGGAAGGCGGGCTGCACAACATTACCGGCAAGGATCAAAAGTGGGGCAAGCTGTTCATGGACAGCATGTTCCTGGGCATGATTTCCGCCTTCCTGGGGTTGATTTTCGCCGATGTGCGTGAAGGCCTGCCCGGATACATTCCGCTGGTGGTTGCGCTGATTTCCGCCCTGCTGATGGGCTTGTGCGGGCTTGCCATCAAGGTGTTCAAGGCCAAGTGGCTGGAACAGTATGCTCTGCCCCTGTGCATGCTGGGCGCTATGGCTGCATCCATTCCCGTAACGGCCCTGATGAAGTGAGGAGGATTCAAGCATGAGAAGCTATAAAGATTCGGTACACTTCTACGGCCGCATTTGGGTGGCCACAGCCATTTTCCTGATGATCATGGCACCGGCTGCCATCTGCATCTACTACGATGCCTGGCCGGAGCTGAAATACGTACTGACCGGTCTATTGGGCGTTGCACCCATTTTCTGGACCACCGCCATCATCGAGGTGCTGACCTATGCCCCCATGCTGGGCACCGGCGGCACCTACCTGGGCTTCATCACCGGCAACCTGTCCAGCCTGAAGGTTCCCTGTGCACTGAACGCCATGCAGGCTGCCAAGGTGGAAGCCTCCAGCGAGGAAGGGGAAGTGATCTCCACCATTGCCGTTGCCACCTCCGCCATTGTAACCACCGTCGTCATTGCCTTGGGCGTGCTGCTGCTGGGCTACCTGCAGCCCCTGCTGGAATCCGAAACTCTGGCTCCCGCCTTTGACAATATTCTGCCTGCCCTGTTCGGTGCCCTGGCCGTGGTGTACGTGAGCAAAAACTGGAAAATTGCCATTACGCCTCTGGTGTTCATGGTGGTGCTGTTCCTTGCCGTGCCCTCTCTGGCCAGTGCCGTAGGCGTGCTTGTGCCGGTAGGTGCGCTGATTGCCATTGGGGCCAGCCGCATCCTGTACAAGAAGGGGCTCGTTTAATCTGGTAGCAAGGGAATGTTCATCGTCCCTAAAACAACGTTATCAAAGAAAGGAAGTCATTCCATGATTGGTTGGATCATTCTGGCATTGCTGATCCTTTTTGTGGCAGTGCTGATGGTTCGCACAGCCGCTTTCAAGCCCAAGGAAGAGCCTGCCGTTCCCGTTACGGACGAAAAAATCGACGAAGCGAAAACCGTGTCCAATATGCAGGCGCTGATCCGGTGCCGCACCGTATCCTATACGGACAAATCCAAGGAAGACAACAGCGAATTCGACAAGCTGGAAAAGCTGCTGCCCACCCTGTTCCCCCATGTATTTGCCACGTGCACCTTTGTGAAGCCCGGCCCCCGCAGCCTGCTGTTTCATTGGAAGGGCAAATCCGATGCCAAGCCCGGCGTGCTGATGGCACACTATGACGTTGTGCCTGTGGATCAGGCCAGCTGGTCCAAGCCTGCCTTTGATGCCGTGCTGGAAGACGGCGTTCTGTGGGGACGTGGCACGCTGGATACCAAGGGCACCTTCCTGGGCGTGCTCCAATCTGCGGATACGCTGATTGAGCAGGGCTTCACCCCTGCCAACGACCTGTATCTTGCCTTTGCAGGAGACGAGGAAATTGCAGGCACCGGCGCACCCACCATTGTAAAGTGGCTGTCCGAGCATCACATCGAGCCTGCTTTCGTGCTGGATGAAGGCGGCGCCGTGGTGCAGAACGTGTTCCCCGGCGTTGCCCAGAGCTGCGCCGTGGTGGGTACAGGCGAAAAGGGACAGGTGAACGTCCGCTTTACCGTTTCTTCCAACGGCGGTCATGCTTCCACGCCCCCTGCCCACAGCCCGGTGGGCATTCTGGCAAAGGCTGTTGCCCGGGTGGAGGATCATCCCTTCCCCTTCCATTTGTCCGCCCCTGCTGCAGAAATGTTTGATACCCTTGGCCGCCGCAGCACCTTCCTGTACCGCATGATTTTCGCCAACCTGTGGTGCTTCAAGCCTGTGCTGAACCTCCTGTGCAAGAAGAGCGGCGGCGAGCTGAACGCTCTGGTGCGCACCACCGTAGCCTTTACCCAGATGCAGGGCAGTGCCGCCAACAACGTGCTGCCCCCAGAAGCCTGGGTCGGTGCAAACCTGCGGCTGAACAGCAGTGAAAATGTAGACGCTGCCATGGCCTACCTGAAGAAAGTGATCCATGACGACCGGGTGAAGCTGGAGCCCGTGTATGCCTCCAATCCTTCCCGGGAATCCCGCACGGATGACGAGCCCTTCCAGCGGCTGAGCACCGCCATTCGCGGCACCTGGACAGACGCTGTTGTGACGCCCTACCTGATGATCGCCTGCTCCGACTCCCGGCACTATGGCGTGCTCAGCGACCATGTTTTCCGCTTCTCCGCCATGGCACTCAGCAAGGAAGAACGGGGCTTGATCCACGCCAATGATGAACGGGTTCCCGTGGCAACCCTGGTCAAGACCGTTGCCTTCTATCAGCGGCTGATCAAGATGTGCTGACTTCATCTTTTCATCCAAACGCAAAGGCGGCAGAGGAATCAATAACATTCCTCTGCCGCTCTTATTTTATCCCAGTGCCACATCCAGCACCATCATCAGCGCAAAACCCAAGGCTGCGCCTACTGTACCCAGGTTGGAATGGGCACCGCTTTGGCTTTCCGGAATCAGCTCCTCCACCACCACGTAAATCATGGCACCGGCTGCAAAGGAAAGGAGATAGGGCAGCACCGGTGTCAGCTGCTGTGCCAGCAGAATGGTCAGCACGGCACCGATGGGTTCCACAATGCCGGACAGTACCCCGTAGAGGAAGGCTTTCCCCTTGGACGTACCCTCTCCCCGAAGGGGCATGGAAATGATCGCCCCTTCCGGGAAGTTTTGAATGGCAATGCCCAGGGCTAAAGCGAATGCCCCTGCCATGCTGATGTCTGCCTGCCCCGAGACAGCCCCTGCATAGGTAACGCCCACGGCCATGCCTTCCGGCAGATTGTGCAGCGTAACGGCAAACACCAGCATGGCTGTACGGGACAATTTGGAACGAACACCTTCCGGCGTATCGCTGTGGCGGTGCAGGTGAGGGATCACGCTGTCCAGCACCAGCAGGAAGGCAATGCCTGCCAGAAAGCCTGCCACTGCCGGAAACCAGGCAGGCAGAGCGCCGCCTTCCGACATATCAATGGCGGGAATCAGCAGCGACCACACCGAGGCGGCAATCATCACCCCGGAGGCGAAGCCCAGCAGCAGCTTCTCCACCCGGTCTGGTATGTTGCCCCGCAGGAAAAAGACCATGGCTGCCCCTAAGGTTGTACCCAGGAAAGGAAGAGAAAGAATCTGTACCATACGCACCTCCTGTTGCATCGAATCAAATGGTTAAGCGTAACTAACCGCATTGTGAGGAAATCGCCGTCGATTACGGCGGCTTAGGATGATTATACGTGCTTCCGGCAGTGCTGTCAACGCAGATCTGGTGTTTTCAGGGCGCAACAACCGCTGCCTGCTGCTGGGCAGCAAGGCAAAGCTCTGCCGCTTGGAAGGCATGCTCCTGGGTCATGGCATGTTCCGTGCGGTTCAGGCAGTCCAGAATCAGCTGACCAAAGAAGGGAAAACCAACCGTATCCGTGGCGTTGAAATATTGTTCTCCCCGGTCATTGACCAGAAAAAGATGATTGCCGCCCTTTTGCCCGGAAGCCACATTCACATACTTCCGCAGTTCGATGGTTCCCCTGGTGCCCATGATGAACATCCGACCGTCTCCCCAGGTGCTCAAGCCCTTGGGGGTAAACCAGTCCACACGAAAATACCCGGATGCACCGCTCGATGCATTCAGGGTCACATCCCCAAAGTCGTCCAGCTCCGGATAGTCCGGGTGGGCATAGTTGCCGATGCGGCTGCCTGCCACCTGTGCACGGTCATCCCCGATATAGTACAGGAACTGTTCAATTTGGTGGCTGCCAATATCGCACAGAATTCCCCCGTATTGTTCCCGCCGGAAAAACCAGTCCGGGCGACTTGCCGCATTCAGGGTATGGGGGCCAAAGCCTTCCATGTGGATCACCCGGCCAATTTCCCCCTGATCGATCATGTAGCCTGCCAGCACCGCCGCCTCCACATGGAGCCGCTCGCTGAAGTAAACCATGTACTTTCGTCCCGTACGATGGCAGGCCTCCCGAGCCTGTGCCAGCTGCTCCAAAGTGGTAAAGGGTCCCTTGTCCGTAAAGTAGTCCTTCCCTGCCGCCATGACCCGCAGCCCCAGGCTGCACCGCTGACTGGTGATAGCCGCAGCGCATACCAGCTGCACGTCCTTGTCCTGCAAAATCTCCTCTTCACAGGCCGCCGGAACAGCCTGAGGAAACCGCTTGAGGAAGGCTGCCACCTTGTTGGCATCAGGGTCATACACCTGCTTGATGGTTGCTCCCGCATCCAGCAGGGCACGGGTCATGCCGTCAATATGCCCGTGCTCCAGATACATCACGGAGAAAACAAACTCCCCCGGCTTCACCACCGGGGTGGGCCGTCCGTGGGGCGCATACTGCATGCAATCACCAGCACTCATGTGGATCCCTCCTTATCCGCCAATCAGCTTGCTTCCATCCAGACAGAAACCTTCCACAGGGGCATCTGCACGCAAGGTATACAAATGGCCTTCCAGCTTCGCATCCTTGCTTTGACCGTCATCATCATAAAAGACATACTTGGCATGGTCGCAATCCCAGCCCAGCAGGGTCAGGGTACGGCTATCCACAGCCGCCACCCATTCGCCACCACGGCTCAGGGGTATCATGGCTCCTCGGCGGATGAACAGGGGGAACTCGTTCAGGTTCAGCGTCACCCAATGATGTCCCGCAGCCATGGGCAGCAGATCGTAATCCTCCGCTGAGCGGAAGCGGACCATGAGCATATCTTCCGGCAGATACACATGCCGCCCCCGGGCGTTCTGCTCGTAGACAGGGGCAATCATGCATTCGCCGCCCAGCATCACCTGATCCTCTGTTCGGCAGGCAGCATCATCCTCAGGATAGTCGAAAGCCAAAGGCCGGAAGAGCATTTCATTATTGAAGGCAGCCTTCATAAACTCACTGTACAGGTAGGGCAGCAGGGCATAGCGAACCGTCAGCACCCGACGCATGTCATCCATCCGGCGGAAGCGGTAAATTTCCTGATCTCGGGTGTGCTGGGCGGAATGGTTGCGCATCAGGGGCGTAAAGACCCCCAGCTGCAGCCAGCGGAGCAGCAGGTCTTCCGTGGTGTTCTGCCCAAAGCCTCCCAAATCAGCCCCATTGAAAAGGAAGCCGCACATGTTCAGGGAGGGCAGCTGCTTCAGGTTCAGCAGGATGTGGCTCCACCAGGAGCAATTGTCTCCCTGCCAAACCCCGCCGTAGCGGTGCGCTCCTACGTAGGAGGAACGGCTGAACAGCAGATACCGCTTATCTGCCTGATAGGCTTCAAAGCCTTCCGCCGCCGCTCTGGTCATGTTGTAGCCGTACAGATTGTGCACCCGGTCATGGCGGATGGGCTTTCCGCCCACCACATGGTAGAACCGGCGGTAATCCTCCATGTTGTTCGCCGTCTGCTGAAACACACCTTTCAGATGGAAGCATTCCTCCACCCCCAGGTTCTTCCCCTTGCAGCTTTCTGCCAGCTCAATGGCTTCCTGCAAGGTTTCCTCGGAGTAGAAGAGGGCAGGCTCGTTCATATCGTTCCAGAAGCCTTCAATCCCCGCATCCAGCAGTTTGAAGTACTGCCTGCCGAACCATGCCCGCACCTCCGGGCGCAGGAAATCCGGGAAATAGCTGTGACCGGGCCATACCGCACCCACGAAGGGTTTCCCATCTGCCTTCAGGCAGAAATAGCCCTTCTCCAATCCTTCATCACACACATCGTAGCCCTTTTCCTGCTTCACCCCGGCATCAATAATGGGCACCAGGCGGATATGCTCCTCCCGCATTTCACCCGTCAGCTTGGACAGGTCGGAAAAATGGCTCTGGTTCCAGGTAAAATCCTTGAACCGCTCCATGTAGTCAATGTCCATGCTGACACCATCCAGAGGAATATGCCGGGTGCGATGTTCCCGGACGATGGTGCGGATTTCATCCTCCGTAGCGTAGCCCCAGCGGGACTGAATGTAGCCGAACGCCCACTTGGGCGGCAGATAGCTTTGACCAATAATGCTGCGGAATGCATGGACAATGCCCTTCAGGCTATCCTCTTCGATCAGGTAAACGCTGACATTTCCCTCCGGGCTGGTAATAACCGCCTGATCACTGTCTGTGTAGCCCAGGTCAAACACCACATTGCCGGGATCATCAAAATACACGCCGAAAAGGCCGCATGCCCCTGTAAAGATCAGCAAATTGTGGCTGCTGTACAGGCACTCCCGTCCTTCATGATGGTTGGGATCATCCGTGTTCCAGGCACGATAACGGAACCCCCGTTTATTGATGCCCCGCACGTTCTCCCCCAGACCGAAAATCATGTCATCTTCCCCCAGGTGCACCGTGAAGCTGAGTGCTTCCCCCCAGCGGGATGTGGTCATATGGGGCAGGTCGCCCTCCCCCATGGGAACCGGGACAACCACTGCATCTGTAGGGATGGGGGTACCAAAGTCATATCTGCGAATCATGAGAAAAACCTCCCACTGATTGATCTATTCCCTGGAACGAAACATCTTTTGCACTGGCAACATTCGATACGAGGAGAAAATTTCCCTGCCGGCAGAACGATAATTTGATGCTTTTTGTGCACATCTGTGGAGAATCAGCAACCTTTTGTTCAAACCTTGACAAAGTGCATTCTGCATGGTATCTTAACGGTAGGATAATTTGCGTTGATGGGACAGGCACGAAGACAGAGCAGAGAATATGCTCGTCTCGCTTTTAGAAGAAGGATGCTGCCCTTAGGCTTCGGGGCACTATGCAAGAGGAGGAACGGTAGTCTGTGTTCAATATCGGGTTTACGGAATTGCTGCTGATCCTGCTGGTCGCCTTTGTGGTGGTTGGCCCCAAGGATCTGCCGAAGGTAGCCCGCTGGTTGGCTCGTGCAGTCAAGAAATCCCGCCGACTGCTGAACGATATTAAGAAAGAAACCGGCTGGGATTCCCTGGAAAAGGAAGTTAATGACGTGCGCAGCGACGTAAAGGATGCCGTGCAGCAGGGGGATCTTTCCGAAACCCTGCGTGAAACCAGGGAATCCGTGAAAAAGACAGCGGAAGAATTTAAGCACGACACGGAGTCAAAATAAAGGAGGATACAAACATGCGTCTGGGAACGACAGAAATTTTGCTCATTATTGTACTGGCACTGGTGCTCTTCGGCGGCAGCAAGCTGTCCGGCGTAGGCAAAGCCCTGGGCAAGAGCATCAAGGATTTCAAGAGCGAGCTGAAGGACGACAAGCCTGATGACAATCAAGACAAAAAGGACGAAGCATGAAACACAAAGAAACTATTCCAGCTGAAGAAGCGCAGCAGGATGCACCAGATGGGGGCGAAAACCTTTCCGAGGAGGAACAGCCGAAGAAAAAGGGTGAGTCCCTCCTCAGCCATCTGCTGGCATTGCGGAAGGTGCTGGTGATTTCTGCCGGTGCCATTGCTGCTGCCTTTCTGCTGGTGTTTTACTTCGCCATTGATCCCTTGATGAACTGGATTCTGGCGCCCATTCAGGCTCGGGGCATTCAGGTGATTTTCACCGCCATGTCCGAAGCGCTGGTCACCAAGTTCAAGGTGGCCCTGCTGGCAGGCACCATCGTTGCAAGCCCTGTGGTCATTTGGCAGATATGGAGCTTTATCAAGCCGGCGCTTTATCCCAACGAAAGGCGAGCCTTTCGCCTGCTGTTTGTGTTGGCGCTGCTGCTGTTTCTGGTGGGTGTTGTCTTCTGCTACTTCGCCGTGTATTCCCTGGCTGTGGATTTCTTCCTTGTGGCAGGAGACTCGCTGGCTACGCCCATGCTGTCCATTGACAAGTATATCAATTTCCTTTTCGGTTTCCTGGTTCCCTTCGGCATTGCCTTCCAGCTGCCGGTGGTGCTGTACCTGACCACCCGCATCGGGCTGACCACCCCAGCCATGCTGGCCAACAAGCGGCGGTACGTGATCCTTGCCATTTTTATCATTGCGGCCATTCTGACGCCCCCGGATGTGGTGTCCCAAGTTGCGTTAGGACTGCCCATGTGTGCGCTCTATGAAATCGGCATTCTGGTGAGCCGGTGCACCAAGGTTCGTAATCGGGAATGATGTATAAGTCTTACTGTATCCCTTTGCTGCCGCAAGATAAGTGAATTGCCCAATCCTGCACCCTGCCCCATGCGGTAGGGTCAGGGCATCGACAAAGTGGCCTTGCCACTTTGTCGAGTTTTGCACTCACTCAC
>CAVIWF010000004.1:0-85702 GCA_963646285.1 bacterium
TCTTTTGTTGACACCCTGCATCGCAAATAGAACAAACCCCTGCCTTTCTGAAAACAGGGGTTTGTTGATAATCTGAATGGAGACCCTCTGCCTACACAGAAGGTCTCCGTTGTTTCATTCGTTTCGATCACCGAAAAGCCGCATTCACACAGGCACAAAGTCTGCTGCGCCGTGTTTGCAGACAGGGCAAATGTAGTCCGCCGGAAGGGTGTCGCCCTCATAGATATGCCCGCACACGGTGCACACAAAGCCTTTCTTCTTGGCTGTGCTTTCAGGCTTAGGCTTGATTTGCTGCTGATAGTAGGCGTACGTGACCGTTTCCGCACCAGGCTGCAGGTATCCTTCCGTGGGCTCGCACAGGAAGAGAAAATGGGAACCCACATCCATTTCCTGCTTCACCGACAGGGACAGGAATCCCCCGGTGTGCTCCGTCAGAATCACAAGGCCGTTGGAGCTCCTTGCAGGTGTTTCCCCTGCGAACTTATCTACATTCCTGCCGCTTTGATAGCCGAAATGTCGGAATACTTCAAAGGGGGTATCGATGGTCAGGCTGTTCACATTCAGCATCCCTGTCTGCTGCACAAGGCCGCAGGTATAGTTCTGCTTGTTCACCCCAACCGCCACCAGCAGAGGATTGCTGGCCACCTGCATGACGGTGTTGACGATACAGCCGTTGTCCTTCTCCCCATCCCTTACCGTAAGGACGTACAGGCCATAGCCCAGCTGATAAAGGGCTTTCGAATCAAACACGGCCTTTTCAGTAATTCTCCTCATGGATTTCGAAGTAGCTCTGGGGATGATTGCAGGTGGGGCACACGGCAGGAGCCTTTTCACCAACCACGATGTGACCGCAATTGCGGCATTCCCACACCTTGACCTGGCTCTTGGCAAAGACCTCTGCCGCTTCTACATTGTGCAGCAGGGCACGATACCGCTCCTCGTGATGCTTTTCTACCGCCGCAACCAAGCGGAACCGCTTGGCCAGTTCCGGGAAGCCTTCTTCCTCAGCCGTTTTGGCAAAGCCCTCATACATGTCCGTCCACTCGTAGTTCTCCCCTTCGGCAGCGGCAGCCAGATTTTCAGCCGTGTCGCCAATGCCCTGCAATTCCTTAAACCACAGCTTGGCGTGTTCCTTCTCGTTTTCAGCCGTCTTCAGGAACAGGGCAGCAATCTGCTCAAAGCCCTGCTTCTTGGCCACAGACGCAAAGTAGGTGTACTTGTTCCGTGCTTGGGATTCTCCTGCAAAGGCTTCCCAAAGGTTCTTTTCCGTCTGGGTGCCGGCGTACTTGGTGCTCTTCTCCATGGTTTTACATCCTTTCAGTTGTTGTTTTGCTAATAGGATTTATTCCTAATAAAATCATATCATATTCCTTTCGGGATGTCAATCCCCCATGCTGATTTTTCCTTGCAATATGGTAGCATTTCCTTACAAAATGTGCTATCATGACGAGAACGGTTTTTTTGAAAGGGGATTTCCCATGGATAACTTATCCCTGAACTTGCTTATTCACGTTTTGGCTTCCTTCCTCTGTCTGGTACTGGCGCAGTTCCTGATTCACAAGGAACCCCGCCGAATGATCAACGGCTTTCTGCTGGAGCTTGCCCTGTATCACGGTGCATTCGCTGTACTGTACATCGGCTTTCTCATTGCGCCGGAAACTGTGGGCATGACCATCGGCATGATTTTCGTGTTCTTCATCCTCTTCAGCCTGTTGGGCACCAGTCTGCTCCTCATGGTGGATGGCATTCTGGTGCTGAAGCGTGAAGGTTTTTCCCTGACCCATCTGCAGCCCATCGTCTGGAGCCTGTTCATCCTGGCTGGGGATTATGCATGGTACCTGAATTGCTTCAGCGGCGTATCCGGCAGCGTTATGGAGGTAACACTGCAGGTGTTCATGATGAACATCGTGCTGTACGTACCTTTGGCTCTGGGTGGATTCGTACTTTACTCCTTCACCTACCGTCGGCTGAAAAAGCCCACGGACTGTCCCTACGTGATCGTGCTGGGATGCGGCATTCGGAAGGATGGCACCGTAACGCCCCTGCTGAAAGGCCGTTTGGATGCTGCCATCCGCTGGTATGAGCAGGGAGGCAGGCAGGCACGGTTCATCGTTTCCGGCGGGCAGGGCAAGAACGAGGTCACCTCCGAAGCCGCCGCCATGAAGCAATACCTGCTTTCCCAGGGCATCCCAGAGGACAAAATCATTGAGGAAAACCGTTCCACCACCACCCGTGAAAACCTGCTCTTCTCCAAAGCCATTATGGAAAAGGAAGGCCGAAGAACCCAATGCATCATTGCCACCAGTGACTATCACGTGCTCCGTGCCGTGCTGTTGGCACGGGAGCTGAAAATCGATGCCCAGGGCATTGGCGGCAAAACCGCCCTTTACTATGTGCCTGCCGCTTCCCTGCGGGAATACCTGGCGTTGGTTATGCGGCACAAGCCCATGATCGTTGTCTATCTTGTTTATGTGATTGGCGTTACCATTGCCAGCATGTTCCTATAAATAATGCATCCCCTGATGAAGCTGCTTCATCAGGGGATGTGCTTTTTGTCAGTCGTTGTCCAGTGCTTCCAATCCTCGGCGAGCCTCAGGTTTGCTGTCGCCATGGTGGACAAACAGCATCGTAACAAAGGCCAGCGCCACAAACACCGTGGCGTAAGGGAACAATGCAGTCATTCCCCGCTTATCCATCAACCGCCCGCTCAAATAAGGCGTAATGGTCTGGGCTGCCATGCTGGCCGTATAGTAGAAGCCGGTGTACTTGCCCACGTCTCCTCCACGGCACATTTCCACCACCATGGGGAAAGAGTTCACGTTGATGGTTGCCCAAGCGATGCCCGCCAAGGCAAACATGCAGTTCATAAGCAAGGCACTGTCATCCGCCCGCAGGAAGGAAGCCGTGGCGAAGGCAATGGTCAGCATCACAACCCCGGCAAGGATGGTCTTTTTCCGCCCCACCCTGGAGGCAACAATGCCCACTGGCAAATAGCTGATAATGGCCGCCGCCTGGGCGATGATGAGGGTCATGTTGTAGTCCCGTCCCAGCACCTTGTCCGCATAGACGCTATACTTGCTGGTCACGGCGTTGTAGCCCATGAACCACAGCACGATGGACAGCAGGATGAACAGCAGAGATTTGCGCTCCTCGCTGCTTAGCTTCCGATTGCCGGAAGCCTGTTCTTCTTCCTTTTCCTCGATGCCATACTTGCGGCTTTGCTCGTGCATCTCTGCCACAAACTTGGGCTCCCGCACCGTCAGCATGAAAATGGCCAGGGAGATGAGCATCAATGCCGCCACAATGCCGAAGAAGGTACCATAGGGCATCAGGGCATTTTTCGCAGCACCGGTGGCAAACACGGTGCCCATGGCCAGAATGATGATACCGCCTGCACTGCCCATCAGGTTAATGATGGCGTTGGCCTTGCTGCGGAGAGGCTTCATGGTCACATCAGGCATCAAGGCCACAGCAGGTGAGCGGAAAGTGGCCATGGCAATCAGCAGCAGCAGCAATACCCCAATGAACAGCACCAACGGCGTAGCATTCTGGGTTGTCCGCTGGTGAGCATATGCCTGACGGGCAGGGGTTACGTACCGGGCATAGTCTTCTGTATCCAGGGTCATGGTCAGGAAGGCTTCCCGGGAAATGGTGATTACGCCCTCCTGCTCCTCATCGGAAAGAACGTACTGATCCCCTTCCGGGGTCATCAGGATCTGTCCCTGATTTTCATCGTAAAGCACATTCAGGGTTTCTGGTGTGTCCATATCACGGACGGCAGCAATGTTTTCCAGCTGCATACCATCCGCAAAGGAAAGCACCACCAGCAGCACAGCGGCAGCCAAGGTACCAAAAAGGATGAAAGGCGTGCGCTTGCCCAATTTGCTGCGGCATTTATCCGACAGGGTACCGAAGAGGGGCAGCATGAACAGTGCCAGCACGTTATCCAATGCCATTACAATGCCGCTGTTTGCCTGGGACATGCCAAACTTATCCGTCAGTATCTTGGGAATGATACTGTCGTACGCCTGCCAAAAAGCGCAAATCAGGAAAAAAGCAAACCCTACAAACAGCGTCCGGCGGTAATTCAATTTCATGCAACGTCCTCCTTGTTTTCGCCAACTGCTTTACTCCTATCATATCATAAAATGAGCCATTTGTGCTCTATAAAATTCTGTTAAAATTCCTGTAAATGAAAAGAACGGGAACCTGCCAGACTTCCCCCGGCAGATTCCCGTTTGTATGATGAATGTTGTTCCTTATTTGCCTGCGTTGGCAACAGCACTTTCCGCCGCAATCTTACCCCAGGTTGCGCAGATGCCGTGACCAATGCCGCCGATGGTGTTGTGACCTGCAATGTTGGCCGAGCCAATGATTTCGCCTGCCAGGTACACATTGCCGATGGCCGTGCCATCTTCCCGCATCAGCTGAGCAGAGCCGTTGATCCGGGGGCCACCTGCCGTCATCATCAGGTAAGGCACAGTGTACACCGCATAGTAGGGACCTTCTTCGAAGGACAGCAGATTGTCCGTGCGGCCAAACACGCTGTCTTCACCCTTTTTCACGTCCTCATTATATTGCGTCAAGGTTGCTTCCAGGTTCGGCGTATGAATCATTTCCGCCAGTTCGCTGATGGTATCAGCCTTGAATACATAGCCCTTCTCAATGAGCTCGTTGATCTTTTCCTCATTGGTGAAGGCGGCAGAGTTGCTCATCATGCCGGTGAACAGTGCCTGTTCATCAGACAGCATGCTTTCCGTAACCACCACGTAAATGATGTTCTGGTCGCTGGTGCGCCATACGGTGCGCTTGTCCATGCTGGTGGCCTTCGGCTCGTTGAACACCCGGTCCCCATTGGTATTGATCCACACGGCACCATTGTAGTTGATGTTGCAGCGGAGGGATGCCTGGAAGCCCGTTACCGGCACGGAACCGCCGTAGCAGGAGCTGTAATCCATGTTGTCAAAGGCAGCACCGGCCTTGCGGGCAAAGTCATAGCCGCTGCCAATGGCCGTATTGGGGTCGTTGGAGGTAATGTTGGTGAAGTTGAATTCCTTCAGCCAGCGTTCGCAGTAGCCGTAGCCGCCGGTAGCAATCACCGTGGAGGGAGATGCAATCTCTTTGTCACCAACCACAACGCCCGTTACGTCCCCTGCTTCGTTCAGGGTAATATCCGTCACCAGGGTATCCAGGCACAGCTGCACCTGACCTGCATCGATGTAGGGCTGCAGCTTGTTCATCAAGCCCCGCACAAAGTAGGAACCGCCGCCGGAGGATGCACCCCCTGCCGTGTAGGTCACACGGTTGATGTCCATGGTCAGATAGCTGCCGCTGTCCACCTGCGTAGAAAACTCTACGCCCACATCCTGCTGCAGCCAGTCAATGGCTTCGCCGGAGCGTTCCGAGTGCACCTTGGCAATTTCCGTGTTCATGTACTGTTCGCCGCCGCCCAGGTTCACAAAATCCTGATAGAACAGTTCAGGGCTGTCCTCAATGCCTGCATCCTTCTGAATTTGATAGCAGGCGCCGCTGATGGAGCCGCCAGCCGTGTTCGCCGATCCGCCCACGCGGTAGTTCTGTTCCAGCACCAGCACCTTTGCTCCCAGCTCAGCTGCACGGACACTGGCCACCAGACCAGCCATACCTGCACCCACCACGATTACATCCGGCTCAAGGGTGATTTCCAGTGCCGCCTTTTCCTGCGTTCCTTCGCCGGACAGGGCTGCCTTCACGGCTTCCTTGATGGCCTCAGAGGTTACCGTTGCGCCGGCAACAGCATCCACATCCGCCGATTGAGCCTCTACGATTTTTGCAGGAATCTGCTCAATGGCCGGATCGGAAATGCCTGCGGTTTCGTTGTGTTCCCCAACCTCCACCGCCGTGATTTTGCCGCCGGACACAGTGACCGTCACCTTCACTGCACCGCCCATGCCGTTGGCACTGCCTTCATACACGCCGTCAGCAGGCATGGCGTCCGCCAAGACCATCAAGGGCATCAGGCAAGCCAGCACAGCAGCCAGCATGACGCTCAACAGGGATGAAAACCTTCTTTTCATGAAATTGCCTCCTTTTTTCCCTTGGGAAAACTGTGCCTTTATGGTATCATGTTCGTGAAGAAAATAACATGCTCATTCCGTTTCATTTTTGTGATTATCATGCATGGGAGGTTATGACCTTGAAACGATATCCCCGCCTTGATTCCTATCGAATTCTTGATGATCCCCTCTCCACCTTCCTGTCTGCCTTTCATTTTCAAATTGAGTATTATACCAACTGGCCGGTACAGGATCACAAAACCCTGCGGAATATTATTTGCCCCCAATGCAAGCTGATTCTGCTGGAGCAGGGATCATGCCGCATTGACACAGCTGATAAAGCCTATACTGCAACTCCCGGCAGCTGTATTTTTGTTCCGCCCTACACGGTTTATAATGCGGAAACCTATGAAGGTGTGAACTCTTATGAGCTTTTCTTCAATGTGCTGCCTATCGCCGTGGAGCAGGAGTTTCTTGAAAAAGCCGAGCTGCAGAACATAACGGTTTTTCAGAATCTTTTCCACCCAGAGGATTTCAGCCTGATGGCCGCCTGTTACCAAGCCCTTCACCACCAGTCCCCCGGCGCCTATGCCCAGCTGAATGCCATGCTTACCCTCCTGCTGATCAGAATCTTTCAATCAAAGGATATTTCCTTTGCGCCCCTCCTCGAAAGCCACCGAAAAGAACAGGATCTGATGCGCAGGTTGTTTCTCTATCTGGAAAAGCACCTATCGGAGCCCATTCATGTACAGCAGGTATGCGATGCGCTGCAAGTATCCCAAAGCTACCTGTGGCGATGCTGCAAGAATACCATGGGCATCTCTCCTAGCCAGACCATGATGCGCTACAAGCTTCGCTACGCCCAGTCGCTGCTGAAAAATCCGGAATTAAGCATTGCCCAGGTGGCCGAGGGCATCGGCATGGATCCCTATTACTTCAGCAGCCAATTCAAAAAACAGTTTTTCCTTTCTCCCTCCGCTTATCGAAAGAAGTAAAATGTTCCAAAACTTTTTCGTGCTAAAGTGTTGACATATTCGCTTTGTTATGTTAGTATGATAAAGCGTTGAAGGCAATCAGCCTTCACGGTACAGCAAAACGATGTTAACGGAGGCGGTTCCTATGAAGAAGATGTTTGCAATGCTGCTGGCACTGGCTATGTGCATGATGTCCGTTTGCGCTTTCGCCGAAGATTCCGACATGGCCTATGTGAAGAGCAAGGGCAAGCTGGTGGTCGGCATTACCGACTTTGAGCCCATGGATTACAAGGATGCAGATGGCAATTGGGTCGGCTTTGATGCAGACTTGGCAAAGACCTTTGCCGAGTATCTGGGTGTTGAAATTGAATTCGTTGAAATCGACTGGGACAGCAAGGTGTTGGAGCTGAACAGCAAGAACATCGACTGCGTATGGAACGGCATGACCCTGACTGACGAAGTGAAGAGTGCCATGAGCTGCTCCAACGCCTACCTGAACAATGCGCAGGTTGTTGTGGTGCCCAAGGATGTGGCAGAAAAGTACCAGACGGTGGAAAGCCTTGCCGGCCTTACCTTTGCCGTTGAAGCCGGCAGTGCCGGTGAAGCAGCTGTCACCGGGCTGGGACTGACTGCCACCCCTGTAGCATCCCAGGCTGATGCGCTGATGGAAGTTGCCGCCGGCACCTCCGATGCTGCTGTCATCGACGCCCTCATGGCTGCCGCCATGGTCGGCGATGAAACCAGCTACGCATCCCTGACCTATACGGTTGGCCTTACCACGGAAGAATACGGCGTTGGCTTCCGTATCGGCTCTGACCTGACTGAAGCGCTGAATGCCTTCTTTGTGGCCTCCTATGGCACCCTGCAGGAAGCTGCTCAGGCCTACGGCGTACAGGCTGCACTGATTGAGCAGAAGTAATGTCAAATCTCCAGCGTTTTCGGGAGCCTTCCGAAAAAGGAAGGTTCCCGACGCTGTGTTTATCACCTTGATTACCATGGAAAGGGCGATCATGCATCATGAGTACCTGGCTTGAACAGTTTCCCGTCGTTGTCGGCGCATTGAACGAAGGCTTCCTGCAAACAATGAAGCTCTTCTTTGTCACCCTCATTGGTGCTGTTCCGCTGGGGCTGTTGATTTCCCTGGCTTCCATGTCCGCCTTCAAGCCCTTGAAGTGGCTCAGCCGGGGGATCGTGTACGTCATTCGGGGCACGCCCCTGATGATTCAGCTGCTGATCATCTTCTACTTCCCCGGCTTAATCCTCGGCAATAACATTTGGGGCGGCGGAGAATCCGGTCGGTTTCTGGCGGCAGCCATTGCCTTCATCATTAACTACGCCTGCTACTTTTCGGAAATCTTCCGTGGGGGCATTCAGGGGATTCCTGCCGGACAGGAGGAAGCCGGGCTGGTGCTGGGCATGACGAAAAGTCAGATTTTCTTCAAAATCAAGCTGCTGCAGATGATCAAGCGCATCGTTCCCCCCATGGCCAACGAAATCATTACCCTTGTGAAGGATACGTCTCTGGCACGAATCATTGCCATGCAGGAGATCATCTGGGCAGGTTACTCTTTCATGAAAGGTTCCCACGGCATTTCCGGCGTCATCTGGCCCCTGTTCTTCACCGGGGTGTATTACCTGATCTGCAACGGTCTGCTCAGCTTCCTATTTAATAAGCTGGAGCAGAAACTGAATTTCTTCCGCTGAAAGGAGATGAAACCCATGGCTCTGCTGGAAGTCAGCAACATCAGCAAATCTTTCGGCACCACAAGCGTCCTGCGAGACATCTCCTTTACCATGGAAAAGGGCGATGTGGTATCCATCATCGGTTCCTCCGGCAGCGGGAAAACGACCCTGCTGCGGTGCCTGAACTTTCTGGAAACGCCGGATCAGGGTACGGTGCGCCTGAATGGCGAAACCTTGCTGGATGCTTCGGACAAGTCTGTACCTAAGGAAGCGGAGCTGCGCAAACGCCGCCTCCACTTCGGGCTGGTATTCCAATCCTTCAACCTCTTCCCCCAGTACACTGCGCTGGATAACGTGGTGCTGGCACGGGAACTACTGCTGCGGGAAAAATGCAGGGACAAGTCCCAGCGTCGGCGGATCCATGAGGAAACCGTCGAACAGGCTCGTCAGCTGCTGACGCAAATGGGGCTGCAGGACAGGATGAATAATTATCCCCACCAGCTTTCCGGCGGACAGTGCCAGCGGGTAGCCATTGCCCGTGCGCTGGCACTGAATCCCGACATTCTCTGCTTCGATGAACCCACCTCTGCCCTGGATCCGGAGCTGACCGGCGAGGTGTTGCGTGTCATCCGTTCCCTTGCCGAGCGGGATACCACCATGATCATCGTTACCCACGAAATGTCCTTCGCCCACGATGTGGCCAGCAAGGTGATTTTCATGGATGAAGGCATCATCCTGGAGCAAGGCACGCCCCAGCAGGTGTTCGATCATCCCAGTGCGGAGCGTACCCGTCATTTCCTGGCTAACTATACAGGCCTGTGATTAGGATGCGCAAGTTTCGCCTTGATTGATGCATTTTTCACACAATGCATCTTCTGTCCAAAGTCCCCGTCGCCCGTCTTGTCCCCATCAGTGGCTTCCGTTCCTCTGCAAAACGCCGGTTTTCGTTCAAAAATCCGGCTGCTTGCATGGTCAACGTCAGTTTTGCATTTTTCTTGTATTCCACTTGCATTTCGATTTTTTCAGGTGTATAATCCCTTCATTCTATTAAAGGAGGCATCCTACCATGAAGAAACTAGCTGCACTTGTCCTTGCGATTGTTCTGGCCCTGAGCTGCCTCTCCTTCGCCTCTGCTGAAGAGACCGTGAAGATCGGCGTCTTCGAGCCTTCTTCCGGCGATAATGGTGCTGGCGGCAAGCAGGAAGTACTGGGTATTGAGTATGCCAACTCCCTGACGCCTACTGTAGAAATTGGTGGTAAGACCTATAACGTGGAGCTGGTCATTGTTGATAACCAGTCCGCTACGGATAAGGCTGTGACTGCTGCCCAGTCTTTGGTATCCTCCGGTGTGTCCATCGTCCTTGGCTCTTATGGTTCCGGTGCTTCCATGGCAGGCGGCGACGTGTTCGCAACTGCTGAAGTTCCCGCCATCGGCGTAAGCTGCACCAACCCCAACGTTACCCTGCTGTGCGATTACTACTGGCGTGTATGCTTCCTGGATCCCTTCCAGGGCAGCGTCATGGCCAACTTCGCCTATGACAAGGGCTGCAAGAAGGCCTATGCACTCTCCATGCTTGGTGAAGACTACGGCAACGGCCTGGCTCACTACTTCGTGGAAGCCTTCACGGCACTGGGCGGCGAAGTGGTTGAAGACACCTTCCCCGAAGGCACCAGCGACTTCTCTGCTTACCTGAACAACGCTGTGAACGCCGGCTGCGACGTGATCTTCGCCCCCTGCGCCACCACCTACGCTTCCCTGATCATCGACCAGGCTGCTTCTCAGGGCGTTACCTTCCCGCTGATGGCTGGCGACACTTGGGAGTCCTCCGTTATCCTGGACGCTGCCAAGGGCAAGGATGTTAACGTGTACGTGTCCACCTTCTTCGCTGAAGACGAAACCAATGCTGCTGCAGTGGAATTCGTTTCCGGCTTCAAGGCTTGGCTGAATGCAAACCCCGACAAGCTGACCAACAACGGCGGCAACGACATTGTGGCTGCTGTTTCCGTACTCGGCTTTGATGCTTACAATGTGGCCATCGAGGCGCTGAAGGCTGCCGGTTCCACTGAGCCTTCCGCTGTGGCTGCCGCACTTCCCTCTGTTACCTACACGGGCGTAACCGGTGCCATCTCCTTCGATGAAAACGGCGACGCCAACAAGGACATGGCTTACATCAAGAAGGCTAACACCGAGACCGGCGAATTCGACTTCGAAAAGACCCAGTCGGTGGCAGGCCTCGCTGAGTAATCCGCTTTTCCTGTGCATCAAGCAGCGAACCCGTGCCCGTGAAAGCGCGGGTTCGCTTTCTTGCTATCATCGCATATCCCTTTCCAATGGAGGAATGACGAATGTTCGACATGCTGCTCCCCTATCTGCTGGCCGGCATATCCGTCGGCGGACAGTATGCGCTGATTGCTGTAGGCTATACCATGGTCTACGGCATTCTGCGGTTAATCAACTTTGCCCACGGTGACATTTTCACTGCAGCCGGCTTCTTCATGGTGTATTTGGTAGCCGCTCTGCCCCTTAGCATTTCCGTTCCTCTGGTGATTATTCTGACGGTCATATTGGGATTCCTGGTGGAGCGGGTGGCTTACAAGCCCCTGCGCACTGCACCCCGTATGTCCATTATGATTTCTGCCATCGGTACTTCCTACCTGCTGCAGAACCTGATGTGGTACGTAACCGGCGGTCTGGCCAAGCAGTACCCTGTTTTGCCCTGGATTTCCGACACGGTGCGGATCGGTTCCGCCAGCACCAAGGTCGTTACCCTGGTAACCCCTGTGCTGACCGTGCTGCTGGTGGTGGCGCTGGTACTGCTGATTAACCACACCAAAGTTGGCATGGCCATGCGTGCCGTTTCCAGAGACTTTGAAACCTCCCAGCTCATGGGCATTAAAATCAACAACGTGATTTCCGCCACCTTTATTCTCGGTTCTGCCCTGGCGGCGGTGGGTTCCATGCTTTACTTCACCAATTACTCCACCGTTACGCCTACCGTAGGCGCCATGCCCGGCCTGAAAGCTTTCGTAGCTGCCGTGTTCGGCGGCATCGGCTCCATCCCCGGTGCTGTAATCGGTGCGTTTATCATCGGCATTTGCGAAAACCTGATGAAGGCCGCAGGCTACACCGCTTTCTCCGATGCCTTCACCTTTGCGTTGCTGATTATCATCCTGATCTTCAAGCCTAACGGTCTGTTTGGCGAAAAGACAGCAGAGAAGGTTTGAGGTGATACGAATGAAGAAACAACCTTTGTGGAAAACCCTTTGCTGTGTTGCCGGGGTTATGCTCATTTTCTTCCTTGCATGGCTGGCTGAGGAAACCCAAGGTGCAAGCTCCATGCTGGTGACGGTGCTGAAGAAAGGTGCCGTGTACGCCCTGATTGCCGTATCCATGAACCTGCTGAACGGCTTTACCGGTCTGTTCTCCCTGGGGCAGGCGGGCTTCATGCTGGTGGGTGCTTACACCTATGCTGTGCTCACCATTCCCCTTGCCAAGCGGCAGGCCGTGTATCAGTACTATGCGGGCGGCTGCATCACGGTAGAAGTCAACTTCATTGTCGCTTTGGTGCTGGCCGGTGTTGTGGCAGCCATTTTCGCTGCGCTGATCGGTCTGCCCGTCCTGCGGCTGAAGAGCGACTACCTGGCCATTGCTACCCTAGGCTTTGCGGAAATCATCCGTGCCATTGTCCAGTGGGACAGCCTTGGACCCATTACCAACGGTTCCAATCTGCTGAAGACCTACCCCACCTTCAAAACGGTGATGAGCGGCAGCACGGTGCTGTTCCCCTTCATTGTATCGGGCATATGCATCGGCATCATACTGCTGCTGATCAACTCCACCTACGGCCGTGCCTTCAAGGCCATCCGTGATGATGAAATCGCCGCTGAGGCCATGGGCATCAACCTGTTCCATCACAAGCAGATGTCCTTTGTCATCAGCTCCTTCTTTGCAGGCGTAGGCGGTGCCCTGCTGGCCATGTATCAGGGTTCCTTGCAGGCCAATGCATTCAAGTCTTCCATGACCTATGAAATTCTGCTGATTGTGGTCATCGGCGGCATGGGCAGCGTTTCCGGCAGCGTGATTGCTTCCTTCCTGTTTATTGCGTGCAGTGAATGGTGGCTCCGCTTCCTGGACAATGTGAC
The DNA here is from genome assembly GCA_963646285.1 of bacterium. Taxonomy (GTDB): domain Bacteria; phylum Bacillota; class Clostridia; order Christensenellales; family Aristaeellaceae; genus CAKUFA01. The sequence goes on from CAVIWF010000004.1 coordinate 12,836, forward strand.
CTACATCAACGACTTCCAGGTTCCCCTGCTGGGCTCCGGCTTCCGCATGGTGGTGTTCTCCATTGTGATCATGATTGTGGTGCTGTTCTTCCGTCAGGGTCTGATGGGCGACAGAGAGCTTTGGAACCTGAAAATCCCCAAGCGTAAGGCAAAGCAGGAGGTGACGAAGGCATGAGCAGTGTATTGCGTGTAGAAAACGTCACCATGCAGTTCGGCGGCGTGGTTGCCATCAATGACCTTTCCATGGAAGCAAACGAAGGCGAAATTGTGGCGCTGATCGGCCCTAACGGTGCCGGCAAAACAACTGCTTTCAACTGCATCACCGGCGTTTATGAGCCCACCAACGGTGCCGTCTACTTTCAGGACAAGCCCATTGCCATGAATCATCCTTCCGGCAAAATGAAGCACGAATATGCCGGTGAAAAGGGCGACATGTACCTTGGCAAGCATATCCGCATGACCCCGGATAAAATTACGGCACTGGGCATCGCCCGTACCTTCCAGAACATCCGACTGTTTAAGTCCCAGACTGCCTTTGAAAACGTGCTGATCGCCACCCATCTGCGGCGCACCAGCAACGTGTTCTCTGCCACCTTCCGCCTGAACTACAAGGAAGAGGCCGCCATGCGCAAGCGTGCCATGGAGCTGCTAGATGTGGTAGGCTTGGCAGACCTGGCAGAAGAGAAGGCCACTTCCCTCCCCTACGGCAAACAGCGGCGGTTGGAAATCGCCCGTGCCTTGGCAACCCAGCCCAAGCTGCTGCTGTTGGACGAGCCTGCCGCCGGCATGAACCCTCAGGAGACAGAGGAGCTGGGTGTCTTCATTCGTTCCATTAAGGATCGCTTTGGGCTGACCATTTTCATGATTGAGCACCACATGAACCTGGTCATGGATATTTCCGACCGTATTTACGTGATTGACTTCGGCAAGCTGATTGCCAAGGGAACCCCTGCAGAAGTGCGGGATGATCCGGCGGTCATTGCAGCCTATCTGGGGGTGGATGAAGAATGAGCCTGCTGAAAGTAACAGATCTTCACGTGAACTACGGCGGCATTGATGCCTTGCGTGGCATTTCTTTTGAGGTGGAGGAAGGGGAAATCGTTACCCTGATTGGCGCCAATGGTGCCGGCAAGTCAACGACCCTGCGCACCATTTGCGGTCTGGTACGCTCCAGTTCCGGGCGCATCGTGTACGATGGGCGGGATATTACCAGCCAAAGTACCCAGCGCATTGTATCCGAAGGCATCGCTCTGGTGCCGGAAGGACGGCGGGTCTTTGACAACCTGACCGTCAAGGAAAACCTGCAAATCGGTGCTTACCTCCGCAAGGATAAAAACAGCATCGAAGCCGATATTGAGCATGTCTACACCCTCTTCCCCCGGCTGAAGGAAAGAAACTGGCAGAAGGCCGGCACCCTTTCCGGCGGTGAGCAGCAGATGCTGGCTGTCGGCCGTGCCATGATGACCAGACCTCGGATTTTGATGATGGATGAGCCTTCCCTGGGTCTTGCTCCCCTCATTGTGAAGGACATCTTCTCCATCATCCGTCAGCTGAACCAGACCGGCATGACTATTCTGCTGATTGAGCAAAACGCCAATGCAGCACTGCGCTGTGCACACCATGCCTACGTGCTGGAAACAGGACGGATCACCATGTCCGGCACTGGTGAAGAGCTTCTGGCAGACAAGCGTGTGCAGGACGCCTACCTGGGCACCAAATAACAGCATTGAAAAAGAACAGCGGCTTCTTGATTTTATGCATCAGGAAGTCGCTGTTCTTCTTTTTGCAATTCCTTGATTGCCCAGGCTGCATGCTCCGCCACCAAGGGAGATGGATGGTTTTTCAATGTCTCCAGCAAAGGGAGCAGGGTTGTGTCTCCGCTGCATCCAGCCACCAGGCAGACCTGTCCAAGCACTCGATTGGGAATTGCCAGGTTGCTGCCAATGATTGGCCGAAGGGTCATGGTCTTTTCCTTAGGTTGGGACAGCAGTGCTTTCAAGGAGATCGTCGGCAACTGCTCCCCTACGGGCTCCGGCTGATGAGGGCAGCACCGCTGGCAGTTGTCACAGCCCAAGAGGCGATTGCCCATTTTCCGCATAGGCTCCGGGATGGGTTTGCCGGAAAGCATCCAGTTCCGCAGGCATTTGTCCCGATGAAAGCCTTCCTCATCAATAGCGCCGGTGGGACATACCTCCATGCATCGCCTGCAGGAACCGCAATGAAGGCCATGGGGTGTTTCCAGCGTCATATCCGCCGGAAAAATCTTTTCCGACAGCAGAATCTGCACATGGAACCGGCTGCCCACCCCAGCCATGTAGGACAGGGTGTTGCGCCCCTGCGTAAATCCGGGCAGCCGGGCAAAAATAGGTTTCACCCGGATATCGTCCCGCAGTGTCCATTCTCCATCGGATGCCTTCGCCGCCGCTTCTGCCGTGCGGTATGCCTGCTGGGATGCATAGTAATACGGGTGAATCCACGCATCCTGCCTGACAGGCTCTCTTTCTGCCTCATAGGTCCAGAAAGCCAGCAGCAATGTCCCCTGCTCCGCCGCTCCGCAAGCCGATGCATCCAGCAGAATCACCCGTGCAAAGCCCCCGTCCAGCAGGGTTTGCTTCATATCCATGGTATTTTATCCCTTCAGCTGTGCTTCCAACAGGCACACCTTTTTCTGGCAACAAAGATCTCCCTGCGTCACCCGCAGCAAGGTCTGACGGGTCACATCCTGCTCTGCATACTGCTTCAGGAATTCATCCTCCGCAGCAATGGGCCAATCCTTATTGTAGGCCGTGCGGTAATGCATGGGCAGAATAACCCGAGTCTGCAGCAGCTCTGCCGTCTTCTTTGCCTGCTCAGCATCGATGGTATAATAGCCGCCTACAGGGATCATCAGCACATCCACCGGCGCAAGGGCAGCAATCTGCTCCTTATCCGGCAAATGACCCAAATCCCCCAAGTGGGCAACCCGAAGGCCTTCCGCCTCCAAAAGGAACATGAGGGTAGACCCTCTCTTGGCTCCTTCAGCATCATCATGCCAGGCATGAACCGCCTTCACCGTCACATCCGGGGCAAGGGTATGCATGCCTTCCGTATCAATAACCTGAGCCCCCGGTGCATTTTCCAAGGCTGCATGATCATGATGATGGTGGGACACCAGCACTGCATCCGCCTTCACCGGCTCCACAGGATACCCACTGCCCTGATCCACAGGGTCGGTCAGGATTCGCATCCCATTGTCCAGCTCCAGTAAAAACATGGCATGTCCAATACAGGTAATAATCAAGGTTTCTCTCTCCTTTCCGCCAGCAGGCAGGCTGCTTGCCGCATGTAGGGCAGCAGTCCGCCGGGCAGTGTTTCCCCCTTGCGAAGCTTTACAGCCCAGTCCCGAAGACATCCGTCGCAGACACGTTCCACTGACCTTTCGCCTTCCTCCACCGCTTTGGCCAACCGGCGCAGAGTGATTGCATCCACTGTATCATTCGGATGCAGACACAGCAGCCAAATGGCATTGCCCAGACGGCCGGACGGAGCAGCTTCTTTGCAGCAAACCGGCTGGGGTAAGGTATGATCCAACAGGAGCCACCCCTTGTCCTGCTGCACCGTCCACCCCGCTGCTGCTGCTCTTTGGGTGAAGGCCAGCACCGTTTCCTGCTCCGAGGCCAGCGGCAAATCCACCGCCAGCAGGAAATCAGGATGCAGGCTCCTTCGCAGGGCACAAGGCCTTTTTGTGGGATACTGCTGAAGCAGGTCGGTGATTTCCCGGCGCAGATTGGTCAGCATACGGGACCGTTGGCTGCATATTCCAATCTCAGCTCATGCAGTGCGCTGTAGGATCCCTGCATGTCCAGCTGATATTGCAGGTGCACCGTGCCATGTTCCGGGGTCAGCTTGCAATTCACCCGAGTGGCATATATGGCCATATCAAGATTGCCGTAGGGCGTATGATAGGCTCCTTCAAAACGCTGTCCCTTGATAAACACCATAGAGGTGCCAAAGTCCCCCGCCCGGGTCATCATCACCCGCCCCGGCTGCATTTGCAGGGTAATATCCTGGGTGCTGGGCTTGCCTTTTTCATCCTCCGGCTGGGTTTCCTGATAACAAAGGGTATAGTTGCTGCCGGAGACGTTCAGTCTGCCGGTTGTTGTAACACGAATGGGTTCTTCATCCTCCCCGGGATAGTCCTGTGAGCGTCCTGCAATGGTCACCAATACAGGAATGTCCTTCTGCATGAGCAACACCTCCACTGAAATTGTAGCATAACTGGCCAAGGAGAACAAGACCGAATGCTTGACTAAACCACAGCTTGCAGCATTCCGTTTCGATTTTTTCTGTTCATTCATCGCCCCCTGTGCTACAATAGGGGGGATGTTTTTTCAGGAGTTGATTTTCATGGCTGCTGCCGATATGACCCAAGGCAAAACCCTTTCCCATCTGGTCAAGTACGCCATTCCGCTGATTCTGGGCAACTGCTTTCAGCTGGCGTACAACGCAGTAGACAGCATCATTGCAGGCCGCTTTATCGGCAAAGGCGCCTTGGCTGCAGAAGGCATTGCAGGGCCGGTGATGAATCTGGTGATTCTCGGCATTTCCGGCCTATGCATGGGTGCCGGTGTGTTGATGAGCCAGTTCTTCGGTGGCAAGCGCATGGAGGAGCTGCATAAAGAAATGGCTACGGCCGTCCTGGCCGGGGGAATTTTTTCGGTGGTGGTCGCTCTTGCCGGCTTTCTGCTGACAGACGGCATCCTATCCCTGCTGGCCGTGCCGAAAGAAATCCAATCCATGACCGGGATTTACCTCCGCATCACCTTCCTTGGTGCGCCGTTCACCTGCTTCTACAACGCCTTATCCGCCGCCTTGAAAAGCGTCGGCGACAGTAAAACGCCCCTGAAGTTTCTTATGTTTTCCTCCATTCTTAACGGCGTGCTGGATCTGATCTTTATCGGCCTGCTGGGCTTTGGCATTGTTTGTTCCGCCCTGACCACTGTGATTGCTGAGGCGGCCTCTGCCATCATGAGCTGGCTGTACATTCGCCGGAAGGTGCCCATGCTTTGCCTGAAGCGTCACGAATGGCGAATTGATCCACCCCTGCTGAAAACCACCCTGCAATACGGCAGTGTTACCGCCCTGCAGCAGGCCGTGCAGCCCATCGGCAAGCTGCTGATTCAGGGCCAGGTGAACCAGTTAGGGCTGGATGTGATTGCCGCCTTCAATGCCTGCACCCGTGTGGATGATTTTGCCTTCACCCCGGAGCAGAGCATCGGCCAGGCCATTACCACCTTTTCCGCCCAGAACCTTGGTGCCCAGAAGCCGGAACGGATTCGTCAAGGCCTCAAAGCCGGACTTCTGCTGGAGGGCATGTATTGGGTGCTCATCGGCACGGTGACACTGCTGTTCCGCCGCCCCATTGTCAGCTGGTTTGTTGCCGGAGAAGGCAGTGAGCAGGTGGTGGCCTTAGGAGCGCAGTATTTGCTGCATATGGCGCTTTTCTACCTTTGGCCTGCCATGACCAATGGCGTGCAGGGCTTTTTCCGTGGCATGGGCAAGATGCCTGTCACCCTTTTGTGCACCGCCATTCAGACAAGCATTCGTGTCCTGTTCACTTACCTGCTTGCCCCCAGCATGGGGATCAGCGGCATTACCTACGCCTGCGTTGCCGGATGGACGGTCATGCTGCTGGTGGAAGTGCCCATGATGCTGCATACTTTGCATACGAACCCTTTTGTAAGGAGGAATGATCCATGTTGATTCTGCTTACATACACCTTGAAGCCCGGCTGCCGGGACGCTTTCTTCGCTGCTGTGCACCAGCTTGGTATGCCGAAAGTAGTGCAGCAGGAAGAAGGCTGCCTTCGGTATGATTACTATACTAACCCGGATAACCCGGATCAGGTGCTGCTCATTGAAGAATGGGCCAGCAAGCCTCATCAGCAGGCGCATATGGAAACACCTCACATGAAGGCCTTCCTGAGCATAAAGCCCGACTTCGTCCTTACCTCTGACGGCAAAACCTATTGATGTCGGAACCATCGTGCATCTTGTCACAAAAGCATCAATCTTTTCTTTGCATTCTTGAAAAAACGTGCTATAATAAAGCGAAGACAGTCCTAAAGGAGGTTTTTCCAATGGCTATCGTTACCAGTACTGAAATGTTCAAAAAGGCCTATGAAGGCGGCTATGCAATCGGCGCTTTCAACGTGAATAACATGGAGATCATCCAGGGCATCACGGAAGGTGCTAAGATGGAGAACGCCCCTGTGATTCTGCAGGTGTCTGCCGGCGCACGTAAGTATGCCAAGCATGTGTACCTGATGAAGATGATCGAGGCTGCTGTGCAGGATACCGACCTGCCCATCGTTGTGCACCTGGATCACGGCCCTGACTTCGAGACCTGCAAGAGCTGCATCGACGGTGGTTTCTCCTCCGTTATGATCGACGGCAGCCACCTGCCTTTCGAAGAAAACATTGCCCAGACCAAGCGTGTGGTTGAGTACGCTCATGACCACGGCGTTGTGGTTGAAGCTGAGCTGGGCCGTCTTGCCGGTGTGGAAGACGATGTGAAGGTTTCTGCTGAGGACAGCAGCTACACCCAGCCTGACGAAGTGGAAGAGTTCGTAAGCCGCACGGGCTGCGACTCCCTGGCTATTGCCATCGGCACCAGCCACGGCGCTTACAAGTTCAAGGGCGAACCCAAGCTGCGCTTCGACATTCTGGAAGAGGTTGGCCGTCGCCTGCCCGGCTTCCCCATCGTGCTCCACGGTGCTTCCTCCGTTATCCCCGAGTATGTTGACATGATCAACGAATTCGGCGGCCAGATGCCCGGTGCTCAGGGTGTGCCGGAAGACATGCTCCGCAAGGCAGCTACCATGGCTGTGTGCAAGATCAACATCGACTCCGACCTGCGTCTTGCCTTCACCGGTCTGGTTCGCAAGCATTTTGCTGAGCATCCCGATCACTTCGATCCTCGTCAGTACCTGACCGATGCCCGCACCGGCATTCGCGACATGGTTCGTCACAAGATCGTTGACGTATTGGGCTGCAACGGCAAGGCCTGACCCTACAACTTCATTTCAATCAAACAAATGCGGCACCGTCGGTCATGCGATCAACGGTGCCGCTTCTTTTGCATTTTGGAGAATTCGATTTGCTTACGCTTTCCCGGTAATGGTCATGTGATGGGCAAAGAAGCCCTCCATGGCGTGGGAACGCATTTTCAAATCGTAGTCTGCATGGCTTTCCAGATAGTCCTGGAAATTGTCGCTGCCGTAAACAAGCCGTGCCAGGGTATCAATGGGCAGGGACAAGTCATAGTCCCGGTCAATCTCCTGCACCTTCTTGCCTGCCTCGCCGCAGTCAACCCGGTAGGTGGCATTGTTCTGCTTCAGAATGGGATCTGTTACCTGCAAAACGAAGTGGCCTTCCCGGGCGGAATTCGGCATGAGCCGCAGCACTTCTTCCGCATTCACAATGCGAATCATGGCCGTTGTGGTGCGCAGCTTTGCTTTCTTTGTGCCGCAATCAATCTGCTCCTCAGGATCCACACAAGGGATGTACCCCATGGATGCAAAGAGCATGGGCTTTTCCGTCCGCACATAGGACACGGCTACCCGCTCCTGATACAGGGTCGTCAAGGTTTCACGAATCTTCTGCTCCTGAGAGCGGTTCTGGCCGTACAGGTACGCCGCAATCAGCCCAACGCAGGCAGTACATCCCTGCAGCACCACGGTGAAGAACCTGAGCCGCAGCAGCTCCGGCGTGCGGAATTCCAGCACTGTAGCCGGCGTCTGCCACACGTTCCAGAAAGCGGTGGTAATATCGCTCCACTCCACCACCACCGTGGGCACCCATTCCGTAAAGGTGTACACCGGGCGAATCAGATAATTCACCAGCATGGCCAGCCCGCCTGCGCAAACTGCATAGCCTGCCGCAAACAGGATGATCCGCAGCACCAGTTGGGGCATTAGCCGAACGGCATAGGTCTTTTGCAGCTGTGCCTGATACTGCCGGTGATAGGCCGACACTTCCCGGTTCAGCCGCTTGATGATTCGCAGCAGAACCACAAAGCCCGCCAAGGAAAGCAATACCCGCAGCCACAGGGTTGCAGCCATGGTTTCCTTGCCCAGGTCAATGACCGTGCCCCCTTCCTTCCACTGCTTCATGGTGTTGGTGAAGGTTACATTGGCACCGGAACCGCTGATGGGCGTGGCTTCCACCACAATGGCGGTCGGCTGAAGGCTCTGGCTGACCAGACTCATCAGAGGAATATACGCGCCCATATCCATGTAGTCGCCCACCCGCTTTTCATGGCGGACAACGCCTACAATGCGGTACGCTTCCCCGTTCAGCATCACGGTGCGGTCAATGGGGTCTGCCACGGAATACAGCTTCAGTGCCAGCTGCTCATCCACCATGATGACCTTGTCGCCGTTCTTCAGCTCCTCATCATAGAAGGTGCGGCCATAAAGGATATAGCGGGGATGAACGGCGAAAGCATTCTCGCCCAGCAGGTCAATGTGGGCATCCCCGGAGGCTTCCTCTGTAGCGTTGCTAACCGTTGTGCTTTGGATCACGCCGCCCATGGTCCACTTGGCAATGGCCTCGGACATATCCTCCGAAGCAGTTTCCAAAGACTCCTGCCAGTCCTTCAATCCCTGATTAGGCTGAACCTTGTTTGTATCGCTTTCAGACGTGTCTGCCTGCTGAAGCTCCGGCGGTGACACCACATATTGGAGCGTGCTGCCTACGCCGTTCACCTGGATCAGGCTGTACACCATAACGCCGAGAAAAATCAGCAGCAGCACTGCGAGGCCCCGGAATTTTTTCTTCATTCCTGCCGCCTCCCATCAGTTTACGTATTCCATCACAGACATGCCATCGCTAAGCGCCCGGTCTTCCTGATAGGCAATGGTTTGATAGGAGAAGTCCTCCTGCACGGCGTATTGCTTATCATTCTTCTCGATGACGTTCACGGTCGTCTTTACAGCCTTCATGCCGTTGCTGGTCAGGAAGCCGCCGTTGCTGTCCTGCACAACGAACACGTAGTAGCTGCTGCCGTCGCTGCGCACAGCGGAAGCAGGCAGCAAGGTGGTGGATTCCTTGGCACGGTAGGTAATGGTGGCCTGCACGCCGCCATCGTTCAGTGCCTTACGAATAGCAGAATTGCCCGGCTCCTGCATGGATTCCGGCAAGTCAATCAGCAGATACTTGCTGCCGTTGGTTTCCGTGCGGGTGCCCTGTACGGTGGTCTTTTCCGTGCCGGAATCGCTGTCCCCCAAGGTGACCTTGGTGCCATCGGAAATGGTGCGATCCACGCCGCTCAGGGAAGCCTTCAGCAGGGGCGTGGAATCCTCCACTGTCATGGTGTAAGCGGCTTTGGCGCCATCATAGCTATCCCCTGCGGCAACGTCCACAGAAACGATCCATCCATCATGAGGTGCCGTAATGGTTGCCAAGGCGGACACACGGCTGTCCAGCTCAATCATCTGATCGCTCAGGTCATTCATTTCTTCCTGCAGGGTGTTCCGCTTCTTGATGTAGTCAAAGGTATCGCTGCTGACCTTCAGCTTCTTGTCCTCATAGGTGGCATAGAAGGCCGTGCTGGCTTCATCATAGGTGGACTTGGCGGCAATGGCCTTGTTCACCGCATCGGTAACCTCCTGGGGCACGTCTTTCACGGCTGCCAGCTGCTTTTTCCATGCCGTTACATCGCTGCCCAGGGTGATGCCGCTTTGCATGGCCAGCTTCCGTGCCTCATAGGTGCGCTTGCTCAGGTCGCTTTGCTTTTCCACCATTTCGGCATACAGTTCGTTCTGCCGGCTTTCCTTGGAAAGCTTGCGGTTGGTAATGTCCAGCTCCAGCAGTTCAGTTGCCTTGCCGTCATAGGACTCCTGCAGCTTTTGCAGGTCTTCCTCGTAGCTGCCCACGGTGGTGGTAAAGATGGTGTCCCCCTTGCTCACATAGGAGCCAGCCTTTACGTACACCTTGTTCACGGTCACAGTCGTTTTCTTGGCCTCCGTTACGGTCACTTCTTCCGTTTCCGGGAAGTAGACTTCAGCGGTCAGCTTGTAGGACTGTTCCAACCGGCCCTTGGTGGGGCTGTACATGCGAACCTTGGGTGTGGTGATGGTCTGCACCGTACGTGCAAAGAACATGCACAGCGCCACAACGACAGCCAGAATAATGAGTCCTCGCAGGGCAAATCTCTTGAGCTTCATCGAAAAAACCTCCATGCAGGTGATATGGATCACTTAAGCTCGCTGAGCTGAATACCGGCCACAATGTCTTCCTGGAAGTACAGGTAGATCAGCAGCGTTGGCAGAATGTACAGGGCAGATCCGGCAAAGGCCACCTCTGCACCTTCCGTGGAAATCTGGTTAAACATGGTGGACAAGGGCTGCAGGGACGAGGCATTGGCCAAGTACACCAGCGGCTGTTCCACCATATTCCAGCAGTCCGCAAAGGAAAGTGCCGCCGCTGCGCCGAGAATGGGACGGCACACCGGCAGGATCACGTGGATGAACCCACGGAAGGGACCAACGCCGTCCACCATGCCGGCTTCCAGCAATTCATTGGGAATGGAGACCATGAACTGCCGCAGCAGGAAGATATAGAAGGGTGAAAAACACATGGGCAGAATCACCGCCCAGATGGTGTTCATCAGCCCCAGCCACCGAAGCACCATCACGCTGGGTGCCATGGTCACCTGGAAAGGCAGGATCATCAGCACCAGCACGAAGAAAAAGATCACATCCCTGCCCCGGAAGGTAAAGCGGCTCAAGGCATAGGCAGTCAGTGGAATGATCATGGCCTGCCCCAGCAGAATGGCTGCCGCATACATCACCGAGTTGCAGAAGTATTGCAGGTAGGTAGGGTTTTCAATCAGAATGGTGTAATACTGCCGAAGGGAGAATTGCGCCGGCGAGTAAATCACATCCATCCACTTGGCTGCATCGTAGTTATTCCGCTGCCCCAGCCAAGCCTTGATTTCACTTGTGGGGAAAAAGGAATACAGGAACGTGCAGATAATCGGAACCAGAATCAGCGCAGAAAGGATCACCAGCAGGATCATTGCGATCCATCCTCCAAGGGAAAGCCGATTGAGGCGGTGCCTTCTGCGGCGGCGTGCCGTGTGCATACTGCTCATTCTCCTTTCCCTTACGCTTTATCCGGCGAGCGGACAGCCTTGGATGCGTACAGCAGTGCAAACAGTGCCATCACACCCACGGCGAAAATATAGGCGGCAGACGTTACATCCTGATAATCCAGCTTGGCGTACTTGTTGTTCATGAAGTGCTGGAGGGTATAGATGGCATCTGACGGATAAGCACCGGAGATGAAGTACACTTCCTTGAAAATTTTGAAGGCGTTCACCCAGCTGAGGACAAACACCAGAAAGGCTGTAGGCAGGATCTGGGGCAGGGTAATGCGGAAAGCCTGAGTAAACCAGCCTGCCCCTTCCAGCGAAGCATACTCGTACAGGGAGGGATGCACTGCGCTGAGAGCTGATGCGAACAGCACCACGGAGAAGCCAAGGTTCTTCCAGATGTACAGCAGCACCACAGGTACCCGAAGGGCGACTCCATCCAGCCAAACCACCCGCTCCAGCCCCAGGGCTACCACCAGCCGGTTGATCACGCCGCCATAGTCGAACATGGTCAGCCAAATCAGCAGCATGGCGGAAGAAGGCATCAGGTAGGGCAAAAGCAGAATGTTGCGGAATGCTGTGGAGCGTTCCTTCAGCATCTTCAGCATGGCCGCCAGCAGAAAGGAAAGCAGCCAGATGACGGGAGCACACAGAAGGGACAGCTCCCACGTATTCTTCAAGCCCAGCTGAAACATGCTGTTCTGCATGACTCGGCGGTAGTTATCCAGGCCTACAAAGTTATTCTGAAAGGTGCCGTCCAGCAGGGAATAATAAATTCCCCCAATGAATGGAGCGACATAAAACAGGATAAGCCCCGCCATGCCGGGCAAAAGCAGGAGCCACACAATCTTCTTCTTGTGAAACACAAGAACATCCTCCCTTACGTGTCGGAGGGCAGAGGCGGCTTTTCACCGGCTCTGCCCCGACGAAGGTTTTGCAGTCAAGCGATTACTCGTCTTCCATGCGCATCATACGCATCTTGTTGTCCGCCTCCCGGATGAACTGATCCAGGGTGATCTGACCGCCCCGATACCGGCTGACCAGGTTCGTCAGTTCGCTGTTGGAGTCGGAAGAAGAAGTGACGAAGGAAGGCTTCTGAATGCCGATCTTCGGCACCACATTTTCCTGATAATACTGAATCGCCTCAGCAGAAATGTCGAATTCATATCGAGGCAGGGTCTTTTCGAGGTACTCTTCCTCGCTCTTGATGGATTCCTCAAGGTACTGCTTATCCGCAGCATCAGCGGTTTCCAGCTGCTTCTTCAGGCTGTTCAGGTATTCCTGCTCGTTGCTCACCATCTGATCATAGTAGGAGTTTCTCACAGGCTCCGTCATGTCGGAGAACAGGGTGTACTTGGTTGCATTATCATAGGCTTCCACAGTGCAGGCCAGCAGATTAACAGCTGCTTCCAAATGGGTGGAGTTGGGATTGATGAACAAGACCGTCATGCTGGTCGTGAAGGTTTCATCCGTATCAGCGGTCAGGGTTATGGGCAAATACTTGGCGTACTCATTGTTCCCTCCCATCCAGCTGAAGTCGCCCACCGTGGTATAGAAACGAGTCAGCAAAGCAGAACGATAGTTGTCATTGGCCTCGTCATCCGCCAGCTGCTTATCAATCTGGTCGCACTCAATGCCTTCCCATGCCTGCATCATTTCACGGAACACAGGCGTATCGAAGGTAATGTCCTTGCCTTCGTAATTGCAGTAGTCGATATAGGCACTCAGCATGGTGCTGAGCATATCCGCCTTTAATCCGTCAGAAGCAAGGCCCTCTGTCACCCAATACTCGGGATAATCATCCACAAATTCGTCATTCCAGCGGGTGATGAACTCGCACAGCTCCACATAGTTGGTGGGCAGATCATCCTCTGTAAGGCCTACAGCGTTCATCACTTCCGGATCGTAGAACCAGCCGCTGTTGCCATAGGGACTGTAGGGAATGGCATATAGCTTACCATCCTTCATCACCTGGTTCTGGAACACAGGATACATGCGGCTGACAGCATCCGTCAGTGCTGTATATCCAGACAAGTCAGCACAGTAGCCCTTCTTCATCAGGGTTTCAAAGACGTTGTAGGTAATGTTTACTGCGAAGACATCCACTGCGTTGTCGCCGCTGACCATGGCCTGGTTAATGGTCTCCATGCTGGAGTAATAGTTGTTATCGAAGTAAATGGGAATGTTGGGATACCGCTCCGTAAAGAGCTGAGCACCGCTATACATATAGCCCATGTTGGCAACCATCAGGTATTGGTCTGCCCGGAAGCCCAGATCCAGATCCCGTGCCACAAAGCTTGCATAGCTGGCGGCAATGTACGTCTTGCCAATGACCGCAGCGTAATTGACATAGTCCACAGGCATGTAACCAATCTGCTGCTTGGTAAACTGGCTGCCCACAAAGCCGATCACCTTGGTATTGTTCTGATAAATGATCGTATCCAGCGCTTCGCAATACAGAATGAAACTCGAATAGGTATCCATTTTGCCAACGTCCTGCGTTGTGTCTGTTGCCGGGTCATAAATGGCGATGCTACCGTAGTCCCAGGTTTGGGTCTCTGCATTATAGCCATTTTCCGAATCGTACAGCCGGACAAGTGCCTTGCCGTCTTTGTAGCTGTTAACCCCATACACATGCTCAACAGAAGAGGTCTTCACAGCACCAGTCGCCATATCCGCAATGTAGAATTTTTGGGTACTTCTGCCGGTGTTGTCATCCCAATCGTTGATGTATATCAGCAGCTTGTCCCCTGCCAGGACCGCACGGGAATTACCACCGTTGATCACATAGGAAGAACCATCGTCGCTGTACACATGGAAGAAGAAGGATACATCCTGCAAGGTAACGATATCCTTGTAAACAAGGTTGTCACCATCCACCTGAATTTCAAACACCAAGCCGTTGAAGGGATTCACACTCATCAGCCGGGTGCCGTCTGTAAACAGCTCGCCAATGGCATGATCCCCATCCTTGCCTTCATCCAATGCAGCGTACTTCAAGGATTCTGCATCGGAGTAATCAGATGCAAACACCAGGGTGCAGATCTTGTGCGTATTGCCCTCGTCGTCCGTTACTTCCTTCTGCCCGACAATTTTTTCTTTTTCCATGCCGGGCTGCCAGTAGGCAAGAACTTTGCCGCTGTTGGCATACACGGTGCCATACAGCGTGTTGCCCACCGCCATCAGGGATTCCAAGGAATAATACTCAGCATCATTCGTGGCGGTGAACAGGTTTTCCGGAATATCTGCCGCCGTTATGGCTTGATCCTCCGCCACAGCTCCGCTTAGGGTCAAGCAGGAGCAAATCATGACCAATGCACTGAGGAAGGATAGCAACTTCTGCTTCATTGCAAAGTCTCCTTTCACCGGTTGATTTCTGTGTTACACTTATAAGACGGATCAGGAGGACGTTTTATTGCATCGTTCACAAATTCTTCACAAATTCATCACATAACTTTTTTCAATCCACCCCGGACAGCTGCTGGGACAGGGTTTGCAGGGAGTTATACAGGGAGGTCTGCTGCTCGGAAGTGTTCATGCCCGTCAGCAGCTGACTGGTATAAGCATCAATAATGCTGTACAGGTTGGTGAACCAGTCCTCGGAGATAATATAGCCGTTGCTTCCGTCCATGCCTACGCTCAGGGAATTGATGGTCTCCATGGCGTACACATAGCTGCGGATTTTGGACAGGGTGGAAGTGGAGCTTGTGCCTGCCGTTCTGCTCAGGGAGCCGGAAAGATCCAGGGCATTGCCGCACTCCAGCTGAATGCGTGCCAGATACAGCTGCCGTGCGTCATTCTTGAACTTTACAGCCGGAACGCCCACAATGAGCCCCACAACCAGTGCAGCCAGCAAAACAATAATCAGCAGGGTCTTTGCCCGCTCTTTCAGTCCCGGTGCGCCGGTGTTGCCTCTTGCCCGGTTGGTAGAATAACGATACATATCATTGAACCTCCATGATTTTTCATTCAGCGGATACAAAATCCATGCCCCATCTTATCACAAGTCCTGCATTGTGGCAAGGGTTGGCAATATATAGAATGCTGCGCAACGTGAAAGGGAGAGGATCCAATGAACCTCTCCCCCTTTGGAATCATTATTCCGTCCGCTTCTTGGTACCTACGTAAATCAGCTGGCTTTGCGCCTTGTAGGTATCCGTAAAGAGCAGCGTCCGCTCCACCGCCGTATCCCCAACGTACTTCACCCGATAGCTTTCCACCTTGTAGCCATCTGCCGCTTTCCGAGCCACATACTCTTCATCGGTGTAGGTCACATAGGTCTGCTTGGTGTCCTTCACGTATTCCGGATCGGTGGGTGCGGTAAGGACCTCCACCGTCTGGCTTTGCAGCTCGTAGCGCACATCATCCCCCAAGCTTTCTCCATAGATGGAAACCTTGGCAATGAGCCGCTTCCGGTTGCTGGGATCACTCTGCACAGAAGCCACAAAGTACAGCGGACTGTCCGTGTTGTTTTTGAATACCAGGTCGATTTTCCGGTTGCCTTCCCAATACACGGTAGCATCCTCGCCATAGGCTGCGTAGGATACCGACTTGGAATGGGGTTCCCGGGTGATAATGTCCAGTCCGGCTTCTACTGCCGCCTGATACAGGGTGGTGCTGGCCTGACAGGTGCCGCCGCCCACGCCCATCACTTCCGTGCCGTAGGCATACTCAATGGCTTCATAGAAGCCGTTGGCCAGCGTCCGTTTGCCTACCACCGTGTTGAAGGAGAATTTGCTGCCGGAGTCCAGCACGTAACCGGAAATCAGTTCAAAGCACCGACGAATATTATTGGTGCGATTTTCCGAGGATTTGCTGCTGATGGGCGTGTACACGGAAGCACGGAGGGTGTACTTTTTCTTCAGATCAGCCACAGTCACCGTAGGTGCAATGGTGTCCGGCTCAATTTCCACATCGCCGCTTTCCATGGCAGAAACCATCTGGTACAGCTTTTCCTTCAAAGGTTCAATGTCCAGTGTGCGGCCTTCCACCGCCTCCTGAAAGGTAAAGGGATCCGTCTTGTCCGGGTCAAAGCTGAGCAGGGTGGCATCCGTAGGTGCACGGTACACAAGGTTCTTGATCTCGTTCAGCACCCCGTCCACCACGGAAGTATCGCCGCCGGGCATGGCTGTATACCCCTCAAAGGGCGTTACAAGCAACTGCTCCATGGCTTCCTTCCGCTGGTACACATCCCCCGTGTGGCCTTGCGCCCACGCCTGATTCATCACATCCGCCACGTCCACGGTCATGCCCAGCTGGTTGGCTGTCAGCGTGGTCACCACTTGTCCCTGATAGGTAAGGTTCACGTACCAGGAATCATTCCTCGTCTGTGCCTGTGCCGTTACGGCGGCAATGCCTTCCTCCGCCGTCATCCCTTCAAGGGAAATGCCGTCCACGAACACGCCGGGGCAGAAGGTGCTGTCATAGGCCGTCACTGCCGACCGGAGCTGTGCATCCTGATGGTAATAATAAGCGCCTACGCCAATAGCAATCACCAGCACCATCGCCACAAGGATCACGACCCAGTTGTTCCCCCGCTTCTGGGGCGGCTCCCCACCGCTGTTCACGGGAGGATCCGGCCGCTTGGGCGGAACATAGCCGTTGGCAGGTTGAAAATGCTGCTGATTGCCCTGCCGCTCCACACCATAGCCTGGCTGCTGGGACTGATAGGCAGGCTGCTGCTGATAAAACCCAGGCTGTGCCTGAGCTGCATAAGCAGGCTGCTGCTGGAGCTGTGCAGGCGTCGGTTGATAAGAAGATTGAAACCTTGGCTGCTGATTAGGTTGATGATGAAGCTGATTCGCTGTTTGTGCAGACTGATAAGGACGCTGTGTCTGCGGCATTTGCTGCACCGGCTGTTTTGCCTGCTGCCGAGTCCCTATGGGATTGCCTTGCTGTTGGAAGCTGCTTTGCGGGGCATAGGTCGAGGCTGCAGCCGCTGTGGGCACGCCTTGACGGGGCTGTTGATACGCCGCAGCGTTTTGCACCGGGGCAGCAGCCACTTCCTGCTGGGTCAGCCGTGCTGACTGGGTACGCCGCCGCGGCTGAGAATAGCCGTTGTTCAAGCCTCAAAGCCTCCTTTCGCAAACATATCATATTGTTGCTTTTGCTGCTTCATAGCATCGAGCAAAGCATTGAAATCTTCCTGACTGCTTGTCCACGCCGTGGCTGTGCAGCCCGGCAGGCCGTGCCGATCCCCTTCCCGGTGGAAATCACTGCCGCCGGTCACAAGCAAGCCCAGTCGGCGAGCCATGTGATCAAGGGCAGCATACCCCTTGGCTTCTGCGGAAGGGTGGTACACTTCAACGCCCATAAGTCCCTGTACACGCCATGTTTCCAGCAGCACGGACAGGGTCTGGTCGCCGATGCCCATCAATCGGGGATGAGCCAGTACAGGCACAAAGCCGCTTTGCCCCATCAGGCACAGGGCATCTTTCAGGCAGAGCCTTTCCCCTGCCACGAAGCAGCTGCATCCATCCCCCAAATAGCGCTGAAAGGCTTCCTCACAGCTGTGCGCATAACCTTTCTGTACCAGTATTTGTGCGATGTGCGGCCGCCCTACGCTTTCCTTGCAGGATGCAAAAAGTTCCCCTTCATCAAGGGGCATTCCCTTTTCACGCAGGAGGGCAAGCATCTGCCTCGCCCGCTCCACACGTGCCTGGGACAGTTCTTCCACTTTCTTGTGCAGCGGCGTGTGATGGGTCCATCCGTATCCCAGCAAGTGCATGTTTTTGCGGTCAGCCATGCTCAATTCCACGCCCTGCACCACATTCACAGGCAAAGTGCAGCCCTGCAGCTGTTCATAGCCCTTGAAGGTGTCGTGATCGGTAATCGCCATCACGTCCACCCCCATGCTTTGCGCCTTAACCACCAGCTCCAACGGCGTCAAGGCACCATCAGAGCTGGTGGTATGCAAATGAAGGTCAATTTTCATGGGATTCAATCGTCCCCGGACAGGTTGCTGAAGGACATCACATGTTCCGGGATTTCATGCTTTTCCCCATCCGTCTCCGGTGCCTTCTTCTCTTCGTGGGGAATGGGCGCTTCCGGCTGGGGCTTATCATCATCCAGACCTTCCGGAATCGTGCCGGTTTCCATCAGCGCCACAAACTCCTTGCGGCTTACCGTGTTCTGATCCAGCAGCGCAGCCACCAGCTGATCCATCCGATCCCGATGCTCACGAAGCACCTGCTTGGCACGCTCGTAGCATTCTGCCAGCATCCGGCGGACTTCTTCGTCGATTTCCGCTGCAACCTTTTCGGAGTATTCACGGCTCTGGCCAAATTCCATGCCCACGAATACTTCCTGATCGCTGCCCAGATAGACCGTGCCCAGCTTATCGCTCATGCCAAACTGAGTTACCATTTTGCGGCACATTTCCGTTGCCCGCTTCAGGTCGGAAGAGGAGCCGGTGTAGATTTCGTTCAGCGCCACTTCTTCCGCTGCGTGACCGCCGAGCATCATGCAGATCTGATCCAGCAGCTGAGACCGGCTCAGGTTATCCCGTTCCTCTCCCGGCAGTGCCAGGGTATGACCGGCGGCCTGTCCGCGGGGAACGATGGTGATCAAATGCACTTCATCACAGCCGGGCAGGAAATGTCCCACCAGCGCATGGCCGCTTTCATGAATGGCCACCATCCGCTTGTCGGAATCGCTTACCCTGTGGCTCCGCTTTTCAGGACCCATTTGTACCCGGGCAATGGCGTCAATCAGCAGCTGCTGGGTAATTTCCTTGCTCCGTGCACGGGCAGCAAGAATGGCTGCCTCGTTCATCACATTTTCCAGCTCAGCGCCGGTGGCGAAAGGCACCCGCTTGGCAATGTTCCGCAGATCCACATCCTTCGCCAGGGGCTTGCCCTTGCTGTGCACCTTCAGAATGGCCACACGGCCGTCAATATCCGGATAATTCACCGTTACCTGACGGTCAAAACGGCCGGGACGCAGCAGTGCCGGGTCCAAAATGTCCCGCCGGTTAGTTGCTGCCATGACGATAACGCCTTCGTTAATGGCGAAACCGTCCATCTCTACCAGCAGCTGATTCAGGGTCTGTTCCCGTTCATCATGACCGCCGCCAAGGCCTGCACCACGGTGCCGACCTACAGCATCGATTTCGTCAATAAAGACGATAGAGGGGGCAGCCTTCTTGGCCGTTTCAAACAGGTCACGGACACGGCTGGCACCAACGCCCACGAACATTTCCACAAAGTCAGAACCGGAAATGGAGAAGAAGGGCACGCCTGCTTCCCCGGCTACCGCCTTGGCCAGCAGGGTTTTGCCCGTGCCGGGAGGGCCTACCAGCAGCACGCCCTTGGGAATGCGGGCGCCCATTTCCACATAGTGCTTCGGGTTGCGAAGGAAGTCCACCATTTCCTGCAGTTCTTCCTTTTCTTCGTCTGCACCGGCCACATCGGCAAAGGTGATTTTGTTCTTGCCGGGTTCCTGCATTCTGGCACGGCTCTTGCCAAAGCTCATCACCTTGCCGTTGCCGCCAGTCTGTCCCCGCATAATCAGGTACCAGAACAGCAGGAAGATCACGGAGATCACAATCATGGGCAGGAATTCCACCCACCAGGACGTCTGCACCGGCGCACGGTACTCCACAGTGAAGCTCAGGTCATTCACCGTAACTTCATCCAGCGCCTTGCCCTGCTTATTGGCCTCCATCTGCCGCACTGTATCAATAAAGTCGCTGCCGATGGTGGTTTCAAAGTCGTACTGCCGATCCGGGAAGTTGGATGCAGCCACGGTGGTGTTCGTCTTGAGCCCCACCAAGGACGTGCCCCGAATGGCAACCCTGCTTACCTGACCGTTTTCGATCATTTGCAGCAGCTGCGGATATTCGATGCGCTTGTTTTCCTGGGTCCCCATACCCCCGTTGAGCAGGATGGCAATAATCAGGAAAGTGGCAATGACCACCACATAGCCCATCAATCCCCTTGAAGATTTCTTCAAAACGTTGTCCTCCTTCAGTCAGAAGCAGTCCGAATGTTACGCCTCTCCCCCGTAAATCTTGGGGCTGAGCACGCCGATCAGCGGCAGGTTGCGATACTTTTCGTCATAGTCCAGGCCGTAGCCCACCACGAATTCATCGGGAATTTCGAAGCAGGAATAATCCGCCTGCAAATCCACCCGGCGGCGGGCAGGCTTATCCAGCAGGGTGGCAATCTTAATGGAGGCGGCTCCACGATCCTGAAGCATGTTCTTCAGGTAGTTCAGCGTAATGCCGGAATCCACAATATCTTCCACAATGAGCACATCCACGCCATTCAGGCTGCAGCTCAAATCCTTGATGATTTTGACCACGCCGGTGGTTTCCGTGGAACGTCCGTAGCTGGAAACCACCATGAAGTCCGTCTTCAAGGGCAGATCGATTTCACGAATCAGATCTGAATAGAAGACCACAGCACCCTTCAGAATGCCAACGAGCATCGGTTCCTTTCCCTGATAGTCGGCGGTGATTTTTTTGCCCAGTGCCTTCACCGCCTGATGAATTTCCTCGCTTGTTACCAGCACCTTGCTCAAGTCCTGATAGATTTTAGCATCCTGTTCCATGCTGTCCTTCTCCTTTGTTGCCTTATTGATGAATAAGCCAAGGCATTTCGCCTGACCATATGGCTTCCGTAAATCTTTCCTGCCACCGGGGCACATGCCCCGCTCCCACGCCGCACACCAGCAGCACCTCCTGCCCAATGCAAAGCAAGGGAAGCTGCTCCCGGAAGGGGGCGTCGATCTTGTGATCCACCAGATAATCCTGCAGGGATTGTCTGCCCTCCTGCCCGAAGGGGCGAATAAAATCCCCTTGCTGCCGTGTTCTGAGCACAGACTCCTGCACCATGGATGCGGGAAGTGCCTGTCGGGTTTTCCCGTTTCCCGGTGTCCTTGCCTGCTCAGTAATGGTCAATTTCACTTGACCCAAGGTGTAACATCCTGCGCCCTGCACATCGATGGGCGGAAAATGCTTCTTTTCCCCCACCAGATGAAGGTGGGTATAGCCCCGGTATGCCTGCATCCCCTGGGGCAGGGTGCATCGGGTGCCTGCCGGTGCTTCCAGCAGAGCAGTCATCGCCTGGGTGTGGGATGCATCCAGCACCGAATGACACTGGCTTTGCCACCACAGCCGCAGCATGCGGGTTTTCACTGCCGGCATTTGCTTTTGCAGCAGCAGCAGCGGCAAGTAGGTATTCAAGTTAATGGGCAGCTGTTCCTGCGCCAAGGCGTTCAGTGCATCGCTGTCCCCTTGAAGCAGCTCAGCTGTCTGCCACATTCGTCCGGCAATACCGGGCGCCAAGGATTCCAGCAGGGGCATTACCTGATGACGCACTCGATTTCGAAGGTACGCATCCGCTGCGTTGCTGACGTCTTCCCGCCAAGGCTGCCCTGCCTGCCGCAAGGCATCAACCATTTCTGTCTTGCCTGTGTGCAGCAGCGGCCGAAGAACCGTCATGCCGTTCATTACGGTCTGCTGGCGCATGCCGCACAGGCCTTCCAGCCCTGCGCCACGCATCAGGTGCAGCAGCAAGGTTTCTGCCTGATCCTCCCGGTGATGGGCAAGCACCAGTGCATCTGCACTGCTTTGCGTCATGGCCTCTCGAAAGGCGGCATACCGTGCTTCCCGTGCCCATCCTTCCCCGGGATGGGAAGGTGGTGTCAGGCGATAAACAGAACATGGTATGTTTTGCTCCCTGCAGAAGGCCGTGACAAAGGCTTCATCCTCGTCGGCCGCCAAGCCCCGCAGATGGTGATTCACATGCACAGCTTCAAGCGTTACCTGTCCACGGCTGCGGAGCACCATCAAGGCTCTGCACAGCGCCATGGAATCTGCTCCGCCGGACAAACCTACCAGCATCTTTCCCCGTACCCATGCCATGGAATCTGCCAGCTTTTCAAGGGTCATCGTTTCCGCTCCTTGCTTAGCGAAGAGGTGCGTTGCACACGTTGCAGGCAGTCAGATCCTTGTAAGCGTCGTCGTTAATCTCGCCGTAGGTAAAGCTCTTGATGTACTGATAGTAGCTGGAATGAATCGATCTGCAATGCTCCTCCGCATGGTACTTGCTGCCGCCCTTGGAGTTGTAGTACAGCACCGTGCTTGCAGAAGTATTGGTGGAATCCTGCACCACAGGCGTTGCCGTAGGTGCCGTGGTGGGTGTGGAAATGTCCTCCAACGTAGACAGGGACTTGGGATCCACATACCAGGTTTCATTTTCCTTGACCATAACCACCGACAGGCGGTACAGTTCTGCATCCTTGCCGTTGTTCTTATTGATGGTGGCCTTCACCGTTACCGTACGGGTCGTATCGTTGTCGGTACCGGAGATTTTCTCCATGGTGTAATCTTCCGGGGTACGGTTGGCCAGAATCTGATACAGTGCCTTCTTAGGCTCGCTGACGCTGCTCTGCCAGGAAGGGGAGCACAGGGACACCATGTCGTCATGGTGGTTCACCTTCCAGAAATAGAAGAAGGATTCCAGCTGGGTCACTGCTTCGCTTTGCAGCCCGTCATCCTCAGGAGCAGGCGTGGCGGTGGGCACATCCGTAGCCACCAGCACACCCAGGGAGTCAGGATCGTCCCCTTCCGTTGTGGTGTTGGCCGCAAGCACTGTGCCGGAATCTGCCGTGCCGGAAGTGGGCGGCGTAACCCCTCTGGACCGGGTATTATCTGCCGGTGCATTGGCCGTCAGGGAGCTGACCAAGGCCACCACAGCCAACGCCGCATACACCACAGAAAGGGTTGTGCGCAGGTTGGGGGACACCACAGGGCGTACCCAAATCATCACCACAGCTACCACAGCCAGGCCGATAAACACCCACTTCAAGGGTGTCAGGGACAGTGCCATCCCCAGTACGAAAAGCAGCGGAACCACGCCGAAGACCAGCGCCTTGATGATCAAATCCGGGTCAAAGGGTTTGCCGGCCTTCTGGGGCTGCACCTGCTGCTGAGGCGGATACTGATACGTACCGCCCTGCTGGGGATAACCTTGCTGAGGCTGAGCATAGCCTCCCTGGGGTTGGGCGTAGCCCTGCTGGGCATAGCTCTGCTGAGGCTGAACGTATCCCCGCTGGGGCTGGGCATAACCCTGCTGAGGCTGCCGTGGCTGACCATAACCCTGTTGAGGCTGATTGTATCCCTGTTGACCATAGCCTTGTTGTGGCTGGGCATAACCCTGCTGTGTGTAGCTCTGCTGAGGTTGACTGTAACCTTGTCCGGTATATCCCTGCTGTTGTGCATAACCCTGCTGGGGCTGGGCATAATTCTGCTGGGTATAGCCATAATTTTGCTGACCATACGCCTGCTGCTGGTTGACCGGTTGACGACCATAAGGATTGTTGTTTTCATTGGAACGGCTGCCGTTCATCCTCAGACCTCCTCTCTCCTCGTCAGCATGACAAGTACAAGCCTGTCATGCCGTCAAAGGATGATGCAATCACGCTTCATCCGTAAACAACGAAATGTCAAATAAGGAATGTGGACTGACATTCCTCTGCCTATTATGCGGTAACATTCAGGCTCTTGTCAAGTAATCATCCGGCAAAAGGGCAGGAAAAAAGGCTGCGGCGCAAAAAGTTTTACAACTTTCTGCACTGCAGCCCAGCTTCTATGGCGATTGATTCACGCAAGTGCGTCATTCCGCAGTCTGATCAAAGGGCAGCACCAAGCGGTTCGTTCCGTCTTCCCACAGCCGTTCCAGATTGTAATAAGCACGTTCTTCCTGATGGAAAAGCTGCACAAGAATCTGACCATAGTCCATGACGATCCACCGGCCTTCGCCCTGACCTTCCATGCGGCGCAGGGCAAGCCCTTCCTTGGCCATCCGTTCATCCACTTCATCCGCCAGTGCCTTTACCAAGTTGGCGTTACGGCCGGAAGCAATGACCATGTAGTCCGTAATCACCGTCAAGTGACCCACATTCAGCGCCACAATATCCTGCGCCTTGCGCTCGTACAATGCCCTTGCAATCTCCTGAACCAATGCGTTATCCTGCATAAGCTTCCTCCTTTTATTGATGAACTTCTGTTCCATTCTTTTTGATTGTTTTCAGCCAGGCGATGGTTTCCAGCGTTTGGGGGTGCATGGGCTTATCGCCCTTGCGAACATAATCCTTCGTCCCCTCCATGCTGCAAAGCATGGCTCTTTCAAGGCTTAGCTGTGCCAAGACCCGAACCTTTTCCAGCGTTGGGTAGCTTGCCCGGGTAGGCTCGATCTTATCCGCCAGGTAAACCACCATGTCCAGCGGCATCATGCCCACTTTGCCGGTGGTGTGGCAGGCAATGGCTCGCAGCACATCCGGGTCTTCTTCCCCGTACACCGCTGCCGCCAGGTATGCGCCTGCAATGGAATGCATGAGCGCCCCGCTTTCCAGCACCGCCGGGTCATCCGTCAATTGATGGTCGATGCAGATGCGCTGCATGTCCTTCAGAGGCAGGCACTTGGCACAGTCATGCAGCACGGCCGCCTCTTCTGCCTTGCGAACATCTACGCCGTGAACTTTCGCAAGCTGCCGTGCGGTGTAAGCCACTGCCAGCGTGTGAGCGAACCGTTTCACAGACAAGTCGTGAAACAGCCGCTCCAGCCACGCCTCCGGGGTGCGGAGACGTGCAGCCATGCCGTACATGCCCCGGAGCGCCGCATATTCCCGGCAAACCACCGGCAGATCTGCCATGGGCTTGCCCTCCACCAGTGCCTTTCGTACCTGGGTGGAAGACACGTCCACAATCTCCATGTTCACCATCTGGAAGCTGCCGCCCAGTGCCGTCAGCCGCCGACGCTCTTCCACGATTTCGGCAGGTTTCCTATCCCCTTTCCGAGGGCATACCAGAAAGGTGCACATGCCCAGCACTCGGGTGTAATCCTTCCAGTTTTGCAATTCAAACAGGGTATCTGCACCGATGATATAAAACAGATCCGCCTTGGGATAGGCTTCGTGAAGGGCGGTCAGGGTATCCACGGTATAAATGACACCTTCCCGTTCCATCTCCACGGAACAAGGTTCCAGCCCCGGCTCCTGTGCCGTTGCCGCACATACCATTCGCCAGCGATCCACCGCCGGTGAAATGTCATGTTTATGGGGCGGGTTGCCCGTGGGTAGTACCAGCACCCGATCAAGCCCTGCTTCTACCATAGCTGCACGAGCCATTGCAATATGCCCTGCGTGAATCGGGTCAAACGTGCCGCCAATAATCCCAATGCGTTCCTTTGCCAATGCATGGCCCTCTTTCCATCGTTCTGCTTTTCATCTTTCCTCAATGCCATTATAAACGATTTTCCCCAATTTAGGAAGAGGTAATTTTTCCGTGCTGCTGTGGTACAATGATCAAGAACGCATTTCAGACCAAAGTCTGTTTTCTTGTGCTTGTCCTTTTCCTGCTCTTCATGCTACAATGCAGGGGAGGTGAAAAGCATGGATGAAGCAAGCGTATGGATGCAGGAGGCTTTGGTGCAAGCCAGGGAAGCCCTGGCTCAGGGCGAAGTTCCCGTGGGTGCCGTACTGGTACATCAGGGGAAAAAGCTGTGTGCCTTTGGTAACCGCCGTGAAGCCGATCACGATCCCACTGCCCATGCAGAAATGCTCTGTCTCCGGGAAGGTGCCCGTCTGCTGGGCAACTGGCGCATGCAGGACTGCACCCTGTATGTTACGCTGGAGCCCTGTCCCATGTGTGCCGGCGCCTTGGTCATGAGCCGGTTGGGCAAGTGCGTTTACGGTGCGCCCGATCCGCAAAAGGGCTGCTGCGGATCCGTGTATGATCTGCCGGATGACCCTGCCCTGGGCGGTCAAACCCGGTGGGAAGGCGGCATCCTGGCCGATGCCTGTCAGGAAGTGCTGGACGCTTTCTTTGCCCGGCGCAGAAAAGACGACGGATAAACGATCTTTTCAGGCATATGACAAAGCTTCTTCATCTGCCTTTTTGAATGCCATTGAGGACGATTCATTACACACAGCAGGCGGCCGCAGGATTTCCGTCTGTTGCTTTTTTGCGGCAACTTTTTTCTGTTCACATTCTTGACATATTTAATATGAAGAGATAGAATAGCTCGGTGCCTCGGAAAAGGGTATGGCGGTCCTTTCCACGGCATATTCGAAAAGGGATGTGCTGCTTACAAATGTGCTGTCCTGCCGCATTGCAGGGTCTCTTTTCATCAAAGATAAGGGAGGTTCATCCATGTTCTTCATTCTCTTTGCGTTCTGGGTCATCCTGAACGGTCAATGGACGGGTGAGATCGCCATTGTGGGACTGGTCCTTTCGACACTGCTGTACCTGCTCATGTGGAAGTTTATGGACTATTCGCCAAAGCGTGAGTGGGCTGTTGTTAAACGACTGCCCGGACTGATCGCATATTTCTTCTACCTGGTGGGAGAAATTTTCAAGGCCGCTTGGGGCACCATTCAGTTCATCTGGTCCCCATCTCAGGTGGTAGAGCCTGAAATCAAGTCTTTCCGTACCAAGTTGAAAAGCGGCTGGGGCAAGGTTGTGCTGGCCAACTCCATCACCCTGACCCCCGGTACCATCACCGTGGACGTGCGGGATGACGTGATGCTGGTGCACTGCATCGACCAATCCTTCGGTGAGGGGCTGGAAGACAGTGATATGGAACATCGCATTCAAAAAATTGAGGAAGGAGGGCGCAAGGCATGACGGAAGCTTACAACCTGATGTACAACATTGTCCTGGGTATTCTGGGCGGCATGCTGTGTGCCTGCCTGATTCGTGCTATCATTGGTCCCCGCATTGCCGACCGGATCATTGCCGTGAACATGATGGGCACCTTGGTGGTGATCATCATTTGCGTGCTGGCCTTTGTCATGGATGAAGGCTATCTGGCGGATATTGCAATGATTTACACCATGTTGTCCTTCCTGTCCGTGGTCTTGCTGACCAAGGTATATATGGGCATCTATCGTGAAAAGCGCCGCCGTGCTGAAGCGGCCAAGGCAGCCAAGGAGGGACAGGAACATGCTTGATACCGTTCGTTTTGTGATCAGCCTGGTCATGACCCTGGGCGGCCTGTTTGCACTGCTTTCCGGCATTGTGGGCGTTTTCCGCTTCAAGTATGCATTGACCCGCATCCATGCAGCCGCCTTGTTTGACACGGTGGGCATTCTGCTGATGGTGGGCGGCGTGATCGTGGGACAGGGCTTCACCATTGCATCCCTGAAGATGCTGCTGGTCATTGCCATTCTGTGGATGTCCAGCCCTGTATCCAGTCACCTGATCGGCCGATTGGAAGTCACCATCAATGACGCACTGGACAAGAACATGACAGTTGCCGATCAGGCCATGGTGGAACATGAAAAGGAGGGTGACTGACCGTGCAGGCTTTGAATATCATCCTGCTGATTTTCATTCTCGGCTGCGCCCTGGCTGCTGCCCTGAGCAAAAACCTTTTGCAGGCCATTGTCATCTTCATGGGGCAAAGCACAGCCATGTGTGTTATTTGGATCCTGCTGGAGTCCCCTGACCTGGCCATTACGGAAGCCGCTGTAGGCGCTGGCATTACCAGCTTGCTGCTCTTTGTTACGCTGAAGAAGATTCACGCCATTGATGTAAGCAATGAACGTGAAGAAGGCGCTCCCGTTTCTACCCGTACCGAAAAGAGCCTGATTAACCAAGAGGAGGGAAACGGCGATGGCACACATCAGGAATGATTATGAAAACAGCTGGTGGCCTCGCCTGAAACGCTGGCTGCAAGGCGGCTCCACCAAGCTGGATGAAGCCATGACCAAGGAATACGACGAAAGCCGTGAAAGTCACCTGGTGGGCACCATTGAAGAAGCCCAGGTCCGTGAAGATGCACGTGAAGAAAAAGTACGCCGCCAATTGGCGGATGAGCAGACCATGTATACCCAGGCGCATCAATGGGCCGCCACCCACGGTCAGAAGACTGCCCGTGTGCTGTATGGCCTGTTTGCGGTGGTTATCTGCGTTTCCATTATTGCGCTGCTTCTGTCTACTGCCACCCATCTGCCTCCCTTCGGCAACGCTGACAACCCGGTGAACAATGAGGTCAGCCAGCGGTACATCGAAAAGGGTCAGGAAGAGACCGGCATTGTGAACATCGTAGCCGGCATGATTCTGGATTACCGTGCTTTCGATACCCTGGGTGAAAGCAACGTGCTGTTCATTGCTGCCTGCTCGGTGCTGATTCTACTGCGCATCAGCCGTGACCCCAACGGCGGCGTCAGTGCGGAGCAGCTGGCGGTGGAAGCCAACGACCGTATGTATGAGCCGAAGAACGACATCATCCTTCAGCACATTGCCAAGGTACTGGTGCCGATTATCCTCATGTTCGGCATGTATGTCATCATGAACGGTCACATCTCCCCCGGCGGCGGCTTCTCCGGCGGTGCCATCATGGGCGCTGGCCTGATCCTGTACCTGAACGCTTTCGGCTTCAAGAAGACGGAGCGGTTCTTCACCTTCAAAACCTTCCAGATTGTCAGCCTGTGCGCACTGAGCTTCTACGCCCTGTCCAAGGCCTACAGCTTCTTCACCGGCGCCAACCATCTGGAATCCATCATCACCACCGGCACACCGGGCGCCCTGTTCTCCGCAGGCTTGATCCCGTACCTGAACCTGGCCGTTGGTCTGGTGGTATGCTGCACCATGTATGCCTTCTATACGCTGTTCAGAAAGGGGGATATGTAACCGATGAATTTCACCAATTATGAAGAAATGGCGGCCATGATCCTCTTTGGTATTGGCTTTACCACCTTGCTGCTGGATCGGAACATGATCAAGAAGATCATCGGCTTCTCCATGATGGACAGTGCCATTTACCTGTTCCTGGCGGCAAAGGGCTACATCACCGGCCGGAAAGCCCCCATTATTGTCAACGGTGTTCAGAGCATGGAAGCCTACATCAATCCCATTCCAGCTGGTCTGGTGCTGACAGGCATCGTGGTCAGCGTGTCCGTTTCCGCACTGATGCTGGCCTTGACCGTGCGCCTCTATCGCAGGTATCACACCTTGGATATTGACGAAATTACGGCGCTGAGCCGAAAGGAGGAAATGTAAGCATGGAGCTTTGGAAATCCATCCCCTTTGCCTGCATTCTGCTTCCTCTAGGCTCTGCTGCCATGACCAGCGTGCTCAAGGGCAAGTTTGCACGCCGGTGGGTTTGCATTGTTCTGACCATTGTGACCGTGCTCAATGCAATCCTTACAGCCATTATGTCCCGCACCGGCGGCTATTACACCTACATGATGGGTCATTTCCCTGCGCCTTGGGGCAATGAGCTGCGTGCCGGTCAACTGGAAGCCATTACAGGCTTTTTCTTTGCGCTGATCATGCTGCTGTCCTTCATCGGCGGTTTGAAGAAAATCGAGGAGCACATCCTCCACGACAAGCAAAGCCTGTACTGCGTCATGATTCTGCTGCTTACCGCAGCCCTGATGGCGCAGGTATACACCAACGATATTTTCACCGCTTACGTTTTCCTGGAAATCATGACCATTTCCGCCTGCTCCCTCATCACCGCCCGCACCAAGGGGCGGACGCTGGTGGCTGCAACCCGGTACATGATCATGAACCTGGTAGGCTCCGGCCTGTTCCTGCTGGGCATTATCCTGCTGTATGACCTGACCGGTCATCTGCTGATGAGCAATGCCAAGGAAGCTGTGGCTGCCCTCCACGCCAGCGGTGCTTATCATCAGCCCCTGACGGTGGTGGTGGCCGTGATTACCATCGGCCTTGCCATCAAGAGTGCTTTGTTCCCCTTCCACACCTGGGTGCCGGATGCCTACAGCTACTCCACCCCCACCTCTTCCGCAGTGCTGTCCTCCCTGGTCAGCAAGGGCTACATCTTCCTGCTGCTGAAGATTTACTACCGGGTTATCGGCCTGGACGTGATTGCGGATACGGGCGTGCTGAACGTGCTGTTCGTTTTCGCCCTGGTAGGCATGATCATGGGTTCTCTCTCCGCCATTCGGCAGAGCGACATTCGCCGCATGATTGCCTTCTCTTCCGTAGCGCAGATCGGCTACATCTACATGGGCATGGGTCTGGGTACGGACGAAGGCATGATGGCTGCCATGTTCCACATTTTCGCTCACTCCGTGTGCAAGTCCATGCTGTTCCTTGCAGCAGGCGGCTTGGCGGATGCTTCCGGCAACTCCAAGCAGTTCCGTGATCTGCGGGGCGCAGGCTATCGCAGCCCCATTGCCGGCGTAGCCTTCACCATTGGCGCACTGAGCATGGTTGGCTTCCCCTTCCTGGGCGGATTCTCCAGCAAGGTGAACTTTGCCATGGCTGCCATGGGTGCCGGGGACCTGCGGATGACGCTGACGCTGATTGTGCTCGCCATTTCCACAGCACTGAATACCGTCTACTTCATCAAGACGGTCATCACCCTGTACCGCAAGCCTTTGGACAATGTGGTATACCCGGTGGAACACGGCAAGCGTGGCTTCTGCTTCAACTGTGCCCTGATCTGCTTTTCCGTTGTGAACATCGTGCTGGGTTTGTTCTCTCAGCCCCTTGTTCAGCTCATTACATCCGGTCTTGCCACCTTCGGCTGATAAAAGGAGGAGAACAAAATGATTGGCTCCTGGTATTTGCTTGTGCCTGTACTGCTGCCCATTCTTTCCGGGCTGGCAGTATGCTTCCTGAAGCCTTTTGAAGAGACAAAGGCTCGCAACCGTTTCACCCTGTGTGTGCTTGTGCTGAACGTACTGGCCGTACTGCCTGTACTGTTTGCCAGGGACATGACACTGACCCTGTTCACCCTGTCTGACACCCTGCCTGTTTTCCTGCACACTGATACTGCCGGCAAGATTTTCGCCGCTGTGATGTGCTTTGTATGGGCAGCTGCCGGTGCCTACTCCTTCGAGTACATGGCACATGAAGAAAATCAGCGCCGCTACTACACCTTCTACCTCGTGACCCTGGGCGTGCTGATGGCACTGTGCTTCTCCGGCTCCATTGTCACCTTCTACATGTTCTACGAGGCCATGACCCTGCTGACGGTACCGCTGGTGATGCACACCATGACCAAGGAAGCCGTTGCCGCCGGTATCAAGTACCTGATTTACTCTGTGGTGGGTGCTTCCCTGGTGCTGCTGGGCGTATTCCTCCTTTCCCCTTATGTGACCACCTTCTCCTTTGCTGCCGGCGGTGTGCTGGATATGGAAAAGGTTGCCGGTCATGAGGGCTATGTGCTGACCGTTGCCTTCCTGATGCTTATCGGCTTCGGCGCAAAGGCCGGTATGTTCCCCCTCCACGGCTGGCTGCCCACCGCTCACCCTGCCGCTCCCTCCCCTGCCAGTGCCGTGCTGTCCGGTGTGATCACCAAGGCCGGTGTGCTGGGCACCCTGCGGCTAGTGTACAGCTTCATCGGTGCAGATTTCCTTCGTGGCACCTGGGTGCAGACGGCCATCATGAGCCTGACCCTGTTCACCGTGTTCATGGGCTCGCTGCTGGCGCTGCGGGAAGGCGTGCTGAAGAAGCGCCTTGCCTGGTCCTCCGTCAGCCAGGTCAGCTACATTCTGTTCGGCCTGAGCACCCTGCATCCCCTGGGCTTTGCAGGCGCACTGCTCCACGTCATTGCCCACTCCCTGATTAAGGATACCCTGTTCATGTCTGCCGGTGCCATCATTGAAAAGACGGGCAAGACCAAGGTCAGCGAGCTTGACGGCATTGGCAAACAGATGCCTGTGGTCATGTGGTGCTTCACCATTGCCAGCATTGGTCTGGTGGGTATTCCTCCGTGCCTGGGCTTCATCAGCAAGTGGTACCTGGCGCAGGGTGCCCTTAGCATGACCGGTGTTGCTCCCTTCTTCAGCTATCTGGCCCCTGCCGTGCTGCTGATCAGTGCCCTGCTGACTGCCGCTTACCTGCTGCCCATCAGCATTCACGGTTTCTTCACCGGCAAGGATGCAAACGGTCAGGTTCGGGTATTCACCAAGTGTGAGCCTACCTATGTGATGCTGATTCCTCTGGTGCTGCTCACGGCACTGATGGTGCTGCTGGGCATCTTCCCCCAGGCATTGACCAATCTGTTCACTGCCCTTGCCGGGACGCTGATGTAAGAAAGGAGGCGTTCCGATGCTGCTGTATTTGACGCTGCTGCTGCCCCTGATCGGCGGCGCGGTGCTTCCCCTTTTCCGCCTGAAAACGGTGAAAAGCCGGGGACTGTATGTGGAAGCCGTTGTCCTTGCCACCTCTGTGCTGGTATGGATCATGCTGCTGAACCGTACGGATGAAACCTTTGTGCTCTACCACATGACGGACGCTTTGGCCCTGTCCTTCAAGGTAGACGGCATGAGCTGCGTGTTTGCCGGACTTGTCTCCTTCCTGTGGCCCCTTGCCTCCCTGTACGGATTCGAGTACATGACCCATGAAGAGCGTCCCAACACCTTCTTCGCCTACTACACCATGACCTACGGGGTGACGCTGGCCATTGCCACCGCTGCCAATCTGTTCACTCTGTATGTGTTCTACGAGTGCCTGACCATGATTACCCTGCCGCTGGTGCTCCACAAGAAGGACGCCCGCAGCATTCACGCCGGGCGCAAGTACGTGTACTATTCCATCGGCGGCGCTGCACTGGCCTTCATCGGCCTGATCTTCTCCGTATACTACGGGCTGAACCCCAACTTTACCTTGGGGGGCATTCTGGATCCTGCCCTGATTGCAGGAAAGGAAGACCTGCTCCGTGCGGTGTTCCTGCTGGCCTTTATCGGCTTTGGCACCAAGGCAGCCCTCTTCCCCATGCATGCATGGCTGCCTGCCGCCTCCGTTGCACCTACCCCTGTAACGGCACTGCTCCACGCTGTTGCTGTGGTGAATGCCGGTGCCTATGCGGTGCTGCGCATTACCTACTATGTATTCGGTACGGAACTTTTGTACGGCACCTGGGTGCAGACCGTGGTGCTGTGCCTGAGCTGCTTCACCATCCTGTATGGTTCTGCCATGGCTGTGAAGGAACAGCACTTCAAGCGCCGCCTGGCTTACTCCACCATCAGCAACCTGAGCTACATGCTGATGGGTGCAGCCCTCATGACCCCTGACGGCATGGTGGGCAGCCTGAGCCACCTGGTGCTCCACGGCCTGATGAAGATCACTCTGTTCTACTGCGCCGGTGCCATTCTGGTCAAGACTGAGCAGGAGTATGTGCAGGATATTCGCGGCTTCGGCAAGATCATGCCCTTTACCTGCGCCGTGTTCACCATCGGTTCTATTGCCATGGTGGGTATCCCGCCCCTGTGCGGCTTTGTCAGCAAGTGGAACCTGCTGACCGCCGCTGCCGGAACCGGCTTGCCCATGGGCGTTGTGGCTGTGGCGGTACTGATCGTTTCTGCCATTCTGACAGCCATCTATCTCTTCGGCGTGGCTGGTCCCATGTACTTCCGCCCTGTGAACCCGGAGCTTTCCGCGCTGACTGGTGCAAAGCATGATCCCTCCTGGATGATGAAGCTGCCCCTGACGGTGCTGACCCTGGCCATCATCCTGCTGGGCATCTACAGCCAGCCTCTGGTCACCTTCCTGCGCAACATTGCTTCCGGTTTGATTTTCTGACGGAACCTCAACTCCCTTGAAAGGAGATATTCCCATGGCTCTATTGCCTATTCTTTGCTTCGGACCCATGGTGATGGCACTGGTGTGCTACATCGTCGGTCGCTTTTCGAAGCCTGTGCGGGATGAGCTGGTTGCCGTAACCGGCATTGCTACCTGCATCGCCTGCGCCTTCCTGTGGAATCAGACAGGCAGCTATACGCTGAGCGGCTTCTGCGGATTGGGGCTTCACCTGAGCGTGGACGGCTTCCGCAGCCTGTATGCGCTGGTGGCCGCCTTCATGTGGATGATGACGGGCATTTTCTCCAAGGAATACTTTGCCCATTATCACAACCGCAACCGTTACTACTTCTTCAACCTGATGACCTTGGGTGCAACCTTGGGCGTATTCCTGTCCGATGATTTGTACTCCACCTTCATCTTCTTCGAAATCATGTCCCTGACCAGCTACGTGTGGGTCGCCCATGAAGAAACTCCCGGCGCCATGCGTGCTGCCGGTACCTACCTGGCAGTGGCTGTGCTGGGCGGCTTGACCACGCTGATGGGTCTGTTCATGCTGTGGCATGAACTGGGCACCCTGAGCTTTGATGGCCTCCGTGCCGCCCTGGGCGGACAGCCTGCCTCCTCCACCGTGACGGTGGCTTCCTGGCTGGTGGTCTTTGGCTTCGCTGCCAAGGCCGGTCTGTTCCCGCTGCACATCTGGCTGCCCAAGGCGCACCCGGTGGCTCCTGCCCCGGCCAGTGCCCTGCTTTCCGGCATTCTGACCAAGTCCGGCGTTTTCGGCCTGATTGTGGTCTGCTCCCGGTTGATGGCAGGGAATGCTGCCTTCGGCAATGCACTGCTGGTGCTGGCCGTGATCACCATGTTCCTGGGTGCGGTGCTGGCTCTGTTCTCCGTTGACCTGAAGCGCACGCTGGCCTGCTCCTCCATGAGCCAAATCGGCTTCATCACCGTTGGCTTGTCCATGATGGTGCTGCTGGGTGAAGAAGGCTCCCTGGCCGCCTATGGCAGCGTCATGCACATGGTGAACCATTCCCTGATTAAGCTGTGCCTGTTCATGGCTGCCGGTGTGGTCTTCATGAACCTGCATCAGCTGAACCTGAATGACATCCGTGGTTTCGGCCGTGGCAAGCCGGTACTGCACATTGCCTTCCTGCTGGGTGCGCTGTCCATCGGCTGTATTCCCCCCATCGGCAGCGGCTACGTCAGCAAGAGCCTGCTGCACGAAAGCATTCTGGAATACATCCACCTTTTGCAGGAAACCGGGCAAAGCTGGGGCGGCTACAAGTTTGTGGAGATTCTCTTCCTCATCAGCGGCGGCCTGACCATTGCCTACATGACCAAGCTGTACATTTGCCTGTTCTGGGAGAAGCATCCTACCCGTCAGGCAGAGTTTGATGCCATGAACAAGAGCTACATTTCCGTGCGCTCTTCCGTGGCGCTGCTGGGCAGTGCCATTGTGCTCCCCTTCCTGGGTGCGCTGCCTCAGATGCTGATGAGCCCCATCGGTGCCCGCAGTGCCGCCTTCTTCGGGCAGGAAGCATTAAAGGAATCCATTGCCTACTTCTCCGGCGAAAACCTGCTGGGTGCAGCCGAAAGCATTGCCATCGGTGCGGCGGCCTACCTGCTGATTGTCCGTCCCCTGCTGATGCGCAAGGAAGGCAAAGTGCTGGTTTATGCAGACCGGTGGCCCAAGTGGCTGGATCTGGAAAACAGCGTATACCGTCCCGTGTTCACCAGGTTCCTGCCCAATGTGGTTGGCGCTGTGACCGCCTTCATTGCCAACATTCCGGAAAGCCTGCTGGTGCAGAAGATCATCCCCGAAATCATCACCGGCGTGGTGCGTTTCCTTTGCGAGTTACCGGAGAATATTGTGCTGCTGCTCAAGAACACGGTGCTGCGCAAGCGTCGCCGGAAGGAAGCCGTGCCCATCGGCAACCGCTTCACCTACGGCTTTGGCCGCTTCATGGATGCCATTGCCCGTGGGCTGAACGCTACTGTTTGCCGCCGTCATCCTGTGCGGACGGACTTCGAGTTCGTGCTGGATGCCAGCAGCAAGGAAATCACCCGTGGCACCATCCGCATCACCAGAAGCATTTCCTTCGGTCTGCTGCTGCTGTGCATCGGTCTCTTTGCCACTTGCCTGTATTTGATGATTCACTGATAGGTACCCATAACAAAACGGACTGCTGCGGTTGATTTTGCAGCAGTCCGTTTTTTCATTTGTGTCCTTTATGCCTTTTTTGCTTTCATTCCATGAATGACCAGGCCGATAAGAAGCCCCAGCGCCGCCGGGCAAATCCAGGCCAGCCCAAGGTCTGCAAAGGGCAGGGCATTGCCAATGGTCTCAATGACGCCGTTTAAGTGCCAGGCCGTACGAACATCTGCTGGCAGGGTTTTCATCAGGTCATACAGGGAGGCCACAAGGGTCAGCGCCGTTACACTGATGTACACCGCTCGGTCATGGTTGAAGAACCGTCCCAGGAGGGTCAAAAGGA
The DNA here is from genome assembly GCA_963646285.1 of bacterium. GTDB lineage: Bacteria > Bacillota > Clostridia > Christensenellales > Aristaeellaceae > CAKUFA01. The sequence goes on from CAVIWF010000004.1 coordinate 48,977, forward strand.
TCAGCGTAATCGCCAAAGGATACAGGAACATAAGGAGGGGCAGCGACCACTGGGTAATGGCCGTCAAGCCGATGGTGGCAATAAAGAAGGCAACCACCACGAAGAGAATCGCCCACGTGCGGTACTTGGGCCCCTTGGGGAAAATCGCCGTAAAGGCCTCTGCGCAGCTGGTCACCAGCCCCACAGCCGTTTTCAGGCATGCCGCCGTGACCGTAACTGCCAACACCCAATAGCCCACTGTGCCCAAATAGTGTTCTGCAATTTGTGCTAAAGCGATACCGCCATTTTCGCTGGTGGAAAACAGTCCCCTGCTCTGCGTACCCACGATGGTTACGGCAATGTAAATCACCGCCATCAGGATGCAGCTGAACACACCTGCCAGCATGGTGGACTTGGCCACCTGCTCCGGCTCCTGCACGCCCCGATCCCGGATGACCTGCACCACTACAATGCCGAAAGCAAGCCCGGCCAGCACATCCATGGTGTTATACCCTTCCAGAAAGCCGGTGAAAAAGGCCTGGGATACATAGGCGCCTTCAGGTGTCACATCTGCAATCCGGGCAGCAGGATGGATGGCTGCCACCACCACCAAAATGCCCAGGAACACCAGGAACACAGGGTTCAGGATCAGTCCCACCCAGGTCAGTATTTTTCCCGGGCGCAGGGACAGCGCCAGCGTGACCGCAAAGAAAGCCAATGCGAAAATCCACAACGCTGCCTGCCCGTTTTCCGGGAAGAACCGTTCAATGCCCACCGTAAAAGAGGTGGCCGCAAGACGGGGAATGGCAAAGAACGGTCCGATGGTCAGGTACAGCAGGCACGAAAAGAATGCGCCATACTTCTTGCCCACCGTGCTGCTCAGCTGATAGACACCGCTGCTGCGGCTCATGCCCAATGCCGTTACAGCCAGCAGCGGCATGCCAACGCCTGTAATCAGCAACCCGACCACAGCAGGGATCACATTGCTGCCTGCCATCTGTCCCATATGAACCGGGAAGATTAAATTTCCGGCACCGAAAAACAGGCCGAACAGCATGCTGGCAATCGACACATATTCCCTCCGTGTCAATTTTCCTTTCATCGAGCATCTCCCTTTCCCTTTGCTTATTTGGGTTGAATTTTGACCATTGTAACCCATCTGTATCAAAAATGCAAGCATGAGCCATTCCTTTTGTAAAACTTGCCCATTCCGCTTTTCATCCCTTGCCCTTCGCTTCCTATTTATGATATGATGTTACCCGAAAGGCGGTAGGAACATGATGAAGAAAATGAAGGTCTTTGGCTTTGTGATGCTTTTTGCCCTATGCACGGTTTGCAGTGCCTTGGGCGAAACTTTTACCTTCTCCCTGGTAGGCGACTGCACGGTAGGCGACCAGTGGAAGTACCACGGCTACGGCGCATCCTTTACCTATAAGATTACCCAAGCCGGGCTGGATTATCCCTTCAGCCTGGTGGCAGATCTTTTTGCTACAGACGACCTGACCATTGCCAACTGCGAGGGTGTGCTGACCGACCGCCGCCCCGGCAGCAATGCCAAGTTTATGACCCTGGGCGCAGAGACAAAGTTCGGCGAAGTTTTCAAGCTGGGCAACGTGGACGTGTGCAACATTGCCAACAACCATGCCCGGGACTTTGGCACCAACGGCCGGCAGGATACCATTGATACCCTGACGTCGCTGGGCATCGGCGTCTTTGGGGACGATGTACTTTATGAAACCGAGCTGAAGGGCGTCAAAATCGGCATTGTGGGCTACACCTATCCCATCAACAAATCCAAGATGGCACGGTATGCCGCATCCATCCAGCAGCTGAAGGATGACGGCTGCACCTTTATTATTGCCAGCGCCCACTGGGGCAAAGAAGAGAGCTACAACATCAATCTGGATCAGCGCACCTACGGTCCTCAGCTGATTGACCTTGGAGCAGACATGGTCTATGGCCACGGTTCCCACACCCTGCAGCCCATCCAGATCTACAATGGAAAGGCCATTTTCTATAGCCTGTCCAACTTTACCTTCGGCGCTAATGCCGCCCCCAAGGACGATGACACCGCCGTCATTCAGGTGACCTACAACGTGCAGGACGACGGCACCATGGAGCTGCAGCAGATTACGGCACTGCCCTTCAAGATGCACAACAACAAGGACTTCCGCCCTTATCCCATTGAAGATGAAGAGGGGAAGCTGAAAGTTTGGAAGAAGCTTGTGTTCTCCAAGGCCAAGGATCCTGACTCCGGCCTGCCGGAAAGCTTCCTGACCACCGGCGTTGCAGTCTTTGCCGAACCGGCTGCTTCCACCGATCTTCCGCTGCCCGCCACCGAAACGGACCTGGCAACCTCCACCGATCTTCCGCTGCCGTCTACCGAAACGGACCTGGCTACCTCCACCAATCTTCCTGAAGGAGTCTGAATTGTGAACATTCTGCTTGTCAATGACGATGGTATTTCCAGCCCCCATCTGCACATGCTTTGCCGGGCTGCTGCCGCACGGAAGCATCATGTGCTTGTGTGCGCCCCTTCCACCCAGCAAAGCGGCAAAAGCTACAGCCTTACCATTTCCACCCCTTTAATGGTCACGCCTCATCCCATGGAAGGTGCCGACGCTGCTTGGGCGGTGGACGGTACCCCGGCAGACTGCGCCCATCTGGCTGTGACGGCGCTGGCTGATGCGCCCATTGACCTGTGCATCAGCGGCATCAATCACGGCTACAACGCCGGTTTGTCCATTTATGCTTCCGGCACGGTCAGTGCCGCCCGGGATGCAGCTTTTCGAGGCATTCCCTCCATGGCGCTGTCCATGGAAGTTTCCACCCCGGCGGAGACCAGTCATCTTTTCGCCGAATGGGCCATTCAGCTGGGCGAGCATCTGGTAAAGTCTCCTGCCCCTGCCCAGTCCGTGCTGAACATCAATCTGCCCCCTGTACCTGTTTATGAACTGCGGGAACCCCGGTTTTGCCCCATCAATACCGCCATGTGGCAGGACGGCTATCAGCAGTGCGAAAGCCCCAGAGGCAAGACCTACTATTGGCTGAATCTTTATCAGGATGCCGCCCCTGACCCGGGCAGCGATATTGATTTGCTTTCCAAAGGACACATCACCTGCACCTTCATCAGCCCCACGGAAACCATCTATCAAGGGTATGATGCCTTGCTGGAAGATTTGTAATCAGAAACCTTTCCAAACCCCTTGCAGCCACGAATACGAAAGCGTATAATGAAAAGCTGCTGCGTTCTTTGGCGCAAAATATGGAAGGGTTGGAGTGAAAAGCGTGCGGTATGTGCAGCTTCTCAAAAAGGAATTCAAGGGTTACAATGTAAAAAGTCTGACGGCGGATCTGCTTAGCGGCATTACGGTGGCAGCCGTTGCCCTGCCTTTGGCGCTGGCCTTTGGCGTATCCAGCGGTGCGGATGCGGCGGCAGGCCTGATTACGGCCATCATCGCCGGGCTGGTGATTTCCCTGCTGTCCGGCGGTTACTATCAAATCAGCGGACCTACCGGCGCTATGGCTGCTATCCTCATGTCTGTGGTAGCCAAGTACTCCCTGCAGGGCGTGTTCATTGCCACGTTCCTGGCTGGCGTCATTCTGGTGCTGTGCGGTGTGCTGAAGCTGGGTCGGCTGACTTCCTTCATCCCCATGCCGGTGATCACAGGCTTCACCAGCGGCATTGCCGTCATCATTGCCCTGGGGCAGGTGGACAACTTTTTCGGCGTGACCAGTCAGGGAGATACGGCCATTGCCAAGCTCCTCAGCTACGGCACGCTGGGCTTCTCCCCCAACTGGACGGCGGTGATCATGGGGCTTGCCGTCATCCTGTTCATGGTCTTCTTCCCGAAAAAGTGGAATGCTGTGGTGCCCGCCAGCCTGATCAGCATTGTGCTTGCCACAGCTGCAGCCATGATTTTTCACCTGGATGTAAAGCCTGTGGGCACCATCCCCACCACCCTGCTGCCGGATAACCGGCTCACCTTTGCAGGGCTGGATTTTGCCACCATTCAGGGGCTGATTTCCCCTGCTTTTTCCATCGCTATTCTGGGCATGATTGAAAGCCTGCTGTGCGGCGCAAGTGCCGGACGCATGACCGGCGTGCCTCTGGACAGCGATCAGGAGCTGATTGCCCAGGGCATCGGCAACATGGTGCTTCCCTTCTTCGGCGGCATTCCTGCCACGGCAGCCATTGCACGCACCAGTGTAGCCATCAAGAGCGGTGCAAAGACCCGGTTGACCGGTGTTTTCCACGCTTTGGCACTGCTGGTGTTCATGTTGGCGTTGTCCACCGTTATGAGTCAGATTCCCCTTTGCGCCCTGGCCGGTGTACTGATGGTCACTGCCTGGCGCATGAACGAGTGGCACGCCATCCGCTACATGATGGAACGGAAGCTGAAATCCAGCCTGGTCATGTTCTTCGCTACCATGATTGCCACCATTGTTTTCGACCTGACCATTGCCATTCTTGTGGGCGTTGGGTTGGCCGTTATCTTCATGCTGGCACGGCTGAGCCACCTGGACATCCGCTATGACAAGGTGGACTGCGACCGGCTGAACATTCAGGACGTGCATGCACAGGATCGTCTGGCCGGTGCCATGGTCTGCTATGTGAATGGTCCCATCATGTTTGCCAATGCCCAGGCCGTGGAAGGCATGGCCGACAAAATGAAGGATCAGCACACGGTGTTCATGTCCCTGCGCGGGGTCAGCGACATGGATATCAGCGGCGCACAGGCCATGATTCACCTGGCTGACGCACTCCGTGCCCGGGGCACCAAGCTGATCCTGACCGGCATGCCGGAAAAAGCCAAAACCATGGCAGATCGCTGTGGGCTGACAGAGGCTGTCGGTGAAGAAAACTTCTACTACGGCATGGAGCGTGCCATTCTTGACTACCATGCCGCCGCCCAGCAGCAAGTGACCGACTAACAATTTGCAGGCAGTTTTCCTACCATTGTGTACGGGACTGCCTGCATTTTTCATATTTTGCTTGACAAGGTTCGTCAACGGTGCTATACTCCCGGTTGCTTTGAAATTCAAAGCAATTTTTCTTGGGCAGATACTTTGAATATCAAAGGAATTTAACTTGCATGACCACCATGGAAACAAAAATCAACGCCGTGCTGGTGCACCTGTTTAACGATGCCCTGCAGTTGGAAGAGGATACCCTGCGAAAAGCCGGCATTACCCTCACCATGCGGGAGGTGCACATTCTGGAGGCTGTATGTGCCGCCGGAGAAAGCAACACCATGTCCGCCCTGGCAGGCAAACTGCACATCACCGTAGGTTCCCTGACGGTTGCCATCAATACCCTGGAGAGAAAGGGGTATGTGACTCGGCAGCGTTCCCTGCAGGATAAGCGGCGCATCCATGTGCTTCCCACGGAAAAAGCACAGGAAGCAGAAAAGATTCACCAGACCTATCACCTGAACATGACCCGTGCCATGATCACCACCGTGCCGACGGAGCAGCTGGATACGGTGCTTGCAGGTCTGGAAGCCACCTGGAATTATTTTGCCAACGCGATTAAGGAGGAACATCCATGATTCGTATTGTTACGGACAGCATGTCCGATATATCCCAACAGGAGGCGGAGACTTGGGGCATTACCGTTGTGCCCCTGTCCGTGCGTTTTGGTGAGGAAGAGTATTTGGACGGTGTGGAAATGGACGACTTGACCTTTTTCCACCGGCTCAGCCAAGTAAAGGAACTGCCGAAAACCAGCCAGGTTCCCCCCGAACGGTTCAAGACCGCATTCCGGCATTTGCTGGACAACAATGAGGATGAAATCCTTTGCATCACTGGCTCTTCCGGGCTTTCTGGTACCTATCAGTCGGCTGTGCTGGCTCGCGAAATGTCCCACCTGAAGGAACGCATTGTGATTGTGGATTCCCTCAGTGCTTCTGTAGGGGAAGCCATGCTGGTGTGGGAAGCCATCCGCTGCCTGCCCACGGCCGAAAGTGCGGCACAGCTTGGCTCCCATTTGGAAAAGCTGGTGGAACGCAATCACCTGATCGGCTGCTTTGAAGAGCTGAAATATTTGGTAATGGGCGGACGGCTCCATGCTGCCTTGGGTAAGGTTGGCACGTCCCTCCACATTAAGCCCCTGCTGCGCATGACAGATGGTAAGCTGCATCAGGTCGGCTTTGTCCGCAGCCTGCCCAAGGGACGGCAATGGTACCTTGACCGCCTGAAGGAATGCCCCCCGGATCCTGCCTTCCCCATCATGATTGCAGGAGCCATGTGCGATGAAGAAGTGGCTTTGGTAAAGGAAGCCATTGAAGGCAGCGGCATTGCCCCCGGAGCGGAAATCCTCTGCCGGCACATCGGCGCCGTTATCGGCACTTATGTAGGCCCCAACATGACCACCTTGGCATGGGTGGCAAAGGAATAACAAACAAGACCGATTGCACTGTTTGATGCGGTGCAATCGGTCTTGTTCTTTTCTTTGTGCTACTTATCTTTTTTTGCTGCCCCCAAGCATGCTGGTAATGCTGCCCATGATGCCTCGGGTAATGGTTCGTGTTACCTCTCGGCTGGCGGTGGAAATGGCTGTATTCTTGACCCGGCCAAGGACGGAATCATTGCGGCGGGCACGCTCGGCACGCTCTTCCCGCAATTCGTCTGCCCGCTTACGGCGTTCCTCAGCCTGACGTTCCTTTTCCGCTTTTTCCACTGCCTTCCGCTGCTTCTCAGCTTCCCTGGCATCGACGGCAGGCACAACCTGCTGAGGCTGCACGGCAATATAGTTGCCGGTGGTGGGGTCAAGCTGCATGGTCATCATCCGCTGCACATACTGGCCGGTGGTGGGGTCGAACATCATCACCGGCATTTGCTGCACCTGGGGCTGCACAGGCACCTGGGGCTGCTGCACGGCGTTCATCCCCGGAAGCTGCCGCTGCACATAGGAGCCGGTAGCCGGGTCATATACCATGAAGCCCTGGGGCTTGGTGACGGTAGGCTCCTGGGTGGAAATCTGCACCGGCTGATGCATGACCGGGGCTGCCTGTTGTTTCTGGAAAGACCCGCACAGCACCTCATAAGCGCTTTCCCGATCCACCACTTCATCATACACGCCGGCAAAGGGGCTGGTTTCAATGAAGGTTTGCCGGGTCTGAGGATCAATGGCCTTCATGTAAGACTGGGGCGGCAGAATGGTTGCCCGATCCACCACGCAGGGCGCACCGTGTTCATCCAGGAAGGAAACCAGTGCCTCCCCCGTTTTCAGAGTGCTGATGGCCTCCTCCGTGTCGAAAGCCGGATTGGTACGGAAGGTTTGGGCGGCAACCTTGACTGCCTTCTGATCCAAAGGCGTATAGGCACGCAGGGCATGCTGGATTCGGTTACCCAACTGCCCCAGCACCGTCATGGGAATATCCGCCGGGGACTGGGTGACAAAATAGACGCCCACGCCCTTGGAGCGAATCAGCCGAACCACCTGCTCCACCTTTTCCAGCATGGTTTTGCTGCAATTGTTAAAGAGCAGATGCGCCTCATCAAAGAAGAATACCATGCGAGGCTTATCCCCATCCCCCTGCTCAGGCAGCAGCTCGTACAGTTCGCTGAGCATCCACAGCATGAAGGTGGAGTACATGGTGGGGTTATTGAAAAGCTTGTCTGCCGCAAGGATGTTAATGACGCCCCTGCCGTCCTCATCCAGCTGCATCCAGTCCGCAATGTTCAGGGCAGGTTCCCCAAAGAAGAGATTGCCCCCCTGATCTTCCAGCACAGCCACGGCACGCTGAATTGCGCCAATGGAAGCCACGGATACGTTGCCATATTGAAGGGTATAATCTCTGGCATGTTCGCCCAGGTAGGCAAGCATGGCCTTCAAATCCTTCAGATCCAGCAGGAGCATCCCTTCATCATCCGCCACCCGGAAGAGGATGTTCATCACGCCGGATTGGGTATCATTCAGCCCCAGCATGCGGCTTAAAAGCATGGGCCCCATTTCCTGCACGGTTGCCCGGATAGGATGCCCCTGCTCGCCATACACATCCCAGAAAACCGTGGGGAATGCTTTGTACTGAAAGCTTGGCACGCCGCAGGAGGTCAGCCGCTGTGCCAGTCCATCGCTGTGCTCCCCAGGGCGAACCATGCCGCTTAAATCACCCTTTACGTCGCTGAGGAACACGGGAACGCCCATGTCCGAAAAGCCTTCTGCCAGCACCTTCAGGGACACGGTTTTACCCGTGCCCGTAGCGCCGGCAATCAGGCCATGACGGTTGGCCATTTGGGGCAGCAGACAAACCGCTTTTTCTCCTGTGCCAACCCAGATTTTCCCCTCATAAAGCATCCATGGATCATTCCTTTCTCCCGAATCTCCATGGCTTTATTGTACTATTCGTATCCCATCCCGTCAAGGAAAATTCTGTGCAGATCCGTTACGGCACATCCAGAAAGATGGGTGTTTTCCCCAGGGTAGGCACAACCTGCTGCCAGAATACTTCCTGATCGAAGACCACCGTAGCCGTGTTATCGCAAGGGTGGAAGGCGATCCGTTTGGTCTGCTGCACGGCACGATCCACCACGAAGGTAATGCGGTGGTCTGCATCGTACCACAGTCCCATGGGGTTCAGGCTGCCGCTGCGCAGCTGAAGCATGTCCATCAGACATTCTTCCGGGGCAAAGGACAGCCGGGACACCCCCAGCAGCTTGCTCACATCCGCCGTGCGGAAATGCTTGCCTGCCAAGGTCAGGTAAAGATAAAACTCCGTCTGCTGGCGATTGCAGAGCAGAATATTTTTGCAGATGGTCACATCCGGTGTGGCAAAAGGAAGGGCGAGGCAATCCTCCATGGTGAAGGCTGCCGGATGCTCCCACACATCGTGGGGAACGCCCAGTTCATTCAGCTTTGCCAGCACAGCGCCTTTGTTGGACACGGAGACTCCTTCTTTCTCGGAAAAGAATGGCGTTTCGGTGGTATTTAAGCACAAAAAATCCATTCTTCTCTTTTCAATTATGTTCCCGCATGCTATAATAAAACTGCTGGGTGTTTGAATCAAGTGGAGGAGGCGTTTTTTTGTGAAAAAAAGAATCGGTATTCTGACCAGCGGCGGGGACTGCCCCGGCTTGAACGCAGCCATTCGCGGCGTAACCCGTGCTGCCTACGAAATGTTTGATGCCGAGATCATCGGCATTCATGACGGATACCGAGGGTTGATCGAAGGCGACTATCAGGTCATGACCCGGGATCAGTTTTCCGGCATTCTGACCTTGGGGGGTACCATTCTCGGCACCGCCCGCACGCCCTTCCGCAACATGCGTGTGATCGGCGATGACAATGTAGACAAAGTCGCCGCCATGAAGAAAACCTACAAGGATTTGAAGCTGGATTGCCTGGTCACCCTGGGCGGCAACGGTACCCATAAAACAGCCAATCTGCTTTCAGAGGAAGGGCTGAACGTCATCGGTCTGCCCAAGACCATTGACAACGACCTGTACGGCACGGACTTCACCTTCGGCTTCCATACAGCCATGGACATTGCCACCGATGTGATTGACCGCATCCACACCACCGCCGCCAGCCACGGCCGGTGCATGGTCATTGAAGTGATGGGCAACAAAGCCGGCTGGCTGACCTTGTATTCCGGCGTTGCAGGCGGCGCAGACGTGATCCTGATTCCCGAAGTGCCCTACGATATTAAGAAGGTCGCCAAGGTGGTGGAGGCACGCGCCAAGTCCAACAAGGGCTTCACCATCATTGCCGTGGCAGAAGGCGCCATGGACAAGGAAGAAGCCAAAATGAAGAAGAAAGAGCGGGAAGCCAAGCGGGCAGCAGAGCATTATTCTTCCAGTGCCGCCGTTGCCCAGCAGCTCCGTGACCTGGTGGGCGTGGAAGCCCGGAACGTGGTACCCGGCCACATTCAGCGTGGCGGTGCGCCCAGTGCCTACGACCGGGTGCTTTCCACCCAGTTCGGCGTTCATGCAGCTGAGCTGATCCGTGACGGTGTGTACGGGGTAACGGTAGCCCTGAAGAACAACACCATTACCCACAATGCCTTGAAGGACATTGCCGGTGTGCCGAAGCTGGTTCCTGCCGATGACCAGATGGTAGCAACAGCTCGGATGATGGGCATTTCTCTGGGCGACTAAAACTCTTATTAAGCTTCAAAGGAGAAGAGTTTTGTTTTCTCTTCTCCTTTTTCTATGTTGTGAGCGCAATCAGCCTTCAGAAAGAAGCTTTTCCACGGCCTGCTTGTCTTCCTCGCTGAAGACGGTCAAGCCCGCCCTTTGCAAAGCCTTTGCCGCCACCCCTGCACCGGAGATCACCCTGCCGGTAAAGCTGCCGTCGTAGATCATGTTTGATCCGCAGGAGGGGCTTCTCTGCTTCAGAATAGCAATGGTGCACCCATTGAGCTCTGCTGCCCGCAGTGCACAGACAGCCCCTTTTTATAGGCTTCCGTGCGGTCGGTACCGTTTTTGTCGACAACAGATGAACCACGGCACTCACAGGGTATCCGTGGCGTGGGCAATCCGCCCATCTGTTCCGGGCAAACAGGTATTAACGTATGCTTCTCCCCCAAGGAAAGCACCCAGGGGCAGGCTTTCTCCTTGCCATCATAGCGTGCAGGCAGCCCCAACAGGCAGGCACTGACCAGAATGTTCATGCATGCATCAACCTCCTTATGGGCATAGTATACCAGCTTTCCTAGCAAAAGGGAACGGCAGATGCGCCCCTTTCACGTACGGAAACTTTCGTATCCTATCCTTGACAAGCAAGCCTATTTGTTGAATAATATAGTCTGTCTTTTCCCTGATGTGAATCAATCTCACCGAAAAGAAATGGAAGTGGAACAACTTGCAGCAGCTGAACATCGTGGTCGTCGGTGGCGTGAATGTGGACGTCAGCGGCACGACGGAAACCCGAATGATGCACGGCGATTCCAACCCCGGTCATGTGAAGGTGACCCTCGGCGGCGTCGGGCGGAACATTGCGGAAAACCTTGCCCGGCTGGGCACCCGGGTCAGCATGCTCACCGTATTAGGTGAGGATGCCAATGCCGTCCATGCCCGGCAGGAATGCGCTGTCATGGGCATTAACCTGAAGCATGCAAAGATCGTGCCCGGCGGACGCACCAGCACCTATCTGTGCCTTAATGACATGGATGGCGAAATCTATGCAGCCGTTTCCGACATGAGCATTTGCGAGCACATTACGCCGGAATATCTTTCCCAGCATGTGGATCTGCTGAATGCCGCCGATATGGTGGTGGTGGATGCAAATATCCCCGAAAGCTCCATCCGCTGGCTGGCAGAAAACTGCAAAGCCCCCATGGCAGCCGATCCGGTATCTGTCAAAAAAGCCGGAAAGCTTCAGTCCTGCCTGGGCAGCTTTATAACGCTGAAGCCCAATCGTCCGGAAGCAAGCCTGTTGACCGGCGTTGCCATTGAGGGTACAATGGGTCTTGAGGAAGCAGGACAGCAAATGCTCCGGGCAGGTGTGGAGAAGGTCTTCATCTCCCTGGGCAGCCAAGGTGTTTACTACACGGATGGCAAGGTTTCCGGCATTCAGCCCTGCTGCCCTGCCCACATTGTCAACACCACAGGCTGCGGCGATGCCTTCATTGCGGCGGCGGTCATTGCCTGCGCCATGGGAAAGGATATCCGCACCATGGCTCACATGGGTCAGGCAGCATCCGCCATTTGTGCTGAAGCAGAAAGTGCTGTCAGCCCCACCGTTACGCTGGAACAAGTGCTGAATCTTATGAAAAAGACGGAGGAATGAACCATGAACTTGAACAAGTATCTTGCTGTATCTCCCGAAGTACAGGCTGCCCTGGACGCAGGTAAGCCCGTTGTTGCCCTGGAGTCCACCATTATCTCCCACGGCATGCCCTATCCCAAGAATGTGGAAACCGCACTGAACGTGGAAAAGATCATCCGGGACAACGGCGCCGTGCCTGCCACCATCGCCATCATCAAGGGCAAGCTGACCGTAGGCTGCACCCCTGAGCAGATCGAGTACCTGGGCAAGCGTGGCCTGGATGTGCCCAAGGCAAGCCGCCGTGACCTGCCTGTGCTGCTGGCCAAGGGTGAGGACGGCGCCACCACGGTAACCACCACCATGATCGCCGCTGCAATGGCCGGTGTGAAGGTTTTTGCCACCGGCGGCATCGGCGGCGTGCACCGTGGTGCCGAAACCACCATGGACATTTCTGCCGACCTGGAAGAGCTGGCCATGACCCCTGTGATGGTCATCTGCGCCGGTGCCAAGTCCATTCTGGATCTGGGTCTGACCCTGGAATACCTGGAAACCAAGGGCGTGCCTGTTATTGGCTACCGTACCAAGGAACTGCCTGCCTTCTACACCGCTCACTCCGGCTTCTCTGTGGACTATCGGCTGGACACCCCCGAAGAGATTGCCGATGCCTTCAAGGTCAAGCTGGAATGCGGCCTGCAGGGCGGCATGCTGGTGACCAATCCCATCCCGGACGAGTACTCCATGGATGCTGACTACATCAATGAGAACATTGATGCCGCCATCCGTGAGTGCGAGGAGAAGGGCATCCACGGCAAGGCCACCACGCCTTTCCTGCTGGATAAGATTCAGAAGCTGACCGCCGGTAAGAGCCTGGAAGCCAACATTCAGCTGGTGTACAACAATGTACGGCTGGGTGCCGAGGTTGCCAAGGCCATGTGCCGGTAATAACGGAAACCTTGAGGGGGAAACGGCGAAAGTCGTTTCTCCCTTTTTTTCTGCGTTACTGGTCTGATTGGGTTGTTCTTGAGATCAGCGACAAATAACAGACGTTTTTCTTGTTTCATGCTCCTGCTTGTGCTACAATAACACGCACGTAAAGAAAGGGAGGATCGGCTATGCAGCATAAGCTTCACCTTTACTATGGGGATGGCAAGGGCAAAACCACCTGCGGTATGGGGCTTGCTCTGCGGTTCCTTGGACACAGAAAACGTGTGCTGATTGCCCAATTCATGAAAGACGGTACCTCCGGCGAGCTGGATGCCCTGCGTCATTTTCCCGCGGCAGTAGTTTTCGACATGAAGCCTGTGACAGGCTTTCTTACACAAATGCCGGAGGAGGAACGGCAGCAGGTGATTCAATTAGAAACAAAAGAAGCCGTCAGGCTTGCCGCTACCATCAGGGATAGCAAGCCGGATTTGATCCTTCTGGACGAACTGGCACTTGCCTGTACTATGGACGTGGTTCCGGTGGATACAGCTGCTGCGCTCGTCGATACAGCCTTGGAGAGGGGCGAAACCGTTGTCACCGGATACGCTGCGCCAGCGTGGCTGAAAGAACGTGCAGACTATGTGACGCACATGACAGCCGAAAAGCATCCCTACCAAACAGAAGGCCTCACCGCCCGTGAATGCGTGGAATGGTGAGGGGCATGAAAAAGGACGTTCCTGCAACTTTGTGTTTGCAGAAACGTCCTTTTTGTTATCAACCAAATGTCACTTGCAACGGTGTTTCGTCAAATGCCTTCAAAGCTGAAGGTGAACGTAACCTTCTTGCTGACATCCAGCAAGTATTCTTCGTGGGTCTTTGCGCCCCAGCTGTCATCGCCGCCAACGCCCATTTGCTGCTTGCTGAGCCGAACCACCGTGTTGTACACCGGCGGCAGCTCATTGGGGTGGCGAGCATTCTCCAACTCATGGGGCGTATAGGGCAGCACGGATACTTCCATGGCATCCCCCGTAAAGCGCAGGCCGCGACCACGGAAATCCGTCACTTCTGCCCAGCGGACACCTGTACGGTTGCCGCATTCCTGAGGCAGGGTGTACCGGGACAGATTCTCCTGAGCAGTCGTTTCCCAAATACCCAGTCGAGCACCGTGGCAGCGATCCACATAGTTTTCCTCCGGACCCATGCCGTAGTACCGCAGATGATCATAATCCGCATCCAGCGTCAGCAGCATACCAAACTCCGGCATATCGCCAAGACCCTCCACAGGATCATAGGTCATGGTCACGTCCACCTTGCCGGAAGGATGCACGGTATACTTCACCACGCATTCCGCTGCCGGGACCGTAGGCAGCTTGTACGGCAGTTCCACGGTTACGCCGCCGTCCGCCTCCATGGTAATGGCAGGGTCTACGCTTTGCTTGTTGTAGCTCAGGTACATGGAAGCAATCTTCCACTGGGCATAGCGCTGGGGCATCATGCTGCCGTAATCGTTCTCCGTAGGGGCACGCCAGAAGTTGGGCATGGGCGCATACTTGAGCATTTCCCTGCCGCCTACACGATAGGAAACAAGCTTGCCCAAAGCTTTGCTGAAGAGCACGTCGAAATGCTCCCCATGCACGCCAATGTTGAAGTCCCCGTTGGCTACACGGACGGGAGCCGTCTCTTGCGGTACCCTTGCGTCTTCCACCTGATACACACCCTGGGCAAAGGCTACTTCATGCCCGGCAGGTGCCCAAGGCGTTGCCTGCTTCTGCCGGAAGGACAGCGTTACCACATACTCGCCAGGCCGCTTCTGCTCGCCAAAGGGCAACGGAACCGTCACGGTTTCCCCGGGCCCAGCATGCACATCCAGCGGTGCTTCTGCTGCCTGCCTGCCGTTCCGCATCAGCGTTGCGATGCAGTCGTAAGCATCCACATCGGTGAACATCTGCCGATTGCAGACCTGTGCACTGTCTTTCCCTACCGTTGCAACGATGGGCTGATAGTTATACTTGACCTCCTGCATCTTCGGGGTCTCGCTGCCATCGGCAAAGGTAATGCCATTGCAGCTGAAATCCGCATCGGTGGGGCGATCTCCGAAGTCACCGCCATACAGGTAAGCCGTCTTTCCATACCGATCCTTCGCCTGCAAGGCCTGATCGATATAATCCCAAATGAAGCCGCCCTGATACAAGGGTTCCTCATAGGCATACTCGGTGTATTTATGCATGGCACCGTTGGAATTGCCCATGGAATGGGTATATTCGCACAGGATGAACGGCTTCTCCCGATGCTCCTGCAGAAACGCCCGCACGCCGGCCACAGGGGTATACATCTGGCTTTCCATATCGGAGGTATCATTGTAGCGGCGGTCGTGGAAGATGCTTTCGTAATGCACCAGCCGGGTGTCATCCAGCTCCCGGAAGCGCTGACTCATGGCGAAGGGCACCTTGCCGCCGATGGATTCGTTGCCGATGCTCCAAATCAGGATGCTGGGATGGTTCTTGTCCCGGTGATAGGTGGAATCGATGCGATCCAGCATGGGGGCAAGCCAATCCTCACGATCCCCCGGCAGGGCAAAATCCAGCTGCTTCCGGGGATTGACAAGGATTTCATTCCACACACCGTGGCTTTCCAGATTGTTTTCTGCAATGAGATAAATGCCCAGCTCATCGCAAAGCTGATACAAAGCACTGTGATTCGGATAATGGCTAGTGCGCAGCGCATTGATGTTGTTCCGCTTCATGGTCAGCAGATCCCGGCGGATCATTTCCGGTTTGATCGCCCGGCCGGACTGAGCGCAGAAGTCATGCCGATTCACGCCCTTGAACACGATGCGCTGACCATTCAGGCACATGATGCCATCCTTCATTTCAAAGCGGCGGAAGCCCACCTGCTGACGCGCCACCTCGCATACCTTGCCTTGTCCGTTTTCCACGGTAATATCCAGGCGGTACAGCTTCGGATGCTCAGCACTCCACTTTTCAGGAGCTTTGACCTCCATGACCGCCTTCGCCAGGTGATCCTCTCCGTGGACGGTAGCCTCCACCACCGTTTTCGCCCCATCCATCAAGGCAAAGTGAACCGTATGGGCACCTGCGCCGTCAATATCCGCCATAACGGTCAGGGTTCCGTCTTCATAGTGGTCATCCAGTTCGGCACGGATGGCAAGATCCCGCAGGTGCTTCTCCGGCAAGGCGTACAGGTACACATCCCGGAACAAACCGCTGAAGCGGAAGAAATCCTGATCCTCTGCCCAGCTGCCGGCGCACCAGTGATACACACGGCAGGCCAGCTTATTTCTGCCGGGCACCAAATAAGGCGTCAGGTCGAACTCGCTGGGGGTGAAGCTATCCCCTGCAAAGCCTACATACTTGCCGTTCAGCCACACCGCAATGCAGCTTTCTGCCCCTTGGAAGGAGACATGAACAGGCATTCCCTGCATGGAAGCCGGCAGGGTAAAGGTCTTGACATAGCACGCAACGGGGTTGTAGTGCTCCGGAATCTCCCCAGGCTCAATTTCCTCACTGCCATCCCAAGGGTACTGAATATTCACATACTGCGGAATACCGTGGCCTTCCAGCTGAATGTGTGCCGGAACAGGAATATCCTCCCAATCGTTGCAGTCATACTCCGGCTGTTCAAAGCCCGGAATCACCTGCTTTTCCGTGCGGGCGCAGAAAAACTTCCAGTACCCATTCAGTGACAGACGCAGTCGATTCTCCCCCGCCTCCAGGTTTTCCCAGCAGGCAAAGGGTTCATGATCGGAATGGGCATCCAGCCGCCCCTGCCGGAAAAAAGCAGGGTTCTTTAATTTGCTGTAATCAAACTCCATGGTCATTCTCCTCATCTTTCGATTTGGCATGCATGTGGAACATGTTCTCCACGGATAGGGGCAAATCCTTTTCCCGGCAGTAATTTTCTTATGAAAAAGAGAATGACCATCACAAAGGCCGCCCCAGTGAGTCTGCTTCTCACTCAGGCGGCCCTTGCTTTGTATGGAGGATAGGGAGGTGACGTTCCCATAAGCAGGAACGTCGGGAAAAAAGGAGACGCTCTCAGGTTGGCTGGTGGCTTGCTTTCCTGATTGCAAGTTTATCTTATCAATGGTTTGTGAAAAGCGGATGAACAGGTTGTGAATATTCATGCAAGTGGTGTATCAAAACAGAAAGTGTTGATAAGGTTCCATGTGTGACTTTTTTCTTTACGAACGCTGGTGAACATCATAGATAGCATGCAGCCACAAAGGCAGGATAAAAACATCCTGATGTCGAATGTATGAAAATATCCAGCAAAATGATAAGGAGGCACAGAATGAAACTGTATCAATGTCCCTGTTGCGGCAAATACACCCTTGAATTGAAACCAACCAATACCTTCTTAGAATGTCCAGAATGTCATTGGGTGGATGATGGCGTTCAGTACGCTGACCACGATTTTCAAGGCGGTTTCAATAAAATGTCCCTAAATGAAGCACGGCAAGCTTACAAAGAAGGCAGAGAAATCTATTAAGGAAACTTTGGTGACGCTTATTGAAGTGTTTGCCTTCCTTTCCATGTTCAAAGCTAATATCGTTCTTCCATGCAAAAAGGAGAGGCACCGCAGCGCCTCCCCTTTTCCTGTTCCACGATCAATTTTGCGTTTACTCTGCAACAGACTTTGCAGCTTCCAGCAGGCCGGTGACATAGCCCAAGGTATCCACCAGTGTGCATCCGGAAACCACGTCCACCATTTCCTCAGAGGTCTTGCCTTCGATGGCTGCTTCCAGCTCCGCAATGGTCTTGCCAGTAACGAAAGCTTCGATGGCTGCATAGTTCACGTCCAGTGCCTGGGTGGAACCAGCCTTCTGCATGTTGGTGCTGTACAGCGCAGCATTCACCTTCTTGGAAGCCAGCACCTTGCCTTCAGGGTAGCTGGTGCCAAAGTCAGCATCGCTGTTCGGCACGCCTTCCGCCGTGGCAGCATCCATGAACTGGAACTCATCGATGTAAGCAGCCACAATCTTGTCACCCTGCACTGCAACCGTCAGCACAGCAAAGCACTTCGTGCCATGAGCAGCATAGTCTACCTGACCGATTTTCACGGTATCATCAGCGAGAGCGAACATGGGCACCATCAGGGCAAGAGCCAGCAGCAGAGCGAGTACCTTTTTCATGTGAAGTTATCCTCCTTCTTTGTCGGTTTCCCCGACGTATGGTGAGATTATACAGGATAACAGGTAGGTTTGTAAAGGATAACCTTGTTTTCTTTTTAACGAGTTTGTTTTTGGAGGCAATGAAAAAGGCACCGAGCGTTGCTTCGCCGCCGGTGCCTTTCTTTTAGTTGTATTCCACTGTCTCTTGATACGCTTTGTACGTCGAGGTACAGAGCAGTTCCCGCTTAAACTCCTTGCCATTCTGGTACCACACCTGATAGGTGCTGACCTCGTAACCCTTGCGGGCACTGACGGTCTTTTTGCTGGTGCCCTGGGGCAAGTTGGTATTCTGCACGTACTTGATGCCCTCCGGCGCCTGAATGGTCTTCGTAACCTCACTTTCGAGGTCGATGGTAATGCCTTCGCCCAGGCTCATACCGTAAATCTCCACGGTCACCTTCCGGCTTTCGTACCATGCTACAATGAAAATCGGCCAGTCCGTATTGTTGCGGAACTTGAAGTCCAGATTGGGCCAGTTGACCGTCGCATCCATGCCCTTTTCCACATAGGAAGAAGGCCATGCGTGAGGGCTGCGGTAGACAATTTCCAGGTTTGCCCGTGCCACTGCATTGAACAGGGTAGAACTGGTTTGGCACACGCCGCCGCCGATCTCATCCACGCTTTGACCGCCGGAGATGGCTGCCGCCGCCTTGTAACCCTTATCCTCCGTCCGCTGACCGGTAGTTTCATTAAAGGAAAAGGTTTCCCCAGGCTGAACGGTCACGCCGTTAATCGCATTGGCGGAAAGGCGAATATTGGTATTCCGGTTGCTGTTGCTGGTTGTGCTGGTGGTGTAGCTGGAAATTCTGCGGAAGCTGTTCATCAGCTCCGCCTTGGTGGTTTCCGCCAGCAGCGTTTCCACCTCTACGTCAATGGTGGCACGCTGCTCCCCAGCATCCAGGCAGGCAATCACCTGATCATAAATATCCGTTGCACTCACATAGGCACCGGGCGTATCCGAATTGAAGGTAAAGCTTTTGCTGCTGAAGTCAAAGGAAGCCACCGAAGCGTTTACCGGCTCGCAGTTGATGGAAGCCGCAATGGTTTCCGTCATCGTGCGGATAGTATCCCGATCATAGGTAATGGCCGTCGTCAGGTTGACCGGGTCAGCCTGCAGGGCAGCAATGCTGTTCACCCGTTCCTGAAAAGGCGTTATTCCCGTGCCCCGGATGGAAGTAGAATTGCTCCGTCCGTAGGCGTAGGCCTTGTCCACCATTTCCTGGATATTCCGTGTCATGGGCACATTGCCGGAGTCAATGCTCCAGGTTTGCCCCTCCACGTTCACGGTGATTTGAAAGGAGGAGCCTTCCGTGGCACTGACCCGACTGACAGCCATGGCTGCTTCGTCCTTGGTCATGCCCCCCACATCTACACCGTCAATGGTTACGCCGTGGTAGATGGTGCCTGTGTTCATGTACTGGCGCAGGCTTCGGTATTGGCTGTAATGATCCTGATCCAAACTGATGATGGTTCCGTTGGCAAAAGCATAGTTTGGCAGGGTAGCAAACTGAATACCCAGCAATTGCGGTGCCACAAACAATCCCATGGTGCCGATGCACAGGAGGCACAGCAAGATAACGAACCCCCACCCAATGCGGGAAGCCACGCTCTTTTTCTTCTTGCGCTTCCTGTTTTTTCTCGGAGGTTCGTCCTGCATGGGATCATTTTCCCGGTATCGATTTTCCTGGGCCTGGCGCAGTTCCTCACTGCGTCCCAAAGGCTGGCGCTCCACCCTGGCGCCACGGTGCCCGCCGTAGGCGTTCATCTGCTGATTGACACGCCGGCGGTATTGCACCTGTACAGTCTCCCCATCCCCGTCATACAGCGGTACATTGTTGCTTCTCATTTGTGCATCGCGCGGGGTTTGCTCCATGTATACTAGCCCTCCGTATTAGGCTTCACCTGCATGCGCCATCTTGTAGGACAGGATCTGAAGGCTGTCACTCAGGTGAACATTCACCACAATCATTTCATTCGGATGACGCAGATCCGTCGGTGCAAAGTTCCACACGGCACCCACATGGCAGGCAGACAGCCGATCCATGGTCTCCTGAGCTGCCCTGACAGGCACTGCCAGCACCGCCACATCCACCTTGTTGTCGCCAAGGAAGTTTTCCAGTTCATCCATGGGATACACCGGTACATTGCCCACCCGGGTGCCAATCTTCCCGGGATCCACATCAAACATGGCCACCGTTTCAAATCCTTCACGGGTAAAGGTAGGATAGTTAGCCACAGCGCTGCCGATATTACCAACGCCCAGAATGATCATCCGATGCATCTTGTTCAGGCCAAGGATTTCGCCAATGTGCATCTTCAGGTCACTGACCTTGTAGCCATAGCCCTGCCGGCCAAAGCCGCCAAAGCAGTTAATATCCTGCCGAATTTGCGAAGGCGTCAGCTGCATCCGCTTGCCTAGCTCCTGCGATGAAATTTGTGTCACGCCTGCTGCTTCCAACTCACGCAGGTGACGATAATATCCAGGCAACCGCCGAATTACTGCATCCGATACATACCCTGCCATTCGCAATCCTCCATCCCATGCAAAGTGCAAGTGAATTCTTTCACATTTGATATTACCATAGATTTTTCAGCTTTTCAACCCGAAAATCGTTTTTTAAGGAACGCTTAAGGTTCTTCCTGCCGTCTTCAGGTACGATGGTTCCGCACAGGACCCCGGAGCATATCCCCTGCCTGTACGTCCACAGGCAGCTTCATGCGGATGATCTCTCCCGCAATGCCCAAGGTATCCAGTCTTTCCCCTGTCTTTTCCCGCAGGAAGGGCACCGCCTCCACCTGCACGGTGCCATGGGGAGTCATCAGCTCCAGCGCATCCCCTGCACAGAAGCGATTTTTCAGCAGCAGCCGAGCCTCCTGCCCCGCTTCTGCATCCTCCATCACCCGTGCCACATATTCCCGGGATTGATGGAAGCCTTCCGCCCCACCGGGCTGCGTCGGCTTACCCAGGGCAAACCCGGTATCGCTGTCCCGGTGGCTGGCGCATTGCAGCTCCTCCATCAATCCAGACAGAGCAGCTTCAAAGGCTTCGTCTCCCTTTGATAGCAGATCCAGCGCCCGGCGATATACGGAGGTGACGGTTGCTACATAGTATTCCGTCTTCATCCGGCCTTCAATTTTCAGGCTTGCAATCCCTGCATCCCTGAGCCGAGGCAGCAAAGGCAGCAGATTCAAATCCTTTGCCGAGAAAATATAGGTGCCGTTATCATCTTCACACACAGGTAAATACTCGCCGGGGCGCTTTTCTTCCATTACGGCATAATGCCACCGGCAAGGCTGTGCGCATTCCCCCTGGTTGGCACTCCGCCCTGTTAGGGCTGCGCTGAGCATGCACCGACCGGAATAGGCCATGCAGGAAGCGCCGTGCACGAAGGCTTCCAGCTCAATGCTGTCCCCCATGTTGGCATGAATGGCAGCCATTCGGTTCAGGCTTACCTCCCGGGCAAGAATCACCCGGGCACACCCCAAGTCACGATAATGCGCCACCGCATCGCTGTTCACCGTGCTGGCCTGGGTGCTGACGTGCACCGGCAGCCCCGGCAATTCTTTCCGCAGGCGGGTAATGGCACCCAAGTCGCTGACGATCACCGCATCCACGCCGCAGGCCATGGCCACACGAGCCCCTGCCACAAAGGCGTCCATTTGATCATCAAAGGGAAATACATTCATGGTGAGGTAGAATTTCTTGCCTGCCTGATGGGTCTGCGCCACGGCAGCCTGCAGCTGCTTTTCATCGAAGTTTCCTGCAAAGGCACGGAGACCAAAACGCTTCATGCCGCCATACACCGCATCTGCACCGAAGTGAAGGGCTGCCGCAAGCGATTCCATGCTGCCAGCAGGGCAAAGCAGTTCCATATTATTCAATCCCCCTTGATTCATCATAAGCCTTCCACAAAGGTGCGTAAATGGCCACAGCCTGATCATGCTCCTCCTGGGTTTTGGAGAAGTAGAGCTCCCCGCTTTCCGGATCCTTGGCGCAGAAGTACAGATAATTCTCCGCAACGTAGGTTTCATCCGGATACAGGGCTGCATTGATGGCCGCTTCCGACGGGCTGCAAATGGGTCCCAGCGGCAGCCCCGTATGCAGGTAGGTATTGTACAGGCTCTGCACCTGCAAATCTGCCGATGTCAGGTTCATTTTACGGACACCGGTAATGTAGTGGATGGTCACGTCACTGCCCAGCTTGATTTTCTGGTTCAGCCGATTGTGGAACACGGCAGATACCTTAGCAAAGTCGCTTGACTTGGCTTCCTTTTCAATCAGAGAGGCCAGGGTCAGCACCTGATCCATGGTCATGTTCAGCTCTTCTGCCCGGGTCTGCATTTCCGCCGGGAACACGTTATCCGTCTGGCTCAGCAGCTTGCGGATGATTTCCTCTGCCGTAGCCGTTGTATACACTTCGTACGTATTAGCTGCCAGGTAGCCTTCCAGCACATACTTGCGCTGTGAAACGTTGCTGGTGGCAAGCACGTCGGAAATATAATAGTAATCCTTGAACTGCTCCCCCGTCTTGCACAGGTTCAGGAATTCCGTACTGTCGCTCAGCACCCCGTCGGACACAAGCTTGGCAGCAAACTCTTCGATGGTCCAGCCGGGGATCAAGGTAATGGTACGCACCAGCGGATTGCCGTCCCCCTTGGTCAGCTGGTCGGCAATCTCCTGCATGGTCATGGATTGGTTCAGGGTATAGCTGCCGGATTGGATTTTCTGTCCCATGCCGGCAAAGTCGCAATAATACTTGAATACCGTCTTCGAGCGGATCAGATCCGCCTGTTCCAGATTCGAAGCCACACGGCTCAGGCTTTGACCGCTTTCCACCGTAAAGGAAACCCCTGCGGTATTGGTGGTATCCACCGGGGACAGGTATTCATCATAGACTTTATTCCACACGGTCATGAGCAGCCCGATAATGACCACCAGGGACGTGGTCACCACCAGAATAGGGCGAATGACCCGCCACAGACCACTGTACCAGTAAAAGCCGTATTCCCGCTCATCCCGCATGCTGCGGTAGGTGTAGTCACGTTTTTTTCGTGCCATGTCTTCACCCTCCTTTACCGTGACGGTGCTATTCTTCAGCCCTCAATGCCGGGCAAGCCCATGTCGATATCCGCCGCTTCCGTAATGATCTTGAAAATGTCCGCCAATGCCTGCTGCATTTGCATTTCCGCCAACAAGTACTGACTCACTTCCGGCTTGGCAAACAGCAGGGAAGAAATGCCGGAAAACCGCTGCATATCCTCGCTATCCGTCTGCTGGCCGCTGATGGCCGCCATTTGCAGGGTAATTTGCAGCTTCTTATATTCCTTGATCAGGGCGGCTACGGTTTCGTCCGCCATCACTTCATCCTTCAGGCGATGGTAGGTTTGATATTCCTGGCTGGCCTTAATATCTGCCGCCAGCCGATGTGCGCTGCTGTATTCCATCAGTAGCAACCACCTTTCTTCTTTATCACGAAACTAAAACGAATGAGGGAAAGTTTTTCTTCCCCAAAACGGCGCAAGGGAGAAGTGCCCCGACCTGCAAGCAGTGCACCTGCCGGAGTCTTCCCCCTAATGCTCACGTTCCGTATGCCATCACACGTCCAGAATGATGGGCAGGATCATGGGATTGCGCTTAATCTTCTCATAAATGTAGCGATGCAGGTCGTCCTTGATGCGGTTCTTCAGTGCTACCCAATCCGCACCGTCCAAGCTGGACTCACGGAGGATGCCCCGAACCACTTCCCGCATGCTTTCGATGATGTCTTCATTCTCACGGACATAGATAAATCCGCGGCTGATGATATCCGGGCCGCTGACCAGCACGCCCTGATCCCGGTCAATGGCCATGGCCACGATGATGAGGCCGTCCTGGCTCAGATGCTTACGATCCCGCAGCACCACATTGCCCACGTCACCAATGCCGAGACCATCCACCAGCACACCGCCGGTAGGCACCTGCTCCCCCAGGCTCAGGCTGTTCTCAGTCATTTCAATGACCTGACCGATTTCAGGAATCACAATGTTCTTCCGGTTCATGCCCATGCTTTCCGCAAGTTCTGCATGCTGCCACAGCATCCGATACTCGCCGTGGACAGGGATGAAGTACTTGGGCTGCACCAAGGCATGCATCAGCTTCAGCTCTTCCTGGCAAGCATGGCCGGAAACGTGGACTTCTGCCAATGCTTCATACACCACCTGAGCGCCGCAGCGATACAGCTGGTTAATGACCCGGGAGATGAACTTTTCATTGCCGGGAATGGGGGTTGCGGAAATCAGCACCATGTCGCTTTGACGAATCTGCAGCTTCCGATGCTCCGCATAGGCCATACGGGTCAGGCCTGCCATGGGCTCGCCCTGGCTGCCGGTGGTCATGACGAGGATTTCTTCATCCGGGTACTGATCCAGATTATCCACGTCAATGAGGCAGTCTTCCGGGATATGCAATTCGCCTATCTGCATGGCGACACGGCTTACGTTCACCATGCTTCGGCCAATGAAGCATACCCGTCGGCCGTAGCGGATGCCGTTGTCAATCACCATCTGCATACGGTGAATGTTGCTGGCAAACATGGCCACAATGACCCGACCCTTGGCATCCCGGAACAGGTTCTCAAAGGTGGGGCCAATCTTCATTTCACTCATGGTCTGGCCAGGACGCTCCACGTTGGTGGATTCGCACAGCAGCGCCATAACACCCTTTTCACCCAGAGAAGCCAGGGTCTGCAAGTCCGTCACCTGGCCGTCAATGGGGGTATAGTCCACCTTAAAGTCGCCGCTGACCACCACCGTGCCTGCCGGGCAGGTCAGTGCAATAGCGCAAGCCCCGGCAATGGAGTGGCTGACATGGATGAACTTGCAGGTAAACTTGCCCAGCTGGATTTCGTCCCGGGGCTGCACCACATGCATGGTGATGTTGGGAACACGATGTTCCTTCATCTTCAGATCAACCAAAGCAAGGGTCAGCTTGGTGCCGTACAGGGGTGCCGGCACCTGACGGAGGATGTAGGGCGTTGCGCCGATGTGATCCTCATGACCGTGGGTAAACAGGTAACCCCGAACATTCTTCTTCTTGGCTACCAGGTAGCTGACATCGGGGATGACCAGGTCAACGCCAAGCATATCTTCCTTTGGGAAAATGCTGCCGCAGTCCACCACCACGATATCGTCTTCATACTCGAAGACTGTCATGTTCTTACCAACCTCATCCACACCGCCCAGTGAGACGATGCGGAGCTTGCTCGGTTCCGTTGCATTCACTCTTTGGCTCACGGAGTGCCTCCTTTCAGGTCATAAAAAAGTACACACAACATAAAGCTCAGAAGCCACTCTGCCTCCTCGCTATTTTTAACCGGACACACGCCGGTCAATATTCTTTCAGGCAATCACTGCCGCACCGACCCACGCTTCAAGAAACCCCTCTCCCCGTGCCGCCGGTAAAGACGACATGCTGCAAATGCACGTCATCACCTGTATCCCATTATAACACATCTTTTTCAAAAGCACCACAAAAAATTCCGCCAAATGAGACGTTTTTCCTGCCGTTCACGTCAATTTCAGCCTCATTGGCGGATTTTTTATGGATTTTCTTCAGGATCATTCCCTTTTTTCGGCGACGGGCACCGTGCTGCTGCCGTGGGGCATAACGATTACATGCTTATCCCCGAAGTCCATCAGCTGCTCCAGCTCCTCTGCCGTGACAATGCCGTGAATGCCCATTTCCTTCAGGGTTTCGCCCGGCAGCTGGGACATCATGTACATCTTCGTATGGGAGGCCATTTCGCAGCAAACATAGAAAATGTAACCGGCAATGGTGAAATGAGCCCGCATCTCATGATCCAGTGTGCCGCTGGGCAGGTACTTACTCCACCCGAAGAACTCCTCCGGGCCGCCGCCTTCCCGGCATTCGCTCAGGAATATCAGCGTGCCCCCTTCCTTCACTGCCTGATACGCATTGATCAGGGTTTTGGAAGACTGATACAGGTTAATATCTTTCGGGAAGCCGCCACAGGAGGTCAGTACCACATCAGCCTTTTCCTTCAGCGGTACGCCGTTGTATTGGTCTACCAGCCGGCAGCTTTTCTCCCATGCCTTTCGCCAATCGCCGCTGGGCATGGCCAGCAGCTGTCCTTCTCCATCCACCACCAAGTTGATGGAGAACACAGGCGCCACCATGGCCGCTGCTTCCATCATATCCTCGTGAACAGGATTCATGGCTGTCTTGCCGCAGCCTACCAAGTCGCTGGACTTAGGCAGCACCGGGTCAAGTGCCAGGGAATGATTCTGCTGGATGGTGGCAATGCTGCTTACGCCGGGCAGAATGCTCTTCCGTCCGCCGCCGTAGCCAGCCAGCAGATGATGCACCGTGCCCCCCATAAGGATCACCTTGCGCCCCACAACCAGCGGGTCTACTTCCACCTTGGTGCCCCGGGTGGTGGTGCCCAGGCAGGTCAAATGATGATGGGCATCGTGATTCACCACACGCACCCGGTCATACACCCGATCCGTCACCAGTGCCCGAAGCTCATTTTCCGTCTGATCCCGGTGGGTGCCCAGGGCAACCAGGAACAGAATCTGCTCATCCGGGATGCCAACCACGTCATGCAGATAATCCAGCAGCAAGGGGCAGATTCGCTCCTGATGCATCCATGAACGGGTCTGGTCGCTGATCACAATGGTCACCTGATCTGCCTTTGTCAGCACATCCTTCAGGGCAGGAGAGTCAACCGCCTCTTCCTCCACGGCCTTGCGGAAGGTTTCCGGCAGATTGTCTACAGGGGCCGGAGTCGTTGCCTCCAGCACCTCAATGTCACGGGCTTTCACCGTTACGGGAATATTTCCATCACCATAGGCAAGAATAAATTTCTTTTCCATCATCTTTCGTGCCTTTCGTACACTGACAGGCTGATCGTGCCAGCATTCGTGTTTCACCGAACCATCCCGGTAGCAGGGCTCATAAGCATCGTCCCCATCTTCCGGGTCGTCCGTATACAACCGGGATCGTTCTCGCCAGTCTTTCATCTATTTTGCCTCCCTGATTGCACCCTCATCATAGCACACCCATCCGGCAGAAACAAGATTCGCTGCAGAAAGATACATGAAAAAACCATTCACTTATCCCCCGTCAGGATACTGGTCGATTGTCTTCCTTAGCTTCTGCTCCCGAATGCAGGCATAGAAAAAGGGCAAGGCGAAAGATGAAAAGTCTGCCTCTCATCTCTCCCATGCCCCTTGTATTCATGCTTCATAATCCAGTGTGAGCGTCATTAAATCCTGTGCTGCCTTCGTATTGGGAAAGATGACCCGGGCGTTATCAATATAATCCTCCGGATCGTCAATGCAGTTGCTGAAGTGAGTCAGCACCAGTGCTTTCGTTTCCGCCTGCCGTGCCAGTGCCGCACTTTCCCGGAAAAGCATGTGCCGATTTTTCAGCGCCTGAGGCATTTTTTCATCATCGCCGTACATGCCTTCCAGAATCATCAAATCCGTCCCCTGCCCCATGGTGACAATGCTCTTCACCGGCCGGGTATCCGTTGCATACAGGAAGCTGATGCCCCGCCTCGGCGCTGTCAGCACATCCGCAGGAGAAAAACTCCGCCCGTCCTCCAGGGTAACCGCTTCCCCATGCTGCAAGGTCTTCCAACAGGTCACAGGAATGTTTAACGCCCGGGCACGCTCCGGCAGGAAGGCTCCCGGCCGTTCCAGTTCAAAGCGATAACCGAAGCACATGACGCTGTGATCCAGCCTAAAAGCCTGAATCTTCAGCCCGATGGCATAAAAAGTTAGCCCTTCACTGCCAAACTCATGGAGTTCCACTTGATAGGGCAGCTGGGGCGCTACCACCCGCAGGCCGTTCACCACCCGCTTCAGCCCTGTAGGTCCCCAAATGGGAAAGGGTGCTGTCCGCCCGGCTTTGGCCATAGACAGCAGGAATCCGGGCAAGCCGCCGCAGTGATCCGCATGGTAATGGGTAATCAGCATGCCGTCAATGCCGTGAAAGCCCCAGCCGATTTTGCGAATGGCTGTCTGGGTATTTTCACCGCAGTCCACCAGCAAGCCGTGACCGTTCATGCGGACATAGAGGCTGGCCAATCCCCGGTCGGGCAGGGGCAGTGCGCCGCCTGTTCCCAAGGTGCACAGGTCAATCATGGTGCCGCCCCCTTTTCCTGCTTATGCCTGTTCTTTTTCCGCTGCAATCTTCCTTGCAGCATTCACAAGAATTTCCGCCAGATCCCCTTCCACCTTTTGGGCAGGCTGACCTTTAATGAACAGTGCACCGCCGCTCTTGCCGCCGGCAATGCCCACGTCTGCTTCTCTTGCTTCACCGGGACCGTTCACCACGCAGCCCATCACAGCGACTTTCAAGGGAACCTTCACATCAGCCAGTTCTTTTTCCACACGCTCGGCAATGCCTGCCACATTAATGCACGTGCGGCCGCAGGTGGGGCAAGAAACCAGCTGCACCCCATGGGTGCGAAGTTCCAGTGCCCGCAGAATATCCCATGCTGCCTTCGCCTCCGGCACAGGATCCCCAGTCAGGCTGACACGAATGGTATCTCCGATGCCCTGCGCCAGCAGCGCACCGATGCCGATGGCGCTCTTAATGGTGCCCTGCCCGGGCAAACCGGCTTCCGTCACCCCTACATGCAGGGGATAATCACACCGCTGTGCCGCCAGCTGATAGGTTTCGATGGTCAGCTTCACACTGGAAGCCTTCATGGACAGTACAATGTCCTCAAAACCGGCTTTCTCCAGCATACGGGCATGCTGCAAAGCACTTTCCACCATGCCTTCCGCCGTAGGCTCACCATACTTGGCCAAAATGTCCTTTTCAATGGAACCGCTGTTGACCCCGATGCGAATGGGAATATGGTGCCGCTTGGCGCAATCTGCCAGCATGCGCACATGAGCTTCGCCCCCGATGTTGCCGGGATTGATCCGAAGCTTGGCAATGCCGTTTTCTGCCGCCATCATGGCCAGATGATGGTCGAAATGAATATCTGCCACCAGTGGTACCGGGGAACCATCCACCAACTGGCGCACTGCCTTGGCGCAGGCCTCATCATACACGCTGACACGGACAATATCGCATCCTGCCGCCGCAAGGGCACGAATCTGGGCAAGGGTTGCGTCCACGTCCCGGGTATCCGTATTGGTCATGGACTGCACCCACACTGGATTCTTACCGCCCATTTTCAGTGCGCCAACGGAAACTTCTCGTACAGAGCTCATTTTTCTAACTCCTCACATTCAGTTAAACAGGCGAATAACATCCTTAAAGGTAAAGAAGATCATCAGGGCAAACAGCAGCACATACCCGCACAGATGCACCATGGCTTCCTTCTGGGGGGGCACAGGCTTGCGCCGGATGGCTTCCAGCACCATGAACAGGAAACGGGAACCGTCCAGGCCGGGAATCGGTAGCAGATTCATAATGCCCAGGTTAATGGAGATCACCATCAGCAGGTTGATGAAGGCTTCAAAGCCCCCTGCACGTACTTCCTCCGTTACCAGCGTCACCACGCCCACAGGGCCGGATGTTTGATCGAAGCCTTCTCCGGTGGTAACAAGGTTCTTCAGCGCATTGAGAATCACGCCCCCTGCATAGGTGCACCACTGCCAGCCTGCGCTCACTGCTTCCGTAAAGGTGGCAGGGGTATTTTCCGTCAGCACATGGGCGGAAATGGTCACGCCAATGCGGAACTTACCTGCATCCGTATCATAAAAGGGTGTCAGGCTGGTGGTGAAGGTTTCATCTCCCCGGCGCACCGTCAGCTCCATGGGCGGATCGTTTTCCTGATAAGCCGAAATGGTATTCAGCAGCGTTGTCTGGGTGCCGTCCAGCATGTTAACACCGTTGATGGCTTCGATGATGTCCCCATCCTGAAGCCCTGCCGTGTAGGCCGGTCCTGATGCCGCCACTTCTGCAATGTAGGGTTCGTAACCTGTCAGATGGGCAATGCCGCCGATCCAGTAGAACATCACTGCCACCACAAAGGCCAGGATGAAGTTCATACCCGGACCCATCAGCACGGAAAGCATCCGCTTCCATACGGGCTGTCGGCTGTAGGCTCTGGGATCATCCACGTGCTCCCCTTTTGCATCATCCTCCCCATAAAAGGCGCAATACCCGCCCATGGGAATGGCACGCACGGAGAATTGGGTGCCCTTCTTGCTCTTTTTGCCCCACAGCTTGGGACCGAAGCCAATGGAAAACTCCATTACCTCAATGCCTGTCATGCGGGCGAAAATAAAGTGGCCAAACTCGTGCACCATGACCAGAATGCCCAGCAGCAGAATGGCCAGCAAAACATATAGGATGGTCATACAGTTCCTTTCCCTTGTGCCAGCTGCCTCTTCACTTCGATCCGAGCCAGCCGATCGGCTTCAAAGATGTCATCAAGCGTGTCTGCAGGCAGATTGCCCAGGCTGCTTAGCGTTTCCTCCACCAAGGTGGTAATGGCACCGAAGTTGATTTCTTCCCGAAGGAAGGCAGCCACTGCTTCCTCGTTAGCACCATTCAGGATGGTGCATGCCGCACCGCCTGCACGCAGGCATTCCCCCGCAAGGCGCAGTGCCGGGAACCGCTTCGTATCCCCCTGCTCAAAGGTCAGCTGTCCCAATGCAAACAGATCCAAAGGCTTGCATCCTGTGGTCAGCCGGTGGGGATAGGCCATGGCGTACTGAATCGGCACCCGCATATCCGGCACACCCAGCTGAGCAATCACTGCACCGTCTGCAAACTCCACTGCAGAATGGACAATGCTCTGGGGATGCACCACCACCTGAATCTTTTCCGGCGGCATGTCAAAGAGCCACCGTGCCTCCATGATTTCCAGTGCTTTATTGAACATGCTGGCAGAATCAATGGTGATCTTCGCCCCCATGTTCCAGTTGGGGTGCGCCAAGGCTTCCTTCCGGGTTGCATGGGCAATGCGATCCTGATCCCAGGTGCGGAAAGGCCCACCGGAAGCGGTCAGCAGCAGCTTCACCGGGGTATTGCCCTTTGCCCCTTCCAGGCATTGGAAAATAGCACTGTGCTCGCTGTCCACGGGCAGAATCTGCTTGCCTGCCTCCTGAGCGGCCTTCATCACCAGGTGTCCGCCGGTGACCAAGGCTTCCTTGTTGGCCAGCAGCACCTGCCGCCCAGCAGCAATGGCATCCATAACGCTTTGCAGCCCGGCAATGCCCACCACGCTGACCAGCACCATATCCGCCGGCACTTCCGCCGCAGCGGCGTGGAGGGCTTCCTTGCCCATGACCCACCGAACGTTCCGAAGATCCTCCGGAATTTCGTCCATGGAAATGGGCTGTGTCAAGCCTGCCATGTCAGGTTGGAATTCCCGCACCTGCTGAAACAGCAGCTCCTTGTTGCGGTGCGCCGTCAGGGCTGTAATCCGATATGCTTCAGGATGCAGCCGCACCAGAGACAGCGCCTGGGTGCCGATGGAGCCTGTAGACCCCAAAACAGCCATGGTTCTCAACAGAAATCCCTCCCTGATGATTCATTACACAATCAGCAGCCGGAAGCAGAGCATCACCACTGCCATGAACAGAATGCTGTCCAGCCGATCCAGCATGCCCCCATGCCCCGGAAACAGATTGGAAAAATCCTTAATGCCGCAGTGGCGCTTCACCATGGAAGCAAACAGGTCGCCCATTTGCCCAGCTACGCCGCCGATGATGCCAATCAGCAAATACTGCCACCACTTAGGCAGCATGCCGACCACTTCCGGGGAGCATACCGCCTGCGCCACCAGTTCCACCACCAAGGCAGTCAGGATGGCCCCTACCATGCCGGCAATGGCGCCGGAGATGGTTTTGTTGGGGCTTACCTGGGGGCACAGCTTGGGTCCCCGCACCCTGCTGCCCACAAAGAAGGCGCAGGTATCTGCCATCACCGGCACGGCAAACATCAGGCTCAGCAGCACCACCTGCAATTCCTTGGGTTCCACCAGCGCCAGGGCAATAATGCACATGCCCGGCAAAGCTACCGTGGTCAGGGGCAGAACGCTCATCAGCACGTCTTCGATTTTTGGCTCGCTGCGGAACACCACGCAGATCAGCGTAATCATGAAGATGGCCGCCACAATGGGCAGCAGCACCCGATTGCCAAAGAACAGCACAAGGGGCACGCAGGCTGCCATGCCCACCCAGGTCGGCCAGGATACAGGCCTGTGTCCTGCCAGAAAAAGGGCATGATATTCTTCATGCACCGCAAAGCAGATGCAGATCATGGCCGCAATGCCCATCACTGCACCGCCGAAATACATAAGCACCATTACCAGTGCGATCAGACCAATGGCCGTGGTTACTCTCTGTCCCATGGCGTCTCACCTTCATCCTTCCGCCTGTATATTCACAGGTCACGCTGTATGATACCCTATTTGCGTGAACCCAAGATGAATCAAAGCCGTTTGCCAAAGCGGCGTTCCCGTCCCCCGTAAGCAGTCAGGGCATCATCATAGTCGCTGACCTTGAAATCCGGCCAAAGCACCGTAGGGAACAGGAACTCCGCATAGGCGCACTGATACAGCAGGAAATTGCTCAGGCGCATTTCTCCGCTGGTGCGGATCATCAGATCCACGTCTCCCTGCCCCCGGGTGTACAAATGGTCAGCCAGCATTTTTTCATCAATGGCCTCCGGGGCGATCTTTCCGGCAACCGCCTCGGCTGCCAGCTCCTGGGCTGCCCGGGTCAGCTCCGCCCGTCCCCCGTAATTGACGGCAATGTTCAGGTTTAAGCCGGTATTGTCTTCTGTTCGGCGCTCCGCTTCAATCAGGGCATCCCGCTGCTTCTCCGGCAGACCGTTCTTGTCCCCCAGAATCAAAATCCGCACATTTTTTTCGTCCAGCTCATCAATTTCCGAAGCAAAGAAGTCCAGAATCAGCTGCATCAGCGCCCCCACTTCCTCTGGCGAACGATTCCAGTTTTCCGTGGAAAAGGCATAGATGCTCAGGGACTTAATCCCCAAGTCATCCGTATGGCGGATAATTTCCCGCAGGGTTTCTACCCCCTGCCGGTGTCCCATGGCCACATTCAGTCGATGTTTCTTCGCCCACCGTCCATTGCCGTCCATGATGATGGCCACATGGTTGGGCAGCTTTGCAAAGTCCTCCGGTTTCCTGGCGCCGTGATTGGTGTGAACTTTTTTGCGCAACAGTCCCATCTGCTCACCTCATCGTTTTCTTGTATCTGCCCTACTACCAGAAGACAGCCTTCAAACAGAAAAATGCGCAAGTCCCGGGATGGAGCTTGCGCATCTGCCATAGGGTTATGCTTCATGCTCCTGAAAAGCATGCTGCAACTGTCCGTCCAGGAACGTACACACCGTCAGTTGCCCGGGCCGCACACGCACCACACGCATGACGCCCTGCGCCCGTTCGCCCTTCGGTGCAGCGGAATAGAAGATTTCCGGCCTTGGTTCCCCTGCCTTTTGCAGCTTCTCCAAGGCATCCTCCAAACGCATGCCCAGCAGCTCCGTCCCTATCAAATTTCCATGATCTCCTTTTCCTTGGCGGCGCAGATGGCGTCCACATCCTTAATCGCCTTATCGGTGATCTTCTGCATGTCGTCTTCGCCCTTGCGCTGATCGTCCTCGGTGATTTCGCCGTCCTTCTTCAGCTTCTTGATCTGCTCAATCGCATCCCGGCGAATGGCACGAATGGCCACCTTGGCTTCCTCGGCGCCCTTCCGTGCAACCTTGGTCAGCTCCTTACGGCGTTCCTCATTCAGTTCAGGGAACACCAGACGGATAATCTTGCCGTCATTGGTAGGATTCAGACCCAGATCGCTCTTCTGAATGGCCTTCTCAATGGCAGGGATCAGCTTGCTTTCCCAGGGGCTGATGGTCAGCATCCGTGCCTCGGGAGAGGCAATGTTGCCAACCTGGTTCAAAGGGGTCGGAGTTCCGTAATAGTCCACCGTAATGCGATCCAGCAGCTGAGGGTTTGCACGGCCTGCACGCAGGGCGACCATATCGCGCTGGTATACCGCGCAGGATTTGCTCATCTTTTCCTTGGCATTGTCCAACACAGCTTTCATAGCGTTGCCTCCTGTATAAAGGATCTATATCAGTATTGTAATCGTTTTTGGGGATTCTTGCAAGCCCCGGAATGGGGATTGATGCACCTTGTTACACTCAAGGATGGACAAAAGTACCCATGTCATTCCCCTGAAGCACGTACAGCAGGTTTTCCGGAACATCCAGACCAAACACACGCACCATGGGCACATGATTCTCTGCACACAGGGCAAAGGCGGAAGCATCCATCACCTTCAAGCCTTTTGCCAAAGCATCTGCATAGGTGATGTCCTTAATGAGCACAGCCGTCGGATCCTTATGGGGATCTGCCGTGTACACACCGTCGATGTTCTTGGCCATCAGGATTGCGTCCACCTGCATTTCAATAGCACGGAGGGCAACTGCCGTATCAGTGGAAAAGAAGGGATTGCCGCTGCCCGCTGCAAACAGTACCACCCGGCCTGCTTCCAAATGACGGCGTGCCTGCATGGCATTGAAGGGTTCTGCAAACCGGTTCATATCCACAGCAGACTGCACCACAGCATCCACACCAGCCTGACGCAGGGCATCTGCCACGCACAGGCAGTTAATGACCGTGCCCAGCATGCCCATTTGATCCGCCGTGACTGCATCCATGTGGGCAGCAGGACCCTGACGGCCACGCCAGATATTGCCTGCGCCGATCACAATGCCGATTTCCGTACCCATTTCATGCATTTGGGCAATGACATGAGCCACCCGACGCACCTTATCAAAATCGAACAGTTCACTGTCACTCTTCAGGGCTTCGCCGCTCAGCTTGAGCAGTACCCGCTTATAAGCTGCCATGATTTTGTTCCTCCTTTTCAATCAGTCGGAAATGGTTTCCCGAAAAAAGGGGAACCGCATGCTTGATGCAGTTCCCCTCCTGAACCCTCGGAATTAAGCCTTCTTCATCTGTGCGGCAATTTCTTCAGCGAAATTGTCCTGACGCTTTTCGATGCCCTCGCCACGCTCGAAGCGGGTGAAGCGAACCACATCCACGCTGGCACCGGCAGCCTTGGCGATTTCACCCATCAAGCCCTTAATGGACTTATCGGGATCCTTCACGAAGGGCTGATCCAGCAGGCACACTTCCTTGTAGTACTTCTCAATGCGGCCTTCCACCATACGATCAACGATCTTCTCCGGCTTGCCCTCATTGATGGCCTGGATGCGGAGGATTTCCTTCTCCTTCTCCAGCTTGGACGCATCCACTTCTTCACGGCGCACAGCTTCAGGACGGGCAGCAGCAATCTGCAGTGCCAGGTCATGAGCAAAGGCCTTTACTTCAGCATTTTCAGGCTTGTCGGTAGCCACCTCAACGATGACGCCCACAGAGCCGCCCAGGTGAATGTAGGTAGACACCACGCCGGTGGTCTCATACCGCACAAAACGGCGAATGCTGATCTTCTCGCCGATGGCAACCGTAGCATCGCTGACCAGGTCAGAGATGGTCTTGGCGTCATCGTCCACGAACTTCTGAGCCAGCAGTTCGTCTACATCAGCAGGCTTGGCTGCGGCGATGTGCTTCGCCACATTGCTGCAGAAGCCCAGGAAGTTATCCGTACGAGCCACGAAGTCGGTTTCGCAGTTGATCTCAACGATCACGCCCACGGAGCCGTTCTCATTGGTGTACTGTGCCACAACGCCTTCAGCGGCAATGCGGCTGGCCTTCTTAGCAGCCTGAGAAAGTCCCTTCTCACGGAGCCACTCAATGGCCTTATCCATATCGCCTTCGCTTTCCACGAGGGCCTTTTTGCAATCCATCATGCCGGCGCTGGTGCGCTCACGCAGTTCCTTAACCATAGCAGAGGTAATCGCTGCCATTGGATCTCACCCTTTCTTATTCATTTGTTCAGGAAACGGGCTCAAGCCTCGGTGGTTTCCTCAGCCTTTGCTTCGTCAGCGGGTTCAGCTTCGGACTGCTCGCCCTGCTTGCCTTCCAGCACAGCATCAGCCATCTTGCCGGCAATCAGCTTCACGGCACGGATAGCGTCATCGTTGCCGGGGATCACATAGTCGATCTCATCAGGATCGCAGTTGGTGTCCACGATGCCAACAATCGGGATGCCCAGGATGCGAGCTTCGGTCACAGCGATGTGCTCCTTGCGGGGGTCCACAACGAACAGAGCGCCGGGGAGCTTCTTCATTTCACGGATGCCGCCCAGGTTGGCTTCCAGCTTTTCACGCTCGTGGCACAGCTGGATGACTTCCTTCTTAGGCAGCAGGTCGAACTGACCATTCTGCTCCATGCGGTCGATCTGGTTCAGGCGATCGATCCGGGTGCGGATGGTGCGGAAGTTGGTGAGCATGCCGCCCAGCCAACGGTTATTCACATAGTACATGTTGCAGCGCTTGGCTTCGGACTCAATGGACTCCTGAGCCTGCTTCTTGGTGCCAACGAACAGGATGGTCTTGCCTTCCATTGCGATGTCACGCACGAAAGCATAGGCTTCGTCGATCTTGCGGACGGTCTTCTGCAGGTCGATGATGTAGATGCCGTTGCGCTCAGTGAAGATGTACTGAGCCATTTTGGGGTTCCAGCGGCGGGTCTGGTGACCAAAGTGTACGCCCGCTTCCAGAAGCTGCTTCATGGAAATGACTGCCATTAGGGATTCCTCCTTGTTTTTTCCACCCTCTGCTCATGTGCGACCGGCCACTGCCTAAGCAGCACAAGCACTCGCAGAGCAAAGGTGCGTAATCGTGTGCATTATAGCATAGCAAGCAAAAATGTGCAACCCCTTGGCGAAGGTTTTTCGTACAATTACTGCTGAAGTAAATTCCCAAAGTAAGTTCCACAGTGGGAATTAGGAATGGGATTTACAATGAGACAAGAAATGTGGTTGAACTAAAACTGGGAAAAATCCCAGAAAG
>CAVIWF010000005.1:0-69997 GCA_963646285.1 bacterium
GGAACGATGCCAAAGCAGTGTATATTGGCTGCGAAATGGGCAGCCATATTCAGCCGTCTGGTTTCCACGACTGGAACAAACCCGAAGCCCATGCAGCCATGTTTTTTGCCGAATATGGTTCCTTGGGCAAGGGTGCAGAAAGGGTGCGGGCTGATTATGTGCATCAGCTGACAGAAGCAGAAGTCAGCACTTATACATTGGAGCAATTTGAGCAGCATGCCCTCGATGTGTAAACATACCGAAGTCTGAATTGAATATAGCAAAAGAGACGCAAGGTTGTTTTTGCCTTGCGTCTTTTTTTCTGTTTATTTGTTGTTGTAGCCTAGGGTTTTCAGGTCATCCATGCGGTTGCGCCAATCAGGGCGAACCTTCACCCACAATTTCAGGTTCACGTGCATGCCAAGCAGCTGCTCAATATCCGCCCGAGCTTCACTGCCAATGGTTTGCAGCATGGCACCATGCTTGCCGATGATGATGCCCTTGTGTGCATCCCGTTCGCAGTAAATGGTGGCATGAATCTCCATGAAGTCATCACTTTCCTTGTTCATGGCCATCATTTCCACACCAATGCCGTGGGGAACTTCATCCCGCAGATGGAGCAGAGCTTTTTCCCGAATCATTTCTGCACAGATCTGTCGTTCCGGCTGATCCGTCATCATATCATCCGGGAAATACTTAGGCCCTTCCGGAAGCCCCTTCACGAGGGCGACAGTCAAATCTTCCAGACCGTCCCCTGTTTTGGCACTGATCGGCACAATCGCATCATAGGACAAGTCAGCAAAGGAAGCCATCAGGGTCAGAAGCTTTTCACGGGGCAGCAGGTCAATCTTATTGAGCGCCAGCAGCTTGGGCACTTTCTTTTCGGACATTTCCTTCACGATTGCCCGATCCTGCTCCCCTACCTGGGTCGCATCCACCAATACCAGCACCCCGTCCATGCCGTCCATGGCATCCTTGACGGACTGCATCATATACTCACCCAGCCGGGTGCGGGGGTGATGGATACCCGGCGTATCCAGGAAGACCATTTGCCAATCTTCTCGGGTCATAACGCCCATGATACGGTTGCGGGTCGTCTGGGGGCGATTGGACACGATTGCCACCTTTTCCCCCACCAATGCATTCATCAAAGTTGACTTGCCAACGTTCGGCCTTCCCACGATGGTGATAAAGCCGGAACGGAAATGCTGCTGCTCCATATCCTTCCTCCTCAATAAGGTTTGCCATTCAGTTCTGCTGCGCCGAAACCATGGGGCAGCAGCTGTTTCAGGTTCATTTCGTCTTTCTGCCCGTCTCCCCAGGTAACAAGAACCCGAAGATCCGGTGCAAATTCATTCAGTGCCTGCCGGCATGCACCGCAGGGCCAAGGCGCAGCGTTCTCTGCTGCAATGGCAATGGCCGTAAACTCGGTTGCTCCCTCGCTGACCGCCTTAAACAGTGCCGTCCGTTCGGCACAGTTTGACAATCCATAGGAGGCATTTTCAATATTGCATCCCTGATAAATCCGTCCGTCAGCACACAGCAGCGCCGCACCCACTGCAAAATGGGAATAGGGCGAATAGCTGCGCTTCATGGCTTCCCGTGCCAGACTCAGCAATGTTTCATCCGTAACGGTGGATTCTCCATCCCGGCTCATGCCAATGGCAGACAAAATCTTTTCTTCCATGGCTCTCATGCTCCTTTGGTCTTCCGCTTCGATATGGTCGTAGCCCATCAAGTGACAAATGCCGTGTACCAGCAGATAAGCCGCCTCCCGCATGGGTGAATGGCCATACTCTTCTGCCTGGGCA
Organism: bacterium; assembly: GCA_963646285.1. Taxonomy (GTDB): domain Bacteria; phylum Bacillota; class Clostridia; order Christensenellales; family Aristaeellaceae; genus CAKUFA01. Next base: position 1,791 of record CAVIWF010000005.1, read on the forward strand.
TAGATGTGTGGAACGGACAGGATCAGATCCCCCAGCATGCAGGCGTCCACTTCATCGTCCAACTCCTGCCGGAGAAGCTTATCTGCTCCCCCTGCCGTTACGCCCTTGGGATAATTGATGGTAGGGAAAGAAAGTACATCCGTCGCCCGATCCACCTGCCGATAAGCACGATTGATGGCATGAATCTCCTCATCCCCGCACAAGCGAACACTGACCGCGCAGGGGCGAACCACGCCTTCCTGCAAGAGGGCACAGTCTGCCGCCGTCTGCATGAGAGTGATCAGCTTGGGATCCACAGGGACATCCATCTGCCATAGCAGCTTCATGGCTTTTCCTCCTCGCTATTCGCCTGCTTTGTTTCTTCCACAGGCTTTTCCGTCTTTTCCGGCTCAGCCGCAGACAGGTCACGCTTGGGCACTTCCACATTGGGATACTCGATCCGCTCATGGAAGACACCGTTCAGCACCGTTGCAAAGGCTTCACAAATGCCATCAATATCCTTCAGGGTCAAGGGAGAATTGCTCAGCTGGCCGTCATCCAGCTTGCCCTGCACCAGCTTGCGGATAAACCGCTCAATGGCCTGGGGCGTAGGATCGGGCATGGAGCGAACAGCCGCTTCGATGGTATCCGCCAGCATAACAATGGCACTTTCCTTGGTGGAAGGGCGGGTGCCGTCATACCGGAAGTCTGCAATATCCACCGGCTTGCCATCGGCCTGCTGCAACGCTTTGTGGTAGAAGAACATCACCGGCGTATCCCCGTGGTGCTCCACAATAATCTGCTGAATTTCCGGCGGCAAATGATACTTCTGCGCCAGTTGCAGACCATCCCGGGTGTGGGTGGTTACAATAGCGGCGGACACGTAGGGATCGGTGCGGTCATGAGGATTATCCCCCATCTGGTTTTCCTTGAAATACAGGGGACGCTTTAACTTGCCAATGTCATGGAAGTATGCGCCCGTACGTGCCAGAAGAGGATTGGCACCGATTTTTTCCGCCGCCGCCTCTGACAGATTGGCAACAATGATGGAATGATGATAAGTACCCGGTGCTTCCAGCAACAGCCGGCGCAGCAAAGGTTGATTCGGGTTGCCCAGCTCCAGCAGCTTGCTGGGGGTCGCCAGGTTGAACAGGGTTTCAATCACTGGCTGAAGACCCACTGCCACAATGCCGCTGATCACGCCGCCGGCGGTGCACATCAGGCTATTGCTCATGACCGCATCCAGGTTTGTGGAGGTCATAAGCCCTACGGCAATCATGGTCAGCAGATTCAGCACCGCCACAAGGAAGCCGCTTAAAATGACGCGGACACGTTGGGGCTTCCCCTTCAGGAAGAAGACCGCTGCCACGCCGCTGATGATGGAGGTCAGCATCACATACACCAGTTCCGTGGTGTAAGCCGTCGTGCTGCCAAGCACCAGAGAAGAAGCCAGCATGGCCAAGGTGAACGTACCCACCACGCCAACACGTGCTCCAAGCAGTGCCGTCAGCAGCATGGTGCCCATGGCCACAGGAGAAAGGTACACACCGATAAACCGAACGGAAATGACGCACAGACCTGTGGTGATGCACAGCACCACCATCAGCACGGACAATCGGCGCAAATCGTGCAGCACATAAGGCACCAGCAGCTTCATCAGCACCACCAGCACACCAATGGTAATCACCAGCATGATGGCCGTTCCAAGATAGATGGTCCAGTCAATGGTGTTGTTATCCAGCAGACCCAGTGCTTCAATCACAGCCACCTGATTGGCTGTGACCCGTTCGCCCTCCAGCACAATATTTTGCCCTTGCAGGAAGGTTACCGGCTCCACTGCGTCCATGGCCTTCTGCCGTGATTGCTCCGTGGCATCCTGCTCAATGACCATATTGGGCTTTACGCTGGCACGGAGGACAGAAGGAACAATATTCTGGAACAGGGACGTTTCAACCTTATAGCCCACGATCTGCAAAATCGTCTGAATTGACTGACTGACTTGACCCTCACGAATGGTGGTATTCAGGGTGTTCTCCACAGCCGTTGTCACTGTGGACACCATGGTATCAAAGTCTTCCGTGCTGGTGCGCAGCAAGGTAGTCAGCTGATAATTACTGGGGGTGAACACATTCATGAGTCCCCTGGCATATTCCAGCTCGCTATCCGTAAACGTGCGGGTGCGCACGTCCGTCTCTTCCTCATCATCCTGCCGAAGGGTCAGGCCGTACTGCTGCACCGTGCGCATTTCATCAAAAATGCTGGCCATGGTAGCAAGTACTTCTTCGCTGGCGCCTTCCTTCAGGTGATAGGTAGGTTCCACAGCATCAGCCGCCGCCTGCCGCCGCTCCTCGGTGGTGATTTCATCCACCACATCCTTGGTTGCGGTAATCGTATGCCGAGAAATGGTGCCCACCTGCACATCGTACCGCTCCGGGGCACTAACCGCAACAAACATGGCATACAGCACCAGGCTGCCAAGCAGCACCACCAGTGTGCATTTAGCATCCACGCTGTGAAGCCAACTGCGAATGCTGCGCAGCCGGTTTTTTTGCTTGCTGCGATCTTTCCTCCTGCGCTTCACGCCGCCTGCCTCCTTCATCAAAGCATCCATACTTTATCCCAGTATTTCTATGATTCATGCTTACCTATTGATTATAGGATGAAGTGCTTTTTCTGTCAATCGAAACAGAAAACAGGAAGGAAAAACAGAAAACAGGAAGGAAAAACCGTGGCTTCACGCTTTCCATTTCTAACGAAATAGGGACTGCGCTGCCGCAGCCCCTAAAGATATTTACTTAATCATGCTTTGCGTTGTCTGCCAACCGGCGTCAATGGCCTTCTGATGGCTGGTGGCGTACGGTCCGATGGCTGCCACCTGTGCATCCGTTCTCGGGAAATGGATGCAGACGTGACCAGCAAAGTTGTTATCCGTCCTATGCTGTACGCCGTGAGGCATGGAGTGGGTGGAGGCCATGTACACCCGGCCATCTGCGAACACAACCCACACAGCCTTCGCATTCCAGGTGTTGCCGCCAAAGGCTTTCTCCATTTTTGCGGTATCCGCTGCGGTCAAAGGTTCACAATCTGCATGGGCTCCCAGGGAGAACATGTGCACCTGCCAGGAAATGCCCGTGGAAAAATCATACACCGTAGCATAGGGGTACAGCTTGCACCGTGCCTTGACTTCCGAGTACCAGTTAGCATAACGCACGGAAGAAGCGTTGGGCACATAGGCGGCACTGGCATTCGGATTGATGGTGGGTGTGGCTGTTGCAACTGCAGAACCATTTGCGCTGATGGCTGTGCTGCTGCTCAGCTTATCCAGGGTTTTCGTGCCTGCAATGCCGTCAATCGTCAGGCTGTTGGCCTTCTGGAACGCCAGCAACGCCGTATAGGTCTGCACGCCGAACTTGCCGTCTGCCTTGCCGGAAAGGTATCCCAAATCAATGAGCCGCTGCTGCATGCTCTTTACTGCATCACTGATGTCACCCTGCTTCAGAGACGTGCTGGCAGCAGGTGTTGCCGAAGGCGTCGGCGTAACCGCCGTCGTGGAGGAGGAATACAGCAGTGCCAGTGTAGCAGCACCAGCCACACCGTCCCGGCTCAGGCCGTTGGCTTTCTGGAAATTATATACGGCTGCTGCCGTGGCACGGCCATAGTTGCCGTCTGCTTCACCGGTCAGGTAACCCAGTTTAATCAGCTTATTCTGCAAGTCGGTAACTGCTGTGCCGGTCATGCCCTTCCGAAGGGTCGTCAGTGCATCCACCGTGCCCCCTGCGTAAGCTCCTGTGCTGGTCAGCGCACCACTGGAATAGAGCAGTACCTGGGTGTCATAGCCAGCAGCTCCATCTTCCTGCAGGCCATTCTTCCGCTGGAAAGTCCGGATGGCAGCCACGTCGTCGGCTTTGCAAACGCCATCCACCGTTGCGTTATAGTAGCCCAAGGCGGTCAGACGCTCCTGAAGCCGGGTCACCGCATCCCCTGTAACGCCCAGCTTAATCACCGTCACGTTGTCCTTGGTAATCGGCGTAGGCGTTGGCGTGGGGGTAGGTGCCGGCGTGGCGATCGGCGCAGGCGTAGCCGTTGTGCCTGCTGCCAAAGCATTGATGCTGAAAAGCAGATTGTAGGTGCTGCTGCCGGCAACTCCATCCGCATCCAAGCCATTGTTGCTCTGGAAGTTTTTCAGGGCAGTTACGCTGCCGGAGCCGAAATTGCCGTCCACCTTGCCGGTGTAATAGCCCAGATCCTTCAACCGCTGCTGCACCAGTTTCGCATCGTTGCCGGAGCTGCCCTTCTGCACCTTGCTTTCCGGCACGGTGAAAGTGGGTACAGGGGTAGGTGTTGCAGTGGGCACGGGCGTGGGGGTTGCATCCACAGCAAGCCCATCGCTGCTAAGCAGCAACGCCTGCGTTTCAGCGCCGCAAATGCCATCTGCCGTCAAGCCATTCTTTTTCTGGAACGCCTTGGCTGCAGCTTTCGTCGCTGCATCATAGGTGCCGGTAATGTCTCCCGTATAGTAGCCAAGTTCCTTCAGCCGGGTCTGAATGGTTTCCACCAATTCGCCCGTATTGTTCAGCCGAACAATCACGCCATCTACCGGCGCAAGGGTCATCACCGTTGTCTTGACGCCCTTGCTGTTCTTGGGCGTACCGCTGTAGAGCATGGCCTGCAGATTGGCGTCCGCAATGCCGGTTACGGGATAGCTATTGGCGGACTGGAAGGAAGTCACCGCATACTGGGTCGCATCGCCGAATTTACCGTCTGCCTTCCCTGTTAAAAAGCCCAGCTCAATCAATGCGCTTTGCAATGCCTTAACAGCAGAACCCTCGGAACCTTTCTGCAGCACCACATAAGAAGTCGTGTTCTCTACAGGCTCCAGTGTAGCAACAGGTGTGGGCGTAGGCGTCACCTTGACCACCTGCTTAAGCACGATATAATCCGTCTTTACATAGCCTTCCGTACCATTGTATTCCACCTTGGCGAAGGTGCCGGAAACACTCTTGACTGTCAGCGTTGCACCCTTCGGGATCTTCTTCAAAATGTCGCTGCTGGTGGACTGCCGTGCCCGCAGATTCACGCTGTCGCTGGTCACCGTGTCATAGGGATACCCGGTCACGGTTTCCACGGGCACAGGGGTGGGCGTGACGATGACTGATTCATCGGTCACGATGTAGGTCTTTAAAATGTACCCGGTCCGATTGTTGTAGGTCACTTTGAAGTAGCTGCCAGACGCACCCGTTACCGTAACAGAAGCCCCTTGTTCCAGCCGCTCCAGCACGGTAGCCGTAGAGGAAGCCTTGGCACGCATGTTCACCTTGTCGCTTGTCACCGTCATAAAGGGATAGGACAAGTCTGCCAATGCAGCTGTGCAAAACAGGAGCACCGCCACAAAGAGTGAAAAGGCAAAGCATAGCCCCACATTACGGGTGTGTCTCATCCAACAGTTCCCTCCGCATCAACAGAATTGTGGTCAGTGCCCACAAATATCATCAATTCATTGTAAACCCTAAAAATCAAAGTGTCAACATTTTTTCTTCATCATTTCGTAACATTTCCGTAGAATCCTGCGCACCTTACAAAGAATCCATCAATCGGCCGTATGCATCATAAAGATACGCCGTGTCTTCCTTCTTATCGTGCCAGACATTTTCATCCGGCCAGAGGAAGTCTGTCTCCCCCGGCGTGCTTAAGGTACCAATATTGATGGTCTGATCCTTCTCCATCATTGTCCCTTCAGGGAAAACGAAGATTTCCTTTCCCTTTCCCGAATACAGATACCAGCCGGATAGATCCACCGCCGCTTCGCCGTTGTTGCGGATGGAAACGGTATCCTGGGCATTGGATCGGTCGCTGATGACAACGTTGGCCCCATTGTCAGGCAGCTGCGCATCCGGCAGCATGGTCACGTTGGCGATTCCATCTGCCAGGGTCACAAGCACGCCTTCCCCTGAATCCTGGGTAACAGCCACTTTTGTGCCGAAGGATTCCAGCAGAGAAACAACGGATTCTGCCGGGGTGTCTTCTCTTTCTGCCGTGCTGGTAGAAATCACGGCCACTTGGGGCGTTACGTTCCGCACAAGAGAGGAAGAGGTGGCATCGTCCCGGCCATGATGCGCCACTTTCAGCACATCTGCATGGCTCAGTGTTTTGGCTGCCAGCAAGGTTCGCTCTTCTTCAAACTCCATGTCACCGGTCAGCAGCATGGTGCCTGCTCTTGTTTCCACGTACAGCACAAGGGAATTATCATTTTCGCTGTCATTGTTTGCTTCCACAGGGGCTAGCACGGTCATTGTGCCGCCGTCCATGGGCAAGGTATCCCCTGCTTTCAGCCAGGTGATTTCCTCATTCCGCAGTGCCGCTGCCAGCACCATAGGATGCTTGGCAGGTTTTACATCCGTATAATAGGCGGAAGCATACCAATGATCCACCGTTATGCCGGACATGGCCAAAGCCCACAATCCCCCCGCATGGTCTTTGTCTGTGTGGGTGAGAATCACGCCGTCCAGATGGGTAATCCCACGGGTGCGTAGAGCCGCAGACACAGTGCCCCAGCTTTCTGCTGTTCCCGTGTCGATCATGTACCGGGTTGAACCACTTTCCAGCAGCAGGCAGTCCGCCTTGCCCACATTCAGGGCAAGCAGCGAGGTTTCCTCCGCCGCTGCCACGCCCGCAATGCAAATCATGCACAGTACCAGCAGCATAAGCAGCCATCGTTTCATCTTCATCGCCTCCGTTCATTTAACGCTCTGCGGATATTTCTTCTTCCTTCAAGAGGTGAAATCCTGCTGGGTGGAGGGCAGACGAACTCCATCTATTGTATTTCGCTGATTATTATATTATACTAAAGATATCAACATGAAGGGGGTCTCTCAGCATGAGCAAAATCAACCTTAAATGTCCAAATTGCGGCGCCGAATGTCATTGGATCGAGGAAGCAAGAACCAAAGTCTGTCTTCACTGCGGTTATCAAGAAAAAAGTGAAGAAACGGACGCTGTAAAAATTGAGCAGCTCCACTTGAAAGCAAAATTGCATGAGCAGCGTATTTCTTTTCTCTCTGAGCATTTTGAGTTTATTCTGCTTTTTGGCCTCGTAATTTTAGGCATGGCTGTTCTAGGAATTAAGGCTTTATTAGAGCATTAAAGCTCTTTAGCATGATTCTGGTCGGCATAAGAAACATAATCTTCTTAGGTCGTCAACGCAGCTATTTTTACACGATTCTTTTCGGCTTTTCGTCTCTGCTTTTCGGCTTTGCGTTTTACACGGTAAGCACCTTCAGAATTTCCTTCACTTTGATAACGTTCTAGCTTAGCGTCTAGTTTTGAAGCTCTTCTTTCTTGTTTTCTCGATTTATTATAGTACTTCACGGCCTCATTTCGATTGTCACTACCAACAGGATGCTCTAGAGAGAAATTAGCCATGTCAACAATGTTATCCAGTTCGCGAATAGGATATATTATTTGCACACCTTCCTATCTGGGGAATAACCGGAACAATCTTTGTCATACAAAGTACAGCAAATGAAAGAACCGTTAAAACGTCTGCTACCATAGGCAACACCTCCGCTACATTAAGCACAATCAACCCCCAATCAGTCCGTAGACCCATGTGCCTTTTGCTTCGGATTCCCCAGGGAAGGTGGCGGGGCAAAATAAGCATATCAAATTATCCCACTTTTTTCAATAAAGTTTTCAAGTAACTTAGGGTATAAAACTGGCTTGTCAATAATGGTGGGATTTGAGGAAGTAATGTTATTAAGGTATCTTCCGAGTAATCCCTCAAGAGAATTTGCAACGTCAATGTGTTCACTCGTCCACCTTTGAGATGCAATGTGTGTGATCGCCTGATTATATCGTTCGTTCGCAAGTTTTGAACCGCCTGTAATAAAGCGGCTGAAAAGTCAGAGATGGGTGGAAGTTTCGATAAAAAGGTGATACCTGTTGTATCCGCTGGGAATTTACGGGCTTTTGATGTTCCAGTGCCGATGAAATAACAACGTTCAAAAGATGCACTCTCAAAATTCGTTTTGTCAAGGACTGAACACCAGAAAATCGCATCTTCAAAGTGTGCGCCATTAAAATTGCTACCTCGGAAATTAGTTCCAACAAATTCACTACCAACAAATGATGCTTGAGTAAAATCGCAAAACTTCATTTTAGCTCCCCGTAATGAGGCAAAATTAAAATATGCTTGTTTGAAGCAAGAATTATATGAGGAAGTTTTTTCAAAGTCTTTATACATGAAGTTGCTACCGGTTTTGTCTATCCCGTTGTAGCTAAATAGCTTCTTGTTTTTCCCCTCAAGAGACATTCTTAAAACTCCTTTCATTTCATATAGCCTTTTAGTTACATTATGATTGTGAGTGTCAAATTGTCACCTCAAATCACTCAAAAACCACGGCCAAAACATCATATTAAGAAAGCATTAAGTCAACGGCGGTGGAGAGAAGATCAAACTCATAGGTGCAACTTTTGTATTTGCATTTTATGGATGCTCTCTTGGGTGAGAGGAGTTGCTTTAAGGTTGAAAGCACAAAATGTCGAACAACAGTCAAATTCTCCGGGGCATGGTCTATTCTGATGTGGGAATGCTCTTTATTGAAGGATACATCCAAACAATCACGGAGACCATTCTCAATGCCCCTATGTTTTCTCCAAGCATTTGCAAATTGTTCCACATTTTTCAGCGAAGATTTCATACAAATCATGCCGCACCTGTGCGTGCATCCCGGTGTCTCTTAACCTACTGAGGCTTTCTTTCATCATGCTGCTCTCCTCCCTGTCTTTTCCTCATATGTTGTATAGTCTACTTGCGTGTTGTTTAGTGTCATGCCTTTATAGTATGCCAAAACCCGACTCTCCGTAAGAGCCGGGCTTTGTATTGGCGGGGGCTGCCTTTAGCAAGACGTTCTCGCTTTTTACCGCTTACCCTTATGCAATTTCCAAAGCAATTTCCATCATCTTGGTGAAGGAAGTCTGGCGCTCTTCTGCGGTCAGGCCTTCGCCGGTGAAGGGATTGTCCGAAATGGTGCACATGCACAGGGCGTTCTTGCCTGCGCTGGCTGCATTCATGTACAGGGCTGCGCTTTCCATTTCCACAGCCAGCACGCCCAGCTTTGCCAGCTTGGCATTGCTGCCGGATGCATCATAGAATACATCGGAGGAGTACAGTGCGCCGGGCACAACGGGCTGACCAAGCTTTTCGCCCGTTTCCACTGCCTTGCGCAGCAGATCGAAGGAGCAGCAGGGAGCTACCGTGCCGTCAAAGCCGAACTGATGAGAAAAGTTGGAATCCGTGTAGGCACTCATGCCAGCCACGATATCCCGCACTTTCAGCTTGGGGCTGAGCATGCCGGCGGAGCCGATGCGGATGATGTTCTTCACATCATAGAAGTTGAAGAGTTCATAGCTGTAAATGCCGATGGCAGGCATACCCATGCCGGAAGCCATGACAGATACACGCTTGCCGTGATACGTACCGGTGTAGCCCTGCACGCCACGGACGTTGTTCACCAGCACAGGATTCTCCAGAAAATGCTCCGCAATGTACTGAGAACGAAGGGGATCACCGGGCATCAGTACGGTATCGGCAAAATCGCCTGCCTTGGCGGTAATGTGAGGCGTAGGAATGTTGCTCATGTTGTTGCTCCTTTCAATAAAACACGGATGGAACCGTATATTCAATTATATCGATTTCTGCGAAATTTGTACAGTGCTTTTTTCAATCCTTTGCAGGAAGCACAATACGCCGCTCAATCTCCTGCGCCACCTTGTTCCACGCCTCCAAATCAGCCAGGTTGATGGAACCAAAGGGCGCATCCAGAAGACGTTCCATGGCAGCACGGTAGAGGGTCAGTGTATCCAATAAAACTGCCGGGGACAGCTGCGCCGCCTTGTCAATTTGGGCCAGCAGCATCTTGGCCACGTGCAGCCAGCAGTGATTCATCATCACCAGCAGCAGGTCGGCAATGTCTTCACCCCCAGCAGGCGCAATGACACCATCATTCGCCGCTGTGCGCACAGCCTCCGTCATCATCGGCAGGAAAGCCAGACGCAGGGCTTCCTGATAAGCGATGCATACGGTGCGTCCCTCATGGGTAAACAGCTGAGGCAGCAGCATACTGAGAAACGGCGCTTCCTCCATACACAGAGGCGACATGCCCTGCAGTACAGTGTTCAGGCACGATAAGGCACCTTCTGCCTTTGTCAATGCTTCTTTGGTGCGTTCCGCCGCCTTTTCCGCCCGCTGGGCACACAATGTTTCCAGCACAGAGCCTTTGCTTTCGAAATGATGATAGAAAGCCCCCTTGCTCACCTTCAGCTCGTCCAGAATATCCTGCACGCTGGTTTCCTGATAACCTTTGGTGCAGAACAGCTTTTCCGCCGCCGTCAAAATCTCCTGTTTCCGCTCGTCACCCTTGCGCAAGATTTCCATCCTCCTGATGATTGAAGTCGATGCAGATGCAAGACTATATTAGCAGGCGTTCCCCTGCTCCCGCAAAAATGTGCTGTAGGCCGCATTGTGGAACAGTCGCCGGAAACGCAGCTGACTGACGTTCTCCCGACTGGGATGCACCCGATTGGTCAGCAGCACCGCAAAGAATCCGGTGGTAGGATCCACCGCAATGGACGTGCCCGTAAAGCCTGTATGACCAAAGGAACAGCTCGGCATCAAGTCGCCGGTATAGTTGCATTCCGTGCCGCCCAGATGAAAGCCCAGCCCCCTATGCACATCAAAGCCGGGCGTATAGTTGTGGATCGCCTTGTCCATGGTGGCCTTTGTCAGCAAAGGTGCCCCATGCCGTGCCAGCATCTGTGCAAAGGTCACACAATCCCGAATGTCCGAGAAAATGCCTGCATTGGCGGAGACACCGCCTAAAAATCTGGCGTTTTCATCATGCACCACACCTTGCAGCAGCTTTCCTGTATCAGGGTCTTTTTCCGTGGCGGCAAAGTTGTCTCCCGTAGGGCAATAGCCAGTATGCGTCATCCCCAACGGATCAAAGATTTGCCGCTTGGCAAGCTGATCCAAGGAGTCGCCGTAAATCTTTTCCAGTATTTTGCCGAGGACAATGTATCCCATGCAGGAATATCTGGGCACGCCCGCTTCTCCTGCCAATGGCGTATGCAGAATCAGCTGAACTGCCTGCGTCGGGTCATCGGTCTGTTCCTGTAAAAGCAGATGGGGCACGATGCCGGAGGTGTGGGTCATCAGCTGGCGAATGGTTATGCTACGGGTAGCTTCCGGTGCGTCAAAATAGCGGCCGATGGTATCGTCAAGGGTCAGCTTGCCCTGTTCCAGCCCTTGCAAGGCGAGCATGGTCGCCCCCATGATTTTTGTGCAGGAAGCCATATCGAACCGGGTTGCCAAGGTGGCATCAGCACCATCTGGCAAGGAAATACGTCCCGTGACTTCCATTGCAAACAGCGTGTCACCACAGCCTACCGCTGCTGCTCCGCAGGGAAAGCAGCCACTGCGAATGCCCTCTTCCAGTAAAGCGTGGATTTGTTCCTTCATGTGTTCCAGCTTCCTTCCCAAAACAAACATACAGGACGGATGAACATCATCTCCGTCCTGTTTATGATACCGTTGTCTTCATGATTGCGCAACTGTTTTTTCTTCAAACAGAAGGCAGGAATCTTAGTATAAGGCCATCAATTTCCAGATACAGCTGCCCTGTAGATGCCGCCATGATCGGTAAAGGCTGAAGGATATCGTCCCATTCGTCAGAGCCTTCAATGCCAGAGAAAACAAACGCTTTGTCGTTGACTACAATGGACTCGTTTTTTGAAATTACGTCCGAAAAAAGTCACGTGCAAATCATGCACATTTCGATGTTCAGAGCACAAAAAGCCGCGAATTATTGGTAAACAGCGCATTGCTATAGAGATATTTGTTTCTTATTAAAAGAGATGACTGTCTCTAGTTCCACATTGCTCGTGTGTGGTTTTCAGTATCATTTTATGAAAATGCTGTATTTTGTATCCGATCAAAATCAAAATGCCCTTGACGAATGGTGCTCCGAACCCTATAATCAACCTATCATTTTTGAAAGGATTTGTTGATGATGAGCAAAACGAACACCCCCTTTCGCTATGATTATGTCGGCAGTTTTCTTCGCCCTGCCGAGCTCAAGCAAGCCCGAGCAGATTATCAGGATGGAAAAATCGGTGCCGATGAGCTGAAGGATGTGGAAAATGCTGCCATCCGTCAGCTGGTAAGCAAGCAGCAGGCCGCCGGTTATCACGTCATCACCGATGGCGAGTTCCGCCGGGCTACCTGGCATCTGGACTTCATGTGGGGCTTCCACGGCGTTGGTCACAGCCGCACGGAAAAGGGGCTGCCCTTCCATGGAGAGCATGCCATGCTGGACGACACCTACCTTACCGGTCAGGTTGGCGTGGACAGTCACCCATTTGTGGAGCATTTCAAGTTTGTCAAGCAGCTGGAAGATGAAAACACGGTAGCCAAGCTGACCATCCCTGCACCTGCTCAGTTCCTTGAGCAAATGGTCATGCCCTTCGCCATGCAAAACACTGCCAAGTACTACGCCAACACCGAAAAGCTGGTGGAAGATTTGGCAACAGGCTACCGCAAGGTCATCGCCGATGTGTACGCCGCCGGCTGCCGCAACCTGCAGTTTGATGATTGCAGCTGGGGCATGCTGGTGGATCCCCGTGCCTGCGCCATTTTCGGTACCGATGAGAAGGGTTTGGAAGCCATCAAGGAGCAGATGCTTACTGCCAACAATCTGGCTATTGAGGGCAAGCCGGAGGATCTGGTCATCAATACCCACGTCTGCCGGGGCAACTTCCATTCCACCTATGCCAGCTCCGGTGCTTATGACAGCGTAGCCAAAACCCTGCTGGCTCGTGAGAACGTGAACGCCTACTACCTGGAGTTTGACGATGCCCGCAGCGGTGGCTTTGAGCCTTTGTCCGCTGTCAGTGGTGAGAAGAAGGTCGTGCTTGGGCTGATTACCACCAAGCGTCCCGAGTTGGAAGATAAAGCGGCAGTTATCACCCGCATCCATGATGCTGCCAAGTACATCCCCCTCGATCGCCTGTGCCTGAGCCCCCAGTGCGGCTTTGCCTCCTGCGAAATCGGCAACAAGCTAACGGAGGAACAGCAGTGGGCCAAGCTGGCACTGGTGAAGGAGATTGCCGAAGAGGTTTGGGGCTAATCTGCTTACCGTGCCGTATCCCAATATAAATACCAAAACAGATGCAGTCTGGATTTCAGGCCGCATCTGTTTTGTTTAACGGCACTTCATGCCACTGCTTTTCCGCCACTAGCCATTTCGCAAAAAAAGAGGTATAATGTGCTTGTCTATCCTGACTGAATAGGAGGGTTATGCTATGCAACCGCCTCGCAAAGAGCATCGGCGCAGGCAGAAGCCGCCGCGTCGTCACTTTTCCGTTATTCGCACGTTGCTGATGCTGCTGGGCATCGGTGTGGTTATCGTCCTGCTGGGTCGCTATGTGGTTGTACCCATCCTCGTTGGTCTGCCCTCGTGGCTTGGAGGCGCACAGTGAAGAAATTCTTATCTTGGTTAGCACGTGTTGCAGGCACGGCCCTATCCCTGGTACTGGTGATTGTGCTGCTCCCCTATGCCTCCAAATGGGCTGCCAAACTGATTCCTGACCTCAGCGGTGCAGCTGTCAACACTTCCGTCACCCTTTCCCAGAAGTTGTCCCAAAGCGCACGGCTGGAATGCGTCCAGGTGGATGTAAACGGCGTGCTGGACTCCACCACCAACGCTCTTTTGATTGGCACGGTGCAGTCCGTCCAGATTGCTTATACCTATCATGCCAGCATCGGCATTGACCTGACAAAGGTTCAAATCCGCACCGAAGGCAACACCGTTGTGCTGGAACTTCCCGAAATGGAAGTGCTGTCGGACAGCCTGACGCCTACCCAGATTCAGCGCAACGATTTCTGGTATCCCCTGACGGATGAACGCCGTCAGCAGCTGCTGAACGATGAGCAGGAAGCCCGCAGAGAAAAGCACTTGGCTGAAGTTTCTTCTTCCGAGGAAGGATGGGACTATGTGATCAATGCCCTGAACAGCACCATTGCAGCCTGGAGCGACATTGATCAGCGTGTTACCTTCCGCTATGAGCATCCGTAAATGGGAGGTCAAGCCGTGAACGAAATCCTTGCCTGGCACAGAAGCCGCTATCCGCTGATGACCGAGGCAGACGTGCTAAAGTTGTTCTTTCAAGGCATCCTTGGCTGTGGTCACTTGCTTAGCAGTGAAGAAGCCCTGACAAATGGCATCATGCAGGAAGAGCAAGGAATCCAGCCTGATGCCTTCATGCCCCTGACAGAGGCACTGCCCGGCGATTATGTTCGGTTGTATCTCGCCCCTGCCATGAATGCAGGCATTCCCCCCTTGTGGATTGCCCGATTGATGCTTCTCTCCCCCGCAAACAATCATTCCCGAGAGGATGTGCTTCGTGCCCTTGCCTCCCTCGAGGATGATGAACTGTGCGGAAATCGTCAAACATTCGAAGCATGCTGTGAGCAATTAAAGGATGTCCTTTTTCTTCCCTCCCATTCGGAGGAATACAGGGCGGCCTATGCACCGGCGTATCGGGTTATCAGCAAGGAAGCGGCGCAGCTCCTGCCTGCCCTGCAGGTCATTGCAAAGAAGGAGCAGAAGAAGCCTCTTCTTGTTGCCATTGACGGCCCCTGTGCCAGCGGGAAAACCACTTTCAGCAAACGTCTCTCCTTTGTGCTGGGTCACGCCCCTGTTGTCCACATGGATGATTTCTATGTGCCGCATGCCCTGAAGACCCCGGAACGTCTTGCCCAGCCGGGCGGCAATGCGGACATTGAGCGATTCTGTGAAGAAGTTTTGCATCCCCTGCTTCGTGATGGGCATGCAAGCTATCGCCCCTACAGCTGTCGTCTTGATCGGTTGATGGAGCCTGTGGATGTTCCTGAATCCCCTGTCATTATTATTGAAGGTGCTTATACCCTGCATCCGAAGACGGACTGTCCTTATGATGCAGTGTTTTTCCTCACCATCCCCAAGGAGGTGCAGGAGCAGCGGATTCGCCGCCGAAATGGTGAACAGGGGTGGCTGGCTTTCCGGGATCGGTGGATTCCCTTGGAACAGCAGTATTTCGAAGCCTTCCACCTGCCCAACGATGCCTGCACGGTGCTCTCATTTTTGCAGCATGAGGAGGAACTTCCATGACGGGCAAAAGGATGGATATGGTCATTGCTGAACGAACCATCACCTTTTTCAATCAGCACAACCCAGAATGGACGCATCCCTACGCCTACAATGGTCGGGGCACGCTGCACACTTCCGGCTGCGGTATCTTTGCGCTGTGCCACGGCATTCAATGGTTGACCGGCATGGTGCAGGATCCTTGCCATCTAGCAGACTTCTCCTGCGCCCACGGTGGTCGTGGGGATGACGGCACTGATCGTCCTGCCCTGCTGCAGGCACTGGAAGATACCGGGATGGCTTCTTCCCTTGGCTTCCGCTACCATGGTGACGGCCTTCGCAATGATTTGGGTGCTTTGCATGAGCTTCTGCTGAACAAGCAGGGTGTTGCCTTGTGCAACCTGCGCCGGGGGCACATTGTAGTGCTGGTGGATGCCCGTATCCGCCATGATGCGGTCGAGCTTCTGGCCATTGACAGCGCCACGGAGAGCGCTTCAGAGCGAGTGCGAAACCATGTAGTGGAAGTTGTACCCGGCACGGAAGTTATGACCGATGTGTGCAATGACGCAGGCCTTATGGTAGGCGAAGCCCTTTCCTATGCCGCCTATTGGGTGGATGGTCGTACCCCCATGGATTTTAATCTGCTGTATAAAACAGAACGATAGGAGGAAAACTTCATGCAGGATACCGTAACCTTGACCTATGGAGGATGCAGGGCCGTCGTACGCCGGCTCGGGGCACAAATCATTTCTTTCCAGGATACAGATGGACGTGAGGTGCTTTGGCAGGCCGACCCTGCCGTGTGGGCACAGCATGCGCCGGTGCTTTTCCCCGTATGCGGATCCGTCAAAGACAATCACATCAAAATCGGCGGTGTTACCTATCCCATGCCGAAGCACGGCTTCACGAGAGATGTGAAGTTTGATTTTGCCAAAATCGGCGATGACTTTGTTGAGCTGACCCTGGGTCCCAATGAAGAGAACAGCAAAATGTTCCCCTTTCAGTTTGTTTTCCACGTGACCTACACCCTGTGCAGCCATGGCTACACCACCACCTTCCTGGTGGAAAACCTGGACAGCAAGCCCATGCCCTTCTGTGTTGGCGGCCATCCCGGCTTTATCTGCCCCATGGAAAAGGGTGCTTCTTTTGATGACTATCAGCTTGTCTTTGACGAAGCTGAAGATGGGAAGAACTATTTGGCTCCCGGCGGCGGATTGATTGACGGCTATGAGCAGCTGACCGAACTGCAAAACGGCAAGGTTCTCCCCCTGAACCATGCCATGTTTGACGCACGGGATGCACTGCTGTTCTGCGGGCTGAAGAGCCGGGGCGTCAAGCTGGTGCACAAGGATACGGGGCACGGCGTGTATTTCACCTTCCCCAAGTTTGAAGTGTTGGCTGTATGGACAAAGCCCGGTGCCAATGCCGATTATGTATGCTTGGAGCCCTGGCACGGTATGCCTGAGGCTGTGGGTGAAAGCGGTCATATGGAAGATAAGCCCTATGCCACCATTTTGGAACCCGGTCATTGCTACAAGACCTGGTTCACCGCTACCGTCATTTGATGTTTCAACGAACGTAAAAAAGCTCCGGCAAAGCAAGTGTTTGCTTCCATCGTTCTGCGATCAGGAAAGTTGTTTCAACGAACGTAAAAAAGCTCCGGCAAAGCAAGTGCCTTGCCGGAGTTTTTTATTGGCTCATTACTGATTGGTTTCATCAATGACTTCAAGGGTGATGGTCAGATCGATGTACTCACCGTCAGGAATGTCATCGGTAGATTCAAGGTCAGCCAAGCCCGGCACACGATAAACCTTAACGGTCAGCGTATCGCCAGCGGAGTAGGAGAAGACCAGGCTCTGCAGCTGGGTGCTGGAGGTAATCACCGTGTCATTCACATCCACAATGATGTCGCCTGCCTGCATGCCAGCCTTGGCAGCGGGGCTGTTTTCTTCCACGCTGACCACATAGGCGCCGTTAGGCAGGGTGCCATTGGCTACAGCAGGATGAGAAGTGTTCATGCTGGAGGTGGAAACGCCCATCCGTGCACGGCTCATGGTCATGCTGCTGGTGCTGCCGGAAGAGGAGGAAGAGCTGCTGGCCGTGCTGTTCACGTTACCGGAAAGCACATCTTCAATCAGGGGCTTTGCGGCATTGATCGGGATGCACATGCCAATGCCGTCCACCGTGGTGCCAGAGTAAGCGGAACCGGTGTACTTCAGGGTAGGAATGCCCATCAGTTCGCCATTGGTGTTGAACATGCCGCCGCCGCTGTTGCCGCTGTTAATGGCTGCATCCGTCTGAATCATGGAGTTCACCGTGGTTTCCTTCCGACCATACTTATCCGTGGAGGAAGAGGAAACTTCACGGTTCAGGGCGGAAACAATGCCCACCGTTACCGTACCGGCAAACTGTTCACCCAGCGGGTTGCCGATGCAAATGGCCCAGTCGCCAACCTGCAGGGTATCGCTGTCGCCCAAGGTAACAGGCTGCAGGTTCAGTTCAGGCGCCTGCACAATGGCAATGTCCAGATTCTCGTCATATGCAACCAGGGTAGCATCGTAGGAATCGTCTCCTACGGTGACCTTCAGGCTGCTGGCATCTTCCACAACGTGGTAATTCGTCAGCACATAGCCGCCTTCACCAACGACAACGCCGGAACCCGTAGCAGAAAGGACTTCCTGTTCCTGGCTGCTGTTGTTGCCACGGTTACCATAGTTGAAGAATCCGCCATAGCTGCCATAGCTGCTGTAACGCACCATCTGATAATTGCTGATGCCAACCACGCTGTCCTTCACGTTGCTGACTGCTTCCGTAAAGGGGCTGGTCACCGTGGTGGTTACCGTGCTGGAAGTCGTTACCGGGGTTACTGTTTCTTCTGCCTGTGCAAAGGGATGTGCCGTCATGGTCACGCCGCATCCAATCATAATACCTGCCAATGCAACCGCTCCATAGGAAGCGATACGAGTCTTAAGATCCTTTTTCATGATCCTTCATTCCTTTCTCAACCTCTGTGGGCTCTGCCCTCCCGGTTGATGATGTTAGTATATTCGACCTTTTTGACATACGAATGAACGGATTATGAACATTTGAAAAGAAATCCATCCTTTTACGAGAAAAACCATACACTTGCCCGTCACACACCCATCACCATTACAGGGATGTTTTATTCCTTCGCAATGAGCCCCGGGCAGTAGAAGAAGGCTCCGCCCCAGTCCAGGCTGCCAGCCAGCTGATTAACCGTGACGCCATCAAAGAAGAAAATCACCCGGCGAAGGTTTTTGCTTCTGCACAGGGTATTGACCATGCCGTAGCAGGCAAGCTGCTCCCCATCGCTGCCTGCCCGGCGAATCAGGGCTGCGGCGTTGGCGGACAGGTTGATCAGCAAGGTATCCCCCTGCAAACTGAGGCCGAGAATGTCTGCCTCCTGAAGGCCCTTCGGCAAGATGTCCTGAATGTCCTCATCTTGCTCCGACTGCGTGACACCCTGCATCATTTCCCGCAGCAAAACCCGGGGTGAGGCCGTTTCACCGGCAGGAAGATTCCTGCGTACGGCAACCATTTTGTCGCCCTTCGCCATGTAGATAACAGCCTGATCCATTAAGAAGCTTTCAAATGTGCTGCGGCGAAGAACGCCTTCCGTAAAGCGGATTTCCGCACCGTTTAAGCCGGTGGTCTGCGTCAGTACTTCCGTACCGATTTGCATCTTGACAGCCGTGACAGAGGGAATAAAGGTCATCAGCGTATCGGTAACAGCAGCAAGGAAGCAATTCATGGGGATGCCGCAATCCTCCAGCTGTGTGGACAAATCTGCTGTGAAATTCAGCGTTACAAGTCGTCCGCCTTCCAGCATGTCGGATACCTGAGGCGACGTGGTCATGAGGGTATCCATGTCCGGCATTTTTGCCGTGCCGGATGCGTACTGGGCGCCATCGGACAAGGCTGTCATCAGCACGGCCGCCAGCTGCTGAGGGGTTTGCCCCGGGAAGGTCAGCGTCCGAACTTCCGGAATCACGCCGCTTCCGTCAACAAGGGGAAAATAAAGGGTGGCCATTGCCGTTACAGGAACCGCAGAGGCATCGCCACCAAGGGGTGTGCGGCGAGCTTCCATCTGCTCCCATAGCAGGGTCAGTTCTTCGCCGGAATGTCCACGAAGGGTGCCCATGGGCAGGTTGCCGGAAATGTCCATACTGATGGCCTGGTCGGCAATCAACACATTCACTTCCTGAATGTCGCTAAGATTGCACAGGGTGGTGGCAATGGACAAGCAAGCAACATACAGGGTTTCATCATCCAGAAGCAAAGCAGAGGAGGTCAGATCCACCGTGCACACGCCCCCGGCTACTTCCACAGGGTTCTGTCCGTAAAGGGTCAGGCGGGTTTCTCCCCCGAGAGGCTGCACCGTGTCATCCCCATCGTAGCCGAGGAGGACCTGCACCATGGCTTGAGCCGGATGCACATCATGGCGAAGGTTGACGGGAACGTACCGGCACAAAAGCCGCTGTCCATCTGCACTGGGCAGAAAAAGAGCTGCCTGCTCGTTATACTGCATGCCGTCGTCCCCCACCGGTGCTTCCGCATTCACCGTGGCAGGGGGAAGGGTGACCGCCGTGCTCGCTGTCTGCTGGGGCGTGCCGCAGCCGCACAACAGGCACAGCGTCAGGAGAAGACAAATGGTCAGACGTGTTTTCTTCATGCTACGCCCTCCAGCCAATCGGTCAGCTGACTGAATGTGATTTTCCAGCAATCGTTTTCACGGCAAAGCCGAACCACCCGGCCTGTACGGGTCAGCGTCTGCCCATCTGCTGTCAGCATGGACACATTCAGGCTGTAGGTTACTGTCTGCCCATCGGCAGAAACGCTGCCCCCTTCGAAGGTGAATCCCGTCAACTGGGGCAGGGCTTCCATGGCGGTAATGAAGTCACTCTGGTTCATCAGCGTTTCGCCATTGGATGCATCCGCCGACGCCATGTAGCGGTAGAGCCTGCTCCAGTCCCGCATTTCCCACTTGTTCAGGATCACGTTCAGCGTGTTTTCGGGGGTAAGGATAAAGTTATCCTGTCGGGTTTGGGGCGTGGTCAGCAGCGTGTCATCACTGGTGGTGAGAAAATACTTCTGCCGCATGCGCATGCTTTCTGTGGCGTTGTCCCCTTGCTCGACGAGAATCTGCACCTCATCCACATCACAGTTTTCGGTAACGGTGGCAACCAGGCTCTGCATGCACAGCTGACGGCGAAGGATGGATTCCGTTCCCGCATTTTCGCTGCTGAGGTTTTCCGCCTCATCTGCATACCGATCCATGATTTCCCCGCTCAAGGTCACAAAGAGGGTACGCCCCTGCCTTGCCGTAGACAGCACCTGAGTACCTTCAGGGAAAAGGGTATTCAGGCTATCGTCCCGTCCACTGGGACCGGCAATAAGGGCTGTGAGCAGTGCCATTTCATAGGCCTGGGATGGAGATTGGAGAATGGTACGCCGTTCCGGTGCCAGATAGGGCTCATCGTAATAGCGGTAATACAGCAGTGCTTCATTCGAGGTGGCAAGGCTTTGCGCCGCCACAGCTTCCGGCAGAATGGGAGACGTACCGGGCACAGCCGTGGTGCTCAGGTGGGATTCCGCCATATTGAAGGAGCAGCCGCTCAGCAGCAGGCAACACAGCAGCAATATCAACAATCGCTTCATGAATGGGTTTCCTCCTTCATGGGCAATGTTACCGTAAAGACAGAGCCGTGTCCCGGCGTGCTTTCCACCGTCACTTCTCCGCCGTGGAGGGTTGTAATTTGCTTCACAATGGACAGACCCAGTCCCGTACCGCCGGTTTCCCGGCTGCGAGCCTTATCCACCCGATAGAAACGTTCGAATACATGGGGCAAATCTTCCTCCGGAATGCCTACACCGTTGTCCCGGACACGCCACACAGCCTGCTTGCCTTCCCTGACAAGGGACACGCTGATGCTGCCACCATCCGGCGTATACTTCACCGCATTATCGATCAGGTTGTAGAAGACCTGGCTCATCTTCGATACATCCACGCTGGCCATAATGCCGGGGGCAATGTTGTCCTGCAGCGTCTGTTTCCGCTTTTCCGCCATGGGCTGCAGCAGCCGGATGTTTTCCTCCGTCAGTTGGGAGATGTCCGTATCTTCCAGGTGGAGTTCCATTTTGTTGGCATCCATTCTGGTTAGGGTCAGCAAGTCGGTAACGATGCCGCTGAGGCGATCAATTTCGTGATCCATATCCTGCATGAATTCCGTTCTCAATTCCTGGGGCATGTCTGGTTGATAAATCAGGCTTTCCAGCAGAATTTTCATGGTAGCCAGAGGTGTTTTCAATTCATGGGAAGCGTTGGCAACAAACTGGTTGCGGCTCTTGTCCAGCGATTCCAGCTGCTCTGCCATGGTGTTGTAGCTGACTGCCATTTCCCGCAGTTCGCCGGAACCCTTGACAGGTACACGAACGCTCAGGTCGCCTCGTCCCATCTTTTGCAGGGTGCCGGTCAACACAATAATAGGCTTTGTCAGCACCCGGGAGAAAATCAGGGCAACCAGCAGGGCTGCTGCCGCCACCACAGCGAAAGCCGTAGTCATTTGCCTCTCCACGGCATTCAGGCTTTCAACCAGCTCCTCCACGGGGCTGATGAACACCAAAGCACCGATAGTTCCCTCTTCCCCTGTCATTTTCGCTGCACAGTAGGACACATGGGCATCTGCACGGTCAGCCGTGTTCATGGCGTCTTCCGCATCAAGGGTATGAATGCCGTAAGCGATACTGTCACCATTGACCAGCACCGCAATCACTTCCGGCAATTCCAGCTTCATGCCATAAAGGATGCTGAAGCTGTCATACTGCACCCTGCCGCTCTGATCTACCACCAGCAGCCTGCCCCCCATTTCTCCCCCATAGGAGGCCAACTCCTCATCCAAGGCATCCGAGGAGGCGGACGCAAAAAGAGGCGCAAGCGTCGTAGCCAGCTTCTCCACAGAGAGGCTGTCCTGACGGGTGCGCTGGGTAAACAGATAGTCGCTGACCAAGCCTGTCAGCGATGAAAGCATGATGACAAAGGAAATGCCTACAATGAGCAAAAACGCCAGAAGAATCTTCCAGCGTATGCTGCTCAAGGGATGATGTTTAATCTTCGTCGGTGAAATAGTAACCAACTCCCCATTTCGTGAGGATAAACTCCGGCTCTGCCGTATTCCGCTCAATCTTTTCCCGCAGGCGGCGAATGTGTACGTCTACCGTCCGGTCTTCCCCTGCATAGTCGTACTTCCAGACATTTTCCAGCATTTCCTCCCGGCTGAATACCTTGCCCCGGTTGGTTACGAACATGTGCAGCAGGTCGAATTCCTTGGCTGTCAGCCGAATTTCCTTGCCTGCAAGGGTAACGGTGCGCTTCAGGAGGTTCACTTCCAGGTCACGCACACGGATCACCCGCTTTTCCTCCACAGTGCTGCTGCCCGTACGGCGGAGGATGGTCTTAATCCGTGCCTTGACCTCCAGCACATTGAAGGGCTTGGTCATGTAGTCATCTGCGCCATATTCCAGACCCAGAATTTTATCCATGTCCTCTCCCTTGGCGGTCAGCATAATAATGGGCACATTGCTGTGCTCGCGAATGCGCTGGCACACGCTCAGACCATCCAGCTTGGGAAGCATCACGTCCAGCAGAATCAGGTCGAAGCTTTGATTAAAAAACTTTTCCAGTGCTTCTTCCCCGTCCATGGCGCTTTCCGTTTCATAGTCTTCCTGTTCCAGTGTGTATTTCAGGCCTTTCAGAATCAAAGGCTCATCATCTACCAGCAAAATGCGTTTGCCCATGCAGACACTCCTCTTCCTCAATGAGTATGTTTAGATTGTACGACAAAATATGAAGAAATGCAAGGTAATTGCAATATTTTTGTTACAAAATAATTTCAACCTTATCACGCTTCCTGTTTTTACGGGGTTTTGCCCCTGTTTCCGCAAGAAACATATGTTCCTGTTTTGCTCCCGGAAAACTTGACCGACTTTCTCCCTCATGCTATAATGACGAGCGCAGAAGCATCAGAATTGTTCTTTCACAGCTGCCAGCGTGGCCAGCCACGACGGCTGCTTTTCTCTCATTTTGTAACCCCATTCAAGGAGGAGCTGCATGAGCTACGAGGATCTTTTAGGAGAAATCACCAAGGAGCTTCCCCACCTGAAGGATCAGCTTTCCACGCCGTCCGTTGTTTTTGTCCGTGAATTCAACAAGGTGTACATTACCTTTCAAAGCAAGGTGCTGGTGGAGGAAAAGACCTTCATGAAAATGAAGGCTATTATGCAGCGCATTTTCCCTCAATGCCCGGATCTGGCCGTTCGGGTAGTCAGTCCTGCCTTGAAAGATGATTTTCTTGCCAACATCGGTGTGTACAAGCAAGTGCTGGTAGACTTCCTCAAGCGGAATTATCCTTCCTCCGTTTCCTGGATGGATCAAATCGACTGGCGGTGTGAAGGTACTCGCATTACCCTCACCTTCCCTGATGATTTTTCTTTGGAATACATGTCCCGGCACAATGTAGCAGCCAGCCTTGCACGGGCTGTGAAGGACATTTTCAGTGCCGATGTGCAGGTGGAGCTGACCGTTGCCGGCGACCAGGAAGCTCGTCTGCAAGCCATCCGGGAGGAGCGTGCCCGTGAGCAGGCAGAAGCCATGGCAGCAGCAGCCCAGCAGCGTGCCAAAGAAGAGAAGGCAAGTGCAAAGCCCCGTGCAGAACGCAAGCCTGCCCAGCCCCAGGAAAAAAAAGAAGCCGAAAAGCCTCAGGATAAGCCTCTCCTGCATCCGCAAATGACCGACCATGTGCTGGGCAAGCCTATTATGGGACGCAGCATTGCCGACCGCCCCATCGAAATGAGAGAGCTTGCAGCGGACAGTGGTCTGGTGGTGGTGCAGGGCGACATCTTCAAGCTGGAAACAAAGGAGCTGAAAGGCGGCGAAATGCTGCTGGTCTCCTTTGCGGTAACGGACTATACTTCCTCCATTTTGTGCAAGGTGTTCATGCGGTATCGGAACCGCTTTGCCAAGAAAAACGACGATGCCCCTGCTGCCCCCATTACTGCTGAGGAGCGGCAGGCTGTTATGGATAAGGTGAATCAAATCAAGTGCGGCATGAATGTGAAGATTCGTGGCGAGTGTATGTACGACAATTTTGCCCGGGAGCTTTCCATTTCCGTCCGTGACATGGTACCCATGGAGAAAATCGAGCGGGAAGACACTGCTGAGGAGAAGCGCATCGAGCTGCACATGCATACCACCATGTCCACCATGGACGGCATGACCCCTGCAGAGGATTTGATCAAGCGTGCCATTAAGTGGGGGCATCCGGCTGTAGCCATCACCGACCACGGTGTGGTACAGGCCTTCCCGGCGGCTTTCGGTGCCGTCAAGGGGCAGAACATTAAGCTGATCCCCGGCTGCGAAGGCTACCTGATTGATGAAGCCCTCGTGGTGGAAAACCCGACGGAATACGACTTTGACGCCCCCATTGTGGTGCTGGATTTTGAATCCACCGGTTTGAATACCAACATTGCCCGGGTTATTGAAATCGGTGCCGTGAAATTGGTAGGCGGAACGGTGACGGATTCCATCAGTATTCTGGTGAATCCCAAGGAGCCCTTAAAGCCCAAGATTACCGAAATCACCGGCATCACCGACATGATGCTCTCCGATAAGGAAACTGCCGAAACGGCCATTCCGAAGCTGATGGCGTTTATCGGCGACTGCCCCATTGCCGCCCACAATGCTTCCTTTGACGCTTCTCTGCTCCGTGCCGAGCTGCGCCGTCTTGGCATTCAATGGGATGGCACCGTACTGGACACCTTGACCCTGTGCCGCAAGCTGTACCCGGACATGAAGAGTCACAAGCTGGGCAGCCTGTGCAAAAAGCTGGGTGTAAGCCTGAAGAATGCCCACCGTGCTGTCCACGATGCAACGGCAACAGCCCTGTGTCTGGCTAAGATGTACAAGGAATGCCGTGAAAAGGACATGAACACCCTGTATGACCTGAATCGGCAGCTGCACGGTGGGGCTATCGGCGAAAGCTTCCACATTATCCTGCTGGTAAAAACGCAGAAGGGCATGGAAAACCTGAACCGTCTCGTGTCCATCGGCCACCTGGAGTATTTCCGCCGGAAGCCCCACATGCCCAGACCCATCATCGAAAAGTACCGGGAAGGTCTGATCCTGGGCAGTGCCTGCGAAGCAGGGGAACTGTTCCGTGCCGTGCTTGCCGGGGAAAACTGGGAAAAGCTGAAGAAGATCGCCAGCTTCTACGACTATCTGGAGATTCAGCCCATTGGCAACAACGCTTTCCTTGTGCGTGAAGGGCAGGTCAAGGATGACGAAGGCCTGCGGGATCTGAACCGCACCATCGTCAAGCTGGGTGAGGAATTGGGGCTGCCTGTGGTTGCCACCGGCGACGTGCATTTTCTCGACCCCCATAATGCCATTAACCGGGCAATCATTCAGGCCGGTCAGGGTTTTGATGACTGCGACAATCAGCCGCCTCTGTACTTTAAGACGACCAATGAAATGCTGGAAGAATTCAGCTACCTGGGCAAGGAGAAAGCCCATGAGGTGGTCATTGACAATCCCCGAAAGATTGCTGATCAGGTGGAACAGCTGCGCCTGTTCCCCAAGCATCCCAAGGGGGAAGATACTTTCCAGCCCTTCTGGCCGGATGCAGCAGACAATATTCAGAACATGTCCTGGGGCACTGCCAAGGAATGGTATGGCGATCCCCTGCCGGAAATCGTCACCAAGCGGCTGGAAAAGGAGCTTAACTCCATCATTGGCTACGGCTTTGCAACGCTGTACAACATTGCAGAGCGGCTGGTACAGCGTTCCCTGGCGGACGGCTATCTGGTCGGCAGCCGTGGCAGCGTAGGTTCCAGCTTTGTGGCATGCATGTGCGGCATCACCGAGGTGAACGCCCTGCCGCCCCACTACCGCTGCACCCATTGCCACAAGGGATTCTTTGACGTGGACAAGAACAAGTACAAAGTCGGCGTGGACTTGCCGGACAAGGACTGCCCCATCTGCGGGAAGCCCCTCACGAAAGATGGATTCGATATTCCTTTCGAAGTGTTCCTGGGCTTTGCCGGTGACAAGGTGCCTGATATTGACCTGAACTTCGCCAATGAATATCAGTCCCGTGCTCACCATCAGGTGGTGGAACTGTTTGGCGAAGGTCACGTTTTCCGTGCCGGCACGGTCGGCACTCTGGCAGACAAGACTGCCTACGGCTACGTCAGCAAGTATCTGGAAGAGCGGCACATCCAATGCGGCAACACGGAAAAAGAACGGCTGGTGCAGGGCTGCATGGGCGTCAAGCGAACCACCGGTCAGCACCCCGCCGGCATGGTGGTTGTGCCCAAGGAGTACGAGATTTACCAATTTACTGCCGTGCAGCACCCGGCTGACGATCCCTCTGCCGAGTTTATCACCACCCACTTCGACTTCCACTCCATGCACGACATTCTGGTGAAGCTGGACTGTCTGGGGCACTTGGATCCTACCATGATCCACGAACTGTGCCAGCTGACAGGCGTTGACTTCCGTGACATTCCCCTGGATGATCCGGCAGTGCGCAGTCTGTTCCACTCTCCTGAAGCGCTGGGTGTTACACGGGAACAGATTGACTGCACCACGGGTACCTTCGGCATTCCCGAATTTGGCACAGGCTTTGTTCGGGGCATGTTGGACGATACCCACCCTTCCACCATGGAAGAGCTGATTCGTATTTCCGGCCTGAGTCACGGTACGGACGTGTGGCTTGGCAATGCGCAGGAAATCATCCGCTCCGGCACGGCCAAGCTGAACGAATGCGTCTGCTGCCGTGACGACATCATGAATTACCTGATTGATAAGGGCGTGGAGCCTAAGCTGGCCTTTACCACCATGGAATCTGTCCGAAAGGGCAAGGGCTTGAAGCCCGAAATGGAGCAGGCCATGCTTGACCACAACGTAGCGCCCTGGTTCATCGACAGCTGCAAAAAGATCAAGTACATGTTCCCCAAAGGACATGCTGTGGCCTACGTCACCATGGCTCTTCGCATTGCCTGGTTCAAGGTGCATCACCCCCTCGCCTACTATGCTGCCTACTTTACCGTGCGCGGCGACGGCTTCAATGCGGCAACGATGATCATTGACCCTGACACCTGCCGTGCAAAAATCCGTGAAATCAAGGACATGGAAAACGCAACAGCCAAGGACAAGGATTCACAGACGGCGCTGGAACTGGTGCTGGAAATGAACATGCGTGGATTCAAGTTCCTGCCGGTAGACCTGTACAAGAGCGACGTGCGGAAGTTCCTGATTGAGGACGGCAATCTTCGCTGTCCCTTCACCAGCTTGGGCGGACTGGGTGAAAGCGCCGCCATTTCCATCGTCGCTGCCCGGGATGAGCGTCCCTTCCTTTCCATTGAAGATTTGAAGGAACGGGGTCATGTAGGCAACGGCGTCGTGGATTTGCTGCGAACCCACGGTTCCCTGGAGGGACTCAGCGAAACCAGTCAAATGAGTATGTTTTGATGCATCACACACAGGAGGAAAAACCATGCTGGATCAAGTCGTCCGCTATTTCGTGGAGGATACCCACATCATGGCCTGCATGACCGCAGCGTGCGGTACATCCGGCACGGCCTATGTTGCCCAGGCAGGATGCACACATTTTGACGGGACCGGCAATGTGAACGACCGTACCCTGTTCGACCTTGCCAGCCTGACCAAACTGTTTACCGGGCTCACGGTTATGCGTCTATGGGAAGAAAACAGGCTTTCTCTGGATGCCCCTGTAACCGACTATGCGCCTCAGTTGACAAACCTTACGCAGGTGACTGTCGATCAGGTGTTAGGCTTTGAGGTGGCACTCACCACGCCGGAGAGGATTGATACCCAGCTCAGCAGGGAGGCAGGGCTCAGGCAGCTTGCCGCTATTGTTCCCAAGCCCCAGGGCACAGGGCGTTACTACTCCGATATGCATGCTATGGTGCTGGGGCTGGTCATTGAAGGCGTATGCCAAATGCCCCTGATGGACTGCATTGGGCAGGAAATTCTTGCGCCCCTGCACATGTCAGATACCTTTGCCCATGTGCCTGATAACCGCTTGCCGGATTGCGTATGCTACGATTGGGAGCACCGAATCGAAGGCGGCAGGTACATGGTACGAAAGGGCATCACGCCCGGGACGCCCCATGATCCCAAAGCACGGCTGCTGGGCGAAGATGGTCGCCATTTATGCGGTCATGCAGGACTTTTCTCCACCCGGAAGGATATGATTCGCCTATGCCAGGGGCTGCTGAATGGCAAGCTGCTGAAGCACTCCACCTTGCAGCGGATGGCGCAAAACCGGCTGGGTCGTCAGCTGCCCGATGGCCGATATACCCAGTACCTTGGCAGTCAATGCTATGTGAAGCACCCCATGCAGTACTTTTCTGAAATACCTGTATACATGAGTGATGAAGCCATTGGCCTTTCCGGCTTTACCGGGAATCACGTGGCCATCGACCCCCAAACCGGTATTTTCTCCCTGATGTTGGGGAATCGTGTGATGAATCGATTAACGACGCTCATCCCCGAAAGCGGCAAGAGCCTGACTGACTATGGCCTTGCTCCGGATGGTTCCGGCAAGTATTTTTTACCGGATGGTTCCTGGGTTTATTCTTCCGTGGACTATGTTCACCAAAAAGACGAGCACCTCCACAAGGCCATTGCAGAGGTGCTCGGTGCTCCTGTTTGGCACAAAGCATAAGAAAACGCCTGCATCGCCCTCTACGAGCAATGCAGGCGTTGGTTTTATTCCGATTACAGTTCCAGCACGTTGGCGCCGACGGGACGAATGTCCAGTACGTGACAGCACCGGTCGCCGAAGATGCCTTCCATACAGCTGATAAAAGCATCCAGTTCATCCTGAGGCACGAAGTTCAGCGTCGTTCCTGCAAAGCCGCCGCCATGAACACGCCATGCGCCCTTGCCGCTCAGCATGTTTTCCGCCAGGGCCAAGGCCAGAGAAAGTCCCTGCTCCTCCGGCCGGGCATACACGTTTTGCAGATACATGAAGCTGGAACGTCCGCTGGCGATGATTTCCCGGAAGAAGGTATCCAGGTCATCCTTTTCCAAGGCGTTTACCTGCACCGGCACCCGGCTGTTTTCCTGATAGAAGTGCATGGCACGAAGGATCGCACGGTCGCTTACCTTGCCGTGCAGCGTAGGCAGTGCCTGCATAAATTCTTCCGAGCGGACACGGCGCAGGCAATCTTCCCCAAAGTAATTGGCAACGGCACGCATCTCGTTCGGGATGGCAGCGTAATCCGCCGTAAGGTCAGCATGGCTTCCGCCTGTGCCTACTACCACCAGGGCATAGCCGTGGGCAGCAAAATCGAAAGAGGTAGGCCGAACCTCCGGATCTTCATGCTTGAAGTCCACTGCCACAAGACCGCCGGCAGAAGAAGCCATCTGATCCATCAGTCCGCTGGGCTTGCCGAAGAACACGTTTTCTGCATACTGGCTGATCTTTGCCCGGGTCTTGTAGTCCACCTTCATGCCATTATAAAGATAATCAAGGATGGCGCATACCAGCACCTCAAAAGCGGCGGAAGAACTCAAACCGCTGCCGGAAGCAACGGTGGAGGTTACCGTGGCATCAAAGCCGCCAATGCGATAGCCCAACTCTGCCATACGAGCCGCCACGCCGCGAATCAGGGAAGTCGTTGTTCCCTTTTCTTCCTCATGCACTTTTAAATCGGACAGATCCAGCGTAATCGGCGCATAGCCTTCGCTGTTCAGGTGCACAAGCATATCTTCTCTGGGACTGACGGCCGCCAAGGTATCCAGATTCACCGCAGCTGCCAGAACCCGACCATGGTTGTGATCCGTATGGTTTCCGCCGATTTCCGTCCGTCCGGGGGCACTGATCAGGGCCACTTCCCCTTCATAATTGAAGGCTTCCTCATGGCGCTTGAGCATGTTGATATGCCGTGCTGTCTGCGCCACCAGCATACCGTCCCGGCTGCCGTACAGGTGATTGAGCTGCTCCATCACCTTGGGGGTTTTCAAGCTTCTGATTTTACTTGCATACTGACTCATGATCGTTCTCCGTCCTTCTTATGCTATTCTTTTTGCTCTGTGTATAACACGGAATGATTATTGAATGGCTTCCTGCCAGATGGAGATGAGTTCGTCAATTCCCTTATCGTGGACGCTTTGGCAGAAGTCCTGCCAAATCTCGTCATTGATGAGAATATCGCCAGTTACAAAGCGAGTCATGGTAACCTCGGCATAAGCGCCAAGGTCTGCCTGAATGTCCTTGACTCGTTCATTCTGCTCTTTCGTCAGGGTCACCAGAGGCATGGGCTGCACGGACACCTTCTTCAGCTCCGCCAGCTGGGTAATCAGGGTTTTTGTTTCCTTCTGGTCAAAGGCCAGCTGGAAGGATACAGAGGAAAGTCCGGGCTGAATGCCGCCGTCTGCAATGGTTTTATTGGGCAGAACGTTGGCTGTTACTTCCTCATTGGCAGGAATCCAGCTCCACGTTCCGTCGCTGTTGAATTGATAGTCAACGCCTTCCTCGCCGGCCTGTACCAGGCGGCAGCCTTCTTCCGTGTAGAGATAGTCCAGCCAGGAAAGCACCTGAGCAGGATCCTTGCAGGCAGAGGTCACCGCAAAGGTACCCCGCACCACATCACCAAGAAGATCCCGATAAACCTGCTTCCCTTCATACGTTAGGGGCATCAGCATTTCATACTGACTTAGGGCACTGTTGGGCACAAGGGACAAAGGGGTAGGTGCAAGCATGACACCGTACGTGATCGTCGCACTGGAATCCGTAATCGCCCGGAGGGAATCCGCCGTGGTAAAGCCGGCGGTATCCAGCAGACCTTCCTCCCACAGGGAATGGAGCCAGGTAAGGAAAGCCCGGTTTTCATCCTTGGTCAGGGTAGTCTGCACCTGTCCGTTTTCATCCAGGTACAGATTGTAATCATCGGATACCAGCCCAAAGGCGTGGCCGAGGAACCGAAGATCCCACATGCTCAGGAATTCCAGCGGCACTTCATCCTTCTTGCCATTGCCGTTAGGGTCACGGTCCCGGAAGGCACGCAGCACTTCCGTCAGTTCCTCAGCCGTGGTGGGAACGCTCAAGCCCAAGGTGTCCAGCCAGCTTTTATTGATCCACAGGGCATTATTGTTTTGCAGCTCATTGATGAGAGGCAGCGCCACAATGGCACCATCCGGCAGGGAAATAGCTTTCTCCCAGTCCGGATTCGCCTGCAAAAGTGCCCACAGGTTCGGCATCGTCGTTTCCAGATAAGGGCGAAGGTCAATCAGCTTGCCGGCTTCATAAAGTTCCTGGGTTTCGGTCGGCGTAAGTTCCGCCTTGAACAGTGCATCCGGCAGTTCTGCATCACCGTTCAGCATGTCCTGCTTGGCTTTCGTCCATGCCTGCTGCTCGGTATACTGAGTCGTGGTGACCGTCAGGCCGGTAAGCTGCTCCATGGCGGTAAAAAAATAATTGGTGTTCCAGTCATGGGCGGTAGAGCTTCCGCCGTCATATCCTGCAAGAGAGAAACCCTCCGCCAACGCTCCGGCGGTGGAAAAACATAGGAGACAAGCCAGCATCATCGCTAAGCATTTGCGCATTGCATCAACCTCCGGCAATCAATTACTATGCATAGTATATCGCTTTTTTTCATATTTGAAAAGTATTATTTTTCTACCATCGAACACAAGTTGGTCAAATAGATGATACGCCAAAGCAGGCATCTCTTCCCCGTGATCACTGCTGTTTATTCATGCATCTTTGGCGCAAGGCAAAAAAGAAACGTTGATTTTTTTTTCGAACTGTGCTAGCATGGGCGTGTTTCTTGGACTGTGTTTTCTTTAAGGAATTCGCAGTGAAAAGTTTCGCCTTGCATGGCAGAAAGCCGAAGGAGGTGGCCGCACATGCAGTATACACGGGAAGACGGATGCATGGCATGGCTTGCCAGCGGACGGCTTTCTTATGACTGCTTCTCCACCCTGCTGGAAGCCTTCGGCAGTGCAGAAAATGTGTACGATGCCCTGCAAAAGGATGGTGCAACCGCCCTGCGGGACTATGTTCCCTCGGCACGGCTGGAACGCTTGATGACTTCCTCCAAGAAGAAAGCCATGCACCAGCTCCTTGTGACCATGCAGACCCATCACATCGGCCTATTGCAGCAGAGGGACACCCATTACCCGGCTTTGCTGCGGCACATTAACGATCCGCCCATTGTGCTGTTCTATCAAGGCAATCCCGATTGTCTGGACGGCAGATGCATCACCATGGTCGGTTCAAGGAAGGCATCTCCTGCAGGCGTTCAGGCTACCTTCAAAATTGCCAGAGACCTTAGTGCTGCCGGGGTTACGGTGGTCAGCGGCATGGCGATGGGCATTGATACAGCTGCCCATCAAGGATGTCTGGAAGGTGGAAGCCCCACGGCTGCCGTGCTTGCCTGCGGCCTTGACATTGACTACCCCAGCGAGAATGCCGATTTGAAGCGGCGCTTGCTGGAAAAAGGCGGTGTGCTTTTCAGCGAGTATCCCCCAGGGACTCCGGCGCTGGGGCGGCACTTTCCTGTGCGCAACCGGATTCTCTCCGGTGTCAGCAAGGCTGTGATCATGATGGAATGCAGCCCCCACTCCGGCAGTATGCACACGGTGCAGCATGCGCTGGATCAGGGGCGGGACATTTACGCTTATCCCGGGCGGATTGATACCACCTGGGCGAAGGGTGCCCATCAGCTGCTCCGGGAAGGTGCCAATTACTTTACCTGCGCTGACGATATTCTGGCAGACATGGGCTGGGCAGAAGAAAACCGTATGAAGCAGGAAACAGCGAAGAAGGTACTGCCCTCCTTGACCGACACCCAGCGAAAAATTCTCCAGGCACTGGCTGTTGAGGAAAAATCCTGCGATCAGCTGGCGGCAGAAACCGGCCTTTCCGCAACCGATTTATTGACTGCACTAACCCTTTTGCAGCTGGGAGGGCTTGTTCGACCTCTCCCCGGCAAAATGTATACAAAAGCTTAACGATAACATCATTGGGAGGCATCATATCCAATGGCGGCTACCAAACAAAAGCTCATTATTGTGGAGTCACCTGCCAAGGCTCGCACAATCACGAAATTTCTCGGCAAAGGCTACAAAGTAGAAGCATCCCAGGGTCATGTCCGGGATTTGCCCAAATCCCAGATTGGCGTGGATGTGGATCACGACTTTGAACTGAAGTACATTACCATCCGCGGCCGCGGCGACATTTTGAGCAGAATCCGTAAAGAAGCCAAGTCGGCTTCTCAGATTCTGCTTGCAACTGACCCGGACCGTGAAGGAGAAGCTATTTCATGGCATTTGGGGCAGATTTTGAACGTGGACACCACCACGCCCTGCCGCATTGAGTTTCACGAGGTCACCAAGCAGGCCATCCAGAATGCCATTAAGAATCCCCGGCCGCTGAACATGCAGCTGGTGGACGCTCAGCAGGCACGCCGGGTGCTGGATCGGCTTGTGGGCTACAAAATCAGTCCCCTGCTGTGGGCAAAGGTGAAAAAGGGACTGTCTGCCGGGCGGGTGCAGTCTGTGGCAACCCGTATGGTGGTTATGCGGGAAGAGGACATTGAAGCCTTTATTCCCGAAGAGTACTGGGATGTGACTGCCAAAATGCTGATGCCCCAGTCCCATGGGCGCAAGCAGCACTTTACAGCCAAGCTGTCCATGCTGGATGGCAAAAAGGCGCAGATCACCAACGGTGCCGAGGCTGAGGCAGCGGTGCAGCGCATTCGGGATGCTCACTTCACGGTCACCAACATTAAGCGTGCAGAAAAACGGAAAGCTCCTGCCGCTCCCTTCACAACCTCCAGCCTGCAGCAGGAAGCCAGCCGTAAGCTGGGCTTCACCACGGCGAAAACCATGCAGGTGGTGCAGCAGCTCTATGAAGGTGTGGACATCGAGGGCGAAGGCACCCAAGGTATTGTAAGCTACATCCGTACCGACAGTGTACGCATCAGTGAAGAGGCCATGACCGCCCTGCGGGAATACATTCCCGAACGGTTTGGCCTCGAGTACCTGCCGGAGAAGCCCATTGAATACAAGGGCAGGAAGAATGCCCAGGATGCTCACGAAGCAATCCGGCCTACAGATGTGCGCCGCACCCCTGAAAAAATCAAGGCATCCCTGACCAAGGAGCAGTACAACCTGTACCGGCTGATCTACAATCGCTTCCTGACCAGCCAGATGATGCCTGCCCTGTACGAGACCATGACCATGGAGCTGAGTGGCGATCAGGTAGGGCTGCGCTTCTATGGCGAACATAAGAAGTTTGCCGGTTTCACTTCGGTGTACGAAGAAGGACTGGATGAAGAAGTCAGCACGATGGAGACCAGCCTGCCTGCACTGGCAGAAGGCGATCAGGTCGAAGTGGATGATGTGGAAAGCGAACAGCACTTCACCCAGCCCCCGTCCCGGTACACGGAAGCTTCCCTGGTTCGGGCATTGGATGAAATGGGCATCGGCCGTCCTTCCACTTTTGCCCCTACCATTACAACCATTATTTCCCGTGGCTATGTCAGCAAGGAAAAGAAACGGCTGTATCCTACAGAGCTGGGCAGAATGGTCACCAGCATGATGGAGGAATACTTTTCCGACATCGTGGATACAGAGTTTACTGCCAAGATGGAAGAGCAGCTGGACGAGGTGGAAGAAGGCAAGATTCAGTGGAAGGAAATTCTGCGTGAATTCTATCCTCCCTTTGAAAAGACCTTGGAGAAGGCTGAGCAGCAAATCGAGAAGGTGGAAGTACACGACGAAGTCAGCGATGTGCAGTGCGATAAGTGCGGCGCCATGATGGTCTACAAAATGGGTCGCTATGGCCGCTTCCTGGCCTGCCCCAACTTCCCGGAATGCCGCAACACCAAGCCCATCCTTACCTACATTGATGCCCCCTGCCCCAAGTGCGGCGCACGGCTCATGGAAAAAACCAGCAAGAAGAACCGCAAGTTCTATGGCTGTGAGCGTTATCCTGATTGCGACTTTGTATCCTGGGAAAAGCCTGTAGCCGACAAGTGCCCCCAGTGCGGCAGCTACATGGTGGAAAAGAGGGGTCGAAAGGGCGAAGTGTGGCACTTGTGTGCCAACGAGACTTGCCGTTGCCGGGTTGAGGTGCATGCAGAAGGGCAGGATGAAGCAGAGAATGAGTGAAACGACTTGCCTAAGCGCAACCGTAATCGGCGCAGGTCTTGCCGGCAGTGAGGCAGCTTGGCAGCTTGCCAAGCAGGGCATCCACGTAACGCTTTACGAAATGAAGCCAAACAAAATGAGCCCTGCCCATCATTCCCCTTTGATGGCAGAGCTGGTTTGCTCCAACTCTCTCCGTTCCGACAGACTGACCAACGCCGTTGGCCTGCTGAAGGAAGAAATGCGGCTGTGTGATTCCCTTGTGATGAAAGCTGCCGATCAGGCACGGGTGCCCGCCGGCGGCGCACTGGCCGTAGACCGGGACGCTTTTTCCGGCTACATTACCAAGACCCTGCACGAGCATCCCCTGATCCACGTGGTTCCAGAAGAAGTAACGGAAATACCGGATGCCCCGGTGATTATCGCTTCCGGGCCGTTAACGTCAGATGCGCTGGCGGACGCTATTGCAGCCCTTCCCGGGTTGGGCACCCTGCATTTCTACGATGCCGCTGCGCCCATCGTAACGCTGGAATCCCTGAACATGGACAAGATTTTCCGTCAGTCCCGGTATGACCGGGGGGACGATTATCTCAACTGCCCCATGACGGAAGCAGAATACAACGCCTTCGTGGATGCCCTGCTGTCAGCAGAAACTGCCGAAGTGCACGGCTTTGAGGAAACCAAGGTGTTCGAAGGCTGCATGCCCGTTGAATCCATGGCACGCCGGGGGCGGATGGTGCTTGCTTTCGGCCCCATGAAGCCCGTAGGCTTGAAAGATCCCCGAACAGGAAAGGAAGCCTTTGCAGTCGTTCAACTGCGGCAGGACAATGAGCAGGGTACCCTCTTCAACATTGTGGGCTTCCAGACTCGGCTGAAGTTCCCGGAGCAGAAGCGTGTCTTTGGCATGATCCCCGGGCTGGAAAATGCAGCCTATGCCCGATATGGCGTTATGCACCGCAACACCTTCCTTCAGTCCCCCGGTTTCCTGAATGCCCACTTTGAAATGATCACCAGACCGCAAACCTACTTTGCCGGGCAAATGACCGGCGTGGAAGGCTATGTGGAGAGCGCCGCCAGCGGACTGATCTGCGGACTGTCCCTGGGGCGTGATCTGCGTGGGCTTGGAACGGTTGACCTGCCGAGCATTACGGCCTTGGGTGCCATGGGACGCTATATCAGCACCCCAAATCACAACTTCCAGCCCATGAACTGCTCCTTCGGGTTGATTGACAGCCTGCCCATTGACAAGGAGCACAAAAAGATCCGCAACAAGGCACAGCGGTATGAAGCCGTTTCCGCCCGGTCCCTGGCCCATATGAAGGATTGGCTTGCCAGCTTGGCTGAATAAGCTTCACTTCCGGTTCATATTGCTTTGCTACAGTGTATCGTGCCTGCGCTGCATGAGTGCAGGCAGAAAAAGGAGCGATAGAATGAGCGTAACATTTCGGGGCACAACCATTTGTGCCGTGCAAAAGGACGGTCACATTGCCATTGCCGGCGACGGTCAGGTGACCATGGGCGAGCACACGGTCTTTAAGAACACCGCAAAGAAGGTTCGCCGCATCTTCGGCGGTCAGGTCGTAACAGGCTTTGCCGGTACGGTTTCCGATGCTTTCACCCTGTGCGAAAAGTTCGAAGAGAAGCTGACCCAGTGCGGCGGCAACCTGGAGAGGGCGGCTGTGGCCGTTGCACAGAGCTGGCGGGGTGATCAGGCCATGCGTCAGCTGGATTCCCTGATGATTGTAGCCAACAAGGATACCATGCTGATTCTCAGCGGTACGGGCGAAGTCATCGAGCCGGACGGCGGCATTGCAGCCATCGGTTCCGGCGGAAACTATGCCCTTGCGGCAGCCCGTGCGCTGAAGGACAATACGGATCTGTCTGCCCATGAGATTGCCGAAAAGGCGCTGCACATTGCCGCATCCATCTGTGTGTATACCAACGATAACGTTATTGTAGAAGACGTGTGAGAGGAGGAGCAACCATGGCTGAACTGAGTCCCCGGCAAATCGTACGGGAGCTGGATCGTTATATTATCGGCCAGGATGAAGCAAAGAAGTCGGTGGCCATTGCCCTGCGCAATCGGTATCGCCGCTCCTGCGTAGATGAAAAAATGCGGGAGGAAATCAGCCCGAAAAACATCCTGATGATTGGACCTACCGGCGTTGGCAAAACGGAAATTGCCCGCCGCCTGGCCAAGCTGGTCAACGCCCCCTTTGTGAAGGTGGAGGCCACGAAATTCACGGAGGTTGGCTATGTTGGTCGGGATGTGGAAAGCATTGTCCGTGACCTGATTGAAAATGCCATCCGCATGGTGAAGGATGAGTACACCAAGAAGGTGGAGCCACGTGCCAAGGTGCTGGCAGAAGATCGGCTGGTGACGCTGCTTGTATCTCCTCCCCAGAAAAGCAACGTCAATCCCCTGGACTTCCTCCTGGGCAAAAAGAAGGAAGAAGAGCCCAGTGCAGAAGAGCAGCAGAAGCTTTCCGGCAAGCGTGAAGAAGTGCGTCAGCAGCTGATGCGGGGCGAGTTGGAAGAGCGGGAACTAGAAATCGAAGTGGAGGAAGCCGCACCTCAGGTGGAGGTTGGCGGCAGCTCCATCAGCCTGGGTGACATGATGGGCAACATGATGCCCAAGCGTACCAAGATCCGCCATGTGAAGGTGAAGGAAGCCCGGAAGCTGCTCATGCAGGAAGAGGCTGCCAAGCTCATCGACATGGATGCCGTGCAGGACGAAGCCATTGCCCGTGCGGAGCAGAACGGCATCGTGTTCATTGATGAAATCGACAAAATCGCAGAGCGTGGTGGACGCGGCGGTCCCGATGTCAGCCGGGAAGGCGTTCAGCGTGACATCCTGCCCATTGTGGAGGGCTGCACGGTCAACACCAAGTACGGCCCTGTTAAGACGGACTTTATGCTCTTTATTGCAGCCGGTGCCTTCCATGTATCCAAGGTCAGCGACCTGATTCCTGAATTGCAGGGTCGTTTCCCTGTGCGAGTGCAGCTGAAGAGCCTGACCCGGGAAGATTTCGAAAAGATCCTGACCCAGCCTGACAATGCGCTGACCTTGCAGTACCGTGCCCTGCTGGAAGTGGATCATGTGCTGCTGAACTTTGAGGACAGTGCCATCAGTGCCATTGCAGAGGCTGCTTACAATGCCAACGAAGCACAGGAAGACATTGGTGCACGCCGCCTTCATGCCGTGTTTGAAGAGCTGCTGGAGGATATTTCCTTCAATGCAGGGGACGAAAATATGCCCCCTGTGGAACTGAACATTACGGGGGATTATGTGCGCCAGCACCTGCAAAGTGAAGGTGCGGTCAAGGACATCCACCGCTATATCCTCTGATCACCGCCACCGTAGGTACCTAGGACTAGCATTGTCCAATCAAAGGAGGACGATCTTGTGTTTCGGCGTATCATTGCTTTGCTCTGCACGCTGGTGCTGCTGCTTGCAGCATCCGTGTCTTCAGCAGAAGGTTTTTCGGTGGAAGTAAGCAGCCTGACCGATGCACAAAGGCTTGTGCGTGGCTATGATGCGGATGAAGGCTATATCTACATCAACTATGGCCGCTATCCTTACGAAGCAGACGGTACCATTGCCCCCGTGCTTTGGCGTGTGCTGGGCGTGGATGAAGAGGGTTGGGCTCTGCTGCTGACGGAGTATGTCATCGACTTTGCCATGTACAACACGGAGAAAGTCAACATCTACGAGTGGAAGGGCAACACCATCTACCACACCCTGAACGATGATATGCGGAAGGTCATGTTTACCGATGAGGAATTGACCGCCGTCCGCTACTCTGAGGAAAAGGGCTGGCTGTATTACCTGGACAACGAGGATTACCGCAACACAGCTTACGGTTTCCGTCATTGGCAGCTGAAGCCGCAGAAGGAGCGGGAGTGCAAGCCTACCCCCTACGCCATGACTCATCCCGATGCATGGTGCGATAAGAGCAATGGCTGCACCTGGTACTTCTCTACAGGGATTCCCCGCAGAGGATACCACAACCTGATCGGTTTCGACGGTCACACCTCCACCGCAGCCAACAACCGAAACGGCGGTGTGCGCTG
This sequence comes from bacterium, assembly GCA_963646285.1. Lineage (GTDB taxonomy): Bacteria > Bacillota > Clostridia > Christensenellales > Aristaeellaceae > CAKUFA01. Next base: position 41,223 of record CAVIWF010000005.1, read on the forward strand.
CGCCTGCAAGCTGGATTTGAGCATGCTCAACCATGTTTCCGGCAGCGGAACCTTGGAAGATCCCTACTCCTTCGACGTGGTGGATGAATAACATGTAAGCAAAAAGCGTGCCGACGGGAATTCCCGTTTGGCACGCTTTCTTTCATTTTGCAAGGAGCTTCCTGGCTGTCCTTACTGTTTCCATTTGTGCATCTTCCATGATTTGCTGAGCATCATTGCCCACAAGATCCAGCCCTTCAGCCTTGATAGCGGTAAAGCTCTGAATTCCCAGCGCATGCAGCACTGCTTTGATATACCCGGTACCCCAATCGTTTTCCCGAATAGGGCTTCCCGATGTGGTAATGTATACCGCCTCTGTTCCTCTGCACATGCCGATGCACTGATCATCCTCGTAATGGAACGTCAGGTTTCTGGCGTACATATTCTCCACCCAAACCTTGAGAATGGAAGGGAAAGACAGGTCCCAATACGGTGCGGCAATGACCACCATGTCCGCCTGCTGAAATTCCAGCGTGTGCCGGAAAAGAGGGTGATCCCAAGCCTTTGCATCACAAAGAGGTTCCTTCACCGCAAGAGTTGCCGCATCCACGCTGCGAAGACCCATGGTATTCAAGTCCTGAGTGATAATCTCCCACTGGGTTGCATCCGCTTCCTGCAGGAAAGCATGGGCAAGCTGTAAAGTGCGTGATTCATTCCCCCGGGGACAGGCATTCACAAACAGCAGTTTTTTCATTTCATCAAGCAACCTTTCTCTACATACTGTCCTCTTTTAGTTTCGCCCGAAACCATCGAAATCCTTCCTGGCAGGATTTCCTCCGATATTTTCTATCTCCGCTGGTCCTTTTGCAGGAATTTGCTCAGTCAAGGGCGAATATTTTCATTATCTGTTCACATTGAGTTGTGGGCTCAACAATTTGACCGAATCAGGAGGTTGATTCTTGTGAAGAAAATCGTTGCGTTGCTTCTTTGCATCTCCATGTGCCTGTCTGTGCTGTGTGTTTCGGCTTTTGCGGAAGATGTGCCCTCCGTTGCCATTGTTGTGGCCGGCGGTCTGGGTGATCGTTCTTTCTACGACTCTGCCAATGAAGGTTTGGAAGAGCTGGCCAGCAAGTATGGCACGGTTACCAAGGTCATCGAGTGCAAGGAAAATGGCTCCATGTACCTGACCGGTTTGGCTGATGCTGCCGAAGCATGCGACATCGTGTTTGCCGTGGGCTGGCAGTTTGTGCAGGCTCTGCCGGAAGCAGCTGAAGGCTACCCGGACACCAAGTTTGTCTGGATTGACAACGCCCTGGAAGGCGACGGCATGGCCAACGTTATGTCCGTGGTGTACGCCCAGAATCAGGGTTCTTTCCTGGTGGGCTACATTGCCGGTAAGCTGAGCAAGACCGGCGTGGTGGGCGCTGTAGGCGGTCAGGACAGTGCTACCATCAACGACTTCATGGTAGGCTATGAAGCAGGCGCCAAGTATGCCAACCCCGACATCAAGGTTGACACTCGCTATGCCAACGGTTTCGAAGACCCTGCCAGCGGCAAGGAATGTGCTTTGGCTCTCTACGATGCAGGTTGCGATATCGTGTTTGCCGTTGCCGGCAAGACGGGTGAAGGCGTATTCGAAGCTGCCAAGGACACGGGCAATTATGCCATCGGTGTGGACAGCGACCAGAAGTACATCAACCCTGACGTGATCATCTGCTCCATGGTAAAGGAAGTTGGCAAGTCTGTGGTAGACATCGTTGAAAATCTGGACGAGCGCTTCCAGCCTGCCACGGTTTGGACGGCTGATATGGCTACGGGCTACATCGATGTTGGCTACGGCGACGACACCATGACCCAACAGGTCAGCGACGAACTGAAGGCAGAAGTTAAGGCATTGCAGGAAAAGATCATCAGCGGTGAAATCACCGTTCCCACTGCACTGAACTAACCTTTACGGCAGCAGCGTTCATTCTATATCAACAGAAAGGGCGTTGCTGCCCTTTTTCCGTATTGATGTGCCACAGAAAGCGAGGCGTTCCCGCTTGAGCGAAACGAAATCCCCCATTGTATCCTTCAAGCATGTTTCCATGCAGTTCCCGGGCGTACTGGCCAACGATGATGTCTCCCTTGATATACACAAGGGAGAAGTGTTTGCGCTGGTGGGCGAAAACGGTGCCGGAAAATCTACCCTGATGAAAATTTTGTATGGGCTTAATGAGCCCACCGCCGGGCAGGTTTTCGTAAAGGGTGAAGAAATGAAGGCTTTCTCCCCCAGCACGTCCATCGCCCATGGTATCGGCATGGTGCATCAGCATTTTATGCTTGTTCCTTCCTTTACGGTGGCACAGAACATTGTGATGTGCGGTGAGCCGCGCCGGCATCGCATCTTTTACGACTTCGACAAGGCCAACCAAATCACCAACGAACTCGTGAAAGAGTATGGCTTGCAGGTGAACCCGACGGATCGGATCCAGGATATCAGCGTCGGTTTGCAGCAGCGTGTCGAAATCCTGAAAGCGCTCCATCACGGCGCCGATGTTCTGATTTTGGATGAGCCTACCGCCGTTTTAACACCCCAGGAAACGGATGAACTGTTTGCCGTGATCCGCAGCATTGTTCGTGAAAAGCAAATGTCCATCATCATCATTACCCACAAGCTGTATGAGGTCATGGAAATTTCCGACCGGGTGGGCGTAATGCGGCAAGGCAAACTGGTGGACGTGTGTGAAACGAAGGACGTCAATGAACGGATGCTTGCCTCCATGATGGTTGGTAAGGCCGTGCTGCTGGATACCCTGGAACGCACCGAACAGCATCAACAGCAGGATGCCGCCATTGAGGTGGAAAACCTGCATGTGACGGATACCCGTGGACTGCCTGCCGTACGGGGCATTTCCCTGCAGGTGCATCCCGGTGAGATCCTCGGCATTGCCGGTGTGGAAGGCAATGGGCAAAGCGAGCTCATCGAAGCTATTACCGGCATGTGCCCCATTCAGCGGGGAACAGTCAAGATTCAGGGCAAGAGCACCAAAGGGCTTACGCCGGGGAAAATCCGGCAGCTGGGATTGGCGCACGTGCCTGAAGACCGCATCGCCACCGGCGTTGCCGCCCCTGCAGATGTGACGGATAATCTGCTGGTGGGCAAAGAGAAATCCCCGGAATTCTCCATCGCCAAAATTCACCTGAAGCGTCGTGCCATTCATGCCTATGCGAGAAAGTTGTTTGAAAAATTCGACATTCGGGGTGCAGGCGTGGATACGCCGGTAGGCTCCCTTTCCGGCGGTAATATGCAAAAAGTGGTGGTAGCCCGGGAGTTTTCCTATGACACGCCGGTGCTTATTATCTCCCAGCCTACTCGAGGGGTGGACATTGGCGCCATGGACTTCATCCACAAGCAGATCATGGATAAGCGAAACGCAGGCTGTGCCATTCTGCTGGTCAGTGCTGATTTGGATGAGCTGTATCGCTTATCCGATCGCATGGTTGCCATTTACGAAGGGAAAATCACAGGCGAGTTCGACCCGAGAACCATCAGCAAAGCCGAACTTGGCTACTACATGACCGGTGCTCGAAAGGAGGCAGAAGCATGAAATCCAAGGCAAAAGTGCAATACTTGGTAAGCCTAGCCGTCAGTGTGCTTCTGGCGCTTATTCTGGGCGGCATCATCATGGCCATGACCGATCACGATCCGCTGGAAGGCTACAGTGCACTAATTACTGGTGCCCTAGGTACCCAGCGTGGGCTTGGCAATACGCTAGCGAAGACCGCAACCCTTTGCCTGACGGGACTGGCAACCGCTGTAGCCGCCAAGGCAGGTATTTTCAACGTTGGCGGTGAAGGCCAGCTGTACCTGGGCGCTATTGCTTCTGCCTATGTAGGGGCAAAGCTGGCCGGTCTCTCCCCTTGGATCGGCATTCCCTTGTGCCTGCTGGCCGCCATGGCCGCCGGCGGTGCCTATGCCTTGGTTCCGGCCATTTTGAAGGTGAAGCTGAAGGTCAGTGAGGTCATCACCACCATCATGCTGAATTCAGCTGCCATTTACTTTTGTTCCTACCTTGCCAATGGCCCCTTGAAGACGGCAGAAAAAGGTGTGTCCGCCGGTACGGATGCCGTTGACAAGTCCTTTATGTTTTCCAAGCTGATCAAGATGTCCTCCCTGACGGAAAGCATCTTCATTGCTGCCTTCATTGCGCTGTTTGTCTGGTACCTGATGAGCCGGACGACCGTTGGCTACGAAATGCAGCTGACCGGTCAAAACAGCCGCTTTGCACGGTACAGCGGCATCAAGTCCGACAAGCTTGCCATTGGCAGCATGGTGCTTTCTGGTGCAATCTGCGGCTTGGTGGGCATGTTTGAGGTCTTTGGTCAGCATGGCAGATTCATCGAATCCGTCTCCAAGGAATTCTATTTTGACGGCATGCTGGTCGCCATGATCATGCACTACAAGCCCTTCGGCATCATCCTCATGAGCTTCTTTTTCGGCATTTTGCAGATCGGTTCCACGGCCATGGAATCCCGTGTGGGTATTTCCAGCGAATTGATCCTGATTGTGCAGTCCATCATCATTTTCTTCATGGCGGCAGAAGAGGGTATTCTGGCATCCATTCAGGCACAAAGAATGAAGCGGAACTCCGCTGCCAGGCTCGCAAAGGGGGCGACTGAAAAGTGAACTGGGAAAGCATCTTCAATGTAGGCCTTTTGCAAAACACCCTGCGCACCGCTACCCCCGTGATCCTTGCCGGTCTGGGCTGTCTGATGACGGAACATGTAGGCATTATGAACATCGGCATTGACGGCATGATGATTGTGGGCGCCTTTGTGGCGGTGCTGGCCAGCTATTTCCTCGGCAGCTGGCTGCTGGCGCTTGTTTTTGCCCTGCTGTCCGGCGTGCTGTTGGGACTCTTCTACGGCCTTTTCGTGGTGAAGTTCAAGAGTGATGAATTCATCATCGGCGTGGCACTGAATATTTTTGCCGGTGCGCTGACGGTATTCCTGCTCCGCACGATTTTCAACGTGAAGGGTGCCTTCTCCGACCCTGCTATTGTTCCCCTGCCCAAACTGAGTGCAGACTGGCTGGAGAACATTCCCCTCATTGGCCCGCTTCTGAACAATAACACCCTGCTGGTGTATGTGAGCTGGTTCATGGTGTTGGTATGCTGGCTGTTCATTTACCGCACACCTGCAGGCTTCTGGATGCGTGCCGCCGGTGAACATCCCCAGTCCCTGCGTGCCGCCGGCAAAAGCCCGGAGAAGATGAAATATCTTGCCTCTGTGCTGTGTGGTGCCTTCAGTGCCCTGGCGGGTGCTCATCTTTCCTTGGGCTACCTGACCATGTTTTCCGAAAACATGTCCAACAGCAAGGGCTACGTGGCTGTGGCCTGCGTCATTTTCGGCAGAGCCAATCCGCCCCTCGTGTTCCTCGCTGCCTTGCTATTCGGCTTTATTGACGCCCTTGGCACACGGCTGCAAAGCGTCGGTGTGGACCCCACACTGACGAAGATTTTCCCCTACGTGGGTACCGTGCTCATGATGGTGCTCCTTGCCCTTCGGGAAAGAGCCAAGAAAAAGACCGCTCAGGCAGCCAAGTAAATCATAATAAAAGGAGTCCTTCCCCTTGAAAATCAGCAAGAAAGACGCCCTGATGTGGTTTCAGTTTTTTTCGGAACTGCCGGAAGATGAACCTCTCCTGTGCCACCAGCAGGAGATTGTATTGGCCGTACTGGCACAGATTGAGCGGGCTGTAGACGCCCGGCGTGCAGTGCTTATGCGGCAGATTCCTCACTTGAAATCCATGCAGGGGCGAACCATGTATGTGGGCCCTGATGAGCGTTTCCCCAAGGGCTGCAAGTCCTGCCTGTTTGGCACCGGTCTGAGTGCGGTGCGTAAAACCAACAAGTGCAACGCCAAGTGTCCCTTCTGCTATGACTATGGCGTGCTGGACTGCATTCCGCCCATCGGCGAAGGCATGTGGGAAATTGGCGGCACCAAGTTCTATGAAAAGGACATTCCGCTGCTGCTGTCTATTCAAAAGAAGCCTACCGGCATCGCTTATGTTTACCTGGAACCCTTTATGGAGATTGAAATCTATGAGCACATGATTCAGCTTTTCCACGAAGCAGGCATTTATCAGCACATGTACACCAATGGAATCCGTGCTACGGAAGCATCGCTGAAAATGCTGGCTGATGCAGGGCTGAATGAGCTGCGCTTTAATCTGGGCGCATCCAATTGCTCGGATCAGGTCATTGAGAACATTCGCATGGCAAAGCAGTACATCCCCATGGTAGGCATTGAAACGCCCATGACCCGTGCCTTCTTTGATGGATTCATGAAGAAAAAAGAGGCCATCATGGCAACAGGGCTGGATTTCATCAACTGCGCCGAGCTTCACCTGAATGCCAACAATTTGGGCAATTACCTGGACGAAAACATGTACCAGTGCCGCCAGGGCTATCTATCCCCCATTTGCAGCCGTGAAATGACTTTGACCCTCATGGCCATGGCCGATGAAGAGCAGTGGCCCTTTGTTATCCACGATTGCTCCAATGATACCAAGTTTGCCCGTGACCTGAATCTGAAGGCCAAGGAAGGCGGATGGTTCGGCGCAAGCAGCTATGCCGGCGAGTTTGATCGTCTGCCCTTTGAGGCCTTTTTGCCGGCACTGATGGATGATGATTTCAAATTTGTGGAGGAAGAACCCCTGCCAAAGGGTTACCGCCCCGGGGACATTGTTTTGTAAACGTAATACGCATTCAAAAAGCAGGCTTCGAAATCAGCTTCGGAGCCTGCTTTTTTCATCATGGTTAGCCTTCGTTGATGTGTTCTGCGCCCTGCTTGAGCAGTGTGGCCACGTGATCATCTGCCAGAGAGTAGAACACGGTTTTACCGTCCCTCCGGCTTTTGATCAGCCGTGCCTGCTTGAGCAGCCGCAACTGATGGGACACAGCCGACTGGGTCATGCCCAGCAGTTTTGCCAAATCGCACACGCATACTTCCGCTTCAAACAGCACGTACAGGATGCGGATCCGTGTGCCATCGCCAAAGACCTTAAACAAGTCAGAAAGGCGTGCGAGCGTTTCATCATTGGGCAGAGAAGCCTGCACTTGGGCTACAAGATCCTCATGAACACACAAAAAGCCGCATACATCTTCATTTTCTGCCATAGCGCCATCACCCTTCTTTTTTCCATCATCATCCCATTAGCCGGAAATGACCAGCGTGCCTACATCCACAGAGGGGCAGCCAATACCGCCGCCGGGGAAGAGCAGATCATTGCCCACCGCCTGAATGCTTTCAAGCAGCTTATAGAAATTGCCTGCTACGGTAATCTGCTCAACACTGCGGCCACGCTTGCCGCCTTCCACCATGTAACCGCCGCTGATCAGGGAAAAATCGCCGCTGATCACATTGGCGCCGGCATGGAGACCGCTCACATCGGTAATAACAATGCCATCCCCCATGTTGGCCATCAGCTCATCCAAGCTTTTTTCGCCGGGCTTGAAGAACATGTTGGTAGGCGCAACCGTCATGCCAGAGGCATAGCTCCGGGCAGCATTGCCGGTGGTTTCTACGCCCTGCTTGCGTGCCGTCTTCCGGTTGTGCAGCAGGGTCTTCAGTACACCGTTTTCAATCACAGCCTTCGTGCGGGAGGCACTGCCTTCAGCATCGAAGGGGCTGGAAGCAAATCCATCCTTCAGCAGCGGGTCATCCATCAGGGTGACAGCCGTGGAAGCTACAGTCTCGCCTTCCTTGCCTGCCAGCAGGGACAGACCTTGCTGAGCATTCTCGGCAGAGAACATGCCGCAGAAGGTGGTGAGCATATCACACATGGCCTCGTTGAAGAAGATCACCCGATAGGTGCCGGCGGGAACAGGTGCAGCATCCAGCTTCTTCAGGGTGCGGTCAACCGCTTCCTTGGCAATCTTCTCGGCACTGAAGGTTGAAAACTGCCGGCCGCAATCAAGAGCAGCCGCATTGGCTTTGGTGCCGTTTTCCCGGGTAGCAATGGCGCTGGTAAATGCGACCCAGGCCTGATCCGTGGAAGAAAGATTCAATCCGAAGGAATTACGGAGCAGCGTTGTTTGCTTGGTGGTAGAAACCGCCGCATACATGACCTGATCCACACGCTGATCCTGATTGGCGGTGGCTTCGCTAAGCTTCATCACCGCTGCCAGCTTATCCTCCGCCGTAACGTTGTCCAGATCACTTTCCAAATTTTCCAAGGTGGGATAGGTGGCTTCCCCGGTGAAAATTTCATCCTGCTCGGCGCTTTCGCTCAGCTCAGCAGATTCCTTCACGCCTTCAATCAGCTGCTGAATGGCCGCCTCATCCATGGCCTGGGTGGAGGACATGCCCATTTTGCCCTTGTAGGTGCCACGAAGGCCAAGCCCCATGGAAGAGCTGACCTCGTAATCACTGATGTCCCCATTCCGAGCCATCACACTGAATGATTCCTTTTCCGAGCAGTAGACTTCGGCAGTATCCAAACCGCTTTCCTTGGCACGCAGGAGCAGCTGCTCCACAAATGCATTCTTATCCATTGCTTCTGCCTCCTTACTTGCCGCCGCCAACGGTAATGCTTGTTACACGGATCATGGGCTCGCCCACATTGGTGGGAATGCTGCCGGAAATGCTGCCGCACATGCCCTGAGCCATGGTCATGTTCCGACCAACCCGGTCAACCCGCATAAGAATTTCATTGCCCCTGCCAATCAGGGAAGCACCACGAACAGGATGCACAATCTTGCCATCCTTCACCAGGTAGCCTTCATTAACGGCAAAGTTGAATTCGCCCGTAGCAGGGTTCACGGAGCCGCCGCCCATCTTCTTGGCATACAGACCGTCCCCCATGGTAGCAATCATTTCATCATTGTCGTCATTGCCGGCGGCGATGTAAGTGTTGCGCATACGGGAGGTAGGCGCAAAGGCGTAACTCTGCCGACGGCCGGAGCCGGTAGGCGCCATATTCATCCGGCGGCCGCCCAGCTTGTCAATCATGTAGTTGGTCAGGATGCCGTCCTTGATCAGCACCAGTTTGGTGGTGGGCATACCCTCGTCATCCACGTGGAGGGAACCCCATTCGTTCATGATGGTACCATCATCCACCGCCGTAACCAAGAGTGAAGCAATCTGCTGCCCCAGCTTGCCGGAAAACACGCTGGTGCCGAAGGCCACGCTGGTTGCTTCCAGTGCATGACCGCAGGCTTCATGGAAAATCACGCCGCCAAAGCCGTTGTCAATGCACACAGGCATCACACCGGCAGGGCATGCAGGCGCATGGAGCATGGTCACAGCCGTTTCAGCGGCAATGCGGGCACTGCGCTCCGGATCCACCCGTTCATCAAACAGTTCAAAGCCCATGGAAGCACCGGGGCTGTCGGTGCCGCTCTGGTTTTCGCTGCCATTGCTGGCCACGGCACTGACACGCAGTCTGGTATAAACACGCTGATCGGTTACAAAAACGCCTTCCGTGTTGGCAATCAGCACATCCTGCACGCTATCCGAATAGGCGCAGATCACCTGCTTGATTTCAGGAGAGAACCGCCGTGCAGCAGCATCTGCCGCACGCAGCTTTTCTGCCTTGACCGCTGCCTTAACATCCGTGGGCATACGGCGAATTTCTTCCGGACGAGCAGCAGACCAGGAAGAGAAACCCACAGGCGAAGTGCCTTTGCCGCTGCGAATGGCAGCAGCGGCCTGTTCCGCACAACGAAGGAGCCCTTCACGGCTTGTATCGTTGGTATACACGTAAATGGCCTTTGTTCCGTTAAAGACACGGACGCCTGCGCCGTGGAGACGCTGGCTGTTTACCTGGTCCAGTTCACCGCTGCGCAGGGACAGGTCATGATTGATGCGGTCTTCCATGAAGATTTCCGCAAAATCGCCGCCAGTGTGCACAGCCTTGGCCAGAACCTCCCGTGCAATGTTTTGATCCAGCATGATATCATCCTTTCCGATGTTTTACTTTGCGTCATGGGAAAAAGCTCAGTTTTTATGCGCATCCTCTACACGGACATAGCGCCTGTCCCGAACCCCTTCACCGCCGATGGAATAATCAATAAAGTCCGTGGTGGGATGAAAGCCGTGCTTGGCATAAAACTTTTCGCCGGTTTTGTTGCCTTCAATCGCCCACAGGTAGAAGCGGTGGTACCCGTCCTCCCGCATGATCCTCAGGCATTCTTCCAGCAATTCGCCGCCCAGTCCCTTGCGCATATGATCCGGCAGCAGGTACAGGGATACGATTTCGCCCCACTCCTTGTGGTCTTCATCTCGTCCTCGGCCATAAATGCAACAGCCTACCGGCTGCTTTCCGTCAAAAACCAGCAAACCGTTCAACTCATCGCTGCATAGCCATGCAGGCAAAGAAGGAACCCAATAATCATCCGGCAAACGCTCCAGATAATCTTGGGAAATGAGTCCTTTATAAGCATGGCGCCAGCTGGTAGCGAAGATATGGCTGATCAGCCCCGCATCATCGTTGGTTGCGGTTCGAAAATTGCTCATACCCTTCCCTCCATTTCGCACCTGTCATGCGCCAAGGCGCATGGAATTTTTGTCCGGTATAAGTATCCACCAAATGAGACAAAATGTCAAGGGAACAGCACAAAAGTGCGTCATCTCTGCCGATTATTTCCTGCGGTTTTTCCGAATTTCCTCACGCAGTTTGTCTTCACGCAGCTTCACATTTTGCCGCATTTTTGCCTGGGTTTCCTTCATCTCCTGCTGCATGGCAAGCCGCTGTTCCTTCAGCTTCTGCAGCAGATTTTTATTGTACAGCTTGGCGTACGGGAAAGCCCGAAGGGTGCGGCGCATCAGTGCGCTGCCCTCCGCCAAGTGGGCACGCACAGCAGCGGTAATGGCCTCCGTGCTGTCCCCCTTTGCATTGGCGGCGCTGTGGCGAATCTGCCCCAGCACGCAGGTAGAAAGAATCGTGTCTGCTGCAAACACGATACATAGACCGATGCACAAGCCATTCAGCCAGCCTTCCGGCAGCATGGCAAAGTACCGGAACAGGAAGGGCTTGATGCCGTAGACCATGACCAGCCCCAGCAGCCCGAAGGGAATCAACGTATTGGCGCAGACACGTCCGTTCAGGTTGAAGTGCTTCTGGCTGTAATCCCACCATCGGGCGTGAAACAGCTTTTCCAGCACATAGCTGGTGATGTACTCCAGCGTGCCGCACAGGATCATGCCCAAGCCGAACACAGCAGCAGGCCTGTCCGCATACCTGGACAGCAAGGCCGCAATCATGATGGAACCAAAGCCGTAAATGGGGCAAATGGGCCCCAGCAGGAAGCCACGGTTGATGAATCGATGAAACTGGATCAGCTTACAGGTTACTTCCATCAGCCACCCAAGGAAAGAGGCTGCAAAAAACAGCAGCACATAATACTTGATTTCAGCAGACACACTAGCGCCCCCTTTTCAATTCCCTATGATAACCATACAACAGGCTGTCCCTTGCGTCAAGGGAAAACGCTGGACATTTCTGAGCCTTTGTCGCAAAACCTGCATTACAAGCAAACGCAACAGTGCCAGACGCAACACACTGTTCTGTATTACGTCTGGCACGCTGGAATCCATACGATTCTGTTTCTTTATCCGATGGTCTTGGTGGCAATCACATCAACGCCGGTGCCGCAAACATTGGCCAGCACCACGTCTCCAGCCTTCACCGGTGCCGCAAGGGTCACCTTGGACAGCTCCGTCATGCAGGCGTGGATCAGCTTCTTCGGAATGGGTGTGCGGGTTTTTACGCTCAGCGGCATGGCGCTGCCCTCCACAGCGATGACAGCCGTTACCATGCGTTCCGGTGCAATGCACTCCTGATGCGCATACTTTTCGCCCCGTTTGCAGGTGTTGCCCGTTACGCTGACCACCTGACCGTTTTCAATGGTGACGATCATACAACAGCCCACGGGGCAGTTGATGCAGGTAATTGTTTGTTCCATATGCTCAGCCCCTTTCCATGGTCACGGTAATGTCCTGCTGATCAAGGGATGCGATAACTTCCGGCTTCAAGGTTACCACAGCCATTTCGCCGGGGGTGAAAATGGGCGCCTTCTTTCTGGCAATTTCCCGATCTCCGTTTTTCACCACAACGCTGGCACCACGGAACACGCCGCTGGGGCGGAACATCAGATCCACTGCCTGGGTGCCGCCCAAGTGAATCCGTTGGGGCACTACGCCACGCACGCCATCCCCATCCTTGACGGCCACCGTTTCACCGGGCGTGATTTTTCCACGGGCATAAGCCGCCGCCGCATGACCCGCCTTAAAGCTTTCATTGGATACATGATCCACCAAGTCGTGCACATGCAGCACATTGCCGCAGGCGAAAATGCCGGGAATGCTGGTTTGCAGGCAATCGTCCACTTCTGCGCCGCTGGTCAAAGGCGAAAGCTTGACCCCTGCCCCCTGGCTCAGCTCATTTTCCGGAATCAGGCCAACGGAAAGCAGCAGGGTATCACAGTCGAAATGGATCTCCGTGCCGGGAATAGGCTGCCGCTTTTCATCCACCTTGGCAACAGTCACGCCGCTGAGGCGCTCACGGCCTTCAATGTCGATGACCGTGTGGCTCAGGTACAGAGGAATATCAAAGTCATTCAAGCACTGAACAATATTACGGTTCAGGCCGGAAGAATAGGGCATCAATTCAACGCAAGCAAGCACCTTAGCACCCTGCAGGGTCATGCGGCGAGCCATGATCAAGCCAATGTCGCCGCTGCCCAGAATCACCACCCGCTTGCCGGGCATGTAGCCTTCCAGATTGACAAATTTCTGTGCAGTGCCGGCACTATAAATGCCTGCGCAACGGGTGCCCGGCGTACCCAGAGCGCCCCGGGGACGTTCCCGGCAGCCCATGGCCAGCACGATGGACTTGGCATGAATCAGCTGCACACCATGCTCTGCGCTGACGCAGGTCACCACATGATTCGCCTCCACGGACAGCACCGTGGTATCACACTGAATGTTAATGTTCAGCTCACGAGCCCGATCCACATCCCGCTGGGCGTATTCCGGGCCGGTCAATTCTTCCTTAAAGCGGTGGAGACCAAAACCGTTATGGATGCACTGGCGCAAAATACCGCCGGGGGTATGTTCACGTTCCAGTACAAGCAGGCTTTCAATGCCGTCCTCCCGGGCAGCAATGGCCGCCGCCAATCCGGCAGGGCCGCCGCCGATAATCAGCACATCCACTTGCAGCATGCCGTTTTCAGTCGCTGTCATGTCAGTCGTCCTCCTTGATAGCATCATGAATGGTGCCGGTAAGCAGATAGCTGCAGCCGCCGCACTTGGTAATGGAAGTCATCGGTACATGGAGCTCCTCGGAGAGGATTTCCGCCACACGGGGTGAGCAGAAGCCGCCCTGGCAGCGTCCCATGCCGGCACGGGTACGGCGCTTGACCCCGTCAATGGTGGTAGCGCCTACAGGACGGCAAATGGCTGCACGAATTTCCGCCTCGGTAACCACCTCGCAACGGCACACCATGCGTCCGTACAGAGGATCCTTCTTTACAGCCTCTGCACGCTCCTGGGTGGTCATGGCGTAGAAGGGACGGGGCAGCTTATGAGCAGGCTTGTAATTTGCCTTGCGGGTCAGGTGCTGCTCCTCGGCAATCTCTGCGCCCAGCATTTCAGCAATGGCCGGGGCGGCAGAAAGGCCGGGGCTTTCAATACCCACGGTTTCATAGGCATTGACTGCACCCTTCACGGCACCGATGACAAAATCCCCCTTGGCTTCATGAGCACGGATGCCGGAGAAGTTGGTAATGGTGCCCCTTGTGGAGGCTCCCGGCCAGGTCAGGCGGCTCTTCTGCAGCACAAAGGCCAAACCGTCCGCCGTGGTGCGGGTATCCAGTTCATCAGGAATATCCTCTGCCGACGGACCCAGCAGCAGGTTGCCGTGTACCGTGGGAGAAACAAGCACGCCCTTGCCCATCTTGGTGGGGCACTGGAACATGGTCATATGGAAAGGCAGCGGCGACATCCGATCCATCAGGTAATATTGTCCACGGCGGTCAATGATGGTCAGCTTGTCATCACTCATCATATTATGAATCTTTGCAGAGCCTACGCCAGCGCAGTTCACCAGCACCTTGCAGGTATATTCGCCCTGGGTGGTGGTTACATGCCACAGGCCATCCTCTTCATGCTGAACGCCGGTGACTTCTGTATTCAGGTGGAATGCTGCACCATTCAAGGCTGCATGATCTGCCAAGGCAAAGGTCATTTCATAAGGGCTGGTCAGGCCGCTGGTGGGTGCGTACAGGGCGCAGAGCACTTCCGGGTTGGTGTTAGGTTCCATGGCCAGCACCTGATCCCGCTCAAGGATGCACAAATCCGGCACGCCGTTCGCCTTGCCCTGCTCCAGCAGGGTTTCCAGTGTTTGACGATCCTCCTGGGTAAAGCCCAGCACCAATGCGCCGGGTCGGCCATAAGAAACCCCCAGCTCCTCAGAAAGGGCAGGATACATGCTGGCGCCTTCCACGTTCAGCTTGGCTTTCAGCGTACCGGGATGGGCGTCAAACCCGGCATGGACGATGCCGCTGTTGGCCTTGCTGGCACCCTCGGCCACATCACTGCCTCGATCGATCACGGTCAGGCTGCCTTCGTAGCGGCTGAGCACTCTTGCAAGGGCACAGCCTGTGACACCTGCACCAATGATGAGTTTATCCGTATACAAAGAGAATTCCTCCCCTGCTGCCGGGATGTCCGGCGTTGTCTGCCTGTTAGTATAGCACACTTTTGGGTGAAGGGAAAGAAAATCGCAAGAAAATGTGCAAAAGGATTTGTGTTTTCGCATCTTGCACATATTTTATTGTGTACATTTGTGACAAGCAACATTTAGCTTTCAATAATGAAACGAGGGCTGCAAAGGAGCAAGACTCTCCTTCACAGCCCTCAGGAACCGATTCAGAAGAATTAGTAGTACAAGTCTGCGTTCAAGGAGAAAATGCCAACCTTCATTTCAGCATCATAGAGCACGATGGTCATGGCAATGGAAGCGTCCTCTTCCCCAACACTTGCCTTTTCCACGAAGCTGCAATACCAGTTGGTGGCCGTAACAGGATCCGGTATACCACCTAAGTTGCGGGTAACGGTCATGTAGTAATCATCCAGGTTCAAACCACATGCAGTGAAAATCTCCTGAATTTTTGCGTCCAAAGCCGCATCCGAATGATAGGAAGCGTCATGGGCATCAAAGTAGCCAGTCAGGACAGCCTTCAGCTCCTCGGCAGAGGAGATTTGATAAACCTGCTGACGAACAGCCAGGCTATCGTCAGATTCAAAGTTAATCCATCCAATAGCATCAAACACAGCGTTAGCAGCAACCTTCTCCTGCTCCGTAAGCTCATCCTCATACTGGGTGCAGAGCGCATCAAAATGATCCTTGTACACATTTTCCAAGTCATCATCGATTGCCGCACCGGAAACGGAATCAATCGCTGCTGTTTCTGCACAGGCACCGGTAGAAAGAAGCAGCACAACAGCAAAAAGAAGGCAGCAAAGTCTCCGCAGGAAGTTCATCATGTTTCTTCATCTCCTTATACAGCACGTCAAAAGTCAGGCAGGAAGAGAGGAATTTTTCACTTACCCGTCAGCATCAATCAGAAATGGTTATTTTGCCCGTAAACTTATAACCACTGTACTCCGTTTTTGAGAGCTTCACATAGAAAGCAGTTCCTTTGCTGATTCCGCTTACAGTGAATGAGTAGCTCGACTTTGTCTTGGAGACTTTCACAGAAGCAGGCGAGACCGTCGCGCTCTTCCAAGTCGAGCCATTCCAGTAAAACGCTTTAACATAAACTGTAGGCTTACTAGAACTGCTAAAGTTCATGTAAGCATCATCAAGCGTCACAGTGACTTTCCCATCAGAAGGTACCTTGATAGCTTTCGTGGTAGTGTAGCTAGCAAAGTTGAAAGTGCTGGTGTAGTTAGAGCTGCTCAAATCAAAGGGATTATCAACATTGCTGTTCGGATCAGCACACAAGTTGATCATCTGGTCATCAAACATGACAGCGGTGTCAGCACTTGCAAAAGCAAAGCATCCCACGACCATCACGCAAAGCAACATGGCTAGAAAAAACTTCTTCATTCTAGTTTCCTTTCCGGACAACTCTTGTCCTAACGCTAGTCAATCAAGTACTCGCAGCAAAGAAAATGCTTGTGCCTCTCTTCCTGTCATCATTATTATACCATATGAACCTTATGTGAACCTTAAGAACTTGTAAATGAATTGTAAATTCTAGCGAAGAATTCTAAACGCTCATCGTCCTTTCCATTTTTGTTATGCTTGCATCATGGGGCTTTCTTCTATATAATAGAAAAGACGTGATACAAAAAGAAGCAAACCACTTGGAGGCACACAATGCGTTCAAAGCAAAATGACGCCGATATGACCCAAGGCGTTATCTGGAAGCATCTTGTTCGGTTTACCCTGCCCATGATTTTGGGCTTGCTGTTTCAGCAGCTGTATAACACAGTGGATACCCTGGTCGTAGGGCAGTTTGTCGGCACGGAAGCTTTGGCAGCAGTAGGCAGCACCACCAGCATTGTCAACATGCTGGTAGGGCTAAGTGCCGGGCTTTCCACCGGCACCAGCGTGGTCATCAGCCAGCGCTATGGCGCCCATGATACCAAAGGGCTTCACGATGCGGTGCAGACCACCATTGCCGTAACGCTGATCTTGTGCGCCCTCTTCACTGCCATCGGCATTGCCATTGTTCGCCCCATGCTGAACATGATGTCCACCCCGGAAGAAGTATTCGGCGAAGCTGAAACCTACCTGACCATTTATTTCAGCGGCATTGCCGGTTTGCTGATTTACAACATGGGGTCCGGCATTCTCCGTGCCGTAGGCGATTCCCGGCATCCCCTGTACTTTCTGGTGTTTTCCGCACTGATGAACACGGTGATGGACCTGCTGTTTGTGGTGGTATTCAAAATGGGCGTAGCAGGGGTGGCCTGGGCTACCATCATTGCCCAGTTCTGTTCAGCCATTTTGGTGCTGTATACCCTGTCCCAGGACGGTGCGCCCTATTGCATCAAGTGGAAGAGCTTGGGCATCCGCAAGGACATGCTGAAGGAAATTCTCCGCATTGGTCTTCCCTCCGGCGTGCAGCAGGGGCTGACCTCTTTCTCCAACGTATTCGTGCAATCCTACATCAATGCTTTCGGAGCGGCTTGCATGGCTGGTTACAGCAGTTACAACAAGTTGGACGCTTTCATTCTTATTCCTGCCCAGGCAATTTCCATGGCCTCCACCACTTTTGTCGGGCAGAACTGGGGTGCAAGCAAGCAGGACCGTGCCCGGAAAGGCATGTGGCAGGCGCTGGGCATGAGCCTTGTCTGCACCATTGTGCTGACCCTGGGCATGCTGCTGCTGGCTCGTCCCCTGCTCCGCTTCTTCAGCCCGGATGAAGACGTGATCCGCTACGGCGTGCGGTTCATCACCATTATGACGCCCTTCTACTTTGTCATCAGCTTCTACCAAATCTTTGCCGGAGCCCTGCGTGGTGTCGGCAGTGCAACAGCGCCCATGGTCATTATGCTGGGTTCCTTCGTGGTCTTCCGGCAAATCTACCTGTATGTTGCCCAGCAGGCGGGGCTTGGCTTTGTCGGCGTGGCGTTGGGCTATCCCATGGGGTGGATTGTCTGCTCCCTCGCCCTGTCCATTGCCTACAGCCGGAGCAAGCTTGCCAAGAAGCATTGTGTTCAGCAAGGCTGAATGCAAAATTTTCAAAGAGAATAAATGCAAGGGTCGGAAGAACGATTGGCATCGCTTCCGACCCTTTGTTTATGCTTCTGTATCTGATGCATCTTCATCAGGTTCCGGCTTGATGATTTTGCTGACCAGTGCCGTTTCTACCCGATGCTCTTCCATCTTTTCTACCTTAATGTGCAGACCGTCCACATCCACTTCCGGCTGACTGCCGTCCATGGGAATGGTGGTAAACTGGCTGAACACCAGCCCACCCAGTGTATCGTAATCCTCATTCTGGGGCAGCTCAATTTCCAGTGCTTCCGCCACATCCTCAAGGCCTGCTGTGCCGGTTATGCGCCAAAGGTTTTCGCCCAAGCGGGTAATATCCGCCATCACCTGAGGATCGAACTCATCGTAAATGTTGCCCACGATTTCTTCCAGCAGGTCTTCCATGGTGACAACACCGCTCATGCCGCCGTACTCATCCACCACCACAGCCATGTGCACTTTCTTCTTCTGCATGTCACGGAAAAGCACATCTGCCTGTACCGTTTCCGGCACAAAGTAAGCAGGGCGGATAATTTCACGCAGCGGGCGGGGCGAAGGTTTCCGCTGCTCCAGCAAGTAGTTCCGTGTACTCAGCACACCGATGATGTCATCCATGTCCTCATCATACACAGGAAAGCGGCTCAAGCCGGACTCCACAATGGTTTTGATCACGTTCTCCGGGGTTTCCTCCACCCAGATGCTGGTCACATCCGTGCGGTGGGTCATCACATCTTCAGCGGAATGATTGTTGAACTCAAATATGTTCTCAATCATTTCCTTCTCTGCCTCTTCAATGGTGCCGCTTTCGCCGCCCATATCCACCAGCATACGGATTTCTTCTTCCGTGACTTCCTCCGGCTTGGCATTGGGATCAATGCCGATCAAACGCAAAACGCCATTGGTGGTCTTATGAATCAGCCACACCAGGGGATGAAAAACCTTTTCCAGCACAGTAAGCACGCCGCAGGTGAGCCGTGCTGCCTTCTCCGGGTGCTGAAGGGCAATCTTCCGCGGCACATAGCCGCCCAGCACCAGGGTGATGAATGCCAGCACCAAGGTCAGGATGACCACGCAAAGGGTCTGCAATGAGCTTGCTTCCATGGTCATGCCCCATTGGCTGAAGGTTTGCGCCAGTCTCGGGGCAAAGTGCAGCGCCGCAAAAGCACTGCTGAACAGGGCAACCAGGGTCAAGCACACCTGCACGGTGCCCAAATATTTCTCCGGCTCATCCGCCAGCTTCAGCAGGTTTGCGGCGGAATCGTCACCGTCTTCCACTTCGTGACGCAGCTTCCCATCATTCAGGGAGGTTACGGCCGCCTGCATGGCCGAAAGAAAGCCGCTGAGGAGAATGAAAAGAAGCTGCAGCAGTAGAGGACCGCCCAACGGGTCGGATGACAAAAAAATCACTCCTTACAAAATCGATGAAACGTTGCAGTGCACAGTCATTCATGCATCTGCAGAGAGGCGTTCTTATGCTTCTCCATAGTAAGTATAGCATAATTATTGCCAAAAACAAGGGGCAGGATGCAATTGCCTGCACCCTGCCCCGAGAAAAGCGTTCTATTCGATTAGTTGTTGCCGCTCGTCAGCGCCTGCAAAATGCTGGTGGGCAGGTTTTGCAGAATCAGCAGAAGGTTGGTCTGGGCAGAGGTCATTGCCTCTTCAAAATAGGCAGACAGTTCTTCCTCCGTCATTTGTCCGGGATGCACAGCATTCTGGGCATCAATGGCATCAGCTGCCTTGTCGGTTGCCTCGTCCACCGTAATGGTCACCATGGGAGCCTTGCTGTCGTTCAGGTAGAAGGCAATGGTCTTGGCGCCCACTGCATCCTTGCCATCAAAGGAAGCGGTTTCCTGCACGTTTACGCTCAGGCTGGTACGGTTCACATCCGTGCCGTCGCCGGAGAAGGCAAACCTGTACGTCACATCAGAGGAAGCCTGGGTGTCCCCGTTTTCCTTGGTGCCCTCTGCAGTGAAGCTCATCATTTCCAGCACCGTGCCGTCTGCCTTTACATAAGACAAGGCTGCACCGTAGGAGACTTTCTTTTCCGCACCAGCCAAGTAATCCACAGACAGCACAGCGTCGGAATCATCGCTGGTCATGGTCGCCGTCAGGGAGTGCCCCGTGCCGTCAGCCGTACCCAAACGATTGTAAACAATGGCCATGGGCAGCACCGTTTCCTCTGCATCCGCCTTGGGGGTCAGTGTGCAGGAGGCGTGCACGGTTTCATTGTTGGCGTTGGTCATTGCAACCAGAACAATATCCTCATAGTTGGACATTGCTTTTTCCGCCGCATCCGGCAGGCCTTCGAAGAACTCATCCTCGGTGACTTTCTGACCGTTCAGGGTGTAGGTCACATTGGCCTGACGGAGCACAGCCATCAGCCCTTCGTTGCTGTGGTAGGAGTCTGCAAACACCTTCACCACATCTTTCACATCTTCAGCAGTGATGGTCATGGTCATTTTGGTGGTTGCAGGTTCATGATCCTTGGTCTGTTCTGTCACTTCTTCGGTAACCATGCGGGCACTCATCCGCTCCATGACCGTCGTGAAACCTTCCAGATCAAAGGTGAAGCTGCTGAAGGCATCGTGCACCGTATTGGTGATATTCGTCCAACTGTTGGTGGCCAAGTTTTCCACTATGCCGGTTACATCCACGCCGGCTGCATCCCCCAGCATGGTCATCAGCCGCTTGGAAAAGTCCACGGCTTCATCAGCGGTGAAGGCAACAGGCTTATCCAGCAAAGAGGTGGACAGGTAAAGCGTATCATCCTTCACCTGGGTATCGAAGGTCAACACCTTCACACTGTTCAGGCTGACAGACAGGCCGCTTACATCCCCATCTGCGCCCACCTTGGTGCTGAAGGTCAGTGCATTCAGCAGATCCTTCGCCATGGCAGCAGTCGTGCCGTCCAAAGGCAGATCACCGGGGGTAAAGGAAACGTCTGTATACAGGGTGCGTCCTTCCGGCATGGCCATAATCTCCGCCGGAGTAGCAGCCAAGCTCACAACCGGCAAAATCAGCATCAGGAGCGCCAGGAGCATGGAGAGCAATTTGCGCATTGAATCATTCCTCCGTCTTTTTTCTTGGTACCTGCCTCGATTATAAAAGAGGGAAAAATGTCTGTCAACAAGGGAGTTGTAACAAATCAGCACCCTGCGCCTGAGCAAAGACTGTGCCCCTTGCATTTCCATCTTTGACCTGCTATAATGATATTGGTCAAAGATAGTCAGTCTTGACCGAAAGCAGAGGAATTGACCATGCGATTAAGCGATACCATTGAAGACTTTATCAAGATGCTCCTTGCCCAGGACGAACCTGAGGTGGAGCTCAAGCGCAACGAGCTGGCGGAATACTTCGGCTGCGCCCCCAGCCAGATCAACTATGTGCTTGCCACCCGTTTCACCCCGGATCACGGCTATGTAATTGAAAGCAGACGTGGGGGCGGCGGTTATATCCGCATTGTGCGTGTGGTACAGCAGCCCGGTCAGCAGCTGATGTACCTGATTCATGAGCGCATCGGAGACAGCATTACAGAAGGGGAAGCGACCCACATCATTACCCATCTGGTAGAGCAGAAAATGCTGACACCCAGTGAAGGGGAGCTTGCCCGTGCCGCTGTTTCCGCCCAAGCTCTGGCCGTTCCCCTGCCGGAGTCCATGAAGGATACCCTGCGGGCAAAGTCGCTGAAGACTATGCTGACCTCTGTTGCCCGGCGCAATACCCCCACCCTTGAAGCCTAACCTGAAAGGATGATGAACCTTTATGTTATGTGAAGAATGCAAGGTTAACGAAGCAACCTTTACCATTTCCGTGGTGGTGGCAGGTGAAGTTACCACCCGTCACCTGTGCGGCGAATGCATGGCAAAGATGAACGCTGATTTGCAGAGCGGCAATATTAAGAGCCTCCTCTCCTCGATTCTCTCCGCCATTACCGGATCGGAAACGCCGGAGGAGCCTCGTGTGGAAATTGTATGTCCCCGTTGCCATACAACCCTGAGCCAGTTTACCAAGTCCGGTCATTTGGGCTGCCCCCACTGCTATGAAGCCTTCCGGGAGCAGCTTCAGCCCATGCTGCTGCAAATTCACGGGCGGGTGCAGCATGCCGGTCGTGAACCCCTGAACACCTGCGAGGCGCAGCGTCAGCGCACACGGCAGGAAGAACTGACCCGGCAAATGGAACAGGCCGTTGCTCAGGAGGATTTTGAGACAGCTGCTCGGCTGCGGGATCAACTCCGTGAAATGGCTGCCAAGGAGGCGCAGGCTCAATGAGCAATCACGCAACCATTCTTTCCTCCCGGGTTCGCCTGGCGAGGAACTACGAAGATCTGCCCTTTGATGTGGCAGAGCATCCCGACCTGGCTGCCGCCTGCATTTCCCGCACCACCAACGCCATGAAGCTTTCCGGCGCTGATCGGGGCTTTGAGCTGCTCCGCCTCAGCGATATGAGTGCCAATCAGCGGCAGGCACTGTGCGAAAGTCACTTAATCAGCAAAGATTTGCTCCTGCGCCCGGATACGGCTGCCGTGCTGCTGAACACGGAAGAAAGCCTCTCCGTGATGATGAATGAAGAGGATCACCTGCGGATACAGGCCATTGTTCCCGGGGATGACCTGCAAACAGCTGCCGGACGTTGCTTCCGAGTAGAAGATGCATTGAGCCGTCAGGTCAACTTTGCTTTCGATCATCAGTTGGGCTATTTGACTGCCTGCCCCACCAACACTGGCACCGGCATGCGTGCTTCCCTGCTGATTCACCTGCCCATGCTGACCATCGGCAAGCAAATGGGCAACGTGGGTCAAATCGTCGCCAAGGTAGGGCTAACCATTCGAGGGGTCTACGGCGAAGGTGCCGAGGCCTTGGGCTGCCTGTATCAGGTATCCAATCAGGTCACCCTTGGGCGAACCGAACAGGAACTGGTCAGTGCCGTTACCGCCGTGGGGCATCAATTGACGGACATGGAGCTTTCCCTCCGGGAAAAGTCCCTTGCTTCCCATCGTTTGGTGCTGGAAGACCCCATTTGGCGTGCCTGGGGCATCATGTGCAATGCCAGAATCATGGAACTCCCCGAGTTTTTCAAGCACTGGAGTGCCGTCCGCCTTGGCGCTGCCATCGGCATGCTCCACGTGAAAACAGATACGCTGGATCAGATGCTGGAACAGGTGCAGGATGCCCACTTGCAGGGCTTTGCAGAATCCCGCCTTACGGGCAGGGATTTGGCTGCCGCCCGTGCAAGCAGAATCCGCAGTATGCTGACAGCGGAATAAAAAGCAACAAGACTGCGCTTCCACAAGCGCATCAGGAGGACCTTATGGCCATATTCGGACAATTTACAGAGCGAGCACAGCACATGCTGGAAACTGCCCGCTCCATTGCAGAGGAGCTGAACAATCCCGCCATGGGCACGGAGCACCTGCTTCTTGCCCTTGTGAATGAGGATGAGCATCAGCCCCAATCCATTCGAGAGAAAGTTTCTTATGACGATGTACTGGCTTTGATGCCGCCCACCGATGAAAATGCGCCTCAGCCCCTGCAAATCGGCATGACGCCTCGGATGAAGAAACTGCTTGAACTCAGCGTGATGGAGTCTCGCCGCCTAGGTCAAGCCTATGTTTCCGTTGAGCATCTGTGGCTGGCGCTCCTGCGGGAAAACGACTGCTTAGGCTTCAATATCCTCAAGCAGCTGCAGGTGGACACGGAGAAAACCCGGGATGAAATCATCCGTCAGCTTCGTGCAGAACGCAGCGGCAGCGGCGAGGAGCCGGAGGAACGTCCTGCCCCCAAAGCAAAGAATAAAAAGGGCGGAACTCCTGTGCTTGCCCAGTACAGCCGTGATTTGACCGCTGCCGCCCGGGATAATGAACTGGATCCCGTCATCGGCAGAGATGTGGAAATTCAGCGAATCATCCAGATTCTGATCCGCCGCACGAAGAACAATCCGGTGCTGATCGGTGAACCCGGCGTAGGCAAAAGCGCCGTGGTGGAAGGCCTCGCCCAGCGAATCGTGCAGGGCAGTATTCCGGAAATGCTGGTGGGTAAGCGGGTACTGTCTCTGGACATGGGCAGTATGATCGCCGGCAGTAAGTACCGGGGCGAATTTGAAGAGCGGCTGAAAAACGTCATGAAGGAAGTGCAGGAGAGCGGCAATATTCTCCTGTTCATTGACGAGATTCACAACATTGTGGGTGCGGGTCAGGCGGAAGGCAGCCTGGATGCCGCCAACATTCTGAAGCCTGCCCTTGCCCGTGGCGAGGTGCAGTGCATCGGCGCCACCACACTGGAAGAATACCGGAAGCACATTGAAAAGGATGCAGCTTTGGAACGCCGCTTCCAGCCTGTAATGGTAGGCGAACCCACCCAGGAAGAAGCGTTGGCCATCCTCCACGGACTTCGTGATCGGTATGAAGCCCACCATAAGGTGCACATTACCGATGAAGCCCTGAAAGCCGCCGTTACCCTGTCCGACCGGTACATTGCTGACCGTTTCCTGCCGGACAAGGCTGTTGATTTGATGGACGAAGCCGCCTCCCGGGTGCGGATTCAGGCCTTTACCGCACCGCCGGATGTGAAAGCCCAGGAAAAGCAATTGGAAGCCCTGGTGGCTGAAAAGAAGGATGCCATCGCCCATCAGGACTTTGAACGTGCTGCCTTCCTCCGTGATCAGGAACGGTGCCTCCGCCAGGAAATCGAGATGAAGCGCAGTGCCTGGAGCAAGCAGCAGTCTGCTGCCAGAGACGTGGTGAATGAAGAGGACATTGCCCAGGTCGTCTCCGGATGGACAGGCATTCCCGTCCGCAAGATGACGGAAACCGAAGCGGATCGCCTTATGCATCTGGAAGAAACGCTCCATGCCAGAGTCGTGGGACAGGATGAAGCCGTCAGCGCCATTGCCCGTGCCATTCGCCGTGCCCGTGCCGGGCTTAAGGATCCCAAGCGTCCCATCGGCAGCTTCATTTTCCTTGGCCCCACCGGTGTGGGCAAAACAGAGCTTTGCCGTGCTTTAGGCGAGGCCATGTTTGGGGATGAATCCGCCGTGATCCGCATCGACATGAGCGAATACATGGAGAAGCACACCACGTCTCGTCTGGTTGGTTCTCCCCCCGGCTATGTGGGCTATGAAGAGGGCGGTCAATTAACCGAGGCCGTGCGTCGCAAGCCTTACAGCGTGATTCTGCTGGATGAAGTGGAAAAGGCCCACCCGGATGTGTTTAATATCCTGCTGCAGATTCTGGAAGACGGTCGCCTCACCGACAACACCGGACGCACAGTCAGCTTCAAGAACACCATCATCGTCATGACCTCCAACGCCGGTGCGCATAATATCAGCACGGGACGTGCCATGGGCTTTGGCGCCAGCCCCATGGCTGACGTACACAGCTACGAAGCCATGAAGGACTCTGTGATGAAGGAAGTCAAGGATTTGTTCCGCCCTGAATTCATCAACCGGGTGGATGAGATGATCGTCTTCCATGCGCTGTCGGAGGAGGACATTCGCCGCATTGCCGATATGATGCTGACGCAGGTTGCCAAGCGGCTTGCAGAGCGGGATGTGCACCTGCACTGGGACACAGCGGTTGCGTCGCACCTGGCACAGGAGGGTTACGACCCGAAGTTCGGTGCCCGTCCCCTGCGGCGGCTGATTCAGCGCACTGTTGAAGACATGCTGAGTGAAGAATTGATTCTGGGGCACTTCGCTTTAGGCGATCATGTGCAGCTGTATCTGGAGGATAACACCATCAAAGTTCGAAAAGAACAGGCATAAAAACACTGGGTGTGGGAGGTTTCTCTCACGCCCGGTGTTTTTTGTTCCATTTGCTGTTATCGTTACTCGTCGTTGACATTTGTCATGCTTAACTGTATACTGACCATGCTGTTCGCAGTATTTTGATAGGTTACAGGAGTGCAAGTATGATGGAATCATCCAATGAATACCGTCCCCGTTATGGCAACTGGGTTTCTTCCAAGGTTGTTATGCTTCTTTTTGTGTGCTTTCTGCTGCTGCTCTTTGGTGCTGAATGGACAGCGTCTGTCTGCCGCTGGCTCAGCGTGGTGATGATGATTGCTGCTTTTCTGATGCTGCTCATCACCATGCTGTTTCTGCGTGCCAGAACTGCCCTCAGCTACGAAGGCGGCGGCATTCAGCGCAGCGTGCTGGAAGGCCTGCTGGATCAGGCAAAGGCAGCCGGATGGGACGGTAAGGGCAAAATGCTGGACATTGGCTGCGGCAGCGGTGCTTTGTGCGTCATGGCTGCCAAACGTGAGCCGAAAGTGATGGTCACCGGCATTGATCAATGGAAGAGCCACTGGGAATACAGTAAATCCCAGTGCGAAGCCAATGCCCAGGCGGAAGGCGTGGCCAACCGTGTTTTCTTCCGGCAGGAGGACGCCGCCCATCTTCCATTTGTTGATGGCATGTTTGACCTGGTGGTCAGCAATCTCGTTTTCCACCAAGTACGTACGCAGAAGGATAAGCAGGCGCTGATGCAGGAAGCACTGCGCACGGTCAAGCCCGGCGGCATTTTCGTGATTCAGGATACGTTCTACAACCAGCATCTCTACGGCGATGCAGAAGCTTTCATGCAGGCGTTGGAACCCTTCGTATCGGAAATTCACCTTGTGGATAACCGAAAGATGGAGGGCGTGCCCAAGTACCTGCACCTTCCCTGCTTCCTTGGGCAAATGGGCATGATTTGGGGACGGGTGAAAGCGTAAGAAGGTTTGGGGCACCGGACGTTATTATGGAAAGGGAGGCAGTGCCTTCCGAAAGAAGCAGCCACAGCTCGAAGAAAAAGCCTTCATGCTGTGGCTGCCTTTTCGCATCATTTGGAAGAAGCAAGTTTCCTTGCGAGCCAGTTTTGTACTAATTCCGGCAACGCTGCGTATCATCTCACGCTATGATACAATACCCGTATAAAACTTGGTTCTTCACGTTTTCTTAGGGAATGATAGTCCTGAAGTATTTCATGACTTCGTCATGATGGGTACGGCAGTGAAGGAACTATCGATGCAGCAGCAGAAGTAGAATTCCTTGTCTGCCCAGGTCTCGTTATTGTTTCTCAGCAATCATCCATGCTTTAGCAAAGGACCGCCTCTCCATGCCTAATAGGTTTTTACTCATTCCTTTTCCCTAACCTTCCGTGAAGAACCTCCTTCTTTGAAGTTACTGGTTTTCCTTCCGTTCGGCGTAGTATTCCGGCACGGAGGGAATTTGGTTGATTGCATCCACAATCTGATGCAGGGTCTGGTTGATCTTCAGCGGATTGATCTTGGGCAGGTCACTGACCTCGATCTTGTCCTTGCCCAGCATCATCTTCATACCCGCATTGACCATGCGGATATCGTACTGACCCTGGAACAGAGGCGTAATGGGCCGATCCAGATGCAGCAGGCGGTAAACCGCAATCATGGCCGTGCGGACAGAGGTTTCCACGGTGAATACCACGTCGCCTTCCAGCTCCACAAACTGACCGATGAAGGCAAGGTTCTTGTTGCCTGCGGGAATGACCTCGGGACGATCCTTCAGCTTCCGGGGCATGAACTGGCTGGTAATGTAGGGCATCACCACGGGAATGGCGGTGATGTGGGGCATGATCTCGTCAATTTTGTCCTCCAACCCGCAATAGTACAGGAACTCCCGCATGATCTCCTCGCCGGAACACTGGGTCATGGGCTTCTTCACATAGGTACCGCAGTTGTTGGCGTGGAGGCCGTAGAACCACATAAACTGCACGTTTTCCGGCTGATTGGGAGCTACAGGCTGCAGAGGCACATTGTAGTTGATGAACCACGGTGCATCCACGAAGGTGGAGCAGCCGCCCTTACCGGTGGGATTGCCTGTCTTTTCGGCCAGATAGTCAAAGAATTCAGGATAGTCGTGCACGGTTACGGAGCAGGAAACGAAATTGCTCTGATCGGGATCGAAGGCAAACTTCTCAGGATGACCGTATTCCGGGCACTTCCTGGCCAGGTTCTCCCACAGGGTGAAGCAGCCCTTGTGTGCGGTATCCCGGTTCATAACCGGTGCTTCCGTCATGCTGCCCTGGGTAGAATTCTGGGTCATGGAGCCATTGGTGAAGAATACCAGATCGTCGTCCGCCACAGGCACCACTTCATCGCCGATGCGCAGTGCAGTCACGGTTTTGTCACCGCCGTTGATGCGGATGTCCATATCCGTCACCGTTGTGCCGGAAACGAACTTCACGCCGTGGTCAGCCAGATACTTTTCCAGTGGGCGAATCAGGCTATTGTACTGGTCGTACCTGGTGCGCAGGATACCCCGCAGGCTCTTGATCAGGTGCAGCTGATGCATGAAGCGCACGGCGTAGCGGCGCATTTCAATCAAGCTGTGATAGGGCTGGAAGGCCAGCATGGCACTCCAGTAATACCAGAGCTGGCTGTGGAAGAATTCCTTGTCGAACCACTGCTCAATGGCCACATCCTCCAGCTCCTCTTCAGGCGTCAGCATCATCTTGATCATCTGCTCCTGAATGGCGGGCGTCAGACCCATGGTGGTTTCGTCGTGCGGCTTGAAGCCCTGCTCCCACAGGCGGTGCTTGGAGTCGATCTCCCAGTTCTTGTTGCACTCGCGGGTTTCGTCCAGCACGGTGCGGCCTTCCTCATAGATAGAGGGAATGCTGCCGAACAGATCCCACAGGCATTCCATATACGGCTCCAGCTCACGTTCGCCACGGGACACGTAGCCGTCTACTGCACTGCCTGCTGCGTCCATGGAGCCGCCGAACACGGGCAGCTGATCGTACACGGTGATGTTCTCGCCGGGCATCTGTGCATCACGGACGAGGAACGCCGCTGCAGACAGGCCGGCAATACCGCCGCCGACGATATGCGCCTTGCGGTTTTCAATGCCTTTGGGTTTACGTGGATGAACACGATCGTAATTTCTCATAGCAATGCTTCCTTTCTAAAACCAGATGTCCTCGGCAAAGCACGGGATGGTCGTAAGCTATCATTCACGGAAATCAATTTTCAATTTTCAAGGATCAGAAAAAGGTGATCAGGTTCAAGGAGACAATCCAGCATC
>CAVIWF010000006.1:0-67295 GCA_963646285.1 bacterium
CTTTCTGGGATTTTTCCCAGTTTTAGTTCAACCACATTTCTTGTCTCATTGTAAATCCCATTCCTAATTCCCACTGTGGAACTTACTTTGGGAATTTACTTGAATGTTCTTTCCGCAGAAGACTGCTAAAAAAAGCTTGCTTTTTCCCATCACATAAGCTATACTTGTAGAGCCGTATTCGCGATGAAGATTGGGTCCTGTGCGATCCGTCTGCGTGAACCCTGTCAGGTCCTGCCGGAAGCAGCAGTAAGCGTTTGCCGGATGTGCTGCAGGTTCGCCCGGTCTGAGCGGGTGCGGTTTTTTGTTTGCTTATTTTTACCGTGCATTCTTTTTCCTTGCTTCCCTTAACGGTGTGTGGTATAATTGTTGATCACCGGGGAGGTGCAATCATGCGCAGTATGACAGGGTGTGGCCGCAGTCAGTTGTCCGATGGACGGACGGAAATGACACTGGAATTGAAATGCGTCAACCACCGTTTTCTGGATGTGTCCTGCCGTCTGCCCCGCTCCATTTCCTTCTTGGAGGAAACATTGCGCAAGGGCATTGCCGAGGAACTGAAGCGTGGTCATGTGGACGTTTTTCTGGCGGTCAAGTCCGTGCAGGAAAGTGACAAGCAGGTCACCGTAAACGAGGGGCTTGCCAAGGCCTACGCTGCCGCCGGAGAAAAGCTCGTCGCTTTGACCGACTGCCGGAACGATCTGTCCCTTTCCCAGCTGATGACCTTGGAAGGCGTGCTGGACGTGGGCGAAGAGGCACCGGATGAGGAGGCATTGACTGCACTGTGCCGTCAGGTAACGGCTCAGGCAGTGGCCCAGGTGGTGGCCATGCGCGAACGGGAAGGCGCTGCCCTTCAGGCGGACCTTTCGGCCCATTTATCCGCCGCAGCGGCACTTCGGGAAAAAATCCTTGCCCGTGCACCTCAGGTGCCTGAGGAATACCGGCAGCGGCTGCAGGAGCGGCTGAATAAGCTCCCCATTGAGCCGGTGGATCCGGCACGGTTGGCCCAGGAGGTTGCGCTGCTGGCCGATCGCTGTGCCATTGACGAGGAACTGTCCCGGCTGGAGAGCCATATTCACCAGCTTCACGGATACCTGGGCCGCAGCGGGGAAATCGGCAAAAAGATGGATTTCCTGATTCAGGAAATGAACCGAGAAGCCAACACCATCGGTTCCAAGGCCAATGATGCCACCATTGCCCAGCTGGTTGTGGATCTGAAGAGCGAAATCGAAAAGCTTCGTGAACAGATTCAGAATGTAGAGTAAGGGCATCCAGGGCGGTTCGCCGAACAAGGCAAGGATACATTAGAGGAGGACAAGGCATGAGAGAAACACGCAAGGGAATGCTGATGGTGATCTCCGGGCCTTCCGGCACAGGAAAGGGAACACTGGCAGCCCGACTGTTGCAGGAAGATCCCAGCTTTACGTTTTCGGTAAGTGTAACCACCAGAGCACGGCGCTCCAACGAGATTGACGATGTACACTATCACTTCATATCCGAAGAAGAGTATGATCGTCTGCTGGCGGAGGATGCCTTTCTGGAACATGCCACCGTGCATGGGCACCGGTACGGAACGTTAAAGAGTGAGGTTTACGAGCGGATCGAGCGTGGACAGAACGTGCTGCTGGATATTGACCCCCAGGGTGCACGGAACGTAATGGCACAGGAACCCACCTGTGTAAGCGTGTTCATCCTCCCGCCCAGTTACGAAACACTGCGTGTCCGCCTCCACACCCGCAACACGGATGACCCGGTGGAAATCGAGCGTCGGCTGCGGAATGCCCACGGTGAATTGGAGCAGGTGAACCGCTACCAGTACGCTGTGGTCAATGATGATCTTGACCTGGCCTATGCCCAGCTGCTTGCCATTGCCCGGGCAGAAAAGCAGCGCACCATTCGTTATTTCCCGGTGGTGGAGGATTAACCCCCTCCCCCGCCGTATGACCCCATTGATAAAAGGAGGAAATCACTCATGTCTATTGTTGATCCTTGCGTTCTGGAGCTGCTGAAGCACGCTGATTCCCGTTACACCCTGGTGGTGGAGGCTTCCAAGCGTGGCCGGCAGATCGTTGGCGGCAGCCAGCCCTACTTTGATGCCAAGGAAATGAAGCCCCTGAAGGTGGCTGTGGAAGAAATCAATCGTG
This sequence comes from bacterium, assembly GCA_963646285.1. Taxonomy (GTDB): domain Bacteria; phylum Bacillota; class Clostridia; order Christensenellales; family Aristaeellaceae; genus CAKUFA01. The sequence continues at coordinate 2,142 of CAVIWF010000006.1, forward strand.
ACCTGATCACGTACGACCGTCCTGTAGATGAAGAGGAGCAGGTTGAAGCATGAGCCTTCATGGCAGGGAAGTTGTTCTGGGCGTAACCGGCGGCATTGCCGTGTACAAGAGCGTGGAGCTTGTTTCCCGGCTGGTTAAGGCAGGGGCAAATGTCCATGTGATTATGACGAAAAACGCCACGGAATTTGTCACGCCCATGACCTTCGAAACCATGAGCCGCAATCCGGTGGTGGTGGATACCTTTGTCCGGCCTGAAAAATGGGAAGTGGAGCACATTGCGCTGGCTCATCGGGCAGAGGTTTTCGTGATCGCTCCGGCCACAGCCAACGTAATGGCCAAAATGGCTGTGGGCATTGCGGATGATATGCTGACCACCACAGTGCTGGCCACCAAGGCACCTGTGCTGCTGGCTCCTGCTATGAATACCGGCATGTGGACAGCCGCCCCCACCCAAGCGAACGTTGCTACCCTTGCAAACAGGGGCGTGCACTTCATTGGGCCTGCAGGCGGCCGTTTGGCATGCGGCGATGTTGGTGCCGGGCGCATGAGCGAGCCGGAAGAGATTGTGTCTGCCATTGATGCGCTGCTGAATCCCCTGCAAGATTTTGCCGGGTTGAGGGTGCTGGTAACAGCCGGTGCCACCCGGGAACGTTTGGATCCTGTCCGCTACCTGACCAATGATTCTTCCGGCAAAATGGGCTTTGCCCTGGCGGAAGCCGCTGCCAAGCGGGGTGCGGAAGTTACGCTGGTATGTGGCGCTGTAACGGCGACCGTTCCGGCTGGCATTCCCATGGTGCAGGTGGAATCCACACAGGATCTTTACGAGGCGGTAACCCAGCGTGCTCCCCAAATGGATGTGGTGATTCAGGCTGCCGCCCCGGCAGATTACCGTTTTGAGCAGACCTGGCCCCAAAAGCTGAAAAAAGCTGACGGCGAACCCCTGACCCTGACCCTTGTAGAAAACCCAGATATTGCAGCTGCTGTCGGTCAATTGAAGCATCCCGGTCAGATTCTGGTAGGCTTTGCTGCCGAGACCCAGAACCTGCTGGAGAATGCCCAGAAGAAGCTTGTGAAAAAACATCTGGACTTGATTGTTGCCAATGATGTGTCCCAGCCCGGTGCAGGGTTCAATGTGGATACCAACATTGCCACCCTGATCACTTCCAGCGGTGCAACGGCCTATCCCCTGCGCACCAAGCGTCAGCTGGCAGAGGATATTCTGGATACAGTCACCAAGCTCCGGGATGCCCAGTCAACTTGATTGCTTCCACGCATACACAAAAGGCATGTTTTACGATGATGATTCGCAAAACATGCCTTTTGATTTTCTGTCAATTTCAGTTTCTCATTGCCCGTGTTGCGTTCAAAATCGCCAGTACGCACACGCCTACATCGGCGAAGACAGCCAGCCACATATTCGCAATGCCCAATGCGCCCAGCAGAAGCACCACAGCCTTCACCGCCAAGGCGAAGATGATGTTCTGATAAGCGATCCTGGTGGTCTTCCGAGCGATTCGCACGCCCACGGCCAGCTTCTGGGGATCATCATCCATCAGCACCACGTCTGCTGCCTCAATGGCCGCATCAGAACCCAAGGCACCCATGGCAATGCCCAAGTCAGCCCGTGCCAGCACAGGCGCATCATTGATCCCATCACCAACGAAGGCCAAGGTGCCTTCCGCCGTTTCCAGCAGTTTTTCTACCCAGGAAACCTTATCCTGAGGCAGCAGTTCTGCATGGACTTCCGTCAGGGACAGGCGTGCAGCGATGTCCTCGCCCACTGCCTTCCGGTCACCAGTCAGCATCACCAGGCGGCGGGCACCCAGCTCTTTCAAGTCCTTGATAGCATCAGGTGCCGTTTCCTTCACCACGTCGGAAATCACGATGTGCCCCATGTACACGCCATCCTGGGCTACGTGGACAATGGTTCCCTGCTTCTCGCAAGGCTTCCACTGGATGTTCATCTGCGCCATCAGCTTATCATTGCCTGCGTACACGGTATGACCGTCCACCACAGCCTTGATGCCGTGGCCTGCCACTTCTTCCACCCGGCTCACCCGGCTGGAGTCAAGGGCCCTGTTCCAGGCAGTTTTCAGGGACTTGGAAATGGGATGATCGGAATACACTTCTGCAAGTGCTGCCACCTCCAGCAAGGTATCCTCGCTGACCTTTTCAGGATGAATGGCAGTGACGGTGAAAACGCCCTTGGTCAGCGTACCGGTTTTGTCAAAGACTACCGTATCCAGCTTGGCCAGCAGTTCCATGTAGTTAGCGCCCTTCACCAGCACGCCCTGCTTGGAGGCACCGCCAATGCCGCTGAAGAAGGTCAGAGGCACAGAAATTACCAAAGCGCAGGGGCAGGAGATAACCAGGAAGGTAAGTGCACGGTGGAGCCACTGCACCCAGTTGCCGTCAATCAGGGAAGGAATAACCGCCAGCAGCAGGGCTGCACCGCACACCGCCGGGGTATACACACGAGCGAACCGGGTAATGAAACGCTCCGTCTTTGCCTTGTTTTCTCCGGAGGATTCCACCAGATCCAGAATGCGGCTGACGGCAGATTCCCCATAGCTGTTGGTCACACGCACCGTCAGCAGGCCGGACAGATTGACGCAGCCGCTGATCACGCTGTCCCCCTCCCCCACATCCCGAGGCAGGGATTCGCCGGTCAGTGCCGTTGTGTTCAGGCTGCTGGTGCCAGAAATCACCACGCCATCCAGAGGCACACGCTCGCCGGGATGGATGCGAATCGTATCGCCCACACCCACTTCCTCCGGGGAAACCTTCCTTTCCTTGCCATCTTTCACCAGAATGGCATACTCGGGGCGAATATCCATAAGGGCGGAAATCGACGTCCGGCTCTTGTCCACAGCTCGATCCTGAAACCATTCGCCAACCTGATAGAAGGCCATAACCGCAACGCCTTCGGCAAATTCACCGATGCACATTGCGCCGATGGAAGCCACTGCCATCAGGAAGTTTTCATCAAAAATCTGACCATGGGAGATATTCCGCAGTGCACGCAGCACCACATCATAACCGGCAACCAAATAGCCGATGATAAACAGCACAATGCTCAGCCACCCACTGGTGAAGGAGCCGCTGATAAGCAAAGCCACCGCCACTGCCGCACGAATGAGAATGACCTTGCCGTCTTCTTCCTCTTCATGCTCCTCCACATGCTCATGAACATGATGATGCTTGTGATCGTGACCGCAATGGCAATGGTCGTGATCATGGTCGTCGTCGTCATCATCATCGTCATCATCGTGATGATGGTGATCGTGACCACAGCAGCAGCCATCCTCGTGATGGTCATGGTCGTGATGGTGATGCTCCCCTGCTTTGCTCTTGCTGCCGTCGGTGATAATCCGGCAATCCGGCTCCACCTTCTTGCCGCAGGCCACCACCTGAGACAGCACCTCGTTGTAAATCTCATCGGGTGCTTCCAGGGTTAACGTCTGGTGAAAGAAGTCCACACGTACCTTCGTCACGCCGGGAAGCTTTGCCATGGCATCTTCCATCTTCGCAGCGCAGTTGGCACAGTCCAAATCTTCCAAGGGCCAGGATTTCTTCATGAGATCCAACCTCCAAACATTTGAGCATTTGTTCATATGTTATTATACACCTTTTCATGGGCCTGTCAATCACCTTCTGCAGTTTTCTCAATCTTTTTGCAGAAAAAAACCCGAACAGGAATTATCCTGTCCGGTGCAATGGGGTCATGAACTTTTACTGCGCTGCAACGGTCATGAGCTTCACTGTAATGTTGCTCATGACGTAGGTGTAGTAAGCAAGGTCGCCGTTGCTCATTTCACCTTCCTCTTCCTCCAGGTTGCTCAGGGCAGTCATGGTTTCCGCATACTGGGTCATGAAGGAAGCGTACTTCATCATGTCCGTCGGGTTTTGCATGAAGGCAATGTACTCGTCAAAGAAGGCTTCGTACTCGTCCAGCACCTGCTTGAACTTGACGTGCACCTCCACCTTGGTGCCGTTGATGTCTGCCATCACCGTATCCCCGGTGAAGTATTCCCCGTCTGTTTCTGTCGTTTCCGACTGACCGCCGCCAAAGATACCGCCGAGGAAATCTCCCAGTCCATCTGCTGAAGCCGGGACAGTCATAGCCAACATCATCAGCGCACATACCAACGCAAGCACTTTCTTCATTTCAAGCTACCTCCTTGATTTCTTTCTTGACCCCCAGCAGGTCAAAGAACATACCGAACCCGTAAATCACCTCTGCCGCTACCGGCAAGGTTGTCAGCACGCCACGAATTTCCCTGAAAGAAGCCGTGGTGTACCCTGCCCCGTACGCCTTGATAATGGTGCTGATTTGGGTTGCACCGGAAGCGTTGGCAAGCATGGCCAGCAGGGAAGCAATGGCTGCAATGATCGCCAGCGGACGATTGCTCAGCAGAATCGCAAGCATGGCCAGCACCGGCGCTACAAAGTCTGCCAGCAGGGTGGTCAGGTTATCGCCCCCTGGTGCCCCTTGGAAAACGAGCACTGCCGTATCCTTGTACACGTACACCAGCCAGGCCGCCACCAGCAAGGCACTGGTAACCATGCCAGCCATTTTCCCCCTGGCCTGGGCAGAAAACATTTCTACAAAAAATAAGGGCATGGCAGCCGAGCCCAGCAGCATGACTTCCGCCATGAGCAGCTGATTGGACATGTTGAGGGTTTCCCACACATCGGTAGTGGATGTGGCAATGGTGCCAAGCCCTACAAAAATGCACGCCACGAATCCCAGCCACGCCAGAAAGGATACCACCAGCAGAATGTTCCCGATCTTGGTCAGTTTGCCCAGCTTCTTTTTCACAGGTAAACGCCTCCCAGTTTTCCATCGGCTGGATGAACAGCCTTTGGAGATTCCCTTTATGCTCCTATAATAAGATCATTCATTCTCCTTTTTGTCTATCTTCGTATTCTTTTTGTCGTTCCCCTTGACATTTTTGTCAAATGACTTCATACTCCTATCGTACCGATGCGAAAGAGGGTTTGCTATGAGCGAAAAGGTGTTCAACCTGCTGGTGGATTCTTTCGGAAAGATTCTGCTGCCTGGGTTGACCATGACCATTCCATTAACGATTCTTTCCTTTACCTTTGCCATGGTGATTGCCATTGCCGTTGCCCTGGTGCAGTATGCCAAGGTGCCGGTTTTGACCCCTCTGGCAAGGTTTTATATCTGGATCATCCGCGGTACGCCTCTGCTGGTGCAGCTGTTTGTGGTGTTTTACGGCCTGCCGGATGTGGGCATCATTCTGGATCCCTTCCCGGCGGCAGTCATCGTGTTCTCGATCAACGAGGGTGCTTACTGTGCCGAGACCATGCGAGCCGCACTGGAAGCCGTGCCTGTAGGCCAGATTGAGGCAGGCTACTGTGTGGGCATGAGCTACATGCAGATCATGCGGCGAATCGTCCTGCCCCAGGCACTGCGGACTGCTTTCCCGCCCCTGTCCAACTCCCTGATTTCCATGGTGAAGGACACTTCCCTAGCCTCCAACATTACAGTGATGGAAATGTTCATGGCCACCCAGCGGATTGCCGCCAGAACCTATGAAATGCTGCCCCTGTACTGTGAGGTCGGGCTGATTTATCTCCTGTTTTCCACCGTGCTGACACGGCTGCAGCGCATAGGAGAAAAGCGGCTGTCCGCCTATGGGCGAAAGGAGTGAGTCCATGCTGGAGGTACGGAACATTCGCAAATCCTTCGGGGATTTGCCGGTGCTCAAGGATGTAAGCCTCAAGGTAGACAAGGGGGACGTCATTGCCATTCTGGGCCCCAGCGGTTCAGGAAAGACAACCCTCCTGCGCTGCCTGAACTTTCTGGAACAGGCGGACGGCGGGGAAATGGTCTTCGATGGAGAAACCTTCTCCTTCGGAAAGGTCAGCAAGAAGGACATTCATCGGCTGCGGAAGAAGACCGCCTTCGTGTTCCAGAACTACAACCTGTTTGCCAACAAAACAGCCCTGCAAAACGTAACGGAAGGGCTGATCGTTGCCCGGAAAATGCCCCGGGATAAGGCTGAAAAGCTGGGTATGGACATGCTGGACAAGGTTGGCCTGGCAGACTGGAGCAAGCATTATCCCAATCAGCTGTCCGGCGGTCAGCAGCAGCGTGTGGCCATTGCCCGTGCGCTGGCTACCCAGCCGGAAATCATCTACTTTGACGAACCCACCTCTGCCCTGGATCCGGAATTAACAGGCGAGGTGCTTTCGGTGATGCGTGACCTTGCACAGGAAGGCATGACCATGCTGGTGGTAACCCACGAGATGGGCTTCGCCCGGAACGTATCCCAACGGGTGGTGTTCATGGAAAACGGGGTGGTGGTGGAAACAGCCCCCGCCCACGATTTCTTCGATCACCCCCAGCAGGAGCGTACCCGTGCCTTCCTACGTATGCTGGATCACCAAGAAATCAAGGAGGAAACAAACCAATGAAGAAACTGCTTTGCCTGACCATGGCACTGTTCCTCGCACTGGCTGCACTGCCTGCCTTTGCCGAGGAGGGAGACCTGCTGAGCCGCATTCAGCAGAAGGGGGAAATCGTTATCGCCACCGAAGGCGCATGGGCTCCCTGGACCTATCACGACGAAAATGATACCTTGGTAGGCTTTGACGTAGAAGTGGCGCAGGCCATTGCCGCCAAGCTGGGCGTTACGGCTACCTTTGTGGAAACCGAATGGGACGGCATCTTCGCCGGATTGGACGCACAGCGTTATGACATTGCCGCCAACGGTGTGGAAATCACCGATGAGCGGAGCGAAAAGTACGACTTTTCCACTCCCTATGGATACATCCGCACAGCGTTGGTGGTGCGTGGGGACAACGACACCATCACTTCCTTTGAAGACCTGAACGGCAAGAAAACCGCCAACTCCATTGCCAGCACCTACATGATTCTGGCTGAGAGCTACGGTGCCACCGCCGTAGGCGTGGATACCCTGGATCAGACCATTCAAATGGTGCTGTCCGGCCGGGCGGATGCGACCCTGAATGCCGAAGTATCCGTATACGACTACCTGAGCGTCCATCCTGATGCCAACATCAAAATCGTTGCCCTGACCGAGGAAGCATCTCAGGTTGCGCTGCCTGTGCGCAAGGGTGAGGATTCCGCTACCCTGCTGGCAGCCATTAACCAGGCCATTGAAGAGCTGGCCAATGAAGGGGAACTGACCCGCATTTCCGAAAAGTATTTCGGCAAGGACATTACGCAGAAGTAATTAAGGCATTAAGCGCTGTCTAGACAGCCTCCGCAGGAGGCTGTCCTTTTTGCATATTTTGGAACAGCACCCTACGCTTACATTTCATTGGTTTTGTGCATGGCACATCATTTACAAAGCAAAGGAGTGTTGGTTCCATGAAAGATTCTCTGACTAAGGCTTGGGCAGCGGTAAAGTCTGTGTTCCGCAAGCTTTTTACACTTGTCCGTGGCTATCAAAAAACGACCGCCTACGTGGTTGTGGCTGCCGTGCTGGTTGTGATCGGTCTTCAGGTCTACGGTACGTTTTTCCAGCATCAGGGCATTTCCTCCAAGGTCATTGAACAGCGGATGCAGGACATTGGTGAATTGGCCACTCAGGAAGCCTATGTAACCATCGTCAACAAAGATGCATCGAAGGCGCAGCTGTTCGGCATTGAAGTTCCGCTGACGGACTCCAAGTATATTTTCAGCTATGATGTGACCATCAAGGCAGGGCTGAATTTCGCTGACGTTTCCATGACCGTGGATGAAAGCCACAAAATCGTTACGGTATCCCTTCCCCAAGCGGCCATTCTGGAAACATCCCTTGATCTGGATTCTCTGGAAGTGTACGATGAATCCAACAACATCTTTAACCCGCTGACCGTCTCCCGCATGAACGCCAACCAGCAGCTGATGACCGAGCAGGGCAAAGAAAGGGCTCTGTCCATGGGCATTCTGGAAGCAGCCCAAAGCAATGCCGAAGTGCTGATGACCAGCCTGCTCACCTCCGCTTACCCTTCTCCGGAATGGATCATTCGTTTCAACTAAAGGAGGCTGGTCTTCATGCCTGTTAAGAAAACAGCAGCAAAGCGAAAAACGCCATCGAAAAGAAGAAACAAAGGAAGAAGCAAACGAAGGAAGATTGCTCCTTGGCGGAAAGTGCTTCGCATACTGCTAATCAGCATCGTCTCTTTCATTGTGCTCATTTACCTGTTGGTTTTCCTGAAAGCCCGCTTCTTGTAATGTCCCTTCCATCCAAAATCGATAAACTGCCCCGGGATTCCAACCAGATTGGCGGAATCCCGGGGCAGTTCTTTATACGAGGAGACGGACGAAGGATTCAGATTTTTACTCTTCCCAATACACCATGGTAAAAGTTTCCACCACCATGGGCATGTCCACGGAAAAAGGCTGTCCGTGCACGGCACACCAGTGCTTGATGGTCTCCCGGGTACGGTTTCGCCATGCGTTCATGCTTTCCGCACGGCCTTCCGCCAGGGCGAAATCCTCCCGCATGTCCCGGAAAGTGGTCAGGAACGCTCCGCCTGTGCGGATCACACAGCGCTCCTGACCCTGGCTGTCCATGAGCACATGGTATTCCTCTGCATGGGGGAACTCCTTGCCTTCCGGCCAGTCCGTCAAAAGGGTAATGATGGCCGTCCGCCGCTTGGTCAAAATCTCATCCAGCAGGCGATCGTTTTCCTCCGGGGAGTCAGACAGCAAGCCTACGCTTGTGCAGGTGAGCACTTCATCCCTCCTGCGGCCTCTCCTTCGGCTGGGTGTAGACGTGTAGTAAGTGACAAAACGATCCCAGAAGGTTTCGTTCATCGCCGGCACTCCGCATCGCAGTACATGCAGCGATACACGCCCCGCTTGGCATCCGTCAGGCGGAATACCTGATCCAAGGCAGGTTCGGCAGTGGTGATGCACCGGGGATTGCGGCAGTGCACCACGTTCACCAGCTTTTCAGGCAGTGCCAGATGCTTCTTTTCCACCACCCGGCCATCTTCAATGATGTTCACCGTAATGCCGGGATCCAGATAGCCCAACACGTCCAGATCCACCTGAATGTCATCGTCAATTTTGATAATGTCCTTCTTGCCCATGGCATCGCTTTTCACGTTGCGGATCAGCGCCACAGAGCAATCCAGTGCATCCAGATGCAGGTCATGATAGATTTCCATGCTTCGGCCTGCCTGGATATGATCCAGCACAATGCCACGCTTAATGCCGTCAATGTTCATTGCATATCCTCCAGCAGTGTCTTGATCAATGCCATACGCACAAAGCGGCCGTTACGGGTTTGCTTGAAGTAAACCGCTCTCGGGTCTGCATCCACCCGGGTAGAAATTTCATTCACCCTGGGCAGGGGATGCATAATCCGCAGATCAGCCTTGGCGGTGCGCAACTTTTCCGGGTCGAGAATGTAGGTATCCTTCAGGCGAACGTAATCCGCTTCATTGAAGAACCGCTCCTTCTGCACACGGGTCATGTACAGAATGTCCAGCTCCGGCATAGCTTCTTCCAGACTTTCCATTTCACGATAGGGAATCCCCTGATCCTGCAATGCCTGAAGCACATAATCCGGCGTGCGCAGCTCAGGCGGCGAAATCAGCACAAAGTTCACACCGGCATAGCGGCTCATGGCACCAATAAGGGAATGCACCGTGCGGCCAAACTTCAAGTCCCCGCATAGGCCAATGGTCAGGTGATCCAGTCTGCCCTTTTCCCGGCGAATGGTCATCAGATCCGTCAGGGTCTGGGTGGGATGGTTATGTCCCCCATCACCGGCGTTGATAATGGGCACATCGCTGCACAGCTTGGCCGCCATGGGTGCGCCTTCCTTGGGGTGCCGCATGGCGATAATATCGCAGTAGCCGCTGACCACCCGAATGGTATCCGTCAAGGTTTCTCCCTTGGTGGTGGAGGAAGAATCTGCACCGGCAAAGCCCAGCACGCTGCCTCCAAGGCTCAGCATGGCCGATTCAAAGCTCAGTCTGGTTCGGGTACTGGGCTCAAAGAACAGGGTCGCCAGAATTTTTCCCTGCATGGCTGTACGCCACCGGGCTGGATCGGCGATCATTTCATCTGCCAGATCCAGCACCCGGGTTACTTCTTCCACAGAAAAATCCGTGATGTCGATTAAGCTTCGCATACCCTCATCCTTTCCGCATCAGTCCTGAGGCTTGTTCATCCAGCTTTCATCGGAAGGATTGGCACGGAACTTCATCAGCCGCTCCACATCTTCTTCCTTGATGTAGCCTTCCTTGGCAGCCACTTCGCACAGCACGTCAAAGTTGCTCAGGCTGTGGTTTTCCACCTTGGCTTCCGCCAGGCGATCCAGTCCCTTCTGCATGCCATAGGTGAAGATGGAGGCAACGCCCAGCACCTCAGCCCCGGCATCCCGCAGCACCTGCACCACTTCCAGCACGCTGCCGCCGGTGGAAATCAGGTCTTCCACCACAACCACCTTCTGGCCTTTCTCCAGCTTGCCTTCAATCTGGTTGCCCCGGCCATGATCCTTGGCACCGCCACGAACATAGCCCATGGGCAAGCCCATCAGGTGCGCCGTAATGGCTGCATGGGCAATACCGGCGGTAGAGGTGCCCATCAGCACTTCCACATCGGGATAGAACTTTTCAATGGTTTCCTTCAGGCCTTCCTCCACGTCCGTACGCACCTTGGGGGCAGACAGGGTAAGCCGGTTGTCGCAGTAAATGGGGCTCTTAATGCCGCTGGCCCAGGTAAAGGGTTCATCCGGCCGGAGGAATACGGCACCAATCTTCAGCAAATCCTTCGCAATCTTCTTTTTCATCGTTCGATCGTCCTTTCTTCATCTACGTTTTCGTTCACAGGTAATCTGTTACTCGCCCAGGAATTCTCTGACGCACCGTTCATAGGCTGCTACCGGATCCTGGGCTGCCGTAATGGGACGGCCTACCACAATGTAGTCGCTGGCTGCCCGTGCCTTTTCCGGGGTCATGATGCGCACCTGATCCCCCACGTCCCCATCCGCAAAGCGAATGCCCGGAGTCACGGTGAGGAAATCCTTGCCGCAGGCTTCCTTCACCAGTGCGGCTTCCAAGGGAGAGCATACCACGCCGGGCAGTCCTGCTGCTTTGGCGTTCAGGGCGTAGTGCTTCACCGTCTCTTCCATGGTGGCGTTGATGAGCAGTTCCTTCTGCATCCGCTCTTCCCCGGTGGAGGTCAGCTGCGTAACCGCCAGCAGAACAGCACAGGTGCCGTCCGGCCGGGTCAGACCTTCCTTAGCAGCTTCCATCATGGCGATGGTACCGGCAGCATGGAGGTTGGTCATGTCCACATCCAGCTTGGAAAGCACATGCATGGCTTTCTTCACCGTGTTGGGAATGTCGTGCAGTTTCAGATCCAGAAAGATCTTATGCCCACGAGCCTTAATCTCCCGAACAACATCCGGTCCTTCTGCATAGTACAGCTCCATGCCGATTTTCACATAGGGCTTCCGGCCGTGGAATTGATCCAGAAAGGCCAGGGTCTTCTCCTTGTTTTCAAAATCCAGTGCAATGATAACATCCTTTGCCATATCAGGTTCCTCCTTTATCCTACACGGGTAATATCCGTCAGTCGCTCAATGCCCAGCTTTTCCATTTCCAGCGGCAGATTTTCGATGATGGTCTTGCATGCGCAGGGGTCTACCAGATTGGCTGCGCCCACTTCCACTGCCTTGGCACCAGCCATCATCATTTCCAGCACGTCCCGTGCCGAGGAAATGCCGCCCATGCCGATGACCGGAATGTTCACCTCCCCGGTTACCTGATACACCATCCGCAGTGCCACCGGGAAAATACCCGGGCCCGAGTAGCCGCCCATCACGTTGGCCAGTACCGGCTTTCTCCGCTTCAGGTCGATGCGCATGCCCAGCAGAGTGTTGATCAGGCTCAGTCCATCTGCGCCCGCATCTTCGCAGGCCTTGGCAATGGATACAATGTCCGTCACATTGGGGCTCAGCTTCATGTATACCGGCTTGGTAGCCACCTTTTTCACCGCCCGGGTGATTTCCGCCGCCGCCTCCGGGCTGGTGCCGAAGGCCATGCCGCCGTGGCGCACGTTGGGGCAGGAAATATTGATTTCCAGCAGCGCCACCTGTTCCTCCTGAGTAAGCTTCTCCACGGCGGTTACATAATCCTCCACGGAAAAGCCGCTGATGTTGGCCATGATGGGCTGATGGAACACTTCCCGCAGCTTGGGCAGTTCCTCCGCAATCACATGATCCACCCCAGGGTTTTGCAGACCCACGCTGTTCAGCATACCGGCAGGGCATTCCGCAATGCGGGGCGTCGGGTTGCCGAAGCGTGCCTCCCGGGTTGTTCCCTTAAAGGAAAGGCTGCCCAGCATGTTAATATCGTAATAGGGGCGAAATTCCTGCCCAAAGCCGAAGGTTCCGCTGGCGGGAATGACCGGGTTCTGCAGCTTGACGCCAGAAAGGGTAACTTGCAAATCCTTCACCATAGAATCTCCTCCCTGCACAGTACCGGGCCATCCTTGCAGATACGCTTTGTACCGTACTTGGTTTTGCAGCTGCAGCCCATGCAGGCACCGAAGCCGCAACCCATGCGCTCTTCAAAGCTGAATTGACCGGGCACATCCGCAAATTGGTACACCGCCTTCAGCATAGGTTCCGGCCCGCAGGCGCACACGCTGTCGAAGGCAATGCCTTCCATGGCACGGGTCACAAGTCCCTGTACCCCAGCACTGCCATCCATGGTGGCAATGTGCACAGGCACGCCCATGTGTTCCAAGTCTTCCTTCAGGAAAATCTCTTCTGCCGTACCAAAGCCTACGGCAACCTGGGGCTTCTTGCCTGCCTGCTGCAAGGCTGCCGCCAGCCCCACCAAGGGAGGCAGACCCACGCCGCCGCCCACCAGCAAGGGGGAGGCACCGCAAGCTTCCACATCAAAGCCATTGCCCAGCCCGGTCAGTACATCCAGCGTTGTGCCGGGCTGCATGCCGGTCATGGCTTCCGTTCCCTGGCCTACCACCTTGTAGACAAGGCGGAGATGGGTTGCATCCCATTGGCAGACGGAAATCGGCCGCCGCAGATAAAACCCGGGCAGCTGAAGCTGCACAAACTGCCCCGGGCGTGTAATGCCGCTGGCTTCCCCCGTCAGGGTCATGCTCCACACCCATGGAGTCAGGGCGTGATTCTCTTCAATGGTAAACTGCATCAGCCTTCACCTCCATATACCAGCGTATCCCCCAGCATGGTAAACCGGCAGGCTGCATGAACCTCCCAGCCTGCAAAGGGCGTCGCCTTGCCCATGGACAGGAATTTTGCCGGATCAATTTTCTCCACCGTATGCAGATCATAGGCGGTAATTTCCGCCCGTTGACCTTCTTCCATGCCCCCATCCAGCCGGAACCGCTTCCGAGGGGCTTCGGTCATCATGGCAACAAGCCGATCCAGGGGCATTTTTCCCGTTTCCACCAGATAGGTGTACAGCAGGGGGAAAGCCGTTTCAATCCCCACCACGCCCATGGCGGAGTTGCGCAGGCCTTTGCTCTTTTCCTCCATGCTGTGAGGGGCGTGATCCGTGGCGATCATGTCAATGGTGCCGTCCAGTGCACCCTCCAGCAAAGCTTCCTGATCTGCTTTGTCCCGCAGGGGCGGATTCATTTTGAACCGGCCTTCATCCTGCAAATCGTCCTGACACATCAGCAGATAATGGGGACCTGTTTCGCAGGTCACGTTCACATGCCGACGCTTGGCTTCCCGAATCAGCTGAACCGATTCCTTGCAGCTTACGTGGCACACATGATAGGGGCACCCGGTTTCCTCTGCCAGGCGAAGATCCCGCTCAATAGGCTTCCATTCACTTTCGGACGGGATCCCCGGAATACCATGGGCAGCAGCATACGCCCCGGCATGAATGGCACCGCCGGCAGGAATCAGGCTCATATCCTCGCAGTGGGCAGCAATCAGGCTGCGGGCATCCCGGCACTTGACCATGGCTTCCCGCATGGTATCCTTATCCCGCACGCCACGGCCATCGTCCGAGAAGCCAGCCACGTGCCCTGCCATGGCCGCCATATCAGTCACCTGTCCAACGCCCTTCTGGCCCATGGTAATGCAGCCGTAGGGCAGTACTCGAATGACGGCATCCCGGCGAATGATGGCTTCCTCTTCTGCCAGATGCTCGGGGGTATCCGGCGGTGGATTCAGGTTCGGCATGGCGCACACCACCGTGTAGCCGCCGCGGGCAGCCGCCTTCGTGCCTGTTGCAATGGTCTCCTTATAAGAAAATCCCGGCTCACGCAGGTGAACATGCACATCTGCAAAGCCAGGAAAAAGAACAAGTCCTTTGCAATTCAAAACACGATCCGCATTTTCTCGGGGAAAATCATTTTTCGGAACAGAAACACGACCGTCCTGGATGATGAGATCCATGGGTGTCAGCTGACCCCGGCGCCACACCAAGCCGTTTTGAAGAAGTGTTCTCACGCCTGTCCCCTCCCTTGTGTTATCCTGCCCATTATACAGGACTTCGCCCCTGATTGCAATCATTTTATCAAAAATTTTGGTTGTATCTGCACCCTTTCAAGGATTTTCCCTTGACAGCCGGATGAAAATGTGTATAATAGTCCATGTGTCAACGAGTATGCCTTGACAGTGGAGGTTATCATGGCACAGGAAGAATTGTCCCGCAAGGTAGAGCTGGCTTGGCTCATGGCCTTCTACGGCGGCATGCTCACGGAGAAACAGCGGCTTGCGCTGCGGCTTCACTGTGAGGAAGATATGTCCTTGGGGGAAATTGCCAAGGAAACAGGAGTCAGCCGGCAGGGTGTGCACGAAATGCTTGCCCGGGCGGCAAGGAACCTGTTTGAAATGGAAGAAAAGCTTGGCATGGCGAAGCGATTCAGCAGAATGGATGACGGGCTGGAAAAGTGCCGTCAGCTGATGCAGGAAAAGCGATATGACGAAGCGGAACAGGTGCTGGGAAACCTGATTCGGCTGGATCGGGAGGAAAACGATGGCCTTTGAGGGCTTAAGCGAGAAGCTTCAAAACGCACTGCGGAAGATGACCGGCAAGGGCAAGCTCAATGAGCAGACCGTGAAGGAAGGTATGCGGGAAGTCCGCATGGCCCTTCTGGAAGCCGACGTCAACTACGCTGTCGCCAAGGATTTCATTAAGAAAGTCACGGAGAAATGCGTAGGACAGGAGGTTCTCTCCTCCCTGACCCCCGGTCAGCAGGTCATTAAAATCGTTAACGAAGAAATGACAGAGCTGATGGGCGGCAGCAATGCAAAGCTGACCTGGTCCAGCAGCGTTCCTACCATTTACATGCTGTGCGGCCTGCAGGGCGCCGGTAAAACCACCATGGCCGCCAAGCTGGCAGGATACCTGACCAAGCAGGGCAAAAAGCCCATGCTGGCCGCCTGCGACATTTACCGCCCTGCCGCCATCAAGCAGCTGCAGGTGGTAGGCAAGCAGGTCAATGTGCCCGTTTTTGAAAAAGGCACCCAAGACCCGGTGAAGACTGCCCAGGAAGCCATTGAATACGCCCGCTATTACGGCCGTGATGTGCTGATTATCGATACCGCCGGCCGGCTGCATATCGATACTGCCCTGATGGATGAGCTGGAGCGCATCAAGGAAACCGTAAAGCCTCAGGAAATCCTGCTGGTGGTGGACGCCATGACCGGTCAGGATGCAGTGAACGTAGCCAAGGCATTCAATGATAAGCTGAATGTGGACGGCGTGATCCTCACCAAGCTGGACGGCGACACCCGCGGCGGTGCAGCCCTGAGCGTTCGGGCAGTGACCGGCAAGCCCATTAAGTTCAGCGGCATTGGCGAAAAGCTTTCCGACATCGAGCCTTTCCACCCTGACCGCATGGCCAGCCGTATCCTGGGCATGGGCGACGTGCTGACCCTGATCGACAAGGCTTCCGAAGCTTTCGATGTTCAGGACGTGGAAAAGCTTGCCCGGAAGAGCCGCACGGCTGACCTGTCCCTGGACGACTTCCTGGAGCAGATGCAGAGCGTGAAGAAGATGGGCATCAAGTCCATGCTGGATATGATTCCCGGTATGTCCGGCAAGAACTTGGACGTGGATGAAAACGCCCTGAAGAAGCCGGAAGCCATCATCCGCTCCATGACCCCCCAGGAACGCCGGAATCCCGGCATCCTGAACGCCAGCCGCCGCAAGCGGATTGCTGCCGGCAGCGGCACCACCGTGCAGGATGTGAATCAGCTGATTCGCCAGTTTGATCAGGCACGTCAGATGATGAAACAGGTTGCCAACATGAAGGGCAAGGGAAAGATGCGGATGCGCTTCCCCGGCATGTAACACTGCGTGGATGCATGGCTCTGCCATGATCTACATATACATTACCACCAAGAATTTTGAGGAGGAAATCCAATGTCTGTCAAAATCCGTTTGAAGAGAATGGGCATGAAGAAGAAGCCTTTCTACCGTGTTGTTGTTGCTGACATCACCAGCCCCCGTGACGGCCGCTTCATCGAAGAGATCGGCTACTACAACCCCATGGTGAAGCCTGCTGAAGTAAAGGTTGACGGCGAGCGTGCCAAGTACTGGCTGCAGTGCGGTGCACAGCCCACCGATACCGTTCGTGTACTGCTGAAGAAGACCGGCGTCATCGAAGAGAAGTAAGCCGCTTTCTTCCATGGCAGAAAGGAATATCCATGCAAGAACTCGTTACCTTTGTGGCGAAGTCCCTGGTGGAGCATCCTGATCAGGTTGTGGTTAAGGAAACCGAAGGACCTGAAGCCATCATTCTCGAACTGAATGTGGCCGAGGATGACATGGGCAAAGTCATTGGTAAGCAGGGACGTATCGCCAAGGCCATCCGCACGGTGGTTAAGGCGGCTACTGCCAAGAACAGCAAGCCCGTCTTCGTCGAGATTCAATAATGTTCAGGCGGGAAAGGCCATGTGCCTTCCCGCTTTTTTCACAGATCTATGCAAGGAGTGCAATCCATGAACGACTACCTGATGATCGGCGAAGTGCTCAAGCCCCAAGGCATTCACGGGGAGGCAAAAATCAAATCCTATGCAGCTGATCTCAATGACTTTTGCCGCTGGACGACTCTGTATCGCAAGCAAGAGGAAACCTACATCCCCGTGTCTGCCAAGTGCTCCCGTGTCCATGACGGTTTTGCCTATGTGACGCTGGAAGGATGCGCCACCCCCCAGGACGTGGAAAAGCTCCGTGGCACCCAGCTGTACATCGACCGGGCACATGCCATGGAGCTTGCAGAGGATGAGGTGTACATCAGCGACCTTATCGGCTGCCAGGCCATGGATGAACAGGGACAAGTCATCGGCACACTGACGGACGTGCTTCAGCACGGCGCAGTGGATGTGTACGTTTTCAAAACGGCCAAAGGAAGCATGATGGCACCTGCCCTGAAAGAAGTGTTCCCCACCGTTGACGTGGCACTGGGGCGCATTACCGTGAACAGTCAACGTCTTGACGAGGTGGCCGTTCGTGAAGATTGACATCCTCACCATTTTCCCTGAAATGTTCGAAAGCGTGCTGAACACCAGCATTCTCGGCAGAGCCCGGGAGCAGGGACTGATTGAGATCAACTGTGTGGACATTCGGCCTTTCTCCGACCGGAAGCACAAGAACACGGATGATTATCCCTTTGGGGGCGGTGCCGGCATGGTGATGCTGGCGCAGCCCATTATGGACGCCATGGCGCAGGTCACAGGGGATGATTTCCATGGAAGGCGCATTTACATGGGTCCTCGTGGGACAACGCTGACCACTGCCAAGGCAAGGGAGCTTGCAAAAGAAGAACACCTGGTGCTGCTTTGCGGCCATTACGAAGGGGTGGATCAGCGGGCGCTGGACACCTGCATTGATGAGGAAATCAGCATTGGGGACTACATCCTGACCGGCGGCGAACTGGCTGCCATGGTGCTGACCGACTGCGTTGCCCGCTTTATTCCCGGGGTGCTTGGGTCCAGCGAAAGCGCGGAGGAAGAATCCTTCTCCGACGGGCTGCTGGAATATCCCCAGTATACCCGCCCCAGCGAATTGCGGGGCATGAAGGTGCCGGACATTCTGCTCAGCGGCGACCATGCGAAAATCAAAGCCTGGCGGCGTCTGGAATCCCTGAAGGCTACCCAACGTTTCCGCCCGGATTTGCTTGCAAAGGCTGCCTTGACCCCCAAAGAACGGGCCATGCTGGAGGTGACAGAAGCGTGTTCCTGCGAAAGTTGACCGTTATCCTTGTTCCTCTGTTTCTTTGCCTGGGTGTCTGCCTGGCTGTGACTTCCATGAATTCCCTTGGATTCTTCCTGTGGGTCATTGCCGGATGCCTGCTGGGTATTGCTCTGGCACTGCTTCTGCCCTTGTCCGGTGCTTCAAGGATGCGTGAACCCTTCGGCAATCTGCTGTGGATTCCTGCCTTGGTGCTGGGGCTGATTGTGGTTTATCAATACCTGCACAGCACAGGACAAATGCAGCTTCCTCTGCTCCGTGCCCTGGCCACATCCCACGGTTCCGTGATTATGACAGAATGTGCCTTCGTTGGCTTTATGCTCACCACTGTGATTCGCACAAGATAAAAGAAAAGACTCGGCAGCGAAAATCATGAAACGCTGCCGAGTCTTCTTTATGCGGTTTTCATGTTTTGTTCCAATTGATGAATCCGATGATAGTAGCCGAAGATCAGCAGGATGGCTGCACCAATCCACGCGAACACCTCTGCCAGATAAATGCCCCATTCCCCCATCAGCCCGGGCAAAATCATAGCAGACAGCACCCGCATGGCCAATTCTACAATGCCGGACACCATGGGGATCATGGTATCCCCCAACCCTTGTAGGGTGGAGCGATAGACGAACAGCAGGTACAGGGAAGACAGTCCGCAGCCCATGACCGCAAGGAAGTTGTAGCCAAACCGCAGCACCTGTTCCACCATTTCCGGCTCATCCTGCACGAAGAGCCCCAGCAGCGGCTTCCCCCACAGCAGCACGATAGCCGCTATCAATACAGCAAGGACAACACCGATTTGGGCCGACCTTCTCAGGCCTTTTTTGACCCGATCCAGCTTGCCGGCACCCAGGTTTTGCCCGGCAAAGGTACCTACCGCCGAGCCCAGAGAGTTGCCCGAAACTTCCACCAGACCCTGCAGTTTGGAAGCTGCGCTGTAGCCTGCCATGAAGATGAAGCCTTCTGCATTGACCACGCCCTGAAGTACCAGACCCCCAATGGCAATGATCAGGTTTTGAAAGGCAATGGGCAAACCCAGCACCAGCAGGCGGCTGATTTCCTCCCTGTCCGGCTTAACGTCCTTCCGGGAGAGATGCATCATGGGCAGCTTCAGGGAGGTTGCCAGACAAATGGCAAAAGCCAAACTTTGCCCCAGAATGGTGGCCACGGCCACCCCTGCCACGCCCCAGTGGAACTTTGCCACGAAGAGGATATCCAGCAGAATATTGGTGACAGCGGCGCAAATCATGGCAATCAGTGGCGTGCGGCTGTCTCCCACTGAGCGCAAAAAGCCGGAGAACAGGTTGAACCCCATGACCATAGGCAGACCGCCGAAGATGATCCGCAGGTAGATCGTCGTCAGTTGGAAGGTATCCTCCGGGGTGTTCAGCAGGTGCAGGATGGGCACCAGCAGCACCTGAGAGATGATCTCCAAGGCAATTACCACCGCTACAGAAAGTAAGATACTCTGCCCAGCAGCTAATTTCAGCCCCGGATGATCCTGCGCACCGAAGCGCTGGGCAATCATGATGGCAAAGCCCTGGGACAGACCCATTGCAATGGAAAGCACTGCCCAGTCCAGCCAACCGGCAGAGGACACGGCCGCCAAAGCCGTAACCCCTTCGATTCGGCCAATCACCAGCGTGTCCACCAGATTGTACATCTGCTGAAACAGGTTGCCTGCAATAATGGGCAGGGCAAAGAGGAGGATCAGTTTTGTAACGCTGCCTTCCGTCAAATCTTTTGTGCGTGCCATGGAAACCTCATCATCTGCATGTCGTTGAAGAAAACCCTGATGCAAAGCAACGCACGGCCTCAAGTAAGTCGTGCGTTGCTGTTTTTCCCAAGAGAAACCTTACTTTTGCAATACAGCCTTAATGCGGCGTACGCCGGCGGAGGAAGATTCTTCCTTCAGAATGTGGAAGGAGCCCAGGTCGCCGGTGTTTTCCGCATGGGGACCACCGCAGATTTCGAAGGAGTAGTCGCCCATCTTGTAGGTGCGCACCTTCTCGCCATACTTGTTTTCAAACAAGCCGATGGCACCCTGTGCCTTGGCTTCCGGCACGGTCATTTCACGGCAGACCACAGGCACATGCGCCTGAATCGCCTCATTGACCAGCTTTTCCACCTGCTGCAGCTCTTCCGGGGTTACCTTCCGGCCGAAGGTAAAGTCGAAGCGCAGACGCTCGGCGGTAATGTTGGAGCCCTTCTGGTGTACTTCGTCACCCAGCACCTTCCGCAGGGCGGCATGGAGCAGATGGGTAGCGGTATGCAGCTTGGTGGTCTCCTCGCTATGGTCAGCCAAGCCGCCCTTGAACTTCTGGTCAGCACCCTGATGGCTCAGCTCCTGATGCTTCTTGAACCGCTCATCAAAGTCAGCCTTGTCCACGGTGAGCCCCTTTTCGCCAGCCAGCTCCATGGTCATTTCAATGGGGAAGCCGAAGGTGTCATAGAGCTTGAAGGCGCTGCGGCCATCCATCACGTTCAGGGAAGCCATGCGGGCATTCACGGCTGCTTCCACGGCGGCGCTGTCCCCCTGGTTGGCAGCATCGATGATGGGCATCATGTCCGGAGAGGGACGCAGCTTCTTGGTCTCTGCCAGGTTCTTGGCAAAGGCAGCCTTGTCCTCTGCTGCCAGGATGCTTTCCAGTAGGGTCTTGGTCTGCAGCATGGTGTTGTACACCTTGTCGAATTCCTTTTCGCCCTGCTTCAGGGTGCGGGCAAAGCGGCCTTCTTCCAGGCTCAGCTGCTCCAGCACGAAGGCGCTGTTCCGCTCCAGTTCAGGATAGGCAGCCTTGTACTGGTTGATGATCACCTTGGCAATTTCGCAGGTGAAGCCTTCCGGCATGCCCAGCTGCATAGCATAGCGGACAGCCCGGCGAATCAGGCGGCGGAGGATATAGCCCTGATCCGTGTTAGAGGGGCTGACGCCACGATCATCGCCCAGGATAAAGGTGGAGGTACGCATATGGTCGGCAATGATACGGAATGCCTTGGTGACCTGATCATTTTCTCCGTAGGTGTGACCGCTCAGCTCGGCAATCTTGGCCAG
The DNA here is from genome assembly GCA_963646285.1 of bacterium. GTDB lineage: Bacteria > Bacillota > Clostridia > Christensenellales > Aristaeellaceae > CAKUFA01. The sequence goes on from CAVIWF010000006.1 coordinate 23,386, forward strand.
AATATCCGTGAAGGCATCGGTTTCGTACACGGTCTTTTTGCCGGTCAGCACGCCAATGGTACGCTCCAGACCCATGCCGGTATCCACGTTCTTCTTTGCCAGGGGGATGAAGGAACCGTCTGCCTGCTTATTGTACTGCATGAACACGTCATTCCAGATTTCCAGATAACGGCCGCAGGAGCAAGCAGGAGAGCAATCAGGGCCGCAGGGCTCCTTGTCGGTGATGATGAACATCTCCGTATCAGGGCCGCAGGGGCCGGTGATGCCGGCAGGTCCCCACCAGTTGTGCTCCTTGGGCAGGTAGAAGATATGATCATCTGCCACGCCCATGGAACGCCACAGATCGTGGCTCTCCGTATCCCGGGGGCAGTCCTCATTGCCTTCGAACACGGTGAAGGCCAAGCGATCCTTGTCCAGTCCCAGATATTCCGGGCTGGTCAGGAATTCCCAGGACCAGGAAATAGCTTCCTTCTTAAAATAATCACCCAGGGACCAGTTACCCAGCATTTCAAAGAAGGTCAGGTGGCTGGCATCGCCCACGTCGTCAATATCGCCGGTACGGATGCACTTCTGTACGTCCGTCAGCCGGGTTCCGGCAGGGTGGGGGGTGCCCATCAGATAAGGTACCAAAGGATGCATACCGGCTGTGGTGAACAGCACAGTAGGATCATTTTCAGGAATAACGGAAGCGGACTGAATACGGTGGTGTCCCTTGGACTCCATGAATTTCTGGAACATTTCCCGCAGCTCCGCAGAAGTAATCTGCTTCATTGAGGTATCTCTCCTTCCAAAACTGCCAAACGTGCAACGAACATTATAGCAAATTCCCCTACCTTCTGCAAGCTGTTCGCCGTGAAATGCGGGGCTTCCCGGCAAGATTTTCCGCTGATTTTGCTGTTCTCTCCTCCCCTGCTTTCTTTTCCGGTTTCCTTTGTTTATTTTTGCGCATACATTGACATGCCAACTTGTGATATGCTATCATTTTACAGGCGCTCAGGAGCCGCAAAAGAATTGATCCACCTGGCTGGGGGACGTGAATCCGTCTATCCTGATGACTTGTCAGCTTGGGGCGGATTTTTTGTTGGAGGAAACATGGAAGCACAAGAATGCGCAAAATCAAAAATGCTGGGCACCATGCCCATGAACAAGCTGGTACCCAAGGTGTCCGTGCCCATCATGATCAGCATGCTGGTGCAGGCGCTGTACAATGTGGTGGACAGCATCTTTGTGGCTCAATACGATGCCAACGCCCTGACCGCCGTGTCCCTTGCCTACCCCATTCAGATGCTGATGATCGCCGTATCCACCGGCCTTGGCGTGGGCATCAACAGCATGATTTCCCGTAAGCTGGGCGAAAAGCGGAACGATGAAGCCATTGATGCGGCACGGAACGGTATTTTCCTGGAGCTCATTGGCTACCTGATTTTCCTCGTTTTCGGTCTGTTCTTCACCCGCCCCTTCTTTGCCATGATGACCAATGACGTGACCCTGCAGGAGCTGGGCACCGAGTATCTTTCCATCGCCTCTGCAGTGAGCATCGGTTTGTTTCTGTCCGTTACCTTTGAGCGGCTGGTACAGGCCACGGGCAACACCATGCTGTCCATGGTGATGCAGCTGACCGGCGCTGTGGTGAACATCATCCTTGACCCCATCATGATCTTCGGCTATCTAGGCTGCCCGGAAATGGGCATTGCCGGTGCCGCCATTGCCACGGTCATTGGCCAGATTGCCAGCATGCTGCTGGGCTTCATCCTGAATCAGACCAAGAATCACGAACTGCACCTGAACCTGAAGGGCTTTCGTGTGGATGGCAACATCATCAAGCCCATCCTTGGTGTCGGCTTCCCCAGCATCATCATGCAGTCCATTTCTTCCGTGATGAGCGTGCTGTTCAACCTGATTCTGATGCCCTTTGGCAATGCAGCCGTCAGTGTGCTGGGCGTTTACTTCAAGCTCCAGTCCTTTGTGTTTATGCCGGTTTACGGCCTGAGCAACGGCATGGTGCCGATTATCGGCTACAATTTCGGTGCCCGGCTGAAGCAGCGTGTGTATGATGGCATTAAGGTTGCCCTGGTGTATGCGGTGGTCATCATGGCCATTGGTACGCTGCTGTTCCTGGTCATTCCCGGCCCGCTGATGGGTCTGTTTGAGCAAAGCGGCAGCACGGAGCTGTCCGACATTGGCTGCCGGGCATTGCGGATCATCTGCACCCACTTTGTGATTGCCGCCGTTGGCATTACCCTATCCACAGTCTTCCAGGCCGTCGGCAAGGGCACGTACAGCCTGATCATGAGCCTGTGCCGCCAACTGGTGGTGTTGATTCCCGCCGCCTGGCTGCTGAGCCAGATCAACTTGGATGCCACCTGGTGGTCCTTCCCCATTGCCGAAATCGTTTCCCTGACCATTTGCCTGTTCCTCTTCCGAAAGGTGGATCGGGAGATGCTCAGCAAGTTGGAAGCATAAGCAGGATCACATCCCACCGATAGAAAGAAGCAACCCGGTCTGCTGTTTGCGGCAGGTCGGGTTGCTTTTTTCGTTGCTGGGTGACTGAATCAAGGATTATGCATTATCGGCTACGTTATAGCCAAGTTGGTTTAACCGGTTGAGGCATATGTTCTTTTCTTCTTCCGTGAACAATGGCGCAAACTCCGGTTTTATCACATGCGCTTCCACCGAAAGATCGAGGCGGTGCTTTTCCCAAAGTGCAATCATTCCTTCAGATATTCCATCCTTATGAATAAGCTGCTTCGCTACTTCAACGCTATCCATGGTGTTCAGCATCTGCAAGAACCGTGCCGCATTGTAGCCACACTCTTTCTTAGCAACCGAATAAACGTTGCACATTGCCTGCCGGAAGGACTTTTTCAAACCGCTCATGTCATCAATCATATCAAGCAAATTGATTTCTTCCCCTGCTGGTTGTTCTTGAAGTTTTCCATTCAAACGATTTGGAGCGGTGCTGTCATCCTGCAAATACCGGAGCAAAACATCGCTGATTTTTTCACTCCATACTGCATGGAATTTTGCCATGCATGGCCAATCAGCTTCGTTCTTAATGCTTACCCCACCCAACCGGCAGCACATCCAAGATGCCTTCGTTCCATCTGACCTTTCCCACTCAAGGTGGACACCAAGTCTTTCTTCGATTTCTTGCTTATGACTATACAAAACATCAAACAGTGTTTTGTTCTGTGCCGCATTATCTTTGGCTATGGCGAAGTTTACCTCAGCTCCATCATAGTTTGCTATACAACTAATCCAAACGCCGCCAATACCAAAGTAACCATTCAATGCATTTGTTGTTACAGGGTTGCGACGATCAAATGCACCGGTGATCCCGTTTTGCTGCTGAATGATCGGCAATGCGTAAGTCCAGTATCGTTTGCGCAAATCATAACGCTGCGCATCAGCTGCCTTTCCCGGCTGTACATTCTTCAGGAAAAAGACAAGATTCATAGGTTCAGCATCATATAGCGTAAAAAGCTTACGAAGCATATTGAGCTTCATTGCAGTGCTCGTATTAGCTTCCACAAAAATATGTTCATCTATTTTCATGGCACTCCGTAACCCATTTTTCGAGTGACTTACATAGTTGCCCAAGTCCGTTTCTGTACCGGTACAATAGGCCAAGTTTGATAGAACGCTTTTGTCACGCTGATGCAGAAGGCTTACCACATGTTCAAACATGTCCGTCCAGCTTGATACCGGTTGTTCCATGTTTTGATAGCTGTACTTTTCGATTTTTCTTCCTGTAAGGTCAACGTCATCATCATCAAGAGAATAGGTGTCAAATTCCTTTTCAGCAGGTGCAAAAGAGGTTTGCGGAAAAGCCCAGATTTTCTTTGCCTGCTCCATCAATTCCCTATTCCGCTGCTCCAGTTCCGGCAGTCCCCACTGTTCCTGTGTGGCAATCTTCTGATTCATTTTAAGGCCGCTTGCCTTATAGCCGCCTTCCTCAGCGTCTCGTTTTTCAGCAAAAGTCTTGTTGCTAAGGTTAGGGTTATAGCCTGTTAATGTCAGGTTAGCAAGGCGATGCAGCCACGTATCATGAATTTCCTTCGCATTCGTACCGAGTTCTTGCATCCAAGCCGGTGACAAATGCTGTGGCATAATATGCTCAATGGTGTATACATTATTATCCAGATGCGTATAAACATCCTTCGTTTCCACTGTACCAAAGTTTTCAAGTCTTTCAAATAAGTATGCTTTATATTTGCCCCGCATTTGGTAAACTTGCTTTGTTGAAAGTGCAGTGGCAAATTCTGCATCATCAGGGAAACGGCCGCTCTCCCGTTTTGCAAGCAGCGCATAGACAAACTTATCCGCATAGTGATTCAACGTATTATCATATCGGACAATTTCTTTATGCAGGTTCAAGAAAATCTTGTTCAAGGCATTCGTCGGAACATCGCAAATATTTCGGCGGAACAGGTAATTTTCCACGATCAAAAAAACTTGAAGAATTTCAGTGACATGCAGTTTTCCTTCTTGTCCCAGTCGAAGGACTTCCATCATAAAGGGACGCATAACAACAATTTCCAGTCTCATCATGCGATACAGGCAGTCATCCAACTTTTTGTTACCCAATCCACTTTTGCAGATAAGAAGCTTTTCAAAAATGCGGGCATACAAAAGCAAGTCTTTCAGCAATGCTTCCATGGGTATTTCTTTGCCCTCCGCATAGTTCTTGAATTCATGATAAACATTCTCTATTTTCGGCGTAATCTGCTGCTTAATGCTCAGATAGTCTCTCAGGAAGCTGCTTACTTCATTTTGTGTGCACCGTTCAATCTTTACCCAATACTCGTTGTAGAGTCTCGACTGTTCCTGATAAGATTGTCCCATCAGAATGTAATTACGAATCTTGTCGCCCTCTGCCAAGGCAAGTCCCGTAGAATTCAGGCTTTCAAAAATCAGCTGCGCATTATCATCTTGATCAAGCGTGATGCTGATAATTTCCAGCTTTCCGATGGCATCATAGAGTTCTTCCACCGGAATTTCTTCTTTGAGCAGCTGTTCGCAGAAGAAACGGTAGTTTAGTGTCAGGTTAGAAGAAGGGTCAAAATCCTCTTCTGTTCCGAACAAACGAATCAATGCTCCCCGATCGCTTTTTACAGGCCGCAGCTTGATCTGATCTTCCTCATTTGCCCAGTTGTCCTTGAGGAAACGCACGCATATCTGTTCGTCCAGTTTATCTTTTATGGAAGTAATTCGCTTATTTTTCAACAAATTGCTAATAGCCAATAAAAGAAGCGATACCGTTGTAATGCGTTGCTGTCCATCAATGATGTGGTACTCCATTTTGCTGCCATTAGGAACAATGGAAGAAACGATGCTGCCGAAGAAATGGCTTCTTCGCCCATTGAACACAATTTTCTTTAAGTCATCATACAGCTGTCTACAATTCGCTTGCTTCCAATCATATTTTCTCTGATAGACGGGAATAATAAATCGTTTATCAGCGCCTTCCATGAAGCCAAGCATCCGTGTTTCTGAGCCTTTCATCAAATTTTCCCCCTGCTTCTTTTTTCAAACCGTTCCCACGTGTCAGATTGATTATAGCAAGGAATTCCATCCAGCGCAATAAATCTGCTAAAAATTGTTTATAGTTTACACTCCTCCCCCTCTGTGGTATACTAGCTGCAAAAGGTGGGATGCAGATGGAAGCATTGATTTCCAAGTGGCACCGGGAGCTGGAGCTTTTTTGTGGACTGAAGCCCATGCTCATTCTTGAGGGCAATGTGCTGGATCAGTACCGGTATCCTGTGCCCGGTTCTTTGGGTGAGGATACGCTGACCTCCTTGCCCCACTATCTGCACGGATTTTTCCGGGATATGGGCTACGAGCAGGTGGTGTTCTACTCCAATCTGGTAGGCTTCATGAACCCTTACGAAAGCGGCATGACGGAAAAGTTTGCCGCAATGACGGGCAGTGAATGCAAGCAGGGCACCATACCGGCAGAGTTTAAGGGCAACAGTGCCGGCACCGCACCCAACGTCATCCGCCGAGCCATGACCCAGCAAAACAGCGCCGTAGCCGTCATCATGGAAATGGCCGGGCACTACATTATTTCCCCGGATCGGATGGATCAGCAGGATATAAACAGCTTTAACCTGCTGATGCAATCCGCCATGAGTGCTTCCACCGTGCGGACACCTCAGGGTAAAAAGCAGAACGTGCTGGTGCTGCTGGTGAACAAGCTGAACGATCTTCCTGCCTGGCTGTATTTGAACAATCCCGTATGCAAGTCCATTCATCTGGACGCCCCGGATCGGGAAGAACGTCGTCGGTTGATTACAGGCCCCGCATTCGCCACCTTCTTTGACAGCACGGTGTACCGCACCGATATTCCCTACTACAACGAACACCCCGACGAGCTGGAACGGCTGCAGGACAAGCTGGTGGGACTGACGGACGGCATGACCTTCACCGACCTGGACGCCATGCGCCGTCTGAGCAAGCGGGAAGCTACCCCCATCCGGGACTTGACCCAAATTGTAGATTTATATAAGTACGGCATTAAGGAAAACCCCTGGCGCACGCTGTCTCTGGATAGTCTGCGCACTGCCAAGGCCGACTTTGAAAAGCGCATTAAGGGACAGGATGCGGCACTGGAGCGCACCATGGATGTGGTGAAACGTGCCGTAACCGGCATGAACGGCTTATCCAGCTCCTCCACAGCCAAGCCCAAGGGCGTGCTCTTCTTTGCAGGCCCGACGGGTACCGGCAAAACGGAAACCGCCAAGGCACTGGCGGAGAAGCTTTTCGGAGACGAATCCTGCTGCATTCGCTTTGACATGAGTGAGTACGGGCAAAGCCACTCCGACCAGAAGCTTATGGGCGCACCGCCCGGCTATGTGGGATATGAAGCCGGCGGTCAGCTGACCAATGCGGTCAAGAAGAATCCTTTTTCCATCCTCCTGTTTGACGAAATCGAGAAAGCCCACACCACCATCCTTGACAAGTTCCTGCAAATTTTGGAGGACGGACGAATGACGGATGGTCAGGGCAACACGGTCTATTTTTCTGAGACGATCATCATTTTCACCAGCAATCTTGGCATTTACGTGAAGGATGCCCTGGGCAAGCGTCACGCCAATGTAACCATGGACATGGATTATGATCAGGTGACCAGGGCCGTCCGCAGCGCCATTGAGGATTATTTCAAATTGGAGCTTGGCCGCCCGGAAATCCTGAACCGCATCGGCGAGAACATTGTGGTGTTCGACTTCATCCGTCAGGAAGCGGGAGAAGCCATTCTCCGTGCCCAGGTCAACAAGATCATCCGCCGCATGGAAGAACAGAAGTCCATTCGCATCACCATACCAGAAGAGGCTTACGAGGAGCTTCGTCAGGCGGCGTTGGCGGATTTGTCCAACGGCGGCCGGGGGGTGGGCAATCAGGTGGAAAGCCTGCTGATCAATCCCCTGTCCCGGTGGCTGTTTGATCACGGTGTGCTGGAAAATGCCCATGTGACCATTGACCACTTTGATACAGCAGCCAATCCCCCGTGCATTCATTGTCATTTAGCAGAGGAGGAAGACCATGGCTGATTCCGTAAAAAGCGTACGGCTGGGAAAGCCCGCCTCCCAGCGAGAGCGAAGCCTGACAAAGGTCGCGGAAGATTTGTGGGGTACCCCTGTCATTGTACCTTCCCAATCCTCTGCAAACAATGAGGCATCTGAAGCGCCCCAAGTCCCCGTCTTTCCTGCCTTCGATCAGCTATGGAAAACCGCCGACGAAACGGTGGACTGGACGGATGCGCTGGTGAATGACCGCTGCCCTGATGGCATGACGTCCCCCCAACTGTGGACATTCTTCCATGAGCATGCGCAAGCCGTGCTGGCAGGCGACACGGAAGCGTACCTTCAGGTGATGGATCGGGCTGACCCCTTGGGCGATTTGCAGCCCTTTGCCCGGCGCATTGAAGCCAGGGCAGACAGCAGCGATCTTCTGTCCGCTTCTTTTCAGGTGCTTCCTTCCTACTTGGAGAGCGATGAGGAAGCCAAGCAGCGGTACCTGTGCGGCATGTCCCTACGCATTGCGCGGGATCTGCTGGCTCTGCTGCCGGTGTCTGCCGTGCAGGTGCAAGCCATGCAGGAGGAAGCCTTGCTCCTTTCCGTTACCTTCCCCCGAAGCGAAATGCAGAAGGTGCATTTCAGTTTTATTGATCCGGTGGCTTTCGTCCACGGGCTTCCGCATACAGAAGCATAATCTTTTTGCAACATAGCAAAAACCAGCGGCCACTAAGCAATAACCGCTGGTTTTTCTATTAGGGAATATTTTAGAACCGAACAGGCGTATAGGCGAGTCCACGTTCTTCCAGCATGTTCAGCAGCTTCAGCCGCTCATTGAACCGCTCTGCGCCCAAGGCAATTTCACAAGCCGTGGGATGGGCTGCCATGACTTCCCACCGGGCTTCACTTTCAGGCGAAGCACTGTGAGGACCGGAAGTGCCTGCCGCACGGAAACGCTGAATCATCTCCTGAGACATGCAGCCGTTGCACACATAGCCGCCCAGCAGCACGTTCTTTTCCTTCACCAGCTCGGCACCATTCACAATGGTCTGATGGCCGTGGGTAGAATCAGCCCAGTAAGCCAGGGTGCTGAACAGGCCTACCTTCTTGCCTTCCACCTTTTCCATGAAAGCCTTCATGGCCGCATTGGGGCCGCCCTTATCCACCCAGTAACCCAGAAGCACCACGTCGCCGTCCAACACGGGTTCGCCGTCAGCCAGGTCGTGGATGGACTTTTCCTCCACGTCCAGTGCGTTATAGATGCCTTCTGCCAGGCGGCGGGTGCAGCCGGAAAGGCTGGAATAAACAACCTGTACCTTCATCTTGTTTTCTCCTTCTTATCGTAGTGTATTCAGATAATTTTCTACCGTTTCCAGAATATAGTCAGCTCCACGAGGGCCCATCAGCGGCATGTGGGCAGCAATCTGGGCACCGTCCACTAAAGGCATGCTAACCCGCAGGTAGGTGTTGTCCTCTGCCAGCAGACGCTTACTCACATCATCCGCCAGTACCAAGGTATGGTGCAGCGATTTCATGATGTCAATCCGATCCTTTTCATCCGGCAGATACTTCAAGTCTTCCCCAGGGGCTGCATACAAGCGAAGGCTGTGTCGGCTGATCTTCTGCTTGACCGGGAAGCCAATCTCCCCCATGAAGCTGCTCAGACCCTCCACCACAGGGGCATCGCTGAAAATCGCCACCTGAGGCTTGAATTCCTTGAGCATCATACCATACATCCGGTACTGGGATACTTCCATGGCACGCTTCTTCAGTTCCATCTTCAGGGGCATGGCAACGGTCTTTCCCAGCTTTTCGCCCACGGTTTCCAGCCAGTTCAGCGTGCCGGCATAGCCGTAGGGTGCACCTTGCAGATAAGGTGTGCCGCACTTACTCTCCATGATTTTGGCAGCAGGCAAGGCTTCTTCACGGAGCACCAAATTCAGGGCTGCATCGCCTGCGTTGGCAACCTTCTCCACGCTCGTATCCATGCAAAAGCAGGCGTTCATTTCCATGCCGAAGGCTTCCCGCATCAGGCGGCGGATCTCATTCACATCGCTTTTCATGCGGAAGCATCCTGCCGATGCACCCAGAATGTTGTAGGTATTGCTGTTTGTCGTTGCCTTTTCCTCTACCACATCCTGTGCCAGCAGCCGATAAGCCTCCTGAATGCCTACGCTGTAATCGCCACGGAATCCGCCCTGCTCAAAGGCGATCAGCCGTGCCTTCACCTTCTCCTGCATGTAGGCGCATACGCCCTTCAAGTCCGTGCCGATCACGGCGGAAATGGAGGATGCCACCACAAAGATCACCTTGGGATGATAGGCTTCGTCTACCTCCACCAGTGCCTTTTCCAGGCGGCTCACGTCCCCCATGACCACATCGTCTTCGCTCATGTGGGTCGTAAAGAGACGATTCTGCTGGTCAACCCCCAGCTCCCCATACAGGCTCATGCTGAAATGGGTGGTGCCGGCAGGGCCATACTCCAGAATAACGCTGCCATCCACCGTCAGCAGGCTCCAAAGAATGCCCATCCGATCCGAAGGCGTGGGCAAATAACGTACCAGACCCATTAAGCCTCGCCTCCTTTTCTGATTTCACGGCATTCCCGTACTGCGGTTAAGAGTGCCTTCACTGCAAAGCCGGTAACTTCAAAGCCCAGCAGGCTGTTTGCGCCATCCGTGCGCACCATGGCGATCCCCTTTTGCCGAAGGCGATTGGCGTACTCGTGTCCCAGGTACAGCATGGGATGAAGCTCATCATACACGTACTGCAAAGGGGCAATGTTGGCGGTTTTGGTGATATAGGGGTCGCACTTTTCCAGAATGGACGCCTTGTCCTCCCCATCTGCTGCCGTGATGGCAGAGGTTTGGATAATTTGCGGCACCATGCCCAGGCTGACCATGAAGCGATTCAGCTCGAAGGTACGGAAGGGGGTATTGCCGTAGATATAGGTAACCCCTGCCAGTTCCCTGGCGGCTTCCTGCTTTGCTGCTACTGCCTTGGCTTTCAATGCCTGAAGCTCCTCAGGCAGCGGCATTTCCAGCGCAGCGAACAGCTTCTCATAGCATGCAGCAATCTTTTCCGGTTCAGCAAAGCGGTCGAAGAACACGTAAGGAATGCCGAACTCTTCTTCCATCTTTCTGGCCAGGGGCAGGGCGATTTCGTTCACCACGATGTTGGCCTTGGCGGCGGCACCTTCCCGAATGTCGTCTACCGTGCAGCCACAGGGCAGCTGCAGACCAATCTTCACCCCGGCATTTTGCAGCACGTGGCTCAGCTCCGTATCGGCAAAGCTGCCCATCCGCTGTCCCAGCAGGTTGACACGACCGTCGCAGGGGCGCTTTTCCATCAGGGAAAAGCAGGCGGTGATGGTGCGTTCCAGACCCGGCAGGTGGTTTTCACACTTGAAGTGCTCCGTATGCACTGCCATAACGGGAATGTTATACTTCTGGGTCAGGGCGTCGGCAGCTGCATCCATGTCGTCGCCGATAATTTCCACCACGCAGGTCGTTACCAGAAAGACCGCCTGAGGCTTGTATTCTTCCATGACCTCTGCAAAGGCAGCCTCCACTTTCTTGACGCACCCGAAGGTTACATCGTGACCGTCCAGTACGACGGACACGCACCGTCCCCCAAGGCCGCCGAAATCCTCCGAGTGAATGGTCATGTGCTTGGTATAGTAGGCGCATTCGTCCGTGCCGATGATCATGATCAGGCTGTTCTTGATTCCCCGAACCGCCATGGCCGCACCCATCAGCGGGCAGTGGGTTCCAGGAAACATGGCATTGGTCAGGGGCGCAACCTGCTTCATGCTTTCTACCTGACTGAGGGGCACCATGCGCTCGATCAGTTCTTTTCCATTCATGTTGGCATGTGTTCCTTTCATGCTGTTTGGCAGGATAACTGCTCCTGCCCTGTGTATCGTTCCAAATCAGGAGATTTCCCGATAGGCAATCAGTGGCTTTTCCCGCCCCGGGATGTTGATGATGTCGCAATCCACGTCGTACACTTCCCGCATCATGCGGGGATTGATGACTTCTTCCGGCTTGCCTTCATCATACTTCTTGCCATTCTTAATGACCACCACCCAGTCGCTGACTTCCATGGCGTGGCTCAGGTCATGGAGCACCATAACCACCCCAATACCGCTTTCCCGGTTCAGCTTTTTCACCAGGCGCATCATCTCCTGCTGATGGGAAATGTCCAGGTAGGTGGTAGGCTCATCCAGGAAGAGGATTTCCGGCTGCTGGGTCAGCACGGTAGCGATCCACACACGCTGGCTTTCCCCACCGGAGCATTCATTGATGGACTTTTCCCGCAAGTCCCACACACCGGTTGCCTGCATGGCCCAGTCAATGATCCGCTGATCCTCTTCGTTGCAGCGTTCATACCACTTCTGATAGGGCATACGGCCGTAGCTGACCAGCTCCTTCACCTGAAAATCCGGGGGAGCAGAATGCATCTGGGGCAGAACGCCAATATGCCGTGCCAGCTCCTTGGCAGAAAACTCCTTCAGGTTCCGTGCATCCAGGTACACGGAACCCTTGCGGTAGTTCAGCAGCCGGGTCAAGCCTTTCAGCACGGTGGATTTGCCGGAGCCATTGGGGCCGATAATGGTGGTGATTTTTCCTTTTTCCACCCGGATATCCATGTCCTTGACGGCCAGATAATCTCCGTAGGCAATTTCGATATGCTGCGCTTTAATTTCCACTGACCTTTCCCTTCTTTCTCAGCATGTAGAGGAAGAACGGACCACCTGTGACGGACATGACAATGCCCACAGGGATTTCCATTCCGGGTACAATGGTGCGGCCGATGGTGTCCGCTGCCAGCAGCACCACCGCCCCCAACAGGACGCTGGTGGGCAGCATGGCCTTGTAATCCGACCCCACCAACAGCCGTGCAATGTGGGGCACAACCAGACCCACGAAACCGATCATGCCTGCCACGGATACCGTTGCCGCCGCCAGAAAGGCAGAAACAGCGGACAGGAACAGGCGGCTGGCATTCACCTTGACGCCCAGGGACTTGGCCATTTCATCCCCCAGCTGCAGGGTGTTGGCACTTTTGATGCACATGAAAGACAGCACCAGGCCGATGCCTGCATACACTGCCAGAATGCGCACCTGAGACCAGGAACGTCCGGACAGGCTGCCGTTCATGAAAGCCAGCACACCCTGCAGACTGTCGGAATACAGCAACTGAAGCAGGGAGTTATAGGCAGACAGCACAGAGTTGATTGCCACGCCGGAAAGGATGATTCGCACCGGGTCAATGCCGCCCTTCCAGGCAAGGGAGTAAATCAATCCGCAGGCAAGGGCAGCACCGCCAAAGGCAAACAGAGGAACCGTATTGGTTAAGCTGGGAAACAGGAGCAGAATCGTTGTTGCTGCCGTGCCTGCACCGGCAGACACGCCGATGGTGCCCGGGTCTGCCAGGGGATTGCGCATCACCGACTGAAGCAGTGCACCTGAAGCAGACAGGGATGCGCCGATCATGATGGCCAGCAGCAGACGGGGCAGACGCAGATTGACAACAATGACCTTGATGGTACTGTCTTCACCGGAAAAGATGGCGTGCAGGATTTCACCAACGCTATATCCTGCGCTGCCTACTGCGACCGCCACCACAGACAATACTGCCAGCAGAATCAGCAGGATCAGCCATACGGTTCCCACACGAAGGGCGCTGACCTGCCGTTTGGTGGACTTTTTCTTCATGGTTACCCCTCTTACTCAGCGAAGTGAGCCAATACCATATCAGCCAGATTGCTGATGTTATCAATCACATTAATGCCGGCACTGGATACATAGGCAACCGGCAGGTACATCACATCGCCGTTGGCAAAGGCACGGATGCTGTTCCAGTACTCAGGATTGTTGGCATAGTCTGCTTCCATCAGCTGCTGATGTTCCTCGCCAGTCTTGCTCATGCCCACACACAGCACCAGATCAGGATCGTATCCCAGGGCAGATTCCATATCCAGCTCTGCCATGGAAGAAGCATCGTTGGTGTACACGTTGGTCAGGCCGATCATTTCCGCCATGGAACCGAGGGTGCCGCCGTTGGTCTGGATATAGTGGGTAGGCGGTGCGGACTGAAGAATCATCACCGTCTTGCCAGCCAGCTTTTCCTTGGTGGCAGCCAGTTTGCTTTCCAGATCGTCAAAGCGTTGGAGAATGGCTTTGCCTGCGTCGCTGTCCTTGCCGAAAGCATCGATCAAAACTTCCGTCTGGCTCTTGATGGATTCATAGGATACAGTGTGACCGGCGTCCACGTAATACACAGGAATACCGGCTTCCGTCAGCTGAACACCGTAGGTATCGGCAGAGGTATAGCCCAGCAGCACCAGATCAGGCTCCATGGCCACGACAGTTTCAATATCGAAGGTAGTGCCGTGACCCATGGTCAGCAGCTGTGCCTTGGCAGACAAATCCTCCGGCCAGGTCACCACGGAGCTGGAAGGCACGGCAATCATGTTGACGCCCAGTTCATACAGGGTCAGCACCGGGGTGGTGGACATGCATACCACTTTTTCAGGACGGCTTGCCAGGGTCACAGCTTCGGTGTAGCCCTTCTCCTGCATGTTGGCAGGATACTCAATGGTCACCCCAGTTACGGAAGAGGCTTCCGCCGCAGTATCTGCGGGGAAGCGCTCTTCAAGCAGGTCGATCAATTTGTTCAGGCTGTTCACAATCTGAATGCCCTTGGACGTCACATATTCGCTGGAAAGGTAAATGATGTTGTCATTCTTGACGGCATCCAGCTGATTCCACAGGTCAGGATTCTCGGCGAAGGTCTCCTTGTACACGCCCTCGATCACGTCTGCCGTAGGCGCCGTGGGAGAAATGGCGAAGATCACTTCAGGATTGGCGGTAAGGGCTGTTTCCGTATCCATGGTCACTGTACGGCTGGCAGGATCCACCAGAGAGTCGGACAGGTTTTCGAAGGGAAGCAGTGCCAGCATGCTGCCCAGGTAGCCCTGAGAGGTCTGCTGGTAGGTGCCGGGGGTGTGGAAGAAGATCATCATGGTCTTGGTGCTGTGGGTAGCGCAGTAGTTGGCAGCCCGCTCTTCCACAGCGGCAAACTCAGCGGCGATTTCATTCACAAGCTCTTCCGTGCCGAAGGACTTGGCCAGGGTCAGTGCTTCTTCCTTGGCTTCATTATAAGCAATGGAAGGACCTTCGCTGGTGTAGTACACATTGACCCCAGCGTCAGCAAACTGCTGGCCGTAGGTTTCCTTCTGGTAGCTGCCCACAATGACCAGGTCAGGCTCGTAAGCAAGGACGGATTCAATGTCCAGGCTGCTCATGCCGGTAGCAATCGTAGGCAGTTCCAGCACCCAGTCAGGATATTCAACGGAGCTGGCAGGAGAGGTCACAGCCACAGGGTGAATGTCGCAACGCACCAGAATCTGCAGGGCTGCATTGGACAGGCACACGATACGTTCCGGCTTCTTGGCCAGGGTCAGGGTTTCCCCTTCACTTTCCTGAAGGTAGCTGGGATAATAAAGCACCATGCCGCCATCCGCCGTTTCCTCTGCACCGGCAAAGGCGGTAAGGGAGAGCATCATGGCAACCGAGAGAATCACCGCAACTAACTTTTTCAACATACTTCCTGAGCTCCTTTCTCATCCTGGGTCATGGTCAGTACACAATCAGCCAAATCATTGTACACAGCATGCATGGGAGAAACATCCAAACATTCAAACACGGTGCCGCCGCCGGCTTCTGCCTTCTGAATATCGCCGCTGCGGGGCACATAAGCCACCACCTGGGTGCCGATTTCATCAGCAGCTTTCTGCACGATTTCCTTTTCGTCCGCAATGTTCCGGGCGTTCAGGATAATGCCGCACAGCCGGGCGTAGCCACGCTTGCCGAAGTTGCGAATGGCCTGGGCAATGTTGTTGGCCGCATAGAGCGCCATCATTTCGCCGGAAGAGACAATAAACACCTCCCGGGCATAGCCCTCACGAATGGGCATGGCGAATCCGCCGCAAACCACGTCTCCCAGCACATCGTAAATCACAATGTCCGGCTGATAGGTTTCGAAGGCTTTCAACTCCGCAAGCTTTTCAAAGGCGGAAATAATGCCCCGTCCTGCACAGCCAACACCGGGCGTCGGACCGCCGGATTCCACGCACAGCACGCCGCCAAAGCCTTCAAACACAATGTCCGTCAGCTTCAGCTCATCGCCCTTTTCACGCAGCTGTTCCAGCACCGTTGGGATGCGTTTGCCGCCCATGAGCCCCTTGGTGGAGTCCGCCTTAGGATCACAGCCGATTTGCATCACCCGATAGCCCTTCCTGGCCAAGGCAGCAGACAAATTGGAAGTGGTGGTAGACTTACCAATGCCGCCTTTGCCATAGATCGCAATCTTTCTCACAAATGAACTCCTTTCCCCTCATCACATGCTGCCGACAAGGGAATTTCTTGTTTCGCTTCCCTTGACAGAAGCGTGCCGACAGGATACAATGTTAGTTGAGACTAACGGTTTGAAATAGCTAACCGCTGCTCACGATCTCATTGCAGGAGCCATTATAGCAGGCATTGCCGGTGATGAAAATGCAATTTCTGCGGATGAATTTTCAAAATCTTCGGATTGCGAAAAGTGGCTCATGGGATCTTGGAAGGGAGGAGAAAGATGGCTGAACTTGTCCAGTTGGAACAAAACACCATCGATTACTGGGATCTTTTTTACAATCAGCGCAGTGTTTGCGAGGCTTTCGTGTCAGAAAATGCGGAGGGAGCAAAGGATGCCTTTCACCAGCAGGTGGCTCGCATTACCCGGCTTTACGGTGCGCCGAACACGGAGCAATCCTTTATTCTGCTTACGTCCCTGAACCGGGGACTGTATGATTATTTACAATACCATTTGAATCTTTCCCTGACGGAATGCTGCTACCGCAACCGTGTTCACAATCACGCCGTACACTGCACCCAGGATTTATTATCCGCCGGGGATCAAATCATTATGGATTATCACGCTGCTACACGAACCTATCAGCTGCGCCGTTCCCACTTCGACAACGCCTGCGCCTATATTCAGTCCCACCTGAACAGTGATTTATCCCTGCAGGCCGTGAGCAGCGCCATCTTCATCAGCAAATGCCACCTGTGCGAAATATTCAGTACCGTTACCGGCCGCACCTTTGGGGATTATGTACGTCAGCAGCGCCTGACCCGTGCCAAGCTGCTGCTGAGCACCACCCAGCGCACCATTGAGGATATTTCTCAGGACTGCGGCTACCAAACCGCCGCCTACTTTTCCACCGTCTTCAAGAAGGAAATCGGACTTTCCCCCATGCAGTATCGCCGCATAAATGCCCAGCAGAAGTATGAAAAGCATCCGGTCGTGGACTTTTCCGTAAGGCTGGCCATGGAATGAGGGATTCAAACCTTTCAATGCCCGCTTCCTTTCCTGCTCTTCCTGCTCTTCCCTCGTTCTTTTTCCCACCAAGTGTTTGACATGCAGGGAAAACCGATGTAGAATGAACGGAGCGAACCGGTGTGTTCGCAGGATAAACAGGAGGTACGTGAGATGGGCATTATTCCTTCGCGCAACCTGGAAGATCAGCGCCGTGAAAAGAACGGTGTGGTATATTTTGATCGAGGCACCCTGACCGGAAAGAACGGCCGGAAGTACGACCGTTATGCCATTCAGACCCACTTTGTTGAGGTGGGTGAAAATCAGGCAGACCTGGTGCGGAAGTATGTGCTGCCCCTGGCACAGCCTGGGGACATGCTGTCCTTCGGTGCAAAGGTTATGGCCATGTGCACCCGGAATGTGAAAACCCGGGATGAAGTTAAGCCCGGCTTTTGGGCCAATCTGCTGTGGCGGTTTGCCGGCATCAACACCACCGGCGTTGGCATGCACGAGCCCTACAAGCTTCAGCTGGTCATTGATATGGTAGGTCTGCCCCGGGTGCTTCTGGCAGCCTTTGTTTCCGCTGTGACCCGTCCCTTTGGCGTGCACGGTCTGTTTTATAAGATTTGCGGACAGGGCGTTGGGGGTATTGACGGCTTCTACTTCCGCTCCAGCTTTGAGCGGTACAAGCAGCTGGCCTTGATCAACCCGCCGAACCCGGTGGAATTGTGCAACGCCTTGGAAAAGGAAACCGGCATTCCTGTTGTGCTGATGGATGCTAACGACATCGAGCAGAATCAGCTGGGCAAGTGTGATGACTTCCCCCTGACGGATGATGAAATTCAGGATGCTATGAAAGACAATCCTTCCGGACAGGGTGATGAGCTGACGCCCCTGATCCTGATTCGTCCCGTTCAATAAGCTTATAACCTCAGCAGCTGCGGAGGGTGAATCAATCCACCGCAGTTTTTTTATGCACGAAAGGAATTATGTTCATGCCCCATCGTCGCCTTATTGCTGCCCTGATGGTGACCCTGCTGGTGATTGGTTGCCTGACCCCCGGCTATGCTGAAAGCCCTGTAATGGAAGTGCACCAGCTGATGCTTGGCTGTGCAGACGGCTACCTGATTCGCCTTGGTGATGACATCACCATTGCCATTGACTGCGGCAAGGACACAGGCAGTCTGTCCGACCGTGCCATTGAAGCCCTCCGTGAGGCAGGCTGCACAAAGCTTACCGCCTACATTGCCACCCATTATCACGATGACCATGCCGGCAACATGGCGGAAATTCTGGAGGCCTTTGGTACAGAAGACACCCTTGTTTACGGGCCTACGGAAACTTGGCCGGAAAAATACGGTACCCCCCCCCATAACCTGTCAATGGAAGCAGATGCTAGCTGGGGACGTGCTGCAGTTCGGTGCCATCACCATCAAATGCGTAGGGCCTGAAAAAGTAGAGGGTTTGGGCGGCATTAACAAGGATTCTCTGAATTTCGTGCTCACCTATGGCGAACGCAGTTTTCTCTTTACCGGCGACTATGTGCGAAGCCATCCAGTGGGCGACGGATATACGGACGACATTGCCAATGTGGATGTGCTGAAATTTCCCCACCACGGTCTGCGCCCTTTCTGCATGGATCCCTGGGTGCTGCAGCTGGTCAACCCCAAGATTATTCTTGTGCCCGGCGCAGCCATCGGACAGGTGCAGAAGCTTTGCCAGAACTATGGTGTGAACGCAAAGGTGTACAGCATCGGTGATGGGCACATTGTGATTACCACAGACGGAACAACATTGAATGTAACAACCCACGTAGGCGAGTAACCTTGCAATCAGGAGGCGGATATCATGGCAGACTTGGTGGTGATCGGCGGCGGTCACGCTGGCTGTGAGGCGGCGCTGGCCGCTGCCCGCATGGGCATTGATACGGTGCTCATAACCCTTAACATGGACGGCGTTGCGCTGATGGCCTGCAACCCGGTGATCGGCGGCAGTGCCAAGGGGCATTTGGTGCGGGAGCTGGATGCATTGGGCGGCGAAATGGCGTTGGCCATTGACGATACCTTCCTGCAAAGCCGGATGCTGAACACCAGCAAAGGGCCGGCTGTCCATGCCCTGCGAGCTCAGGCAGACAAGCAGGCGTACCAGAACCGTATGCGCCGTGCCCTGATGACCCAGCCCCACTTGCTGGTAAGGCAGGGCGAAGTCAAGTCCATCGAAGTGGAAAACGACCGGGTATGCGCCGTAACCACCGTAACCGGTCAGCGGATCACCTGCAGTGCGGTGGTAGTGGCCACCGGTGTATACCTGAAAGGACGCATCATCATCGGTGAAGCCAGCTGGGGCGGCGGCCCCCAAGGACTGCAAAATGCCCAATATCTGTCGGAAAGCCTGCAAGGACTGGGCTTTCAGCTTCGCCGCTTCAAAACCGGCACCCCCGCACGGATTGATCAGCGTTCCATTGATTTTGACGAAATGGAGATTCAGCCCGGTGATGAGCCGGTGACCCCCTTCTCCTTCCTGACCGATCGGAAGCTGGAAAACCGCCGTGCCTGCTACCTGACCTGGACCAACGAGGAGACGCACCGCATTATCCGGGAGAATCTTCACCGTGCGCCCATGTACAGCGGCATGATTCACGGCATTGGCCCTCGGTACTGCCCCTCCATCGAGGATAAGATCGTCCGGTTTGCCGACAAATCCCGGCATCAGGTTTTTCTGGAGCCGGAAGGCATGAACAGCCTGGAATGGTATGTGCAGGGTATGTCCTCTTCCCTGCCGGAAGATGTGCAGTGGAAAATGTACCGCAGCATTCCCGGGCTGCACCGGGCAGAGCTGGTTCGGCTGGCCTACGCCATTGAGTATGACTGCATTGACAGCCGGGAACTGCGCCCCACTTTGGGTTCCCTGCGCATTGGCGGTTTGTTCTTTGCCGGACAGATCAACGGCACTTCCGGCTACGAAGAAGCCGCCTGTCAGGGCCTGCTGGCAGGCATGAACGCCGCCCTGACCCTGCTTGGCAAGGAACCCATCGTCCTTACCCGGGACATGGCGTACATTGGCGTACTGACCGACGACCTGACTACCAAGGGTACGGATGAACCCTATCGCATGATGACCTCCCGCTCGGAGCATCGATTGCAGCTGCGGCAGGACAATGCGGATCTGCGCCTGACCAAGATTGGTTATGACGCCGGACTTGCCACGGAAGAGCGGATGGAGCGCACCATCCAGAAGGAAATGGATGCCGGGCGGCTGAAGCAGCGCCTCCACACTGTTCGCCTGCCCCAAAGCCCGGAACGTTCCCGGTGGCTGGAAGAGCACGGTCAGCCCGAGACCCCTGCCAGCCTGAGCGGCGAGGAGCTGGTCCGCCGGCCGGAAATCACGGTGAAGGATGTGGCTGCCCTGCTTCCGGAAATTGACGAGTACTCCGCCGCCGCACAGGAGCAGGCCGAAATCGCCATTAAGTATGCAGGCTATTTGGAGCGGCAGGAAGCCTTGCTGCGCCATGCCAAAGCCATGGAAGAAGCCCTGCTGCCGGAAGATGCGCCTTATTCAGAAATCACCGGACTGCGCATTGAAGCCCGGCAAAAGCTGGAGAAGCAAAAGCCCCGCTCCCTTGCCGCCGCCGGACGGATCCCCGGCGTATCCCCGGCAGATGTAGCCGTGCTGATGGTTTGGCTGGAACGCACCCGGTAAATTTTCCTTGTATAAACGTCCTCACTCCTGTATACTGTTCCTGCGCTGAAGCGTAATGAATGATTGGGATGGTGCTGCATCATGGAAAACATTTGGATTGATTGTGACCCCGGCATTGACGATGCTGTTATGCTGGCCATGGCGGCAGTCCATCGGGATGCGCTGCACATTTGGGGCATTTCGACGGTAGCCGGTAACCAGGATATTGATTTGGTAACGGAAAATGCCCTTCGTCTTGCTTCCCTTCTTGGCATGGAGGATGTGCCTGTTGCCCGAGGCGCCCATGAGCCGCTGATCCGCACAAGGACAGACGCTTCCCATGTGCACGGTGAAAACGGCATTGGCAACTGTGTCATTCCTCCAGCTCAATTCAGTGAAAGCGAAAAGACCGCCATTGAACTCATGCGTGATGTGATTATGGCTCTGCCGGAAGGTGAAACCATGACGCTGGTGCCCACCGCTCCCCTGACCAACATTGCGCTGCTCTTCAAAGTCTTTCCGGAAGTGAAGCAGCGCATCGGCCGCATTGTGCTAATGGGCGGTTCCGCCAGTGCAGGCAACGCTACGCCCTTTGCAGAGTTTAACATTTTTGCTGACCCGGATGCAGCGCAGATCGTGTTTGCCGAGCATGATATTCCCGTGGTCATGTGCGGGCTGGATGTAACAAGGCAGTGCATCCTGACCAAGCAGGAGATCAGCAAAATTGCCGGTAAGGGCAGTGCCGTGCAGCGTGCCATGGCAGAAATGCTGCAATTCTACGCTACTTCTTCCAGCTATGCGCCCCTGGATTGCGTGCTGATGCACGACTCCTGCACCATCGGCTATCTGCTGCGTCCGGAGCTGTTCTCCGGCAGGCATGTGACGGTCAACGTGGTGCGGCAGGGGGAAAACATGGGACAAACCGTCTGCACCCCCGGCGGCAATGTGCTTCTGCTGGAACATGCTGATGTGGAAGCCTTTGAGCAAATGGTGCTTGAGGACATTTGCAAATAAATCTTTCCGCAAAGCAGGAGATTGTCAAAGAAATGTCGAATCGTAATAGTGAGGGGTTTCCCCGATGAATGGAACATTATGAGGAGGCGTTTCCAATGGCGAATCGTATCGTTTTGAATCCTGTTTCCTATCATGGCCGTGGCGCCATCGAATCCATCGTTGCTGAGGTTGAAGGTCGTGGGCTGAAGAAGGCTTTCCTCTGCTCTGACCCTGATTTGCTCAAGTTCGGCGTAACCAAGAAGGTTACGGATGTGCTGGACAAGGCTGGCCTGAACTATGAGATTTATTCCAACATCAAGCCCAACCCCACCATTGAAAATGTGCAGACCGGCGTAGCTGCCTACAAGGCCAGCGGTGCTGATTACATCATTGCCATTGGCGGCGGTTCCTCCATGGATACGGCCAAGGCCATCGGCATTATCATCAACAACCCTGAGTTTGCAGACGTTCGTTCTCTGGAAGGGGTTGCCCCCACCAAGAACAAGACGGTGTTCACCATTGCAGTGCCCACCACTGCCGGTACTGCCGCTGAAGTTACCATCAACTACGTGATTACCGACGTGGAGAAGAAGCGCAAGTTCGTCTGCGTGGACGTGCACGACATTCCTGAAGTGGCCGTAATTGACCCCGACATGATGTCCACCATGCCCAAGGGCTTGACCGCCGCCACTGGCATGGACGCATTGACCCATGCCATTGAAGGCTTCACCACCAAGGCTGCATGGGAAATGACCGACATGTTCCATTTGAAGGCCATTGAGATTATTTCCAAGTCCCTGCGTGGTGCTGTAGCCGGCACGGATGAAGGCCGGGATGGCATGGCACTGGGCCAGTACATTGCGGGCATGGGCTTCAGCAATGTGGGTCTGGGCATTGTTCACTCCATGGCACACTGCCTGGGTGCTGTGTATGACACCCCTCACGGTGTGGCAAATGCCATTCTGCTGCCTACCGTGATGGAATACAATGCCCCCGTGACCGGTGACAAGTACAAGTACATTGCCGCCGCCATGGGCGTTGAAGGCACGGAAAAGATGACCCAGGAAGAGTATCGGAAGGCTGCTGTAGATGCCGTAAAGAAGCTGGCTGCTGACGTGGGCATTCCTGCTGACCTGAAGGCCATTGTAAACCCTGACGATCTGGACTTCCTTGCAGAGTCTGCCTATGCCGATGCCTGCCGTCCCGGCAATCCTCGGGATACCAGCCCTGAAGAAATCAAGGAACTGTACAAGAAGCTGCTGTAAGCTTAGAATTCGGTTGAACCGTGAGCAGGCCAATGAGGTAAAACTCGTTGGCTTGCTTTTTTGTCTTCTCATCCTCTGCACTTCGTGCTATAATGGATACAGCATTTCAAGCAAAAGGAGCGTTTCCATATGCAGTTTGAATTTCCCATTCAGCCGGATTATACGGCTGCAGGAGCCCAGGGACCCGAAAATGGTGTGACCATGACCTGTTACATGCTTTCCGCTTACGAGGAAATGCCGGGCATGAAGGAAAAGCCCATGGTTGTGCTTTGTCCCGGCGGCGGGTACCAGTTCCGTTCCAACCGAGAAGCAGAGCCTGTTGCAACCCAGCTGATGGCCGCAGGCATTCACGTTGGTGTGCTCAACTATTCCGTAGCTCCTTATCAGTATCCCGTTGCTGCCCTGGAGGTGGCTCAGGCCGTTCGTGAGGTTCGCCGCCATGCAGCGGAATGGCACGTGATTCCCGATCAGGTCTATGTGATGGGCTTCTCCGCCGGCGGACATTTGGCCTGCACCCTCGGCACCCTTTGGGATGATTCCCTGTTTCACAAGGTCATGGGCACTCCTGTAGACTGGCGGCCGGATGCCCAGCTGCTGTGTTACCCGGTGATTACCATGGGTACCTTCACCCACGAAGGCAGCCGCACGAACCTGCTTGGTGCTCATGCATCTGCCGAAATGGTGGATGCCCTGTCCTTGGAAAGGCGTGTAACAAAGGATACAGCTCCTGCCTTCCTGTGGCACACAGAGGAGGACGCTTCCGTGCCGGTGGAAAACTCCCTCCAGTATGCATGCGCCCTGCGAAAGAACGCTGTCCCCTTCGAAATGCACATTTTCGAAAAGGGTCCCCACGGCATGTCCCTGTGCAATCGGCTGACCTCCAACATGCCTGAAAAATCTAACCCGGACAATGCCTGCTGGATGGACATGATGATCCACTACATTGAGCGGCGCATGAGCAAATAAAGAGAGTTCCTTCCGAAAGCAAACGAAAAGAAGCGGCAGACTTGGCTTGCAACCTTGTCTGCCGCTTCCTTGTCTTTATTCAGCTTTCTCTGCCCAGGAGATGGTCAGCAGAGCCGGCTCCGTGACCGATGCTGCCAGATACTCGTGGGCATACATGACAGCCGGGAAGTCCATTTGCGCCAGTTCTTCCGGCATGAAGGGGGTTACGTAGGTGCTCTCCACCGCTGCGGATACGTAGGCATCCTGCTGCTTGGTAATGCTGTAAAGCCCCATATCCGTGGTGAAGGTTTCCTC
This sequence comes from bacterium, assembly GCA_963646285.1. Lineage (GTDB taxonomy): Bacteria > Bacillota > Clostridia > Christensenellales > Aristaeellaceae > CAKUFA01. Next base: position 47,465 of record CAVIWF010000006.1, read on the forward strand.
CTGATAGCTGCCCATGCGCTTGAGCAGTTCCTTAGTTTCCTGCATGTCCACCGTCACCCGCAGGCTGGGCAGCAGGCCCGTTACATCCGTTTCCTTGCCGTCCAGCGTCAGGGTTACGCTGACCTGCCATCCTCTGGTCAGGGGCGACAGGGCATCAAAGGCTTCCGCTTCCTGCTGGTCATCAGGCGTTTCCACAGGAATGATCGTCAGGCGATAGTAGCCCTTTTGCAGCATGCCCCCCTGCTCCTTGGCATAGGCCTGCATGGCATCTCCGATGAGATCTTCCACCCGAACCACAAGGGATGCGCCATTGCAGTTCAGGCTGATGGCATCCACGCCCACTTTGTTCAGCTGATTCAGCCCTGCCAGACCCATGCTCATGTACCGGCCTGTCCACAGTGCTTTGCCATTGCTGTCCGTTACGTAGCCGCCGTCCTTGTTCAGCTCGGCTTCCGTGCGGATGCGCAGCAGCACTTCGTCCGTTTCCTTATTCCAGCTCAGGGAAGGGGTAAAGGGACGTTCCTGCTTATCCGTGGTTGCGAACACAATGCGCCCAAAGATGCTGTGGGTTACAGCCAGGGTGTCCTGGGTATTCAGCATCACGGACACTTCCCGCTTATCCCCACGCACCACCGTCTGCTTAATAGGCCGCAGAATTTCACCACCGCCGCCGCCACCGGGGAAATCCCCGCCAGGGATAATGGTGAAGGTGTAGGCATCGTCAATCAGCTTCAGTTCATAGTAATCCGGCGCTGTCAGTTCATCCAGCAGGAAGGCGTAGTTGCCGGGTTCCTCGCCCTCTTCACGGGTCAGGATGCCCTCCACCTTGTCTTTATTGATCAAGCCGTCGGTTTCAAAGGTGAAGATTTCCGGGTCTTCCTCCCCTTCCAGCTTTTCCTGATTGGGGTCAGGGATAATGATCAGGGGAATCTTGGTGATTTTGAAATCAAACTCGTATACGCCAGGCAGATAGGTATCGTTGCCCTCGGGAATGGTAATCTTCATGGTGTAGCTGCCTACCTTGACCGGCATGCCGTCCTTCAGCTGCTTGCCCTGATAGGCAATCTTTGCACCGCTGGGCAGCTTCACAGGATTCTTATAGGCTTTGCCTGTGTAGGTTTGATCCAGCTCTTCCTCCACTGTGAAAGCACCACGGTGCTTGATGGTGAAGGTATCGCTGAAGGAGAAGCCGTCCACTGTATCCATCATGAACAGGGCATCTTCTTCTGCCGCTGCCACAATGCGCAGCGTAACCACCTGACCGGGTTTTACATCCAGAATGGTTGCTTCCCCATTGTAGGCAAGGATGTAGTTGGCGCTTTCCACATAGGTATCCGGCAATTCAGAGGCTGCATCCCCCACCACGTACATCACGCCGGCAGTTCCTGCCTCTGCGGTGAAGTTGACGTGAATGGAACCATCCGTCAAGTCTGTCACGGTGACATTTTCAATGGCAATGCGTTCGGTGGCCTTGCCGTCACCGTTCACAATCACTGCCGTATAAACCGTTGTGCCATCTGTTGCGGCAAGGTCAGTCACGTTCATGGCACCCTGACCCCACAGGTAGATCCGTCCATCATCATGGGTGGTGAATTGATAGGTAGCCCCATTGATGGTCAGGGTCAAGTCCTTCCCTGCCACAGGGTTGCCCTCACCGTCCGTAATTTGAATGGTGGTGTGGGGCTGAGCCGATTCAGGAACAACCTTCACATTGCCCACAAGGGTAATGCCTGTCAGGTCATTTTGCTCCAGCACGGTGCGGCCGCTTGCAGCATTCAGCTGCACAGAAGCGCCTGCTGCCAGCTGAATGGCATCGGCACCCAGCAGGTCATTGCTGCCGGTCAGTTCCACTGAAAGGCTGCCCGCCGCCTGCAGTACATGACCGCCGTTCAAATGCACGTTCCGCAAGGTTGCCTGAGCGCTGCTGGCCGTGGAAGCAATCATGCCGGTGACCATTTCCACTCCGCCGTCTACGGTGAACTTGGCAGCTGCCGTGGTCACTTGAGGCGTTTTGCTCAGGTCGAAATGATCCCCATCCACGGTTTCACTGACAGCAGTCAGGGTGCTTTCATCGCCGGTGACCTGCCAACGCTTGCCTTCTTCCAGCGCAGGCAGCAGCAATCTGCCGTCTGTCGTCTTCAGCAGGGTAGCCGCTGTGCCGTTTACGGTCAGTTTCTGTGCTACCAAAGTTACAGGGGCATCCACGGCGGTGTATCCCGTCAGCATTTGATCAACCGTCAGATTTCCGCTGCCGTTGATGCTTACACTGCCGGAAGCAAACACGCCATGCACTGCATTCGTGCCCTGCACCGTTACCGTCACGGCTTCATCCGCAATCAGCAGTGCCTGATCTGCCTGCATGGTCACGTTATCCAGCACCAGACGCACACCAGAGACAGTTACCTTCACCTGCGTAGCTGCATCCAGTGCGCCCTTCAAGCGGTACACGCCAGCCTGGGTGATTTCCGTCATCTGTCCGCCGGGGAGGTCAACCACCGTGCTCCCCTGATCGGTTGCTTCTCTGGTCACCGTCAGGGTAGTATCCACCACATTAGCCTTCCAGGTCATGCCTTCACCGGGATTCTTCAGCCACAAATAGAAGCAGCCATCGTCATCTGCCCGGTCAGCCGGGTAGGCATCTCCCTCCACGGTTACCGCCGTTACGCCCTGAGCGGCACAGGTCAGCATGCTCCGGCCGTCCGCTTCGGTTGTATCCACCTTCACGCTGCCGCCGGTAACCGTCACCTTGGCGTTTTCCTTGCGGGTAACGGTTTCAATCTGCACAGCACCGCCGGAGGTGAATTTGATTTCGCTATTCTTCCCCAGCACCAATTCTTTGATGGTGTTCTGTCCCGTGGTCTGCACTGTAATGCCGCACTGATTGCCCACGTTCAGCGTGTTCAGCACTGCACTGCGTACATCCAGCACCACAAGCCGTTCACCGGCAATAGTCAGGGTTGCATTGGTTCTTGCACTGCCCTTGATCACATAGCTGCCGCTGCGGTAAATGGTGGCATCTCCCTGATCCAGGTCAATGGTCACAGGGCGAGCCGCTGCCCGGAACATCCGTGCACCGTTGCTGCTGCTTTGACGCAGAATCTCGTCTTCCCGATCCAGCACCCACCGGCCTTTGGCACACAGGGGCACATCCAATCCGTGCACATCCACCGTCAGGTGCTGACAGTTGGGATCATCGCATGCCGGTGCCTGCTCGCAATGCAGGTTTGCATGGTCGCACTGGCTTTCATCCCATGCTTCTTCCGCAGCTTCCGGCGCCGGCGATTCTGTCGGTTCGCCTTCTGGCGTAGCAGACGGTTCTGCCGTTTCCTCCCCTTCCGGGGTGGCCGTCGGTTCTTCCGTTGGCATTTCCGTTGCAGGATCTGTTTCAGGCGTTGCCGTCGGTTCCTCCGTTGGCGTTTCCGTTGCAGGATCCGCCGTTGGTGCTTCCGCAGGCGTCTCCGTTGCAGGATCCGCCGTAGGAGCTTCCGTTGCAGGCACTGCCGTGGGCGCTTCCGTGGGAGCCTCTGTTGCAGGCACCGCCGTGGGCGCAGCTTCCTGGGTAACCACAGGGGTCTGCACATCCGACGGTGTTGCGCTTTCCGCCAGTGCTGTCCACGGCAGCATCACGGCCAAGAGTAAAGCAAGAATACGAATCGGCCTACGCATGTGAATCCTCCATTCATTTCTTAAGCCTGTTATTTTATAAAAACCGGCAAAATGCTGCCGGTTAATCAGGTATCACAGTTTCCCGTTCATGATAGCCAGCACCATGCTGCCATTGTTGAAGAAGGGCGCAAAGGTGCTCTCGTTCAGCAGATCGGAAACCATCTGCACCGGCACCATGGTCAGAATAATGGGAGCAATGGCCAGCACCGCATAGCAAATCAGCACGCCCCGGGCAAAGCCCAGCACGCCGCCAGCCAGCCAGTCCAGCTGCTTGAGCAGGGGAAAGCGGAACACTGCCCGCAGAAAGTTCAATACAATGGAAACCACCAGGAACAGCACCACAAAGCATACTAGAAAGCAGATGATGTTGATACAAGCCGTCAAAATGGTCTGGCTCACATAATCGGATACGGAGGTCAACCCCGATGCCGAATAAACCTGCTTCTCCAAATTGGCCTGCAAAAGCTGATCGAAGGGCGCAGGCAGGTTCACCTTGCTGATGATTTCACCAATCTTGTCTGCCGTCAGCTGACCAACATTGGTAATGGCCAGTTCCAAGTCGCCAATGCGGCTGGAAGCATCGGTGTAGTGCATCAGGGTGCGGAGCAGGCTTTCATTGTTCTGAATGGCATCTGCCAGCTTGGGATACAGCACAAAGGACAGGCCGAAGGAAATCAGGCAGCCCCCTGTGTTCAGCACCGTGCTGATAAAGCCTCGGTAAAACCCGAAGAGCAGACTCAGGCCAATCACACCCAGAATCGCATAATCCACAATGTTCATGGAGTCTCCTCCTTGCTGTTACTCTGCCTGCTGGCTATCCAGCCACTTTTGCCGTGCCGCCGTCATCACCGGATCATGATCCCCGCCGACGGCGTAGGTGGCATTGATTTCTTCAATTTCGCTGATGCGCAGGGGCGGAGTGCACCACTCGCAGCGGGTCAGCTTGGCAAAGTCGCCGGTTTCCAATTCCCCATAGGTGAAAGCCGTGAAGGTTTTCCCCTTGGCAGAATTGCAGGTTTCTGCGCTGTGGTACTGCTTGCCCCCATCCGGGTTGTAGTACAGCACCGTATCATCCGAAGGAATGGCGATTTGCCGTCCCTGCCAGTCCTCCCAAATGACAATCTTCACACTGCCCTGACCCTTGGTGGCACGGATGGTATCCCACAACCAGGACATATTCGTTCCCTTGGGCGTTTTCCGCCGCTGGACACGGACGCAGCCGTGGCTGGCCTTCACGCCCAGCTTGGGTTCGCAGGTGGAGTAGTTGCTGGAACCATCGGCATTCACGGTATGGGGCACTTCGTGGAGCACGTCGCCGTCATTGAAGCGGATGCCCATGCTGCACACCAGATTGTCGCTCTTGAAGCCGCCCATAGCGGGCAACATGAGCAGGAACTCACCAGAGCGGGTTTCATTGTAAGGCTGCTTGGCATTGGCAAGACCCGTGGATACCAGCAGGGTATCGTACAGCTCCCCATCCTTGAAAATGTACAGCCGCTGGGTCAGCTTATCCACCACCAAGCCGATTTCCTGATTGGGCGTAACCGTCTTCATATACTTGGTCTGCACATAGCCCTGTACCAGCATGTTCCAAGCCTGAACCTTATTATCATGGAAGGAGGAGGAATAGCTTTCCACCAGTGCCCAGCCATTGTCCAAGGTTTCCAGCACACGAACAGACTGGCTGATGCAGGTTACCACGCCTACGCCTGCGCTGTTTTCGTCAGGCTCCTTGCGGAGGACAATCTGCTGCTTCTGGGCGTTCTTTTTGCCGTTATCCAGCACGGTAATGGAGGAGGTCAGCATATTCCAGATAGCTTCCGTATCGGTGATGTCCATGGGGGTGGTCCAGTAATCGTAGTCCTTCACGGCTTCCGTGTAGGGACTGCCGTAGCTGGGGGTATACACAACATCGGTGGTCTCTACCACTTCCAGGTCTGAAGATGTATCTGCTTCCGTCAGCGTCAGCCCTGTTTCTTCATTTTCTGCCGGTGCTGCTGCGTCGGTCTGCTCGGTGTCTTCAAGGATTTCTTCAACGATGATTCCTTCCGGCACATCTTCCACGATGGTTTCTTCTACCGGTTCGCTTGCCTCTGCCGGCTCGATTTCTTCTACTTCGTCCACTTCTTCTGCTTCAAAGCCGGAGAGGGAGATTTCCACCTGTTCCACGGTGGAGGAGAAGCCGGTTTCATCCTCCAGCCACATAACAAGGGTATAGGTAGCATCAGGCAGATTGCCTTCAGGCTGCCAGGTCAGTTCACATGCTTCCCCTGCTGCAACCTCCACAGCGGACTGCTCCATAACCTCCCCATCCTGCTGAAGGCCCCAATAAAGCATGCCTGCCTCGCTGGGGATGCAGTTCACCTGCACAGATGTATCCGGCGTACCGTTTGCGTTGACCACGTTGATGCTGCGCAGATAAGGCGCATAGCTGCCAATGGTCACCGGTGCGGTGGCTACGCTGTCCCCATCAATGAGCACCAGACTATAATTTCCCTCCGGTGCAGGAACTCCCTGCCATGTACCATTCCAATAAACAGCGTTGGTACCTGCGGCAGCCTGATAATCCTCCACCACCACGGATACGTTTTCCCCAGCATCATTCTGCACATAGAGACTGACGGTGCCAATCGCAGGCACATCAAAGCACAGCAGAACGGCCTTGCCGGGACGGACGGTTTCCGCCGGCGTGTCAATGGAAAATGTATCTTCCGCCAGTCCCATGACAGGCAGAAAGGTCAAGCACAGCAACAGAGCCAAGATCTTCCGCATACATACCTCCGCATTGAACGTGGAAATCACAACTTGTGAATCCAACAAACATCCACGCTATCATTATACCGAATTTCAGGATGAAAAGCGAGGTTTCCTTCTATCATAAATGTAAATCTTTTATGGCTATTTGTTTGGGCACAGAATGGCCATCAGTGCCGCCCCACTGCCTGCGTACAGATCTGCACGGCTTTCCCGGAATCGGCCGGATGTATCCAGCATGCAGGACAGGATCCCAGCCCTTTGCCCGGCTTCCGTATCCAGTGGGCGGTCGCCAATCATCATGGTCTGCTCCGGCACAAGGTGGTAATCCTTCATGACCCGAAGGATCATGTCCGGGGCAGGTTTCCTGGGCAGTCCAGCTTCACGGGTCACGCCGCCTGCAAACAGGCTGCGAACCCCGGCATGCTCCAAATACCGCCATGCATCATTTCCCCGATGGGTCACCAGAAAATGCCGTCCCCCACGCTGATGGAGTGCTTCCAGCAGTGGTAACATTCCCGGCATCATCGTCACTTGCTCAGGGGGAATCAAGGCTTCCTCCTGCCGATAATCCCGGTACAGCTGGTCTTCATCCTTGCTATTTTCCATGACCAGTTGATGCAGACAATACCGCAAGTCATGCATCATCCATGCCGTTACCTGCTCCGTACTTGGATGCATGTCCTGCCTGGCTGCCGCCCGAAGCACTGCCTGCACCATGGCAGGGTAGGTATCCATCAAGGTGCCATCAAAGTCCCACAGAAAACTGGTCACCGGCGGAGACTGGAAAGCCAGCCGCAGAACGGCATCCGTATCCGCCGGGCAGAAGGCGTAGGGCAGCATTTCTCTCGGCGTGACCCACGCCATGGCTTCATGCTCCGTCAATGTAGGTTCCTCTTGACTGACAGCCGTCACAAAATCAAAAAGGATGCCTTCCTTCTCCTCGGTAAAGAGAATCTCCCCGGGGGTCACCTGCATCAGCAGTTCTTCCCGAATTTCTCTTTGCAGGCAGTCAGCGGCTGTTTCGCCTGCCTCCTGCTTGCCGCCGGGGAACTCCCACAGATGGGCATTCTTCCGGCCTTCTCCTCGCTTGCAAATCAGGATCCGCCCATCCTGCCTGCGAATCACCCCTGCCGATACACGAATCATGCCCATTTCTCCTTCAGCATGGCAATCTCCCGTGCATAGCCGGGTAAGTCGTTGGGCGTTTCCAGCACGAAGAGCTTTTCCCGAAGGGCTGGATGCTCCATAACCCGCAGAATGGTTTCCGTGCCCAGGGTGCCCAAACCGATTTGTTCATGACGATCCTTGTGGGAACCCATGGGATTCTTGCTGTCGTTAATGTGCACGGCATACACCCGGTCAAGGCCAATGATTTTGTCAAATGCCGTCAGTACGCCGTCCAAATCATGAACGATGTCATATCCTGCATCAGCCATGTGGCAGGTATCCATGCACACACCCAGCTTGTCGTGAAGGGTGACTCGATCCATCACCGCCCGAAGTTCTTCAAAGCGGCTGCCGACTTCACTGCCCTTGCCTGCCATGGTTTCCAGCAGCACGGTGGTATGCATATCTTCCCACAGGATGCCGTTCAGCATATCCGCAATCTGCTCAACACCTGTTTCGATGCCCTGCCCCACGTGACTGCCGGGATGAAAATTATACAAATTCCCCGGAAGATGCTCCATCCGCTGAAGATCATCCGCCATGGTACGCCGTGCGAAGTCTCGAATGGAGACATCTGCCGAGCAGCCATTCAGCGTGTAGGGGGCATGGGCAAGGATCTGTTCAATGCCATGCTCCTCCGCATACTGGCGGAATGCTTCCGTATCCTTTTCATCCAGCGGCTTCGCATTGCCGCCCCGAGGATTCCGGGTGAAAAACTGGAAAGTATTTGCGCCCAGTGCCATTGCTTCCTTGCCCATGTGCAGATAACCCTTGGAAGCAGACAGATGACAGCCGATTTTGAGCATGATGCTTCTCCTTACCGATTTGTTGCGTCCGCCAGGCGGCGCACAAGCTTCTCCACATGCATACGTGCCACCCCTGCCGCTTCCGCCGCTTCCTGCTGGGTAACAGGCTGATCCCCCATCAGGCCAACGAATTGACTGACCTTCAGCCCCAGGGCCTCCTGCATTTCCGCATCACTGCCCTGGGGACTGACCAGATAGTAGCACAGCAGGGAATCTTCCTGACCGATTCGGTGAGCTCGGTCTTCCGCCTGGGCATGTACCGCAGGACTCCAGTCCAGTTCGCCGAAGACCACGCAGGTAGCTCGCTGCAGATTCAGGCCGCTGGCAGCCCGGAGGGAAATGCACAGCACATCCGTATGGCCGGACATGAAGCGCTCCACTGCTTTTGTCTTCTCGGCAGATGTTTCCCTGCCGGTAATGAATCCCGGCGAAAAGCTTTTCAGCTCCTGCCGGTACACATCCATCACCGCATGATGGTGGGCGAACAGCAGCACCTTTTCTCCCCCATCCAGCAGCATGCGCACAAACTGGCACACATATGGGGCCTTGGCAATTCCTGTAGCCTGCCGTGCCTGTTGGGAAATACTTTCTTCCAGCATGGCACGCTGGGAAGCAGTCATGTCTCCGCCCTGCTTCCATTTTTCCAGCATGGGCAGCACAGGCGCCATCATCTGGGCGTACAGCTTATCGTTCCAGTCCAGTTCCTGCACCAGTCGCCGCTTGGGGGGCAGTTCCTTCAGCACTTCCTGCTTGGTGCGGCGGAGCATCAGCCCTTCCCGCTTCAAATATGCTCCCAGCACATCCGGCTTAATGACCACGGCACTGCCGTAGCCATAGCACCACTCCCGGGAGAAGCTTTCCCAGTCCCCCAGAAAGTGAAAATCAAGAATGTTGATCACATTCCAGATTTCTCCCCCCTTGTTGTAAATGGGGGTGCCAGAAAGGCCAATCACCCGGCTGCACTCCTCTGACAGGATACTGGCAGCAGAGTATTTTTCAGTGCCGGTATGCCGCAATTCCTGTATTTCATCAAAGATGACGGCACGGACAGGAAAATCCTTCAGCACCTGTTTCCAGCCCCGCAGTAGCAGATAGTGCATGATGTACACATCCGCTTCCGGCAAATCGTAAGGCTTCAATCCGTGGATCACATGAATGCGGGGTGCTCGACCCTCCACACGGAGAAACCTTGCCGTTTCCTCCTGCCAGTTTCTTGTTAAGTGCGCCGGAGGGATGACGAGCACCGGCAGTGCCCTTTCGGACGCAATGCATGCCAGTGCCTGCACAGTTTTGCCTAGACCCATTTCATCTGCCAGCAGACATCGGTCATGCTGCAAAAGGAAAGTTAAGCCTTCCTGCTGGAAATCCATCAATTCCCCATGGAAGCTGCCTTCCGGCGGCGTTGTTCGAGCCGGCATCTGGGCAGCCCTTGCCTGACGAATAGCGTACTGCCTGGCTTCTGCCACAGCCTGATCCCACAGGGGCAGATCCTTCAGCTTGACTTCCAGGGGAAAGCGCATCATCAGCCAGCACAGATCCCCGATAATTCGGCGATGGGCGGTGAACCGGGCTTCTCCCCGCTTTGCCCCTGCTGACCCCGGAAAGAGGCGCTTGCACATTTCCGTCACAGCAGGGTCGCCTTTTACCACCCAGCACTTGCTCCTGCGATTATAGCTCAGGGTGCCCATGGGCTGCGCCGTGTTTTCGGCAGGCCTTAGGTAAGGAGGCAGAAGCTCCTCATCCCATCCGTCCTCCTGCTGAAACTGATCGTCCGTCATGTTTTTCTCCATTTTTGTTATAGTGCAATCCCCCACAGCCGGTTCAGGCACACCAGCCGAACCGGCTTCCCTGCAAGGGTGTGGGGCAGATCGACGCTTCGCTCTGCCACCACAATCAATGCTGCTATTTGGTCGCTTTGGGCATAGCGGCTCAGTTGGCGAAGCAGGCTGCTTTTCTCCGGCTTGCCCCGCTTCATTTCAATGCCAATGCTGCCGCACATCAGGTCAATCCTGCACCGAGGTGCTACATTGACCTCATGCTGATAGGAAATGTTTGCCTGATCCAGCGCCTCCATCACCAAATGATGCAGGTCGTATTCCCCCTGCTGGATCGGCACCCGGAGCGTTTGCAGGGCAAGCAGGATTTCATCCATCATTCCAGTCCTGCCATGGCACGGGTCAACTGGCTCATGGCTGCCATTACGTCGCTCTGGCTGGGAGATCCGCTGTTGATTACGTTCTCCATATTGCTGATGGCCATGGACAGAGAGCCGTAATTGGATGCGGAAGGATCCATGCTGTTCAGCTGGGTATAGGCCTGCTGAAGCAGCACTCTCGCATCGGGAATCAGCGTATTTTCCGTTACATAGTCCGTGCCGCTGCCGGTGTTGGAGCTGTTGTGATAGGTGCAGACCTGTCCGCCGCTGACCACATTGCCGCTGGCATCAAACTTCACCGTAGCCCAGGAGCCAAGGTACTCTTCCAGCACATCGTCATACTCTGTGCCAATCAGGTTGTACAGGGGATGTCCGCTGGGAATCACAATCACGCTGCTGGAAATCACGTTGGGGCAGTAACTGCCGGCAATTTGTCCACTGTCAGCGCATACATTCTGGGTGCGGTGCATCTGGCAGTACACAGTCGGTGCGCTGCCCTGTGCCCACCAGTCCGTCACCGTACCGTAGCGGGTATCCGCATAGCAGGCTTCCGTGGCCAACTGGCCAGAAACGGCGCAGGTTGTCACTTTCACAAGGCCGTACTGGCTGGGATCCCCGTCCAGAATGTCCTTATCCGGCAAATTGGCGTGAATTTTGGTCATGTAGGCCTTCCAAAGGGGTGCTGCCGCACTGGAACCGGTGGATTTGCTGGCCAGTGCCTTATAATTGTCATGGCCGATCCAAATGGAAGAAGCGTAGTAGCCCGTCATGCCGGCAAAGAACACGCCCTTCTGATCGGAGTTGGTGCCGGTTTTGCCTGCCACTGTTTGTCCGCTGATCTTGGCATTGGTGCCGGTGCCGCTCTTAACGGCAGTCTTCAGCATGTCCACAATCATGTAGGCCGTGGATTCCGAGAAGACCCGGCGGCGGGTTTGATTGGCATGGCCATCCCAAACCACGTTGCCATCGCTGTCAGAAATGCCAAGCACGGAAATGGGCTGCTGATACACGCCGCCATTGGCCAGTACGCCAAAGGCTACCGTCATCTGCAGGGGCGTAATGCCGCTGGAGCCCAGGGACAGACCGAAGGGCGTAGCATCAATATGATCATCATCAATGCCCAAGCGATGGAGGAAGTCCACCGAGCGATCCACACCCACCATGGTCATCAGGGTCTGTGCAGCCGCCGTGTTGTGGCTCTTCATCATGGCCGTGCGCAGGGTTTCAGGGCCGGTGTATCCACCGCCGCCGTAGTTCTTCGGCCAGGAGTCTTCTCCCTTGCTGTTTTTCCAGCCGGAGATGGGCACAGGCATGTTATACACAATGCTGGCAGGGCTTCCCCCCAGTTCCAGTGCCGGAGCATACACGGCAATGGGCTTGATGGACGAGCCTACAGGCATTTTCATGTCCGTTGCACGGTTCAGGGTTTTCCGCTGCGTAGGCGTTGTTCTGCTGCCCACAATGGCCTTGATTTCGCCGGTGCGGTAGTCCAGCACCACGGCTGCCACCTGAGGCTGCACAATTTCCGTATAGGTACCGTCCGAATTGCGGGAGCGGTACACCTTATCTGCCGGATCCCGAAGGGAAGGATACTTGGTCCAGTTTTCCACGGTTTCCTGCACGGTGGTTTGAATCTCCGTATCAATGGCCAACTTGACCCGATAACCGCCGGTGCGCAGCTTATTTTCCATGGCGTAGCGATTGGCCGTGGTATCCTCCAAGCCGTTCAGCTGCAGCAGAATATCCACCACTTCAGAAACGGCGTATTCTACATAATGGGGATAGGCATACATGCCGGAGCCTTCGCTGGGGTCTTCCTTCAGCACGGTGGCCGTAGCAGGATCCAGTGCTTCCTGATACTGCTCATAGGTGATGAACTGATTCTCGTACATGCAGCGAAGCACATAATCCGTACGATTGTTGGTGATGGCTGCATAATCCACCCCCTCCTTGGAGCGGGTGTAGAAGTTACGCCGGGGGTTGTAATAATAGGGGCTGTTGGTGGTTCCCGCCAGCATGGCGCATTCTCGAAGGGTCAATTCCCCCAAGCTTTTGCCAAAGTATCCTTGGGCTGCCACCTGCACACCATAATAGTTTTCGCCAAGGAAAATGGTATTCAAATAGCTTTCCAGAATTTGCTCTTTGGAGTACTGCTGTTCCAGCTGCATGGCCAAATAGGCTTCCTGGATTTTACGCTTGTAGCTTTGTTCAGAAGAAAGCACCGTGTTTTTGATCAGCTGCTGGGTAATGGTAGAACCGCCCTGGGTGCTGGAAGAAGTCAGGTTGGAAACAAAAGCACCCACAATACGCTTGATGTCCACACCGTTATGGGTATAGAAGCGGGCATCCTCCACGGCAATAAACGCCTGCTGAAGATAGGTGGGCATGGCCGCCAAGCTGACACTGACACGGTTTTCCGTGCCCTTATATTCCGTAATCAGGTTGCCGTTAGAATCATAAATGAAGGAAGTCTGGGCCTGATCGTCCAAGGCTGCCAAGTCCAGGGTTGGAGCCGTTTCCACATAACCTTTGGCAATGCCCACCACAGCACCCACGCCCACCAGTCCTGCCAGTACCACCAGCAGCAGCATAATCCGCACCACGTTTACCAGCACGCATAAAATAAAGGCCGGTTTCTTCGTGGCAGGCTTAAAAATGGAGTGGGCGTAGGTCTTTTCCTCTTCCACGGGGAAATCATCTTCTGCTCCCACATCATCGTCTTCATAAGGTTCCTGCTGCCAGGCATCAGGATCTTCCTCCGGGTCAAAATCCCCGGCGTCATTCTCCTCATACATGTCCTGATTTTCCTGACCCATGTGATACACATTGGTTTGGTCATCCATATAAGCCGGATCCTCCGGCGTATCCTGCTGATCGAACTGATCATCGGGAGTCTGATAACGTTCCTGATCCGTCCATCGATTCCGTCTCGACGCCACGCCATTCGCCTCCTTCACATGAGCAAAAAGCCCATTGCAAGCATAGCACAAGCCTATTATACCACATCATGCAAGACTGCGCTATGATGATACAACGATTGAAAAGCCGGGTTGCTTGCATGCTTTGTGATTTTTTCTGTCTATGCAAAAGGGCGTTTCACAAAAATGCGAAGCGCCACAGTCCATAGAAGATGTTCAGTTCCTGGTTACTCGTCGTCAGTACATTCACCCTTATCGAAGCGGTTCCAGTATGCATCAGGATCTTCCCCGCTCTGTATAAGGAACTCTTCGAAAGCCGCATCGTTGCGCACTGCATGATCTTGAATGGACATAAGGTAACGTACTGCCAGATTGTCGTGGTGAATGCACGTACATGTTTTTGTATCGATAAGGCCTGATTGCTCTTCCAGTTCCAAGAACGCATAATTCACAAGCCCGATAAGATCTCCCGGCATGGTCAGATAGTACAGTTGAATCACCGTGCCCACACGTTCGGCCGAATGATTCTCGGCATGCTGATTCATAGCAAGCAGTTCCTTCATGGAGGTGCATTGGGATGGTTTATTCGTCCATTCCTGTTCGGTTATGTACTTTCTCAAGTATTCCTGAAGGTGCTCATCGTAGTCCTCATCTTTTTTGTAAAGGCGGCTTGTACTCCAGTTGCTGGAAAAGCTGCTGAGCAGCCAAATTTGCATCATCTCACAGATGGTTTCGTTCATCCAGGGAATTCCTCTTGCTTCCCCTGTACGGAAATCCATGATGCAGTGGAACAACACATACCCTAGTTGATAGATCAGTTGGCTCCAATCATTCAGATCGTCAACACACAGTGCAATATGATACCATCCCTCATTGGCTTCATCCCGCTGCCATAAGAGTTTTCCTTCCGGATCGTTGCTGAAACCAATCTGCATGCCATCCACTTGAATGCCATAAGCATACAGCATGGAAACTGTATCAAACACGATTGCTTGGAGGGATTCCTCCTCTGTTTCTGTCATTTCTTTGTCTGCCTCGATCACCATGCGGAACGTATCGGTGTATGTCTCCTCTTCCTCACAGTCCTCCTGAAAATCGTGTTCACAGCTCAACGCAAGTTCCCGCACCCGTCGCCTATACCGGCAGTCATCATCGTGGTAGTGCTCAAACGATTGGAAATCGGCCTCTTCTTTCGGTTCATATCCATTATCCAGCCAGCCGGCAAAGTCAAACTCCTCCGGCTTTTTCCTGCAGGCATCCGCAAAAATGGCAACCGTCTGTTCCAGCGTAAGATAGCGCTTTACCCTGATTATTTGGTGTCCATCTTCAATGCAGCTGTACTCCACAAGATAGGTTTTGTCATCACTGTGACTCGAATAGGCTGCCTGAATAAACTCTCGATCAGAGTGTCCTGTAAATTCAACCGTTAAAAAATCACCAGAGACCTTTTCAAGTGAAGCAAGAATACCCTCAATTCTTTGGAGAATTCGGTCACTAATGGGGCGGGTAACTTCCAAGTGACACCCTGCACCGTCCTGCTCCTCCTCAGGCGTATCGTGGTCTTCTCCATACTCCTTCGTGTATTCCTTTCGATCGCAAAAATCCTCGTCTTCCGAGTGTCGATACAGCATAGCACTCAGCCAGAAAGATCCATGCAGCACACCGCCGACAACGGGTTCTGCGTCCAATGCCTCCGGTGCAATCAAAAGATCAAACGCATCTCCGAGGGAGGAAATCGTAACATGCCAATAATCCTTGTTCGTGAAGGAATTCGTACAACGCTCAACGGCCGTAATACGTCCACCTAAAAGAGCGTGTGAACTTTGCTCGCTTTCCTCTTCATCGTTCTTGGGAAAGGTGCCCGTTGGTATCACATGTTCAACAGCCAGATAATGTGTATCTGGGCAAGAAGCCTCATACGCCTCTGCGCTGGGCCAGCACGTTGCCGCTTCCGCATATCCAGCAATCTGTGCATAGTATCCATTTCCATATTCCAACATTTCAGTAACACGGAGCATCGGTACATTTACATTCAGTGGAATGTCCATGCCCATTTCTTTTAGCAGCAAATGAATCCGCACAAGTCCCATCATGCCCATGAAGTCATCACGCTCAAGAATCTTGCAGTAATGAATCATGCATCGTTGCTTTGTATGAAAATGAATATCCTCATCCACCGCAACCAAATGACCATTTTCGTGGCCGAATGCAATCCAGTAGACAAGGGAGGCTCCCATGCCAACTCTCAGGTAATTTGCTCCGTTTGCATCGAAAAAGCGTGAACCTGCCAGGTGATCGTCCAACATGTTTGAGAATTTTTCTTTACCGATTCCGCCAAGACCAACCACACGATACCGCCCTGTCATCAAGCATGCCTCCCTTTGCATTGACTTCCTTGTGTACAAAAAGTATATCACATTTTCAGGAAAAAGTGTCGCTTCACATGCGACCAAATAGTTCCATATACGCAGTAGGCGTCATGGCGTAGGTCTTCCGAAAGCACCGGTTAAAGTAGCTGGCATCCGAGAAGCCGCAGGCGTAGGCAATTTCAGCAATTGACCTGCCGCTTGCGTGTTTCAGTTCCTCCACCGCCCTTTGAAGGCGATAACCAATCAGATACTGCACAGGGGTTGTTCCAATGACCGTCCTGAACAAGCGCAGACAGGTGCTGACGCTGATCTCCGCACTTTTGGCAATATCGTCGATGGTGATTTCCTCGGCATAATGCTGCTCAATAAACAGCAATGCCTTCTTCATGCGGAGTTCATCCCGCTGGTATTGACTTGTGTAGCAGAGTTCATTTTCCACCGTGCCGGCATGGACGGCTATCAAAGATAGCGCCTGGCTCAGGCAGTACCTGACCTGGATCGGATAGTTCTCCTTTTCGTATGCACCGTAAAGCCAAGCCTTTTCAGCAAGAGACAGAATTTCCTTCTGCCAGGGTATAGAGGCGGACAGGCGGATATAAGGCAGGCTGGCATTGTTAAGCACGGGCGTGACACAAGATTGCCAGATCAAATCATTCGCCTGAGAAATCATTTTGGGACTGAAAACAATCACCCGCTGATGCCCGGTTTCTGTCTTCAGCTTTTCCGCATGAAGAATACCGCTATTGATAAAGAAGCCTTCTCCGGCAGGCAGCGGGAAGCTATTGCCTGCAACCCGTGCGTGGATCATTCCCTTTTGCATCATCACGATTTCAAATTCATCGTGCCAATGGGGCGGTACCGCAATTTTTGCAAGCTCATCATCGAAAAATGCAGCCGGGAAAGCAGGGGTGCCGTACGTTAACATCTCTCGGCCATTTTCATCCACCTGATCCACCGAATGTGTCAGTGCCATCCACGTTCCTCCAAAACGGCGATTTATTCCTACCGTTAACAGCTTTCTCGCCGATTTATTCCTATACTTGCTTGTATCATAAGCGATATAATCCTATCTGTCAACCCGCAAGATCAGAAAAATGTTTGAGGAGGACGTACCATGGCTTCTTTGCTTCTGGCAGTTATTTATCTCATTTTCATCAGTCTAGGGCTTCCGGATTCCCTGCTTGGTTCCGGCTGGCCCTCCATGCAAGTGGATTTCGGCGTTCCATCGTCCTATGCCGGCTTCGTCTCCATGACGATTTCCTGCATGACAGTCATTTCTGCTCTGCTCAGCCCTCGAATGATTCGGAAATTCCAGACAAAGTGGATCGTCATCGTATCCATTGGTCTAACGGTGCTGGGACTGATTGGCTTCTCCTTTTCCGGCCAGTACTGGATGCTTTTCGTTGCCGCCGTTCCCTATGGTCTTGGCGCAGGATGCATTGATGCCTCTGTCAATCATTATGTAGCGAATCACTATTCTTCCTCTGTCATGAATTTCCTGCACTGCTTTTACGGCATTGGGGCAGTCATCAGTCCCTACATCATGTCCCAGGCCTTGAAGCTTGCCCGGTGGAATGAAGGCTACCGCTGGACAGCTTATATTCAGTTCGGCATTCTGCTGGTGTGCGTTCTGTCACTGCCGCTGTGGAAGAAAACCGAAAGTCAAGAAGAAGAGAACAGTGAAAGTGCCGGCATTAAGGAAACCCTGAAGGTTCCGGGCGTGGTGCTGACGCTGATTGCCTTCTTTGCCTACTGTTCCGGCGAGGCCACCTGTTTCCTGTGGATCCCCAGCTATTTTGCCGGAACCAAAGCCGGCCTAAGCGCAGAAACCGTTGCATCCTTCGGCTCCCTGATCTTCGGCGGCCTGATGCTGGGCAGATTGATTGCCGGCTTCATTTCCAACAAATTGGGAGACAAACTGCTGATCCGCATCGGCCTCACCGTAGAGCTGCTGGGCATTCTGCTGGTTTTCCTGCCGATTCCCGGATACATTGTTGCAGCCATCGGTTTTGTAGTCATCGGCACCGGCATGGGACCCATTTATCCTGCGATTCAGCACATGGCGCCGTCCAATTTCGGCAAGAAGTACAGCGCTGCGGTCATCGGCATGCAGATGGCTTCCGCCTATATCGGCAGCACCCTCATGCCCATGGTTTTCGGGCAGCTGCAGCAGGCCATTGGCATTGGCATCATGCCGGTTTATCTGCTTGTGTTTGCAGGGCTGAATTGTGGCATGCTGGAGGGTGCGTATCGGAGGATTGGGGAAAATGAGGAAGGAAAAGGGAAAGGGAATTGCTAAGGGCGGGAGCCTTCCAAAAAATAGTGGTTGACAAGCTTCCGATTTACGCATAAAATATGCATAAAGGAAAATAGCATCTGGAAAAGCTGAAGGAGGGGCAGGCAATGAACAGAGCGGTAGAATGGATGATAAAAGAAAGAGGCGTAAAATATTTCTATCACTTCACGCCTTTCGCCAATTTAGGCAACATTCGAGCCTTAGGAATCATTCCCAAAAAAGATGTAAAGGTAGCTTTATGGGGGGGGGAATCGGTTCTTTTGTTTCCACGGATGATCAAAGACTAGATGGATTGGAAAACTGCACGTGCTTATCCGTTTCTTTTCCGAATTATAAAATGCTGTATAAGAAGACTAATGAAGATCCTGTTTCTCCAATGGCTCTTCTTGAAATATATGTCGAGTCTTTTTTGAACGTTGACAGCACAAGTCTTGCTTTTTTTGCAACAAATGCAGCCAAAGGACATAATAGATATAACCCCATAACAGAAGAAGAGTTTCTAGATCATTGTACTTTGAAGTGGGCGCAAGGTATGTTTTATGAATCTTGGCAAAGCTGTTGCCGGGCCGGCAACATTCCTGATCTTTACACAACGGATCCGCAAGCCGAGATTTTATTCAAAGGAAAGATTCCTTTTGATTGTGTTCGGAGAATCCTGGTAAAGGATGCATGGGCTCAAAAAGTTATTAGTGACATTGAAGGAATTCCGACAGAAATCGATAAGGGATTGTTTAGTCCAAGGTGTGATTATCAGCATTGGAAGAAAGGATGATTTTATGGCAAAAAGGCCTGTATTTATAGCAGATGAAAATCCTCCCTTTTATAAAGAAGAGGATGTTGAGTTTTTCTTTTACAATGGGTTTGCCGTAAGCCAAAAGCAGAAGTCAATGAAAAGCCTACACGAGAGATATATTGCCCAGAACCCAGAGCAGCATATTTTAGAGGTGTCTACAAAATCTGATTGTCTTGACGGAGTTAGGCTGAGTGCTTTTAGCTTAAAGATTACTTTAGAAAATGGAAAGGTAGTTCCACTAGAAAGTGCCTTCCAATCTTCAAAAGTATTTGAAGGAGGCAAGCAATATTTAGATATCCTTCAAGAGAATGCCCATGATGCAAAGAAAGATGAGCGGCTCCGAACCAGCAGAAAACTGGAAGGCTTTTGTTTTGAAGGTGCAAAGTATCCGTTGGAACCGAAAGCCTTTTTTTATGACTGGCTTTACATAAGAGCATTAAGGGAGGATCCCGCTCTTGGTGATGCTGCGATGGCATATGATGCTTTTACAGATATTGAGTTTAATCCTCAAAAATCCATCAACTGTCAAGCAAGGGCACTTGCAGTTTACGTAGGAATCCGAAAAGCAGGAATGGAAAGCTACTATCTGAAAAGCGAAGAAAGATTCTTGGAGATTTACGGAGAGAAGCAAAACAAAAATGAAACGCAGGAGAAACAGTTAGATTTGTTTGGCTCTTTATAGCAAAGATATTCTACAGATACAAGCACAAGGGGCTGCTCGCAAAAGCGGCCCCTGCTTTATCTGAGATTATCGCCGTATACACCAACAAGGTTATTGCGAATCGTTTCGGTTAGTGCACATATTCTTGCACCACAAAAACCCCTCGAAGAAACTCTTCGAGGGAAATGGAATCCGGCGACGACCTACTCTCCCGGGCCGTGTCCAGCCAAGTACCATCGGCAC
>CAVIWF010000007.1:0-65778 GCA_963646285.1 bacterium
TACGGACACCATATGTCCAATGGCTCAATGTTTGCCCACCTTGAAAAGTTCAAGGACGAGGGCTTTTGGAACGATCATCGGACGATTACCTTTAACACGCTGACAGATAAGCAGGAGTTTGAGATCGTTGCTGTGTTCCGCACGGTGGTCTACACCGACAGCCCCGATGCGTTCAAGTATTATCGCTTTGTGGATGCAGAGAGTGCAGGCGAGTTTGACGACTTTATTGGCAAGTGCAAGGAGCTGTCCTTCTACGATACCGGTGTGACCGCTGAATACGGCGATAAACTCATTACGCTGTCTACCTGCGAGTACAGTCGAAACAACAGCCGTCTTGTGGTCGTGGCGAAACGCATAACGGAGGACGGTGGTGCGGATGCTGCCAAGACTCACGCCGAAGCAACGGCAGAGAGCGAACGCCCTAATTAAGCGCCTTTGTGCTAATTATAATAGCGGCAACTGCCTTGCACTGGACGACGGAGAACCCTGCGTCTGTGTGCAGAGTATTTCATACTCGCTTCTCTGTAAATATTTCCGCAATGCTGTTTTACCGGCAGATCCTTTGCTGGAAGCGGATATTCTCGGCACACGCTTTGAAAAGTGCGTGTCCTGCGGTGCGCCGATTATCAAGAAGGGCAACCGAAAGAAATACTGCGAAAAGTGCGCTCAAAGAGCCTACAAAAAGCAACAGGCAGAGTACGCAAGAAGAAAACGGGCAGAGTCGAAAAATAGGTGTTGAAAAAGCCAGTAATATCAAGGCTTTTCGGCTCCCGCACTTTGAGGGGTAAGGTGTTTATACCTTTACCCCTCATTTTTAATTTAGGGGCGTTTTGGTACGCCCCGGAAAGGAGGGTTCAATGGCTGATATTAAAACGAGAGATGTTGTGAAAGGCACGATCAAGAAGATCGACAAGGCGGCAATCGCCGCAGATCGTATGCGCTCTGCCTATGTGCAGACGAAGGAAAAGGCGGAACACACAACGCATCCCGATGAGCATAATGCCGAGGAGTATGCCTCCGACCGTGTGGAAGGCGGCGTTGACCGTATCACGCACGAAGCGGCGCACCAGTTTGATAAGCAGGGGCGCAAGGGGCTGGAAGAAACTAAACGGAATGTTTCCAAAGCAAAGGACGGTGTTCAAAGGTTCCGGGAAAAGCGTGCGGCAGAGTCGATGAAAAGGCAGACTGTCCGCACATCCGGGAATAAGAACATCAAGGCGGTCGAGCAAACGGAAAAGACGATCAAACAGTCTGCCCGTTCTGCCGGCAAGAAAACCATCAAGACTGCCGGAAAAGGCACAGCCAAAGCCGCACAGAGGTCGGTCAAAACCACGAAAACGGCAATCAAGACCACACAGCAGGCGACAAAGGCGGCACAGAAAACCGCACAGGCTACGGTGAAAGCATCACAGAAAGCTGCACAAGCCGCTAAAGCCGCAGCCAAGGCAACCGTCGCCGGTGTGAAAGCTGCCGTGAAAGCAACGATTGCGGCAGTCAAAGCAATCATTGCGGCAACAAAAGCGCTGGTCGCTGCTATCGCCGCAGGCGGGTGGGTCGCTGTTGCTGTTATTGTCGTGATTTGCCTGATTGCTCTGATCTGCGGCTCTGTTTTCGGGGTGTTCTTCTCCGGTGAGGACTCCGGCACGGGAATGTCGATGCAGACAGCCGTGCAGGAAATCAACGCTGATTACGATGCCAAGATGGAAGCGGAGAAAAACTCGGTAGCCTATGATAATATGGAGATCAGCGGCGGACGAGCTGTTTGGAAGGATGTGCTTGCGGTCTATGCGGTAAAGACCAATACAGACAAGGACAACCCACAGGAGGTCGCCACGATGGACGAGGACAAGAAACAGATCCTCTCGGACATCTTTTGGGAGATGAACTCCATATCCTCTCGCAGTGAAAGCCACTCGGAAACGGAAATTACCGAAACGGACGACGGAAACGGCAACATCGTTCAGACGGAAACGACGGTTACAAAGGCAACGCTTTATATCACCGTTTCTCATTTGACGGTGGACGAAATGGCGGACCTTTACGGCTTTGACGCAGAACAGCGGGAGTATCTTGCCGAGCTGCTCAAGGATGAAAACAACTCTATTTGGGCAGCGGTGCTTTACGGCATCCGATACAGCGACGATCAGATCGTCACCGTGGCGCTTTCGCAGGTCGGAAATGTAGGCGGCGAACCGTACTGGTCTTGGTACGGCTTCGGAAGCCGTGTGGAATGGTGTGCTTGCTTTGTAAGCTGGTGTGCCGATCAGTGCGGCTATATCGACACTGGAGTTGTACCCAAATATGCAGGCTGTGTGAACGGCGTCCAGTGGTTCAAGGACCGTGGACAGTGGATAGACGGCTCTGCCGAGCCTGTCCCCGGAATGATTATTTTCTTTGATTGGGATAATAAAGGTTCGTCGGGTCCGCAGGATGGACAATCTGACCACACCGGCATTGTCCAAAAGGTCGAGAACGGTATCGTTTATACCGTTGAGGGGAACTCAGGCGATAGCTGCCGAGTAAACCAGTACAGCGTAGGTCACTACGAAATCCTCGGATACGGGGTACCGAACTACTAACAAAATGCCACCGACTCACTTTTGATGTGGGTCGGTGGCTCTTTTTTGCTTGTGGGCACAGTTTTGTGGCTCAATTTACCGCAAATAAGTTTGAATTTTCGACTTTTCCTTTGATTTTTCGAGAGAAGTATGCTATAATGTGTTAAGTTAGTCGTCCTGTATCTTTGACTGATAATATTTTTGCCGAAGGAGAATTACTATGGCTGTCAGGTACAATAAACTTTGGAAAATCTTGATCGACAAAAAGATGAAGAAAAAAGACTTGCAAGAAGCGGCGCACATTACGCATTATCAGATGATGAAACTTGCGAGAGATGAGAATATAACTACCGAAATCATCGGCAACATTTGTAAGGCACTTAACTGTACGCCCGACGAAATTATGGAGTTTTATGACGAATAAACCGAGTTAAGTCCGTTTTATGGGACACTGACTTTGTTATAATTAGGATGGGTGTAGAAAAATGGAGCTTATAAATAATACTACAAAGACTCTAAAAGACGATTTTTCCGTAGAAATCAAACAAGGCAGCAAACTGTCCATTGCGGCGGCTTGCTTCTCTATCTATGCCTTTCAGGAGTTGAAAGAGCAGCTTTCACAGATTGAGGAACTCCGCTTTATTTTTACCTCCCCGACCTTCGTGACCGAAAAAGCAAAAAAGGAACGGCGTGAGTTCTACATTCCTCGCCTGACCCGTGAGAGAAGCCTTTACGGAACAGAGTTTGAAATCAAGCTCAGGAATGAGCTGACCCAAAAAGCCATTGCACGAGAGTGTGCAGAGTGGATCAGGCAGAAGGTCACTTTCAAGTCAAATGTCAGCGATAAATCCATTCAGGGACAAATCGTAGTTGACGGTGTAGGCTATACGCCTATCAATAACTTTACTACGGTTGAATTGGGCTGCGAAAAAGGCAATGTAATCAGCACCACAATTGTAAAGGACGAGTCCCTTGCCCGTACTTTGCTTGCCGACTTCAATGAGATATGGAATGACAGCAAGGTGCTTCAAGTCGTCACCGATGAAGTGATTGACAGCATTACCGCCGCATACAACGAGAACTCTCCCGATTTCATCTACTTCGTCACCCTCTATAACATCTTCAATGAGTTTTTGGAAGATGTGTCCGAAGATGTTTTGCCCAACGAAGCGACCGGCTTCAAGGAAAGCAAGATTTGGGGGATGCTCTACAATTTCCAAAAAGATGCTGCTCTTGCCATCATAAACAAACTTGAAAAATACAACGGCTGTATCCTTGCGGATAGCGTTGGTCTTGGTAAAACCTTTACCGCCCTTGCCGTTATTAAATACTACGAAAACCGCAACAAGTCCGTTCTTGTGCTTTGCCCCAAGAAACTGACAAACAACTGGAACACCTATAAAGATAACTATGTCAATAACCCCATTGCTGCCGACCGGCTTCGTTACGATGTGCTTTACCATACTGACCTAAACCGCACCCACGGTACATCAAACGGACTTGATCTTGACAGACTGAATTGGGGCAACTATGACCTCGTTGTCATTGATGAATCACACAATTTCCGTAACGGCGGCAAATTGGTCGAGAACCCGGACGAGGACACCAAGGACAATCGCTATGTTACTTTGATGAAGAAGGTCATCAGAGCCGGCGTAAAGACGAAAGTGCTGATGCTTTCGGCAACGCCGGTCAATAACCGCTTCAATGACCTGAAAAACCAGCTCGCCCTTGCGTATGAAGGGCATACGGATTACATAGACGAAAAGCTCAACACTACCCGTTCCATCGATGAAATCTTCAAGAACGCACAGCGGGCGTTCAACACTTGGAGCAAATGGGAGCCGTGCGACCGGACGACTGAAAACCTGCTCAAAATGCTGGACTTTGATTTCTTTGAAGTGCTGGACAGCGTGACCATCGCCCGTTCAAGAAAGCACATTCAGAAGTATTACGATATGGCAGACATCGGCACCTTCCCGACAAGGCTAAAGCCAATCTCGCTCCGTCCGCATCTTACTGATTTGAAGGAAGCAATCAGTTACAACGAGATTTTCGAGCAGCTTATGCTTCTGACGCTGACGATTTATACGCCGACACACTACATTCTTCCAAGTAAAATGGAGAAGTATGCCGAGCTGTACGGAGATAACAAGGTCAATATCGGCTTTACGCAGGCGAACCGTGAGCAAGGCATCCGTCGCCTGACCGCCATCAACCTGATGAAGCGTATGGAAAGCTCTGTCTATTCGTTCAATCTGACGCTGACCCGTATCAAGGATCTGATAAACAGCACAATAGAAACGATTGATCGCTTTGATAAACACTCCGGTACGACCCTCGACCTGACGGATATTTCCAATATGGACGAGTTTGATGCCGAGGATCAGAACTCCGACGAGCTGTTCTCTTTCGGACGGAAAGTCAAAATTGACCTTGCCGATATGGACTATGTATCGTGGAGGGACAGCTTGGCGAAAGATGCCGATGTGCTTGAACTTCTGACCCTGCTGGTCGGAGATATTACACCGGAACACGACTCAAAGCTGCAAGAGCTTTTCCGAGTGATTGACAACAAGATCACGCACCCCATCAATGAGGGCAATAAAAAGCTGATCATCTTCACCGCCTTTGCGGATACCGCCGGCTATCTCTATGATAATGTCAGCCGCTATGTCAAGGAAAGGTATGGGCTGAACACCGCAATGGTATCCGGCTCTGTTGAGGGACGGACGACTTGCCCCAAACTCCGTGCCGACCTGAACACGGTGCTGACCTGCTTCTCGCCTATCTCGAAGGACAAGGAGCTGCTGATGCCGGGTGATAGGACGGAAATCGATGTGCTGATTGCAACCGACTGTATTTCCGAAGGTCAGAACTTGCAGGACTGCGATTACCTTATCAACTACGACATTCACTGGAATCCCGTCCGCATCATTCAACGCTTCGGGCGTATTGACCGTATCGGAAGCCGCAACAAGGTCATTCAACTTGTGAACTTTTGGCCTGATGTAACCCTTGATGATTACATCAATCTGAAAGCCAAAGTTGAAACCCGTATGAAAATCGTGGATATGACTGCTACGGGCGATGATAATCTGCTCAGTGACGAGGAAAAAACCGATCTTGAATATCGGAAGGCACAGCTCAAACGCTTGCAAGATGAAGTCGTAGACATTGAGGATATGACAACGGGCATCTCCATTATGGATTTGGGGTTAAACGAGTTCCGGCTCGACCTGCTCGACTATATCAAGCGTCACCCTGACATAGACAAAACACCTTTCGGGTTGCACTCGGTTGTTCCTGCAAGTGAGGATACGCCTGCCGGTGTGATTTATGTTTTGAAGAACCGTTCCAACAGCGTGAATATCGATAATCAAAACCGGTTGCACCCCTTCTATATGGTGTATATCGGAAATGACGGGGAGGTCATCTGCGACCACCTTTCTCCGAAGCAGATGCTTGATAAGATGCGTTTCCTCTGCAAAGGAAAGACGGAACCGATTCCCGAAGCCTACAAGCCGTTCAACAAAGAAACTCGTGACGGTAGAAATATGTCGCAGCTTTCCAAGTTGCTTGGCGACGCCATTGCTTCCATCATTGAAGTAAAGGATGAGAGTGACATTGACAGCTTTTTAGGCGGCGGTCAGGTCAGTTTTCTGTCAAACGAAATCAAAGGACTGGACGACTTTGAACTGATATGCTTCTTAGTCGTGCGATGAGGTGATAGTATGCTCGGACTTCCGAAGTCAACTGAGATGAGCAAGCAGCTTCCGAAGAAGGCTGTCTATGCGAAGTTCCAAATGAATACGGCGGCAAAGGAGAAAATCGACGCAGATATATCAAGAATCACCATTGTCAACGAGATCACGCCGACGAAGATCAACATCCCCGCCGGAGAGGAAGTCGGGAGTTTCTTTGTTCTGCTTGTGTCGCTGAAGAAAAAGGACTTCGATGAAAGAACTGTTGCCACGCTGTCAAAGCTCATTCCGCAGAACATCCTGTTTGTGCTTGAATTTGAGGGACAAAGCAAACTGGCGATCTACCACACGAAGCTGATGCAGGCAGATTGGAAGCCCACCGAAAGCCGTACCATTGAGTTGCGGGGCTTAAACCTTGATAAGGTATGGGAAAACATCGTAGTGGACATCGGCGGCGTGAGCATCGCAGACGGCAATACCCTTGATGAGCAGATCGCAGCCGACGAGCGCCGACAGAAAATCGAAAAAGAGATCGCCAAGCTGGAAAAGCAGGCACGGGCTGAAAAACAGCCGAAAAAGAAGTTTGAGCTTGTGCAGCAGATAAAAAAGCTCAAAGAAGAATTGGAGGGATAAAATTGGATCGAAAAGCGATAGAAACTCTATCTGTTAATGCTGTCAGGGATAGCGTCGTTGTATCCGATTTCCTCGACCAGTTTATTGCGGACAACGACAAAGAGCCGACTTGGGATGGGTTTGTCTACATTTATAGCGACAAAAGCAAAAAGAAAGAAAAACTAAAAGGACGGCTTCCGGTTCAAATCAAGGGCACGGAAAACGATGATTTCAGCAAAGAAGAAATATCCTTTCCTGTATCAACTACCGATCTCAACAATTACCTGTACGACGGCGGCGCAGTTTTCTTTGTTGTCTATATTGGGCATAACGGATTGACACGACAGATCTATTATGCCGAATTGCCTCCGATAAAGCTCAGAGTATATCTTGCAGAAGCAAAAGAGCAAAAAAGCAAAAGTATTAAACTCAAAAAGTTTCCGACGGACCCAAACGAAAAAGCAATGATTTTCTTCCAGTGCTTAGAAAACTGTCAGAAACAAGCGAGCTTTTCAAGTGCTCAGTTGCTGTCGCTCGAAGAACTTGAACGCCAAGGTGTATTGGAAGGAATAACCGTCCCCGTTTCAACCGTTGGCGGAATTGACCCGAAAACAGCCTTGTTGAAAAATGAAGTATATATTTACGCAAAAATCAAGGGCAGCGCTATTCCACAGCCAATCGAGGCTATTCCTCAGAAATTGACGACGCAAGAAACACGAGATACACAGGTTTCTGTAGGAGATAGGCTGTTCTATTCAACCGTTAGGGTTGTCCAAGATGCAGAAACGATTACAACTATCTTTGGGGAGAGCTTTTCGATAAAGGCGTCCAAAAACGATAGAACGGTAAAAATCAACTATAAGAGTTCTGATAAATTGAGAACCCTGATAGTAGATTTGGATTTTTTGATTTCATACATCGAAGCCGGGAGCTTTCAATGGGATGGGGTTGATGTTCCGTTTGATTACAAAGGTGCCAATTTTTCAAACTTCAAGCTGGAAGAAGAAAAGTCACGGCTTGAATACGCAAAAAAGATTGTCGCTTTGCTTGATCTGCTTGGGTGCAAAAAGGACTTGAGCATTAAGTCCCTAAAGGATAAAGATTGGAAACATATTGGCTATCTTGTTACTGCACTTGTAGATAAGGAGCCGGTGGAACATTTGAGAACCGATTTGCCCCCGATAATGACCATAGATATAGGTGAGCTGAAATTTATAGTTTGCCTGCGAAAAATCGAAGGGAAAGATGGAACATACAGTATATTCGACTTTTTCAAAACCGAGATGTCGCTCGTATACGAAAACGAAGCCGGAGAAAAATTGCCGATTTCGCAGTATGTGATACTCCACGCAGACGATTTGATAAAAGCCGATAATTTACGCTATGATGTCTTATTGCCGTCATTCCAAAATACCGCACAACACGAAGAAACTATTACAAGGGCAAATTTCTTCTTGCTTGAACTGCTTGAAGCGTACGACAAGGCTAATTCGAGGACTGAATTTTTATCTGTGGCAAGATCGTTTTCGGATTGGATTTTTGCTTCAAACGATGAAACTTTGCCCTATGATGTAAAACTGCTAAACAAGCTACAAATCGAAAAGCGTGAACGAGCACTGACGATAGACGAGGTTAAGGAACTGTTTTGTGTAATTGAAACGCCGGGTGTCAGAGAAGATGTCCTTGTCGGGGCATACCTGCTGTTGGATCAACAGCCTGCCGCAGAACTTCATTTCGAAAAGCTCGACACGCAATTACAAGAGGAGTTCAAGAAGTACCCTATATTCCATTTTTGGAAAGAAAGCGGAGGAAATGCATAATGGATAAACTGAGAATGCAGACAGCGAACAAGGCTGATGAGAATTTCAGAAAACTGGCAGCGATGTTCCCTAATGCCGTGACGGAAACGATCAACGAAAACGGCGAGGTCGTGAGGGCAATCGACAAGGATGTGCTGATGCAGGAAATTGCCTGCACCGTGGTGGACGGCAATGAGGAGCGCTATCAGTTTACTTGGCCGGACAAAAAGAAGTCCGTTCTTCTTGCCAATGCCCCGATCAATAAGACGCTGCGCCCCTGCCGTGAGGAAAGCGTGGACTTTGATACCACCGAAAATCTCTATATTGAGGGTGACAACCTCGAAGTGCTGAAGCTGTTGCAGGAAACCTATCTTGGCAAAATCAAGATGATCTACATTGATCCTCCGTACAATACCGGAAGCGACTTTGTATATGAGGATGACTTTGCCCAAAGCACGGACGAATACCTTGCTAACAGTGGACAGTTTGATGAAAACGGCAATAGACTTGTTCCCAATACTGAAAGTAATGGGCGTTTTCATACGGATTGGTTGAATATGATCTATCCTCGTCTGAAATTGGCAAAGGATTTGCTTGCAGATGATGGTGTAATTTTTATTAGCATTGATGACGGCGAAGCTGCTAATCTCATAAAGCTATGTAATGATGTAATGGGAGAAGCAAATTTTGTTGCTGATTTGATATGGCAGAAGAAATTCTCAAGAGCTAACGATGCTACATACTTTTCGACGATGCACGACCATATCCTGTGTTATTGTAAGCAAAATATTATGATGAGCGATACTGGCTGGAGGATTGGACTTCTCCCAAGAGGTGAAGAAATTCCTAACGGATATTCTAATCCAGATAACGATCCTCGTGGAGTATGGACATCAGTCATTCTTTCTGCTAAATCTGGTTCTGAAAGCCTACTATATGAGATTGAAACACCCAGCGGAAGAAAAGTTTATCCTCCCAGTGGAAGGTTTTGGAGTTGTAGCAAAGAAACATTTGAAAAATGGAAAGCCGACAATAGAATTTGGTTCGGAGCAAATGGAGATGGCACACCTCGGAAGAAAACCTTTCTATCAGAAGTGCAATCAGGACTGCGCCCCAATACGATTCTATTTCAAGATGATGTTGGAAACAACCAAGAAGCGAAGCAAGAGACCAAGGCGCTCTTTGACGGCTTGGGTGTTTTTGATGGTCCTAAACCGGTCCGGCTACTTACTACCTTGCTTAGAATAGCCAACACAGAATCTGATGCAATTATCCTCGATTTCTTCTCCGGCTCTGCTACAACCGCCCACGCCGTTATGCAACTGAATGCCGAAGATGGCGGACACCGTAAATTCATTATGGTTCAGCTTCCCGAAGTGACTGACGAAAAGAGTGAAGCCTACAAAGCAGGATACAAAACAATCTGTGAGATCGGCAAGGAGCGCATCCGCCGTGCAGGAGCCAAAATACTTCAAGCTGTTGTAACAGGTGCAGGAAACTTGAATGGCGAAGGCTGGGGTTGTGGTATGCCCTCCACGCCGGAAGAACGGGCATATGTCACTAAAAATGTGATTGACACCGGCTTCCGTGTTCTGAAGTGTGACACCTCCAATATGAAAGAGGTCTACTATAACCCTGCAGAGTATGAAGCCAGTCTATTCTCCCGCCTTGAAGATAACATCAAAGAGGACAGAACGCCGGAAGATCTGCTGTTCCAAGTGATGCTGGATTTGGGCGTGCTGCTCTCCAGTAAAATTGAGGAAACCACCATTGCCGGCAAGAAGGTGTTCAATGTGGAGGGCAACTATCTGATTGCCTGCTTCGACAGCGATGTGACCGAGGATACCATCAAAGCCATTGCCAAGCAGAAGCCCTACTACTTCGTAATGCGTGACAGCTCTATGGCAAACGACAGCGTGGCAACCAACTTCGATCAGATCTTCGCCACCTACAGCCCCGACACCGTAAGGAAGGTGCTGTGAGATGGCGAAGCTGACAAAAATTGAAGTTGGGACATTTTTGAAGTTGTTCAACCGGGGTGGCTATGTGCTCGATTTTACGACCAATGATTTCGATGTCTTTACTATGGAGAGCATAGGTGTCGCCCTGTGTAGCAAATATAATATGTCCAAAGGAAAATCGCTTGCCGCTTATGTCAATGAGGCACCTGATGAGAGTGTTGAAAAACTGCTGAAAGACTTGCTGGCATACTATGAAGAAAACTTCGAACAGGAGTTTACAGAAGAAGCAAACGAAGATCCGTTCGGTTATAGCAGATACAATGCAGAATATGCTTGTTTTTATAAGAAGTGTCGCTTTTATATGGATAGGATTCTCAATGTAACAACTCCACTTGCACCAAATGCTGTTGAATTGCAGGAGAAATTCTCAAGCGAGTATCTTTCAAAGCAGATAGAGTTGATGCTGAAGATGCAAAGTGAAAATCCTACTGATGCCATCGGAAAGGCAAAAGAACTGATTGAAAGCTGCTGTAAGACGATCTTAGACAATAGGGGCGTAGCGTGGGACAAAAATTGGGATATGGGCAAACTTACCGGAGAAACCTTGAACCTCTTAAATCTAACGCCCAAGTCGATACCGAACACCGACCCAGTTTCCGACAATATACGAGCTGTTCTTGGCAATCTAAGAGGCATTACAACAAAACTTGCTGAAATCCGCAATCCCTATGGAAGCGGACACGGCAAGAGCGCCGCCTTTACTGGACTGGAAATAAGGCACGCAAAATTGGCTGTTGGCTGTAGCATCACTTTCGTGACTTTCCTTTGGGAAACATACGAAGGAGGCTGTGTTAATGAAGTTTAATTTCAAAATACAACAATATCAAACCGATGCGGTTGATGCCGTTGTGCGTGTCTTTCAGGGGCAGGGCTTTCACGACAAGATCACCTATATCCGTGACCGAGGCAAGGTGAAAGCGGAGCCGTATCAGATGACCCTCGGTATGTCTGATGAGGAGCTTGAAGTCATCGACCCGCTGAACGATACCGGCTACAAGAATGAAGCGGTAGAGATTTCCGACGAGCAGCTTCTGCACAACATTCAGACCTTGCAGAGTCAGAACAACATTAAACTCTCGGCTTCCCTTGTCAAAGACTTGGGGCGTTGCAGCCTTGATATTGAAATGGAAACCGGCACGGGCAAAACCTATGTCTATATCAAGACGATGTTCGAGCTGAACAAAAAGTACGGCTGGAGCAAGTTCATTGTTGTCGTTCCCTCCATTGCGATCCGTGAGGGCGTGAAGAAGTCCTTTGAGATCACCGCAGACCACTTTATGGAGCATTACGGCAAGAAGGCTCGCTTCTTCATCTACAACAGCTCCAACCTGAACCAGTTGGATAACTTTTCGAGCAGCTCCGGCATCAATGTAATGATCATCAACACGCAGGCGTTTGCCTCCTCGTTGAAAGAGGACGGCAAGAGCAAGGAAGCTCGTATCATCTACTCCAAGCGGGATGAATTCGGCTCCCGCCGCCCGATCGATGTCATTAAGGCAAACCGTCCGATCATTATTTTGGACGAGCCGCAGAAGATGGGCGGCGATGTGACACAGAAGGCTCTGAAAAACTTCAATCCGCTGTTCTCACTCAACTACTCCGCTACCCACGCCAAGCAGCACAACCTTGTCTATGTGCTGGATGCGCTGGACGCCTTCAACAAGCGGTTGGTCAAGAAAATCGAGGTCAAGGGATTTGAGGTCAAGAATTTCCGTGGCACGGACGGCTACCTCTACCTTGAACAGATCGTTCTTTCAAGCAAAAAGCCGCCGATGGCGAAAATCGAGCTGGAGATTGGCTATAACAAGTCCATCAATCGTGAAACCCGCATTCTCGGTGTTGGTGACGACCTCTACTTTGTTTCTCAGGAAATGGAGCAGTACAAGGGCTACACCATCTCTGAAATTGACCCGCTGCGTGGCACCGTGACCTTTACCAACGGCGAAGTCATCAAAGCCGGTGATGTGTGGGCGATGTGTCCGAAAAGGATATGCGCCGCATTCAGATTCGTGAAACCATCCTCTCCCACTTTGAGAAAGAGGAAAAGCTCTTTAATATGGGCATCAAGTGTCTGTCCCTGTTCTTCATCGACGAAGTGGCAAAGTACCGCCAGTATGACGAAAACGGTGACGAGGTGCTCGGCGAATACGGCGTGATGTTTGAGCAGGAGTATCTTGCCATTCTGAACGAGTACATTACGATGTTTGACACACCATATCAGAAGTATCTCAAATCCACTTGCAGCGATGTAAGCCGGGTACATAAGGGCTATTTCAGCATCGACAAGAAAACCGGGCGCAGCGTGGATAGTCAGCTCAAGCGTGGTAGCGAGTTCTCCGACGATATTTCCGCCTATGACCTGATTCTGAAAAACAAGGAACGGCTGCTGTCCTTTGACGAACCGACACGGTTCATCTTCTCCCACTCTGCACTGCGTGAGGGCTGGGATAATCCGAATGTGTTCCAAATCTGCACCCTGAAGCACTCCGACAGCAACACGGCAAAGCGTCAGGAGGTCGGTCGTGGTCTGCGTCTTTGCGTCAATCAGGATGGCAACCGTATGGATGTGCAGAGTTGCGGTGACAGTGTTCACGAGATCAATACACTGACGGTGGTTGCCAGCGAAAGCTACAAAACCTTTGTGACAGACTTGCAGTCGGATATTAAGACCGTACTTTATGACAGACCCACGGTGGCTACAAGCGAATATTTCAAGGGCAAATATGTTAAGGTGGACGATGTGCCGACGCTTATCGACGATGAGAAAGCCAATGCCATCGAGTTCTACCTCATTCAGAACGGCTATGTGGATATGAAGCGCAAGGTGACGGACAAGTACCGTCAAGATGTTAAGAACGGAACCGTTGCGGAGCTGCCGGAGGAACTCAAGCCAATGGCAGACGGCATCCATACGCTCATTCAGGCGGTTTATGATGACAGTGTCCTCAAGGATATGTTCTCCGATGGTCACGAAACCAAGGTTAAGGAAAATCCTCTCAACGAGAACTTTGCCAAGCGTGAGTTTCAGGCGTTGTGGCGTGAGATCAACCACAAGTACGCCTACACCGTCGATTTTGACAGCACCGAGCTGATTCGCAACGCCATCGCTCATATTGATGAAAAGCTCTTTGTTTCCGAACTGCAATACACGACGACCATCGGACGGCAGAAAACGGAGATGAATGAGTACGAGATTGAGCGAGGGGTTTCCTTCACCGGAGAAAAGACCCGGACGCAGACGCTCAAGCACGCCGAAACCAGTCAGATCAAGTATGACCTCATCGGAAAAATCGCAGAGGGCACCGTTCTGACACGACGCACGGTTTCTGCAATCCTGCAAGGTATCCGTGTGGACAAGCTCTATATGTTCAAGAACAACCCGGAGGAGTTCATCACAAAGGTCATCCGGCTCATCAATGAGCAGAAAGCCACGATGATTGTGGAGCATATTTCCTATGACACCATTGAGGGCGAATATGATAGTTCCATTTTTACGGCTGAAAAGGCAACACAGAGTTTTGACAAGGCGTTCCTCGCAAAGAAAGCCATTCAGGATTATGTGTTCACGGACGGCTCTGCCGACAAGAGCATTGAGAGAAAGTTTGCTGAGGATTTGGATGCGGCAGACGAGGTTTGTGTCTATGCCAAGCTGCCGAGAACCTTCCAAATTCCTACGCCGGTGGGCAACTATTCGCCGGACTGGGCAATCGCTTTCTATGAGGGTAAGGTCAAGCACATTTTCTTCATAGCTGAAACGAAAGGTACAATGGAAAGCCTTGAGCTGCGACCCATTGAGCAGGCGAAAATCTCTTGTGCCAAGAAGCTGTTCAACGAGATGTCTACAAGCAATGTGGTGTACCACGATGTAGACAGCTATCAAAGTCTGCTGAACATAATGAACTCGATCTGAGGTGATGAAATTGGGCAAGGCATATTGGACACAACATATGTCAACACAATGGACGCAAAGGAACTTTGGGCTTACTTCCTCAAGACAGAAAACTACTGCTTGAAAGAAGGAGAGGCTTTAGGCGGGTTTATGCCGTCTTGGATCGGAGAATTTTACGCCTATTACCAGTGGTACTATAATCTGCCGAGCGCAGAGCTTATCAAGAAAATCCCGGTGTCCTTCCTGAAAAAAGCGTATGCCGGACTTCACGATTTGGAGCTTGATTTGGCAGTGAAAAAAGTAGGTGGTGCGCTCTCTTTCGGGTTTGAGCTAAAAGACTAAACCGGCTTGCGCTGATTAAAGGTGATAAAAAAGATGCCATCCGCAAGGGTGGCATCTTAGTTATATTATATGACCACGGAATTTGTGCAGACACCGTCTGCACAAATTGCTTTCCGTTTTCCTATTTCAAAAATCTGTTTTCATACTCCTGATGGTGCAGACAATAGCCTTGTGCGATCAGCGCATCTGTTTTCAGCGCAACGAGGTTCGTGTCCGAGTGCATCGCACTGGCAATCTGCTGTATATCATAGCCGTAACGGATATATTCGAGGATTTCCTCATCGCCCAAGGATACCTGAGAAGCGAACACATTCGCTTCGTATTCCATCCGGCTCTCCTGCATATTGAAGATATTGAACTCTTTGAAGCCACCTGCTTTCACAGCTTCCTTTCGGTGCAGAACATCGTGTCCGATCTCGTGGAGCATAACGATGCTTTCCATCATCGGATGCAGATCATTTTTAATGAAAATAAATCGGTTACGCATCAGAACCTTATAGGCTCCACGCTGCCGTTTGAAATCCACGGGGACGACTTCGATGCCAAGCTCACGGGCAATCCTGTGCGGATCTCTCGTGCCGAGCGTATCGACCAGCTTATTTGCCGTCTGTACGATCTCCAAAGTCTGAATATCCAAGAGCGAACACCCCCTTCTGCCTATTTCGGCAATTCTATTCTAACATAAGCTGTGTCCCATTAAACGGACACAATGAAATCAATCCTTGCGGTACTTCTTGGGCGTGAACTTCTTATTCTTCTCTTTGGCGATCCAATACGCATCCTGCAAAGCCTTCATCATCACATCTAAATCCTCATCGGCAATATGACCGCCGGCAAAAAGACCGCTTACCTCATCTACCAGCGCTTGCGCCTGCTTTGCACCCTTCGCACCGTACTTCTCTGCGGCAGAAAGAAGAAACTCCTCGTCCTCATTCAGAAAGTAGTTTTCTTCGGTATGAAACAACTCCGCCAGCTTGTGGTAGATGTCCCGCTTCCTCGGATAGCACTCGCCGGATTCATAGTTGGTGATCGTTCTGAGGGAAACCCCAAGAGCCTTCGCCAGTTCCTCCTGCTTCAAGCCCGCCTTTGTGCGGGCTTCTTTTAATTTCTCGCAAAACCTCATTGTACCGTCCTCCGTAGTGTTCAAAATATGTTAGAAATTAAATTGCTATTATCTGTTGACAAACGCAGATAAACTGCGTATAATATAAACATGCAATTAAACTGCGTATTTATATTACTCGAACTTGCGTGTCTTGTCAAGGGGTTTCGGAAAGATACTGCAATTTTTTAGGCGTTGAATATACACAATCGTGATTAGTATGCCCGTTCATACGGAAAAGGAGCAGCAATGGGGAGAAACAATACAAAGGCAGTAAAAAACATTGCAAAGATGTACGAGCAGTTGGGTTTGGCGCAGGACGACATATTCCATAAAACAAAGCTGCTTTTGAGCATTTACCGTGATGTGGTTTGGGCGACGCTTTCAGACTGTAACTGCGTAAATGAGGAAATCTATTACTGCGGCGACGATTTGACGGATGCCTTGGTCTATTTGGAGGAGTTTGCGCCCGATATAGAACGCAGCGAGTTTGAGTGCCGTGTGTGCAACCTGTTTGAAAATAAGTGGATGATCGACCTCATCGACAAGGCAATGAGTAAGGTTTATGACTATTACAATAACGGACGACTTTACCACGAGATACTCTCCAAGAGTTATCTGACCGCTTTCCGCTATACCGAAAGTGAGCTGCTGGAGATACTTAATTTAGAACGCAGCACCTTTTATGACCGAAAGAAAGAGGCGGTTATGTTGCTTGGAATAGCTCTATGGGGTTATGCAATCCCTGTATTTCGTGGCATTTTTGATGTGGAAGGAGATGAGAGCGAGATCCCCGAATTTTTTAACAGCACAGAAAAGTCCGACCTTTGTCCGACGAAAGTCCGATGAAAATCCGACCGATTTCCTACTGAAAGTCCGACTTTGCCTCTGCTATACTGTCTATGCTGACGGATTGCAGCCTTCTTTGGTGCGTGGCAGAAAAATGGCGAGAAAGTGGCACGGATACGCCGATGACACGGAAAAACTGCCGTGTTATAATGGCATTGTCAAAAAGTGCGAGCAATTTACTTGACTAAAAATTTTCTGCCCACCATACTCTCTCAGCAATCCGGTCGAGCAGGCAAATGAATAGGTTATACGAAGCAGTTACAGCCGCAAGGGTTTGTAGCTGCTTTTTTATTGCCTGTTTGCCGACAGCAGCCGTGAAAGATGTTTTCTCGAAACGAGATCACATCGTTCATCAAGTTATAAGCAGCTTAGGCGAAGCGAATTGAATAGGACGAGCTGAAAGAAGAAGCCGTTGTAGCCATCAAGTATTGACTTGAAAGCTACAGCGGCTTTTTTGTACCCTTTTCGCTTTCTCCTGAGCAGGAAGGAGAAAGTTATGTCCCTATTCCGGTGGCAAAGCGCCGTTTCCCGCTATCCGTGATCTCCGAATTTTGAACCCAAACACCAAATTCAAAATTCAAAGGAGATTTTACTATGAGCTGGAATAACGGCTACGAAAGAAAGAAGTTTGAGCAGGCGCAAAAATCGCAGGCAAAAGAATACCGCAAATGCGGGATGAATGAGGAACAGATACAGGCGATGTACCTGCAAGATTTGCAGGAATACCGAAATAACCGCATTTACGCAATTCACATCCAGTCCATTGAGGAGCTTGAAAGTGACGGCGAAGAAAGCAGAAACGCACTGCACAAAAAGTTCCTGCTTACGATGACCTGCACGATGGATTTGAGCGAGTGCGGTCGGTACGGCTGGATCGATGAAATCGAGAACAGCACCCTATATTGTGCGGTTTGCAAACTCAACACAAATCAGAAAGAACTTCTGACTCTGCTGTATCGGGATGGATACACGCTTTCAGAAGTAGCAGACCGGATATATCACACCTCTGTTGCGGCTGTATCGCTCAGACTCTCCCGCATACAAAAGCGAATCCGCCAATTTGTTGCGGAGAATGGAGGGCTGGGAAATGACTGATTTCAAAGAACGCCTTCCGTATATGGAACTGTGCCTGTGCCGCAGATGTGCGGATGTCTACTTCAACGATCCTGCCTATTGGGTTGAACGCTCAAATCCCATTCAAACCGTGCGGGAGCTTTGTGATGTGTGCAGCCAATACCGTGGCTTTGACTATTCGATTTGGAAGAAGCCCTCGAATGTGCGATTGCCAAAATCGCATCGTTGAGGAGGTGCCCGAAAATGAATATGATTAAGGCAGATAAAGAAAACAATATTTTCGGTGCACTGAAACTCATTGAGCAGCTTTATCTTGATGGCGAAATCCCCGGCTATGTATTTAGGAACATCCTTCAGGAATACAAGGATGATGTCTGCATTGCCGATTTCACCTGTTACAAAAAGGAAAAGCAGGAAGGTGAGGATAAGTAATGTATGGATTAAATTCCGATTTTCAAAAGAGAGATGTTGCTATATACGCTCGTGTATCGACGGAACACGAAGCACAGCTTTCAGCTCTCGGCAACCAGTTAGAGTGGTATAAACCTATTTTGGCGGCAAGACCTGACTGGACTTTGACCGCACAGTATATTGATGAGGGTATTACGGGAACATCCGCTGAAAAGCGTCCGGAATTTATGAAAATGATTGAGGATGCTCGACAGAAGAAGTTCAATATGATTATTACCCGTGAGGTTTCCCGCTTTGCGAGAAACACAGTAGATACCCTTCAGTACACTCGGCTGTTGAAGGAATACGGTGTGGAGGTGTTTTTCCTCAACGATAACATCAAAACCTTTGACGGCGACGGTGAATTGCGGCTTACGATAATGGCAACGCTTGCACAGGACGAAAGCCGCAAGACATCCATCCGTGTAAAAGCCGGACAGCAGACCTCTATGCAAAACGGCGTGTTTTATGGTAACGGGAATATCCTCGTATACGACCGTGTGGGCAAGGAGATGGTCATCAACCCCGAACAGGCAAAGACAGTGCGAATGATCTACGATATGTACCTGATTGGAATGGGGGTGACAGCCATCCAGTATGAGCTTGAAAAAGCGGGGCGGCTGACAGCGATGGGAAAGGAACGGTGGTTCGCATCGTACATTGCGAAAATGCTTCGCAATTCCTTTTACTGCGGCATCATAACCTACCACAAGGAATATACGCCTGATTTCCTGAAGCAGAAGAAAATCAAGAATTACGGTGATTTGGAGTATATTCAGGTTCAAGGTACACACGAGCCAATCGTAACCGTCGAGGAGTATGAGCAAGTACAGGAACTGATGAATGCCAAGTCGGTGCTTATGAAAAACCATAACAAAGGAAAACGCAGAGTCGGAAGAATGCAGCATACCACTGCTTTCGGACGCTTGATGATTTGTCAGTGCGGCAACAAATTCAACTTGCGGTTTCATTCCCGTGACGGACGGACAGACGGCGTTGATTACCAGTGCTACACATCTGTAAACCGTGGGAGCGTCGCCAAACGCTTGAACAAAGGCATCTCCATTGAGCATTCGTGTGAATCACCCTATATTCAGGGCTGGAAGCTGGAAATGATGGCGGAGCAGGTGTTTGACCGGTACATCGAAAACGCCGACAAAGTGATGGACTTATCCTATGCGATGCTCGAAAAGCACATTGCCGATCAAGAGGAACTGCCGGACAATACGGATGTTATCCAGCGCAAGCAAGGCGAAATTGAGAAGCTGATGAATAAGCGGACAAACCTGATCGAGATGAGAGCCGAGGGTGACATTGACAAGGAAATGTTTCGCTCAAAGAAGCAGGAGATCGAGGATCGTGTTGCCAAGCTCACGGAAGAAATCAAAGGCTTACAGCCTGAGAAGGAGCTGACAAGCAACGAGGACTATTCCGTCAAGCTCTTGGAACTGCGGGAGCGTTTGAAGGAGTACACCGGATTTGACTACTCGGTTATCCCCGAAAGCATTGTGGAGGCGTTTATTGAGCGCATTTGGGTGTCAAAGGATGAGTTCCGCTGGTATCTGAGAACCGGAAACAAGGCAGAAGGCGAATTTGACCCTGATGATCACATCAAAATCGGCTCCTTTACGCTGACGATTGACGATGCAAAGAGGTACATTTACAGCTTTTCGACCCGCAGGAGAGTCTACAAGTGGGTGGATTTGAATGTGAGCGTGTGGATATGAAATAGTTGGCGCTATGTATTGCTTGCATCACACGCTGCTATCCTGGAAAAGATGGCCGCTAAGAAGTAATTGAGGTTCATTTGGCTCCGCCGTTTCGCAAGATGCGGTGGAGCTTTTCTATGCCCATCTATTTGGAAAACACGATTTGAACGCAAACAGCCCCTCGATTTCCCATGTGCAGAGACAGGGAGATCGAGGGGATTCAAATATTCATTGCTTCGCTTTATGCAGTTTTGTGCTTCTCGTATCCGTGGATCCAGTCTGCTTTCAGGTAATACACCATGAAGCAAACCGAGGACAAACTCCAAGTGAAAGGATAGACCCAGAAAATCGTTTGCATTTCCCGGAAAAGAGGCACCATAATGACCAAATAGGTAATACGAATCACGCACCAGCAGCCCAGCATGACAAACAGGGGCACGATAGATTTTCCTGCGCCTCGCAGAATGCCTGCAACACTATGGGAAAATGCCAGCAGGAAGTAAAACAGCGTGATGGTTCGTGCCTGCTGTACGCCAATGGCGATAACGGAAGCATCGCTGTCAAAAGCACCAATCAAAAGGGGTGCCAGTGTGTAGATGATAACGCCAATTATTTCTGCAAGGACAATGCAGCAGGCGATGCCGAAGCGGGCACCCTTCTTTGCTCTGTCATATTGCTTGGCACCCAGATTCTGCCCAATGAAGGTGGACATGGCCATGGCAAAGCTGGTGATCGGTAAAAAGGCGAACCCCTCCACTTTGGAATAAGCACTGCATCCTGCCATGGCAATGGAACCGAAAGCGTTGATGTTGCTCTGCACCACCGTATTGGCCAAAGCAATAATGGAGTTTTGCAGCCCGGAAGGAACGCCCATCTTCAAGATTTCCATTAAGGTGGTGCGGTGCATGGAGATTTTCCGTGGAAACAAGCGCCATGGATCTGTGACGTGGCACAGCAATCGGAGGCCAAGGAAGGCGCTGACAGCTTGAGAAATGACCGTTGCCCATGCTGCACCGGCAATACCCCATTGCAGCACAGCCACAAACAGAAGATCCAATACCACGTTGATCACAGAGGATAGAATCAAAAAATAAAGAGGATGCTTGCTGTCACCTACGGCGTTAAAAATGCCGTTGGAAACATTGTACATCACGCTGGCAAGAACGCCAATGAAGTAAATGCGCAGGTAAGTAATCGAAGTGGGCAGTACATCATCAGGTGTTCCCATCAGCCTTAGAATAGAAGGCGTTAAGGATACGCCGATCAGCGTCAGCAGCAGTCCGCAAATCAGGCCGAAGGCAACCGTCGTATGAACAGCTTTGCTGACGTTTTCTTCGTCTCTGGCACCTACATACCGGGATACAACCACGCCCGCACCGAGGAAAATACCGTTCACAAGGCCTACCAGTAAAAAAGTCAGGCTACCGGAAGAACCAACCGCAGCAAGGGCCTGACTGCCAATAAAATTGCCCACCACCAGAGAGTCAACTACGTTGTACAGCTGCTGGAAAAGGTTTCCCCAGAAAACAGGCAGTGCAAACCGAATGATTTTTTTGCTGATAGACCCCTCTGTCATCAGCGTGGAATCGTCATGCATAGACCGCTAAACCTCGATTTTCATTGAGTCAACCATGCTATGGTAGCAGAGGGGAAAAGGATTGTCAACACAGCAAACGCAAAAGGCAGAAGGACACTAAAAGAACCGCAAAAGTCTGTAAAGATGCCCTTTCCGTGATGCAGCTGCGTTGATTTTACTTGAACGATTTGGTATAATTTTTTTAGTGATTTACCCACCATGAAAGGGGTGCTTTTTGTATGGAGCACTATACCAATCGGGAACTCAGTTGGCTTGAGTTTAATGAGCGTGTTCTGATGGAGGCATGCAACCCTGATAACCCTGTGTTTGAGCAGATGAAGTTTCTGTCCATTGTGTCATCCAATCTGGATGAGTTTTTTATGATCCGTGTAGGTTCGCTGCGGGATTTGGTTCTTTCCGGCGCAAAAGGCAAGGATCCTTCCGGCATGAAGCCTCAGGAACAGCTGCGGGCATTGACAGCTCGCATTCGCACCCAGGTGAAGCGGCAGTACGAGATCATGAATGAGTACCTTGTGCCTGCCTTGGCAAGATGCGGTGTGCGTATGGCACGCCCGGAAAGCCTTACCAGGGAACAGGCACTGTACCTGGAGGATTATTTCACTCGAGAAGTTTACCCGGTGCTGACACCCATGGCTGTTGATGCCAGCCATCACTTTCCGCTGCTGCTGTCGAAATCCCTGAACCTTGCCGTGCTGCTTTCCGGCAAGAATGGCAAGAAGAACGACTTTGCCACTGTGCAGGTACCCAACGTGCTGCCCCGGGTCGTATTCCTGCCCACACAATCTGGCGAAAAGACTTTCTTGCTGCTGGAACAGGTTATCAGCATGAACATTCATCGCCTTTTTCCTGGCCGTCAGGTGTTGGTGTGCCATCCCTATCGCATTACCCGCAATGCTGACCTGACCTATGACGAGGATGAAGCAGCCGATCTTTTGCAGGAAATTAAGAAAAGCCTGAAGAAACGCAAGTGGGGTGCTGTGGTGCGCCTTGAATGCAATCCGGACATGGATAAGCGGCTGCTGGATATCCTTCGAAAAGCCTTGGATGTGGATGATGAAAAGCTTTTCAAGGTAGACGGCCCCCTGAATCTGGATTTCTTTATGAAGCAGCTTTCCGGGCTGGAAGGCTTTGACCACGAACGATTCCCATCCTACACGGCTTCGATTGCTCCGGAGATGGAAAGCGGCGATATTTTTGCGGCGATTCGGCAAAAGGATCGCTTCTTCTACCATCCCTATGATTCCTTTGAGCCAATCGTTCGTTTTGTGCGGGATGCAGCCCGGGATGATCAGGTCATGGCCATTAAGCAGACTCTATACCGTGTTTCCGGCCATTCTCCCATTGTGGCTGCTTTGGCAGAGGCTGCAGAGCGAGGCAAACAGGTTACGGTGCTGCTGGAAGTCAAGGCACGCTTTGATGAAGAAAACAATATTCACTGGGGGCACGAGTTGGAGAAAGCAGGCTGCCATGTGGTATATGGCCTGCCCGGGCTGAAAACCCACAGTAAAATTACCTTGGTGATTCGCCGGGAAGATGGCCATATTCGCCGCTACACCCACCTGGGCACCGGCAACTATAATGACGTAACTGCTCGCCTGTATACGGACATGGGCATTTTGACGGCTCGTGAGGAGATCGGCGAGGATGCAGGCAACTTCTTCAACATGGTGACCGGCTACAGTGAAACACCGGGGATGCATTTCCTTGTGGCAGCGCCCAAGGAGCTTCGGCCGGAGCTGATGCGGCTCATTCGCCGGGAAACAGATCATGCCCGGGCAGGGCGTGCGGCAAGGATTGAGGCGAAAATGAATTCCCTGCTGGATCCTGACATTATTGCTGCCCTCTATGAAGCGGGGCAGGCAGGGGTGAAAATCGACCTGACCGTTCGGGGAATTTGCAGTTTGCAGGCAGGAATCCCCGGATTTTCAGAGAATATCACTGTTCGATCCATTGTGGGACGCTTTTTGGAGCATGCTCGTATTTTCCATTTTTACAATGATGGAGAAAGCGAAACCTATCTGTCCAGTGCGGACTGGATGCCCAGAAATCTGGATCGACGCATTGAGCTGATGTTCCCGGTGCTGGATCCCCAGGTAAAGGATCGAGTACTGGAAATTCTGCATCTGCAGCAGCAGGACACGGCGAAAGCATGGCTGCTTCACGGCACAGAGTGGACGCCTGTGCGGGACGAATGCCCGGGTGAGCATCTCAATTCACAGGAACAGCTTGTTCCTTACGGCGAAGCAGTGGACGAACCCCTTCCAGAAACGGAAAATCATGATTAAAATGAAGGTGTGTGGCGATGTTTAAGCAGCTCAAGGCGGACATGGCAGCAGTTTTGGCACGAGATCCGGCGGCAAAGTCCAAGCTGGAAGTGCTGCTGTGTTACCCTGGGCTGCGAGCCATTCGTGCCCATCGCCGTGCTCACTGGGCTTATAAGCATGGCCATATTGTTTTGGCACGAATCATCAGCCAACGATCCAGGCACCGCACAGGCATTGAAATCCACCCCGGCGCAGTGATTGGCAACGGCGTTTTCATTGACCATGGGGATGGAGTGGTCATTGGCGAAACCACCGTGGTCGGGGATAATGTGACCCTCTATCAGGGCGTTACCTTAGGCGGCACGGGCAAGGAAACCGGCAAGCGGCACCCTACCATCGGCAATGGGGTAACCATTGGCGCAGGAGCGAAAGTGCTTGGCCCTATTACCGTTGGGGATAATTCAAAGATTGG
Source organism: bacterium (assembly GCA_963646285.1). Lineage (GTDB taxonomy): Bacteria > Bacillota > Clostridia > Christensenellales > Aristaeellaceae > CAKUFA01. The sequence goes on from CAVIWF010000007.1 coordinate 24,443, forward strand.
TGCCGGGAGCATTGTGCTGAAGGATGTGCCTGCCAACTGCACGGTAGTCGGCAATCCCGGGCGTATTGTGCACAAAAAGCAGCCCGCCCGCAAGGATGAAGTGGATCTGGATCAGGTCAATTTGCCGGATCCCATGCTGGAAAGAATGCAGGCGCTGACTGAAAGAGTCCGGCATTTGGAAGAGTGCCTTGCCAAGCAGACGCAGGAAACAGGGTGCAGCATGTGCGACCAAGCCTGTGCGGTGAAGGAAGACCTGCAAAAGGATCGGCAGCATGAAAATGAAGACTGATGTTTCCAAACGTCAAACCATCTGGGGTATTCTTGCAGCATGCCTGTTGATCCTCGGCATGATAGTGACCTCTTGGCCTGCTGCGAGGAAAGCACCTGCCCAGTTTGAAAGCAAGGCTTTGACCATGCCCATGGTTACGCCGCTTCCCTTGCAGACAAGCGGCACCATTGGGATTAACACGGCGGATGCTGAGGATTTGCAGGTACTTCCCGGTGTAGGCGAAACCATGGCGCAGAATATTCTGGATGAACGGGCGGCGCACGGCTCCTTCTATTACCCGGAAGATCTGCTGACCGTTCGGGGTATAGGCGAAAAGAAACTAAGTGGACTGATTCCCTGGCTGGATTTCTCTCCTGCGCAGGAAGAAACAAATCCATAAACCAATGCAACTGAAAGGCGGAGAATCATGGCATATCAGGCACTGTATCGGCAATGGCGGCCGGTGGATTTCAATGCGATGGTTGGGCAGGAAGCAATTGTTGCCACCCTTCGCAATCAGGTGGCTTCCGGACGTATTGCCCATGCATACCTGTTTTGTGGAAGCCGAGGAACGGGCAAAACCTCAACCGCCAAGATTATGGCACGTGCCGTCAATTGCGAACATCCGGATCACGGCAATCCCTGCGGCAGCTGCGAAAGCTGTCAGCGTCTGCTGAATGAGGAAAGCCTGGATGTGATGGAAATCGACGCTGCCAGCAACAACGGCGTTGATGAAATTCGTGACCTGCGGGAAACAGTCAAGTATCCGCCGCAGAATCAAAAATACAAGGTTTATATCATCGACGAGGTGCACATGCTTTCCGGCGCAGCGTTCAATGCCCTTCTGAAAACGCTGGAAGAGCCTCCGGCCTATGTGATTTTTATCCTTGCCACCACAGAGCCGCAAAAGCTTCCGGCTACGATTTTAAGCCGGTGTCAGCGGTTTGATTTTGGCCGGATTCCTGTGCACCAGATTGCTTCACGGCTGCGTGAAGCCGTGGAAGGAGCAGGGGCAACAGCATCTGATATGGCATTGCAGATGATTGCCCGTGCAGCCGAGGGCGGCATGCGTGACGCACTGAGCATTCTGGATATGTGCCTAGGCTACCAAAGCGACGTAACCGAAGAACTTGTCCGCAATGTACTGGGCACGGCTGACCGATCTTTTTTGTTCCATTTCGCAGATGCCCTCCGGGATGAAGATCCATCCACATTGATGCAGCTGATTGATGAGCTGATGCGCTCCGGACGGGATCCGATTGTTTTCGCCAAGGATGCCAGCCGTCACTTGCGGGCGTTGCTGATTGCAAAAGCCTGCCCGGATGATTTAGCCAACCTGCTGGATTTAACAAAAGAGGATGCTGAAGCATATATCGGTCAGGCAGAAGGCATGACGCAAACCAGACTGATGAACATGCTGGAGCTTTTCATGTCCGTGGAGACCGACATTCGTTCTGCTTCCTCACCAAGAATGGCACTTGAAAATGCCGCCTTAAAGGCTTGCCTGCGTACAGGCGAAGCAGATACCGCTGCCCTGAATGACCGAATCCGTACGCTGGAAAACCAGCTTGCCGAACTGACACAGAAGCTGAATAGCGGTGCTTTTGTTTCTGCTGCGCCTGTGGCTAATGCGGAAAAGGCCAAGGTAAAAGCAAGCGTGAAGGAGGAAGTCGCCGTTCAGCCTAAGGCTGCACCTGCTGCTGGGAAGGATGCGCAAGCGGCATGGAAAGAGGCCATGAATGTGCTGAAGAGAACCTCTACTGGCACCTACAGCATTCTGGTTACTGCTGCAAATGGCAAACTGGTCAGCGGTGAGGGGAATCACTTTGTCTGGGAAGTCAACAAGGACATGGATGTCTTTGTCACCATGATAAAAAAAGACAGCAATGCGATTGTAGAGGCATTGACGCAGGCAACAGGGGTTCCCTGCACCTTCGAAGTCAAGACGCCCGGAAGGGAAAAGGAAACTGCACAGACCCAATCTGAAGCTGATGTCATTAAGGAATTGCAGGCAACCTTCGGGGCTCAGAATGTGGTTGTCCAAGATAAGCTCTAAAAGTTGTATTCTATTGTTATTTTTCTTGCCTTTTGCCTTCGAGAGGTGTATACTGGTTCCAGCGTGCAATGAAGCATGCGAGAATCAGCATCATATGGAGGATTCAAATGGCCAGACTATTTGGTACAGACGGTGTTCGTGGCATTGCGAATCGTGACTTGACCTGTGAATTGGCGTTTAAGCTTGGCCAGGCCAGCGCATGCGTACTGGCAAGCAATGTGCATCGGCCGACCATCCTTGTGGGCCGGGATACCCGTATCAGCGGCGAAATGCTGGAAAGCGCCTTGGTGGCTGGCATTTGCTCCATGGGGGCAAGAGCTGTGCTGGTCGATGTTATGCCCACCCCTGCCATTGCCTATTTGACCCGCTATTATCAGGCGGATGCAGGCGCAGTCATTTCCGCCAGTCACAACACGGTTGAGTATAACGGCATCAAGTTCTTTGACAGCAAGGGATACAAATTGCCCGATGCTGTGGAGGATCGAATCGAGGAGATTATCCGCACAGGCTTGCCGGAAGATCGTCCGCTGCCCATTGGGGCTGAGGTTGGCCGTCCTGTTCGCCAGCGGAATGCTCAGCGGCGGTATATCGACTTTGTGAAAGAAACCACCGGCGTGCGGCTGGATGGTCTGCACATTGTGCTGGACTGCGCTCAAGGGGCTAATTCCCAAGTGGCACCCACGGTGCTTACGGAGCTTGGCGCCCACGTCAGCGTGTATTACCATGAACCAGACGGAACCAACATTAATGAAAACTGCGGTTCTACCCATCCGGAACGGCTGTGTGAACTGGTGCGTGAACTGGGTGCCGATGTAGGGTTGGCCTTTGATGGCGATGCGGATCGACTCATGGCTGTGGACGAACGTGGCAAGCTGGTGAATGGCGATCAGGTCATGTGCATTTGCGCCAACCACCTGAAGAGCCAAGGCAGACTTCGGGGCAACACGCTGGTAACAACCATCATGAGCAACATGGGGCTGGACTTGGCACTGAAAAAACTGGGCATCCAGCAGGTTAAAACCAAGGTAGGGGATCGGTATGTGCTGGAAAACATGCTGGAGAACCATTACAGCCTGGGCGGTGAGCAATCCGGCCATGTGATTTTCCTGGATTACAACACCACAGGTGACGGACTGATTACGGCGCTTCAGCTGCTGACGGTCATGGTGGAGAGCAAGCAGAGTCTGTCCCGCCTGGCACAGATCATGGAGATTCTGCCCCAGAGCCAGTATGCTGCCAAGGTAACGGATGCACGGAAATATGACTTCGACAAGGATGAGGAGATTCTTGCGGCCATTCAGGTACTGGACAAGAAGTACGAAGGCCGTGGACGGGTGTTGGTGCGTGCCAGCGGCACGGAGCCCTTTGTCCGCATCATGATTGAGGGTCCTGACCAAAAAGAAATGGATCAGGATGTGTACACGCTGGCAAAGCTGATTGAGAAAAAGCTGAACGCATGAGCTTGGAAGCATCAAAAAACAGGGGGACGAAATGGAAATCGTCCTCCTGTTTTATTGATGATAATTACAGCTTGCTGGCGGCTGCTTTCAATGCATCCACATAATTCAGCCGTTCCCAGGGCAGCTCAACATCCGTGCGACCCATGTGACCATAAGCAGCGGTCTGGCGGTAAATCGGCCGACGCAGATCGAAACGCTTAATGATTCCGTCAGGGCGCAGATCAAACAATTCAGCCACGATAGCAGCCAGTTTATCATCGGCAATGGTGCCGGTACCCTTGGTATCCACCAGCAGGCTGACCGGCTGAGCAACGCCGATGGCATAAGCCAGCTGAATTTCGCACTGCCGTGCAAGCCCTGCAGCCACAATATTCTTCGCCACATGACGGGCAGCATAGGCTGCACTGCGGTCAACCTTGGTAGGATCCTTGCCGGAGAAGGCACCGCCGCCGTGGGGAGCGTATCCGCCGTAGGTATCCACGATGATCTTGCGGCCGGTCAGTCCGCTGTCACCAGCAGGGCCACCAAGGACAAAACGGCCGGTAGGGTTAATGAAGTACTTGGTTTCATCCGTCAGCAGTTCAGCGGGGATAACAGCCCGAATGACCTGCTCCTTCACATCCTTGGCCAGCTTTTCCTGGCTTACTTCAGGAGCATGCTGGGTGGAAATAACAACCGTATCCACAGCCACAGGACGGCCATCTTCATAAACAATGGTCACCTGGCTCTTGCCGTCGGGACGGAGATAGGGGAGTGTGCCATCCTTCCGCAGCTGGGCAAGCCGACGGGTCAGGCGATGGGCAAGGGCGATGGGCATGGGCATGTATTCCTGGGTCTCATCACAGGCAAAACCAAACATCATGCCCTGATCGCCTGCACCGGTTTCCTCCACAGCAGAACCACGGGTTTCAATTGCGTCATTCACGCCCATGGCAATATCGGGGCTTTGGGTATGAATGGCCGTCAACACGGCACAGCTGTCAGCATCAAAGCATAGGTCGGCAGAGGTATAGCCGATTTCCCGCACCACATTCCGCACTACATCAGGAATGGAAACTTGAGCCGTGGTGGTAATTTCGCCCATGACCATGACCATGCCAGTGGTGGCACAGGTTTCACAGGCTACACGGGCATTAGGATCCTGTGCCAGCATGGCATCCAGCACCGCATCACTGATTTGGTCACACACTTTGTCAGGATGACCTTCGGTTACAGATTCAGAGGTAAAGAGTCTTCTCATTTTCTTGCTGCTCCTTTTCAGTCGTTCGATAGGGGATACAGAGCCGCAAAAAACCCGCCCGGTTTGCACACGAACCAGGCGGGAATCAATCTTTCGATCGTCCTTATCTGTCAGCGCTCGTGATGGGGTGTGCCGCGCTGTGGGAATTGGCACCAAGCGATAGAACCGCCGGTTGCCGTGACGTCATCGGGCCCATCCCTCAGCCACTCATGATAAGGTGTTTACTTTTGCGTCTGACAGTCTATCACACAAGCCACGCTGTGTCAAGCAAATGTTTGCGTTATGCCTGCACGTCTGCCTCATCAGCATCGATAATGGCACGTGCTACATGCACGCCGCTGGCGGAGGCATGGGACAGGGAGTGAGTAATACCGCTGCCGTCGCCGATGATGTACAGCCCAGGATAGCGGGTTTCCAGCTTGTCGTTTACCTGCACTTCCATGTTGTAGAACTTAACTTCAACACCGTAGAGCAGCGTATCTTCATTGGCCGTGCCGGGGGCAACCTTATCCAATGCATAGATCATTTCGATGATGCCGTCCAGAATGCGCTTCGGCAGCACAAGGCTCAAGTCACCGGGGGTTGCGCTGAGGGTGGGCGTAATGAAGGCTTCCTCAATGCGGCTGGCCGTAGAACGGCGGCCACGGATCAAGTCGCCAAAGCGCTGGACTATAACGCCGCCGCCCAGCATGTTGCTGAGCCGGGCAATACTTTCGCCGTAGCCGTTGGAATCCTTAAAGGGCTCGGAGAAATGTTTGGCTACCAGCAGGGCAAAGTTGGTGTTATCCGTCTGCCGGGAAGGATCTTCATAGCTGTGACCGTTAACGGTGACAATGCCGTTGGTATTTTCGCTGACCACGGCGCCCTTGGGATTCATGCAGAAAGTGCGCACCAGGTCGCCGTACTTTTCTGTGCGATAAACGATCTTGCTTTCGTACAGTTCGTCAGTCAAATGGGCGAACACGGCAGCGGGCAATTCGACACGCACGCCAATATCCACACGATTGGACTTGGTGGGAATCTCCAACTCGTGGCAAACCTGTTCCATCCATTTGCTGCCGCTGCGGCCAACGGAAATGATGCACTGCTTGCACTCGAAGTCCCCACTGGCGCAATGGACGGTATAACCTTCATCCGTGACGGCGATGGACTGTACGGGGGTCTCGAAGTAGAAATCAACCTTTTCCTTCAGCTCGGCATACAGGTTTTCCAGCACCAAGTAGTTAATATCCGTGCCCAAGTGACGGACAGAAGCGTCCAGCAGGTGCAGGTCATTCTGAATGCAAAGGGTCTTGAAACGTGTACCAGCCGTAGAGTAAAGCTTGGTGCCTTCGCCGCCGTAGCGCAGATTGATTTCATCCACGTAGCGCATAAGCTCCAGGGCACGCTTTTTGCCGATATACTCGTACAGGGTACCGCCAAAGTCGTTGGTAATATTATATTTGCCGTCAGAAAAAGCGCCTGCGCCGCCAAAGCCGCTCATGATGGAGCAGCTCTTGCAGCCTACGCAGGACTTGACCTTCACGCCGTCAATGGGGCAATGACGGCGGTTCAGGGGATGTCCCGCTTCGAAGACAGCAATCTTCAGGGACGGCTTACGGGCAGCCAGTTCATACGCAGAGAAAATACCGCCCGGGCCTGCACCGATGATGATAACGTCGTAACGATTCATGATCATTCCTCCTGGATGGACTGAAACTTCCAAAGTGATTGAAAGCGTATCGATGCCACAAGTGCGCTGATCTCATGACATCATGAAAACACGCCTTCTCTCGGCTGCACCAAGAAAGGGCGTGCAACAACATACTACATTGCGTTATTGCAATTAAGCATATCATTTCTTTCTGGAAAGGTCAAGGGCTGTAAGGCGGAAAATCGTACCTTTCGGCAAGAAAAGTGAAAAAAGATTCGTGCTTACTTCACCAGTACCATGCAGACAGCCGTGGCACTGATGCCTTCCTCACGGCCTTCAAACCCCAGATGCTCCGTTGTGGTTGCCTTCACGCTTACACGCTGTTCCGGCAAGCCAAGCGCCCGAGCCACATTGCTGCACATTGCAGGTATAAAAGGAGCCAGCTTAGGTTTCTGTGCCGCAATGGTGATGTCTGCATTGGTGACCTTGGCGCCATGACGTTCCAGCAGCTGCACCACATGCTCCAGCAGTGCCATGGAGGAAATACCCTTGTATTGCGGATCGCTGTCCGGAAAATGCTGGCCAATATCCCCAAGGGCAAGAGCCCCCAGCATGGCATCCATCAATGCATGCAGCGCCACGTCCGCATCACTGTGCCCAAGCAGCCCCAGCGTATGGGGAACGTGCACACCGCAGAGAATCAGATCTCGCCCCTCTGTCAGGCAATGCACATCAAAGCCGTGACCAACCCGAAAATCAGGGATGACGTTTTCTAAAAAGGATGCAGCCATGTTCATGTCCTCCGGCGTTGTCAACTTGAGGTTGCGCTTGTTTCCCTCCACAAGCTTCACGGGATGACCCATGTGTTCGAGTAAGGAAGCATCGTCAGTGCCCCGATAATCGTCCTGTAAGGCCTGCTGATGGGCTTTGAGCAGCAAGCTAGTCAGGAACCCCTGTGGGGTCTGCACAGCCCGCAGAGAGGCTCTGGAAGGCGTAGAAGACACATATTCGTCTCCATCAACGATTTTGATGGTATCCGTTACAGGCGTGGCAGCCACGCCAGTGCCGTATTGCCCCACAGAATCCATCACACGGCGAATGGTTGCGCTATCCACGAGGCATCTTGCGCCGTCATGGACGAGCACATGGTCACATTGCTCAGGCAATGTCTGCAATCCGTTCCAAACGGAAGCCTGACGGTCCGCACCGCCTTCCGCAAAGCAGATGGAAGCAATATCAATGCCGCTGCTCTCCAGTGCCTTTTGAATGGCCTCCCGATCCATGGTGCGGCATACCAGCACCAAAGTATCTGCCACAGGCAGAAAAGCACGCACAGAGCGGCAAATGACCGGCTCCCCGGCTAAAGGAAGCAGTACCTTATTGCAATCTGCTCCCATGCGCTGACCGGAACCGCCAGCAAGAATGATAGCACCCCACATGCTGCAACCTCCTGTTCAATCCCGCTCTGCCGCCACGCCTTCATCTTCGGAAATAATGCGGTACATGTCAGCGGCACTGCCCTTGCGGACGGTTTCCGCAATGCTGAGGATTTCGTATTTGCCGTAGTGATCACCAAATCGAATGGTCATTACATCGCCTACAGCGACCTCGGCACCGGGCTTGGCCACCTTGCCATTCAATGAAACCCGTCCGCCGCTGCAAGCTTCGTTAGCAACCGTCCGTCGCTTAATGATTCTGGAAACCTTCAGATACTTATCCAGGCGCATGATACTCTCCTTTATGTATGAAAAAGGCCCGCAGGCAAATAACACCTGTGGGCCGATGTGAAAAAGAACGAAATTACTTGTTCACAGTGTCCTTCAGAGCCTTGCCAGCCTTGAAGACAGGAGCCTTGGAAGCTTCAATCTTGATTTCCTCGCCGGTGCGGGGGTTGCGGGCAGTGCGGGCAGGACGCTCCTTCACTTCAAAAGAGCCAAAGCCAACAACCTGAACCTTTTCGCCCTTGGACAGGGTTTCAGCCACAACATCAACAAAAGCGTTCAGTGCCTTTTCAGCATCCTTCTTAGAGAGACCGGCGTTGGCAGCCAGAGCTGCGGTCAGTTCAGTCTTGTTCATGAGTAAATTCCTCCTTGTTTTTTCCTTCATGCACGATGGCAAGAAATAGACTTACCATGCATCTGTTATCAGACGCAAGTCAAACGACTTCAGCGGTTCTGCGCCGATTTGACTCTTTTCCAGTATACATCCATTTCGCTCAAAGTCAAGTCTTTCAGCGCTTTTCCGTCTGAAATAATCAACTTTTCCATGGCGTCAAAACGGTTCATGAACTTTTTGGTTGCGGTTTTTAACAAAAGCTCGGGGTCCTTACCGCTGAGCCTTGCCACGTTAACGCAAGAGAAAAGCAGATCCCCAAGCTCTTCACCGGGATCACGGCCGTTCTTCATTTCCGCCAGCACTTCTTCCGCTTCTTCATGCACCTTGGGCAGCGCTTCCTCCGGGGTATCCCAGTCAAAGCCTACCTGAGCGGCCTTCTTCTGCACTTTCGCCGCATACATCAGGGACGGTAAAGCAATGGATACGTCGCGAAGCACGTCTGCCTGGGTGGTCAGCTGCTTTTCGGCCTTCTTCAGCTCCTCCCAGCTTGCAGAAACCTCGCCAGGGGTGCTGCAATGGACGTTCCCGAAAATGTGGGCATGCCGGTAGATCATTTTGTGGCAGATGGCTGTTGTAATGTCGGACAGGGAAAAGGTGCCATGACTTTCGCCAATGCTGGCGTGGAATACCACCTGCAGCAGCACATCACCCAGTTCATCAGCCAGGTGATCAGGATCCTGCTCGTCAATGGCGCCGACGGCTTCCCATGCCTCCTCAATCAGATAAGGGCGCAGGGATTCGTGGGTCTGGGCACAGTCCCAAGGACAGCCGTTTTCACCACGAAGGATGCTCATGATTTCCTTCAAATCAGCAAAGCAGTACCGCTGACGCTGACGGAAAGGTGCTGCGGGCACATAGACACAGCAAGTATGATCGTATTTCTTTTGCCGATCCATCTCTTCCAGCGCAAGGAGCTTTGGCTTATATGCAGCCTTATCGGTGGGCGGGAAGAAGACAACAGGCATTTCATCGGCATACAAATCGGTAAGCCACAGCTTCACATCCCCAGCCAGAATGCGGTCGTTGATTTCCGTAATCATCAGGGGTGTACGGGGATCAGGAGCGGCATGGATGCAATCTGTTGCCGTCAGAATCCGTAAACTTTCCCCACGCTTCTCCGGCGGTACGGCGGCTAAACAAGCATCTGCCGTTGACAGTCCCGCATAGCAGGTGAGGGAAGCACCTTCCGGGCGCATGGCTGCCAGGGCTGAAACAGAGCCGTCGGTTGAGGCATCCATGACAGCATAGGTCAGCGGAGCAGCCTCTGCCAAGTGCCAGAGGTGCTTTGCCATGGCCGTATGCATTTCGGAAAAGTCTTCGTACCGGTCATAAAAATCGTCCAGGGATTCGAAGGCAATGCCTTTTGCTTGCAGCCAGTCCGCTGTGCCGTGACGCTGCGTGCGCAGCACCAGATGGGCAGCGTGCTGCAATATTTCAGCAGTCTGCAAAGTCATCAGCGAAGGGTCGCCAGGGCCAAGGGTGACAACAGAAATGGAGGCCTTCATGATGCATCAGCCTTTCTTCTTACTGCGGCGGAGGGAATGAAGATCTTCAGGGGTCATTGCCTTGACAAGAATGGCGGTACCGAAGTAAACAGCCACGCCCAATGCAATTTCCAGAAGGGTGAAAATGCGGTTGATGGGCAGCAGGCTGCGGGCAATGAACACCGCAATGCCCATGGCCAGCGTGGCTGCTCCGGGGCGAACTACCCATCCCATCCAGTTGAACTTCACGTGACCATACTTGCAAACGCAGATAAGGTTCGGAATCATGGAAACGGAATAGCAGACAATGGAAGCGATAGGCCCGCCATAAATGTTGATACCCGGTGTGCCAACGAGAATGTAATTCAGCAATATTTTGCAGCCGACCCCTGCGACGAGGGTATACATGGGAATGCGCTGCTTGTGCAGCCCCTGCAGAATGCTGCTGGTAGCCTGCACTACCGTAAAGAGCACGACGGTCAGGCTGGACATGCTCAGCAGTTCGCTGGCAATGCGCAGGTGCTCTTCACTGAGCGTGGAGGCGTAGAAGAAGGACATGATTTGCTTGGACAAAAGGCTCATGCCAATGGAGCAGGGGAAACCAATCAGGAAAGCAAACCGAATGCCCAAATTAGCCTGATGGGCGACTGCTTTTTCATCATTGACCGCCTTCGCAGCAGAAATGGCAGGCACAAGGCTCATGGCAACAGCCAGCGCCAAGGCGGTGGGAACGTTAATCAGGCGAATGACCAAGCCGGAGAACAGGCCGTACAGAGGCCGGGCTGCTTCCTGCGTTAAACCGGAAGCCACCATGCGGTTGACCATCATAGCAGAGTCCACAAACTGTGCCAAGGGGACAATGCAGGCGCTGATGGTAATCGGAACAGAAATGTGAAGCAGCCGCTTGGACAGCACCTTTGTTGCAATGGGCTCATCATTGCTGAGCTGTGGAATTGCGTCGAAAGAGCCTCTGCGCCGCATGTACAGAATGACCATATAAAGCAGTGCCAAGGCTTCCACAATGGTAATGCCCAGCAAAGCACCTGCTGCGCCTTCTGCCAAACTGCGCTGGCTGCCCAAATAGGCCAGAGGCAGGGAAATCAGCACCTTACCAACCTGCTCGATCAGCTGAGAGGTGGCCGTGGGAATCATGTTCTGCTGCCCCTGCATGAAACCACGGAAGGCGGACAAAACGCACACGATCACCACGCAAGGAGCAATAACGTAGAAACCCAGAGAAGATTGAGGCTCGCTGACACGTGCCACCAGCAGGGGATTGCAGACCAGCATCAGCAGGGTGCAGATCAGTCCCAATGCGGTCAGCAGCCACAGTGCAGCACGAAACACCCGCTTTGCATTGCGAGGGTCATCCTTGGCCATGCAGTGAGATACCATGCGGCTGACAGCCACCGGCAAGCCGGCAGAGGAAACCGTCAGCAGCAAATTATAAGTGGGAAACACAGACTGAAAGATGCCCAATCCGTCTGCGCCGATGATCCATGTCAGGGGAATGGAATACAGCACACCAATCAGCTTGCAGATAATACCCGTAAGGCCTAAAACAGTCATACCGCCCAGAAGGGACTTTGTATTCTTTGCCATTCTTTTTCCTCGTTTATTTAGTATCCGACAGGCTGATGACCAGCCCATCCCGGTCATTATACGCTCTTTTTTACAGGGAGGCAATCCCTGCAACGTGCTTTGTCAGTCATCCATAAGTTCGACAAGGATCGCATTCTGCACGTCCATGCCACGGCGGCTAAGACGCCAGCAGCCGTCCTGATGCACAAGCAAGCCCTGCTTTTCCAATGTGGCAAGGGTAGCACCATACCGCTGGGTCATGGAAACGCCGTGCATCCCTTCATAGGCAGATTCACTGACTCCCTTGGTGGTTCTGAGACCAAGCATCAGCGTTTCAAACTGGGCTTCTTTTTTGGACACAGGCGTTTCTTCTCGCATAGAAAAATCCTGGGTATCGATCATGGATAAATATTGCTTTAGCGAAGCTGGATTGCTTCGGCGAAGGTATGCGTTCACCTCGGCCGCATCCGGCAGCATGGATGCAGCAGAAGCGCCAAGCCCCAGATAGGGAACTTGCCGCCAGTATCCTAAATTATGACGGCAGGCGTATCCCGGTTTGGCAAAATTGGATATTTCGTATTGTTCGTATCCCTGTGCTTTCAGCAGATTCAGCGTCAGATCATACATGGCACGTTCCGTATCTTCTTCCGGCAATGACAGCCTTCCTGCATCTAAGTCTTCCTTCAAAGGCGTGCCCTCCTCAGGAATCAGCCCATAGCAGCTTACATGTTCCGGTTGAAGGGAAAGGGCGGTGTGGAGGGTTTCCTGCCAGTCTTCCATGGTTTGGGTTGGCAAACCAAACATGCAGTCAAGGTTTAGGTTTTTGATGCCTGCCTGCCTTGCCATGTCAACAGACCGGATAACCTCCGGCAGGGTATGAATGCGTCCCAGCAGGCGCAAAAGATGAGGTTGTGATGCCTGCATGCCCAAAGAAAGCCGATTGATGCCCACATCTATCGCACAACTAAGCCACTCCTTGGTTAATGTCCCCGGATTCGCCTCGGAAGTGATCTCTGCACCCTGCTGTACAGGAAACAGACGATGGATGTCCCTCATCAGGCGAGCCAATTCCTCCGGCGGAAGCAAGGAAGGCGTACCGCCGCCGATGAAGATTGTTTCGATCATCGGATGTCCAAGCAGATCCGCTTCCATTTGGGCTTCTGCCAAAACAGCATCCACATAGGGATGCATGAGGGAAGCACAGCCCGCATAAGAAGCGAAATCACAGTAGCGGCACTTTTGCAGGCAAAAAGGAATATGAATATAAAGCTCCATGCAAATTCTCCGAAAATAATCCGTGCATTTTAGGGAAATATCGTGTACACTATGAGGAGAGGCTTCGGCCAAAGTATGAAGACCTGAAACGCTTCAGGTCAGGAGGAACGTTATGGAAGCGGTTGTGAATTTTCTGGAAAACCTCGTGAAGTACACGGCAGAAATCGGCATTCGGCTTACAGAACTAGCTGGTATCATGATCCTGATGATCACCGCTGTAAAAGGCGTCATCGGCTATTTCCGTAAAGATCCCCACGAGCGGTTGAAGCTGGCTCAGGGTATTGCACTGGCACTGGAGTTTAAGCTCGGTGGGGAAGTGCTGCGTACCGTACTGGCACGGGACTGGAATGAGCTAGGCATCCTTGGTGCAGTGATTGCGCTGCGTGGCTTGCTGACCCTTCTGCTCCACTGGGAAATCAAGAACGAAGAGAGCCATTTGGATCTACTTCAGCGGCAATAAGGCTTTTCCCTTGTTGGGAAGAGGTGGCATCATCGTCAGCCATGGCCAGGTTGAGCACGGAAAGTTTTTCCTGCACAGCATAGACCACAGTGGACATGGTGCCGCCTTTCATTTTGTCCAAATAGCAGACGCACAGATCAGAACGATCCACCATAAACCGATTGCGCACCATCATGCAGCCGTTGTAATAAGCAGGGGAGAGCACATGGGTTTCATCTGCCGCATACAGAATCTGCTCATACCGGCGTGTGTCCATTTCATTCCAACGCATGGCTTGCGTAGCACAAGGGATAGCCATGACCAGCATCACGTCAGGATAGATTGCTTGTAAACGCATCACCGCCTCTGCAGCCAGGGTGTCAAAGCCTAAAGCACCGCCGCACAGAAAGCGGCGATAGCCCTGCAAATACAGCTTTGGCAGCAGAAGATCCAACCTCGCAGATATGGTTTCTGCCTCATGATCTTCCAATTGCCGATGCCCGGTAAAGCACACCGTCACTTGTCGCTGCTCGGGAGCAACGGCAAGGCGGCGAATCCGTGCAGGCTGGCAAATGGGTAGCCGAGTAGATAGGCGAAGAACAGCAGCACTCATTGATCCATCTTCAGGACAGCCAGGAACGCTTCGCTGGGCACCTGAACAGTACCAAACTGGCGCATCCGCTTCTTGCCTTCCTTCTGCTTCTCCAGCAGCTTTTTTTTGCGGGTAATGTCGCCGCCATAGCACTTGGCTAGCACGTCCTTACGCATAGCCTTCACCGTTTCTCTGGCGATGACCTTTCCGCCGATTGCAGCCTGTACGGGAATTTCAAACATCTGCCGCGGAATCACGTCCTTCAGCTTTTCACAGATGCTCCGGCCTCTTGCATAGGCCTTATCCCGGTGAACGATGATGGAGAAGGCATCGCAGATATCCCCGTTCAGCAGAATATCCAGCTTCACCAAGTCGCTTTCCCGGTAATCCTTCAGCTCATAATCAAAGGAGGCATAGCCACGGCTCCGGCTCTTGACCTGATCGAAGAAATCGAAGATGATTTCATTCAGGGGAATGTCATAATTGAGCATGACCCGGTTGCCTTCATACTGCATGTCCAGAAAAATGCCCCGTTTATCCTTGCACAGATCCATCAGCGTACCCACAGAATCCTGGGGTGTGTAGATGGTTGCATGGACGAAAGGCTCTTCCATGGTTGCAATTTCCGTGATCGGCGGCAAATTGGAGGGATTATCAATCTCCACCATGGAACCATCTGTCTTCGTTACATGATAAATAACGCTGGGCGCAGTGGTCACAAGGTTCAGGTCAAACTCACGTTCCAGCCGGGTGGTGATGATGTCCATGTGCAGCAGACCCAGGAAACCGCAGCGGAAGCCGTAGCCCAGTGCCACGGAAGTCTCCGGATCAAAGGAGAGAGAAGCATCGTTCATCCGCAGCTTTTCCAGTGCATCCTTGAGAGCCGGATAATCTGCTCCGTCTGCTGGATAAATGCCGCAGTAAACCATGGGCGTTACATGCCGGTAACCGGGAAGCGGCGCTTCTGCCGGGCGTGCCGCATCCGTAATGGTATCGCCCACACGGGTATCCCGCACATCCTTAATGGAGGCAGCCACATAGCCTACATCGCCGGGCAAAAGGCACTGACAGGGCTGATAGCCGGGGGCAAAGGTGCCCACTTCCACAATATCGAACTCACCGCCGGTAGCCATGAGCCGCATCCGCATGCCTGCCTTCAGGCAGCCTTGCTTGACACGAACAAAGCAGATGGCACCACGATAATTGTCGTAGAAAGCATCGAAAATCAGTGCTTGCAGGGGAGCCTCATCGTCACCTGTCGGGGCAGGAATGAACTTGACGATGGCTTCCAACACATCGCCTACATTCAGACCTGTCTTGGCGGAAATGCAGGGTGCTTCCGACGCATCAAGGCCGATAACTTCCTCGATTTCATTCCGCACTTCCTCCGGCTGGGCAGAAGGCAAATCTATTTTGTTGATTACTGGAATGATTTCCAAGTCATGATCCAGTGCCATGTAGCAATTGGCCAGGGTCTGGGCTTCAATACCCTGCGTGGCATCTACCACCAGCAGTGCTCCTTCGCAGGCAGCCAAAGCACGGCTGACTTCATACGTAAAGTCAACGTGGCCAGGGGTGTCAATCAGGTTCAGGGTATAGGTTTCTCCATCTTTTGCCTTGTACTGCATGCGTACAGCCTTGCTCTTGATGGTGATGCCTCGCTCACGTTCCAGCTCCATACTGTCGAGAATCTGGTCAACCATCTCTCGCTGCTGAAATACGCCAGTCATTTCCAAAATACGGTCAGCCAAGGTAGACTTACCGTGATCAATATGAGCAATGATGCAAAAATTGCGAATCTTGCTGAGTCTATCGTTCGCCAAAAGCAATCCCTCCATTGACTGTGGGAAGAAATTTCACCTGTTTATCATAGCCGATTTTATGCGGATTGACAAGCTTTTTTCTGTTCAGCACAGGAAACCAGCTGCTTCAGCGGTGCTGCTTTCACTGCATTGCAGTGCAGGGGAAGCTGTGCTATAATAGGTTTGCAGGAGGTAATCAAATGAAAGAACAGAAGCAATGCGTTTTGTATGACCGGGTGTGCATCGGTTGTGGTGAATGCGACCGATGTGACCTGGATCCCAGCAAAATTTGTGATAACTGTATGAAGTGTATCCGTGGGGATGAGGAATATCGTGCCATTGCAGTGGACGATATTGAGCTGGAAAGCGAGTTCCTGCGCAAGCACGGGGATCAGTCCTGATCACGTTTCTTCAGGCGCTTCGTTTTCCGATGCTGTACCGTTGCCTTCCGTTGCGTCGTGGGCAGCGGTTTCTTTTTGTCCGGAAAGTTTTACATAATTCACGGCATTGCGCCGATGTTCCTCCCGCATATCGGCGTAGTGCTTTCTGGTTGTTTCGACGGAGGAGTGTCCAAGTACATCTGCCACAAGATAAATGTCGCCGGTGGCACTGTACAGATTGGTTGCAAAGGTACTGCGAAGCTTATGGGGGCTGATTTTGGGCTTCAGCGGTGCAGCAACGGCAGCATACTTCTTGACAAGCTGCTGAACAGCACGTTGAGTGATGCGCCGACGCTGCAGGGAAAGGAAAAGTGCATCCTCATGCCCGGGCAAAGCCGCTATTTTGTTTCTTTCCTCCAGGTAAGCAAACAGTGCCTCTGCCACTTCGGCAGGGAAATACAGCATCACCTGATTGCCGCCTTTTCGAGTCACCAGAAAGGCATTATCTTCTAAATTGACATCAGCAATATTGAGGCTGACACATTCGGATACACGGATTCCGGTTCCAAGAAAGAGTGAAAGCATGGCGTAATCACGCTTTGCTGTCAGCTTTTGGTATTGCTGCTGCCGTGCAGTCAGTTTTTCGCCGGTTTCGGCAATGGAAAGCAAGCGAGACATTTCCGACTCAGACAAGCGAATGATGGGCTTTTCGTGTACCTTCGGCAGAGCAATCAGCTGTGTCACGTTGGAAGGCACCCGCTGATTCATAAACAAGTATTCATAGAAGGCTCGCAGGGAACAGAGTTTTCTTTTGATGGCTAATTCATGATTCACCAAAGGCTTGAGCGGACGAGACTGATCATCCTGATCATTTTTATAATACAAGGTTAAGTAGTCCACATAAGCAGCCAAATCGCTTTGAGAAACGGCGGCCAAGTCTTCGTCCTTAAAAAGATACAGAGGCTTGTTGGAGAAAGCAACACGTTCCGATTGCAGAAAATGAAAGAACGTGCGCATATCCATGGCATAGGCCAGACGAGTAAATGTACCGGTGGTCACGGTAATGGCAGAAATAAAATCGTAGCAGGCAGGCGGCAGATCACGGCAGATTTCACGAATTTGAATGATCCGTGCTGCATCGACCTGATCCCGGTAAGAAAAGTCAGCCATGTGCCGTATCTCCTTTCATTTAACAACCAACTATTCGTGAAACTAAGGTTTAGCGAATAGTTATAAAAATCAAAATAACACCTAAAAGCCCTATCCCCTGCATTTGGCTTGCTCCGTGCCAGTGCAGAAGTCCCTTCACTTTTGCTCCTTTTCACTGGATTGATTGATGCGCCGATACTCTTCAATGGCGCCTGTGGCCAATTCATCACAGCGATTGTTTTCAGGATGGTCTGAGTGTCCTTTCACTTTGATGAAAGTCACATGATGCTTTTTCGTTTGTGCCAGCAGAATAGACCACAGATCCTTATTCTCTACAGGCGCACCGGTTGAAGTCTTCCATCCCCTTTTGACCCAGCTATCCAGCCAGTGATCATTGAAGGCCTGCACAAGATAATTGCTGTCCGAGTACAGCTTCACATCACAAGGCTCTTTTAATGCGCCCAGTGCGCTGATGGCAGCGAATAATTCCATGCGGTTGTTGGTGGTTCCAGCAACATAGCCGCTCATTTCTTTTCGGTACGGGCCAAATTCCAGAATGCATCCCCAACCACCGGGACCTGGATTACCGGAGCATGCGCCGTCAGTATAAATGTTTACTTGCTTACGGGGGCTTTCACTCATGTCGGTACATGCTCCTTATTTTGACATTGCACGGGATTTCTCGGCACACGCCGCCATTGCTTCCATAATGGCAGAACGGAAGCCTTTCTTTTCCAGCACTTCGACGGCATCGATGGTGGTGCCGGCAGGTGAACATACTGCATCCTTCAATGCGGCTGGATGAGTTCCGGAGGAAAGCACCATCAACGCAGAACCAAGCACCGCCTGAGCAGCCATTTCATAGGCACATGCACGAGGCAGTCCCTCTTTTACGCCTGCATCTGCCATGGCTTCAATCATCATGAACACATAAGCAGGGCTGGAACCACTGATTGCCGTAACGCCATCAAAAAGCCGTTCCGGCAGTACAACAGTCCGTCCAAGAGCGTCGAAAAGACTTTTTGCAAAGGCGAAATCCTCTTTGCTGAAGGTAGAATCATCACAAAGGGCGGCCATGCCCTCCCCTACCATGGCCGGCGTGTTCGGCATCACCCGCAGATAAGTGGCTCCGGTGCCATCCAAAGCATCGGCCAACATGGCAACGGTCCAGCCAGCAGCGATGGAAATCACTGCCTTCCCGTTCAGGCTATTGCGAATGCCATCAATGACACCCATCATAAATTGAGGCTTGACGGCCAGTACAATCACATCGCACTGACGAGCCAGGTCGTTGCCATCCATGGCAACACGAAGCCCAGGAAGCTCATTGGCCAGATCCGACGTTTTTTTCTGATTGGTATCATAAACCATCAACTGTGCTGCACGAATGGATCCATCTGCCACAACACCATGCAGAATGGCACTGCCCATGTTCCCTGCACCAATCAAACCAACCTGACGCATTTTGTCAGCCTCCTCGCAGTTCCCTTTTTCCTGTGCTATTATAGCATGTTGGGCATCGAAATGAAAGCCATCTGCAAAAAACATGCAACGAAAAAACGGAATAGAAAAGCATGCACCACTGCTTCCGATGCGGTAGCGCATGCTTATTCTTCCGTTGTTACCCGGCACTGTTCTCTTCCAGATACTTTTCCAGCTTCCGCTTAACTCGCTGAAGGGCATTGTCAATGGATTTTACGTGCCGCCCAAGGTTTTCAGCAATCTCCTGATAGCTTTTCCCGTCCAGATAAGCGTTCAGCACTTCCTGCTCCAAAGGAGAAAGCACCTCGCCGATCTTATGATGAATGTTCTTCAAATCCTCCTGACTGATGATCAGATCCTCCGGATTCGTCGCACGGCCTTCGATAATCACGTCCAGCAGTGTGCGGTCGGATTCTTCATCATACAGGGGCTTATTCAGGGATACGTAGCTGTTCAGCGGAATGTGCTTCTGCCGGGTAGCCGTCTTAATGGCCGTAATGATTTGCCGCGTAATGCAAAGCTCCGCAAAGGCACGGAAAGAGCTCAACTTGTCCAGCCGATAGTCACGAATGGCCTTGTACAAGCCAATCATGCCTTCCTGCACAATGTCTTCATGGTCGGCGCCAATGAGAAAATAGCTGCGAGCCTTTGACCGGACGAAATTCTTGTACTTGCTCAGCAAATACTCCGTCGCCACAGAATCCCCGTCCTGACACAGCGCCACGATTTCCTCATCCGTTTTATCCATCAGATGCACAGGGCAAGCGCCGCCGTCCTGCTCCTTCAATTCAGGGAGCACCATGGCAGCCTCTTTTTCATCATGGGCGCTGCGGGCCTTTTCTATGGCATTCATAGCTTCCAGCTCTTCTTCTGTAAAGCTCATGTCATGGTCTTCCATCGTTTCAGTTCCTGCCTTGCAAGCAAATTATCCTCTTCGCATTCTTTCAAGGGCTTCCAACGTTTCATCTCCCACACGGCTGGCAATGGAACTTTTCCGCCGTGCAGACTGTTGCTGATGAGCCTTCATGCCGTTTGAACGAGCCTGCTGCATTTCCAGCAGCAGTTCACGGGATGTAAGCCGGGTAGCGCCTGTAGATAAAACCTGGGACTGCTCCAGACCGTCACTGGTAGCAACACGTACCTGACGGTAACGGGGCACCTGCGCCACAAGCCTTTCAATGTAGCTGTCCGCCGTTTCCCCCTGCTTGGTAAACACCAGCTTCAGCACCCCATAGACTTCTTCCGTAGCAGTCTTTCGGTCGGAGCGATAGCCATCAAAGACCAAAACGATCTCTTCCCCCGAATAGCCGCTGTACTCTTCCAACCGCCGCTGAAGCTGATCCCGGCTTTCGTCAAGGGTCCAGCTGTGTCTCTCTGCTTCCCGCCATGCGCCAATGACATTGTAGCCATCAACAATCAGAAGGGGTTTCATGCCTTACGAGAAGCCAGCACACGATACATCATGACACCGGCGGCCACGGATGCATTCAGGCTGTCAATGCTGCCCTCCAAGGGCAGAGAAACACGATAATCGCAGTTTTCCAGCGTCAGACGGGAAATGCCGTCGCCTTCTGCACCAATCACAAGGGCAACGCCGCCGTGGAAGTCCACCTTCTGATAATCTTCTCCATCCATGGTGACGGCATAAGTCCAGATGCCCTGCTTTTTCAAGTCTTCCATGGTACGATTCAGGTTGGTAACACGAGCAACCTTCATATGCTCCACTGCACCGGCAGAAGCCTTCACTGCGGCCGGGGTCAGGCCAACGCTGCGACGTTCCGGCACAATCACCCCATGAGCGCCTACGCATTCGGCAGTACGGATAATAGCGCCCAGGTTGTGGGGATCCGTCACGCCGTCCAGCAAAATCAGGAAGGGATCTTCACCCCGCTGCCGGGCTGTATCCAGCATGGAGTCCACCGTGGCATACTGATAAGCGGAAGCAAAGGCCAGCATACCCTGATGATGGGGCGTAATCTCATCCAACCGGCTCTTTTCCACTTCCTGCACGATGATGTGATGCTCCCGTGCCATTTGTACGATTTCACGGGCGGAACCGGACAGCTCACCCCGCTGCACCAGCAGCTTTTCAATATCCCGTCCGCTGCGGATGGCTTCACGGATAGGATTCCGTCCGCTCAGCAGATTTTCCGGAACTTCAGGAACAACATTGACCGGAACGGCCTTGACGGGAGCAGGCTTCACCGGCGCAGGGGTCATACGGGGGGCTTCCTTGGCATGATGCTCAAAATCCCGATAGGTTCTTGCGCCTTCTTGAGGCTGTCGAGAAGGACGATATCCGCTCTTTGCCGGACGGTCGCCATGACGATTATCCTTTGCGCCGTACGAACCACGGCGGTCATTGCTGCCATGAAAGTCAGCACGTCCGTCCCGATAGCTGTTTGCTTTATAGCCGCTGCGGTACTGATCGCTGCCTTGTCCACGCTTGTCCTGATCAGGGCCAAAGCGGCGGCTGCCGTTGTTATCACGATAGTGGGTTCCTTCATCATCCCAAGAGCCCTGGGCTGCATAGTTGGTCTTGTGAGGATGATGATTCGGTGCATCTTTATAAAAAGCCATGTTTCTTCTCCTTATCCTTCGTTACTGCTGATTTGCTTGCAGCTGCTCCAACAATGCTGTCCGTGCCTGGCGGATTTCTTTTTGATGACCGCAGCATTTTTCACCTTCTGAACAGGCGCCCTTCAGGCAGCTGGGTCCTGCATCTGCAAACAGCACAGGCGCCACTTCCATGCACAGTCGGTGCATTTCTGTAGCTAAGGCACGAATTTCCCACTGTGCCCGGTTGCACATCCGCAAGCTGAAGAAGTGGCGGAGTTCCCGCACGTTCATGGTCAGCATGAGCCGGGTTTCGCACGCCCCCGGCAGCACAAACCGAGCGTCTTCGTTCGCACCTTCGCCGCAGGAACCAAGCTTCTCCTGCCAGGCAACATACCAGTCGTGCATCTGCGCCATTTGGGCTTGGTACGTCTCAACTGCTTCCGCACCCAGTGCTTCAATCTTCGGCGGTACAATGTATCCAAATCCCTTTTCATAGGATACATACCGCTGACTTTGCACAGAGAAAGAAGCCAACCGGTGCCTTGTTAACTGCGCCAGCAGAACACGGCTGACACCTTCAACGGCAAAGGTGAAGGTTGCATGTTCCATGACCGATTCATGTCCCATGCCCAAAATACGATTGCAAAAGTCTGCCTGGTCTTTCGCCGTGACCCGTTCCAGCAGGTCATCCACTGTAGCACGGGAATAGCAGAGCCTGGCGCCCAGTGCAACGACTTCTTCCGGTGAAAGGGTATGTCGAATCAATGCTACATGCTGCTTTACTGCAGGCATTCATTTTCCTCCTGACTGACAGCGAACAGATACAGCAGCCGCTCTTCCTGCCCTGTCAGATATAGATAACCGCACAGTGCCTCCAAGGCTGTGGACTTGGCATAGTCTGCCGGATCCTGATGCCGTGGTGCTGCATGCCGTGCGTGCGCATTCCGTCCCCTGCGGACAATGTCTTGTTCATCATCGGTGAGCAGGGGCTCGATCTTTTCCATGGCAACAGCCTGGGCATGGGCATTCACCCCGGCGACAGCATCCTGATGCATGTGGTGAGCGTTTCGCCCCTTGGCAATCAATCTGGTGCGAATCAGCAATGTCCATACGGCATCCCCCAAGTGTGCCAGCTGCAAAGGGCTGCGCAGCCGGGCTTCTTCTGGTGATGATGCCGGAAACTCCATCAGGGACATTGCTTCGCCTCCATTGACTGTTGCTGTCTGTTCGCATGCGCACATCGTGGTATTATACCATAGCTTTGAGTGAAAAAACACCTGCTGCAAAAAGATTCTTGTGAAAAGATTTTTACTCTGCCCGCTGAACAATGGCACCCAGCAACCCGGGACCTGTGTGAATGGCAAGAGCCGGGCTTACCGGACTGATAAAGGAAGATACCACATCCAGCTGTCCGCACAGCCGGTCTTGCAGCTTAATGGCATCCTCATAGGCAGACCCATGCACCACAGCCAAACGAACCTTGGCGTTGGCATACCGCTTACCGAATTCATCACACATGGCATTCAGCGCATTATTGAAACCTCTGGCCTTAACAAGGGTCTGATAAACGCCGTCATCATTCACAAAAATGACCGGCTTCAATTGCAGCAGTGTGCCAACCACACCTTCCACCATGCCGATGCGTCCGCCCTTGCGAAGGAACTCCAGAGTGCGAATGACAAATGTGCCCAGCTGGGTTCCACGCACATGATCCAAATGGGTCATTACGTCTTCTACTGCCATGCCCTTTGACAGATCTTCCGCTGCGGTAAGCACCAGCAATCCAAGTCCGCAAGACAGGGTGTGGGAATCATAAATATCAATTTTCATGTTGGTGAAGTCATCTGCCATAATGCGCACCATGTTGTATGTTCCGCTGAGACCGGAGCTCATGGAAACATGCAGAATGCGGGTGCAGCCTTCTTCCTGCAGCTGGCGATAAAGCGCCGAAACATCCTCAGGCAGAGGCAGCGAGGTCTTAGGCAGCTCTGTCTTCAGCACCTCATAAAGCTGCTCCTGGCTGATCTCTTTCCGATCCCGAAATTCCCCTTGGCTGGTGGCTACACGCAGGGAGACGAGGCGAATATCATACTCCGCCAACTGCTGATCACTCAGGTCACAGGACGTATCTGTCACCAATGCAACACGGTCATTGCCGATGGTAAACATAAAAACCCTCCCATTCTTCCGCCTCCCAAAAGGCAGAATGGTACTGTATAAATTATAAGCGCAACAAGGTATCTCGTCAAGCAAAAGCCAAATCGGGTTCACGAAATGTTCAATTTGGTCGTTATGCATACAGCGGCAGGGCTTGGTAGCCATCTGCCGCTGTCATTTATTTCAGGAAAATTGCCATCGCATAGCCTTCATAGCCGTTATAGCGTATCTTCACCCAGCTGTCCCCCGGAATCAGCACAGTAACCGTGGCACCATGAGGAATCCTGGTCAGCACGCTGCCGGTAGATTGAGAGGGCAGGCTGCGCAGATTCACGTAGGTTCTTTGGGGATGATTCACCGACTTTACCGGCGTGGCCGGCAGGTTGAAGAGGGTCAAGTAGGAGGTCATCATATATCCTACCGCGCCGGTTTTTACCACCTGCACTTTGCACCATTCCGTCCCCTGATGGAGCACCGTTACCTTGGTGCCGTTGCAGAACTGACCAACCACCCGTGCTGTTTTCGCCGGGCTTTCCCGCAAGTTCAGCAGTTGGGTTGACCTGGGATTGGTCACCAAGGCGTATCCGTTTGTCGCGGAGGAATCAGAAGAACCGCTGTTTGCGCTGGCTTTTTTCACTTCGCTGGGCGAAAGAAGACCGCTCTTCAAATAGGTGGTATTCATGTATCCCACCTGACCGTCCACTGAGACCATGGCCCAGCCGGTGCCCTGCTGCAGCACCATGACGTATTCACCGCCATAATGCATACCACTGCTGGCGTAGCTCATGCCGGGCCCCGTTCGAAGGTTCAGACCGGAATTGTTGGGCGTTACAATGGTGGCGTATGTCTGGCTGTAGGCAACAGTAGCGCCTACAACGGTCACATATTCTTCCCTTAAGTAGCCTACCTTTCCGTCTACCTGTACGCAGTACCATCCATCCGACAAGTTCATCAGCAGAACAGGCGTGGTGTTGTAGTAAATGCCCAGAACGGTGGCTGAATAACTGGGATAGGAGCGCAGATTCAGGAAAGCATCCGACTTCGGATTCGTTACCTCTGCCACAGCACCTTCACTTGGGGTGATGACCTCCACATAGTTCTTGCTCATGTAGCCCGTTTTTCCATCAGGGCCTGTGACGAAATACCAGTTTCCACTTTCACCAGTGATGGACACCCATGTTCCACGAGCATAGGTTCCCAACTTGGTGGAGTACTGGGTCGCCTGCTGCCGCAAATTCACCGTATCGTTTTGATATACCACGCCGAAGGTTGCAGTGTAAGCCTTGGCACGCTTTGCAGGCATACTGATCAGCAGCAAGGCTACTGCCAATAGGATACCAAGAATCCGCTTACACCCTGCCATCGTCATCGCTCCTTTGGGACATTGCTTTCGAGGAATGCCTTCCACACATACAACGAGGGAAGTGCTGCTTTTCTTCCCCTAAAATGTTCTTGAAATTATGCGGGAGAGGAGAATCAAAGCTCCCCTCTCCCGTTATCTATGGCTTTACTCGCCAAGAATCGTTTTCGTCCAATCCTGGGTCGCGGCCTCACCGAAGCCCTCCGGATATACGCCCCTTGTTCTCAGGACAAAGCCCATATCTGCCTGATAGTTGTTCTTTGCGCTGGTCACTGTCACCAAGGAGGAGAAGCAGGTCGTATCTTCTGTTTCCTCAAGAACGGAAGTAAGTGCAGGAACAGCCTCATTGGGTTTAGTGGGTTTCACCTCAGCAGGCGGCGTAACCCGCAGCGTGTAGGTTGCAGGATAAACGTTCTCCATCTGCCAGTAACCATACTGATCCGACGTAACTTCCTGCATGACCTGATCGCCGCGCATCAGCTCGATTTTCACACCGGCAATGCCCTTTTCGTCATAGTCCCACAAGCCGTTGCTGTTTTCATCCAGCCAGCACAGGTCGCCCAGTTTGCCGGGAAGCACGCTGCCAATGTCCATGCCCTGGTAGGTTTCGGTCATCTTGACGGTAACAATATCACTTTGCCCGGTACGGCCGCTGCATTGTGCAATAACACTGGTATGCTCCTGATTTTCCAAACGAGCATCCGTAGGTTCGACCACCAGGTAGCCTTCCGGCAGCTGAACGGATACGTAATACTCGCCGGGCAGAAGACCATCGAACTGATAGTTTCCGTCTTCTGTTGTGGTTACGCTGCCATAAGCATTCCCCTGCACATCCGTCAGGGAGACCACTGCATTCGCAAGGGCACCGTATACGCCGCCTTGGTCAATCCAAACCTGACCGCTGATGCTGTTCAGCTGCAAAAGACCAAGCGACAGATCGCTCTGCAAGCCGCCTTCGGTCAGCTGCACATATTCCGTCAGCACGTCATCCTTTTCAGAAAAGGTGCTGTCCCCGCTCTTCGTGGCAATCAGTCCGCCTGTCAAGGCACACTCTACCCGATAGCTGCCGGGAATCATGCCGCTGAGTGCGAAGGAACCATCATCCTTTGTGGTCAGCGTTGCGTAGGTCTTGCCGGTGGTTTCATCAATGACGGTGATCTTCACGCCCGACGCCGCCGCTTCGGAAGTGCTCTTCATGCCATTGTTGTCTTCATCCAGCCAAGCCGTACCGCTGATGGATGCAGGCACAACACCGCCCAGCATCTGCTCATCGTAACGGTCGCCCATGGCAATATCCACCACAATCGTCTGTTCCCCGTATCCGGGCTGCAAGGGCAGAGCCAGTTTGCTTACACGGGACATGGCCATGTCTTCCGGCCAAAGCACCGTCAGCTGATAGGAATCAGGATGCAGGTTATCAAAGGCAAAGCTGCCGTCTGCTTCCGTTACGATGGTGACCGTTTCAAGATCGCTGCGGCTGGGCTTCAGCGTCAGCGTTACGCCGCCAAGGGACGCCTTGCTGGCTGTCTTTTCGCCGGTTCCGTCATGGTCTTCGAATGTCTGGCCATTGATTGAGCCGAGGATCAATCCTCCTGCAAGGGAGGCATGATACTCGTCGCCTGTTGCAAAGTCGAACCAATCAGAAGCGCCTACGTTGTCGCCGGTAATGGTATTGCCGCCTTTCACCACCTGTGCCATGATGCCATGGTCAGGCAGTTCATAGCGGAGATAATACTTCCCGGGCATGACAGCATCAAAGGTGAAGGTTCCATCCTCACCGATGGTGGCAGAGAACTGCTCCCCTTCTTCGCTCATCAAGCGGACGACCGTGCCAACAAGGCCGGTTTCGCCGGCGTCCATCAGACCGTTATCGTTTGCGTCAGCGAACACCGTGCCGTCTACCGTGCCGGGGAGAATCATGCCGGCATCCATGCCTGTCAGTTCAGCCCCCAGTGCCACATCGAACCAGTCACTTTCCCCTTCTCCATCAGACAGGTTCAGCAGCACGCTGCCGCCGTCTGTCTTTGTGAAGGCATAGCCTCTCTTGGCGGTGGCGGTAATGCGATAGCGGCCGGGAACAACGTTTTCGAACTTGTAAACACCCTTGGCGTTGGTGCGCTCCGTGTCAATGTCGTTGCCGTCTTCGTCAATCAGGTGCAGCACAATGCCGGACACAACAGATTCCTTGCCATCCTTGGTGCCGGAGAAATTGTTGTCCAAGTATGCCGTGCCGGTAATGGTAGCAGGCTTAATGGCGCCCACGATCATGTCCACGGTTTCACCATCATCCACCTGAATGTTATCGACTGTGTATTCACGCCGGCCAACACGGGCTTTGAACTGGTTGCCGCCATCTACCACACAGGTATAGGTGGTGCCTTCCGGAACGACGGCACGCAGCCGATACTGGCCGCCACGAAGCCCCGTAAAGGAGAAGACCCCGTCATCCCCTGTGATGATGGTGGTAACAGACTTACCGGTCGTATCCTTAATAAGCTCAAGCTTCACCCCGGGGAGAGCTTCTTCGCCTGCATCAAGGAGACCATTATAGTTGGCATCCAGGAAGCACACGCCCTGCAGGGTGGCACCTTGAATCAGGCCCACGTGCTGCAGCGTTTTCACTTCGCCGCTCTTCAGTTCATACTGCTTGACACCAACAGACTTGCCTTCCGACGTAATGACGGAACGGTTTTCTCTGCCGGTTTCGCTGTACTTGGTAAAGCCCATACCCTCCGGCACGTAAACACGCAGCTTATACACACCGGGCTTAACCTGCAGGAAGGAATAGGAACCATCGCTTGCAGAAACGGTTTCATACAGCAGGCCGTTCTTGGTGCCTTCAAGCTGGAGCTGAACGCCTGCCTGACCGCCTTCGCCATTGTTCATGATGCCGTCGGCGTTGGTATCCAGCCAGACAATGCCGCTGAGGACTGCCATTTGCTTTGCGCCAATGCCTACTTCTTTTGCTTCTCCGGCGTCAATGGTGAAAGTCTCACTGGTAGCGTGACAGTCGCTGTTTTCCTCCATCATGTTGGAAGTTGCTTTATCCGTTTTGCCATGCTTGGTGAAACCATAGCTGCTGGGAAGGGTAACATCCAGCACATATTCGCCAGCAGGCAAATCAGTGAACGAAACCGTGCCGGTATCGTCTGTAGTAGCCTGTGCTGCCTCGGACAGGTAGCCGCCCGGCATTTTATACATCACACTGACTACCGTGCCAGCCAGCATCCGTTCATACTTGCCCCGTTCGCCGTTGTTGTTGGCATCAATGAATACCGTTACGCTCAAGGAGGAATTTCCTCTCAGGGTAGATGCCTGGGGAATTTCCGTAGGAGCCTCGGTAGGAATAGGGGTTGCCGTCGGTGTGGCAGTAGGCACTGCGGTGGGCGTGGGGGTTACTTCCTCCACGGGAGCCAGGGTCACTACTTCTTCTTCCGGCTCTTCGGTAGCTTCCTCCACCAGATCGATGATGCGCATATCCACCGGTTCTGCTGCATCGGCAGCGTCAATCGTCAGCCATCCGAAACGTTCGAAATCATTCAGATAGCGGAGCATGACCGTCTCGCCCTGAGCGGACACATGGTCGAATGCAAAAGCGCCGTTTCCAGCAGAAACCGTAAGCCAGCAGTCGGAAGAATCATCTGCAAAGAGCAGCAGCACTTCATCAGGATTGGCTGTGCCGGATACTGTCACGCCGGTGCTTTCCTGTGCCAGGGGAGACACTTGCAGCACTTCGCCTGCAGATGTCTGCAAAGATCCCTGCAATGCCTGAGCAACCGTTTCTGCCACAACATCATCTGTTTCCTGTGCTGTCATGGGATAGAAAGCAGCATCTGTCTGCTCTGTGATCTGCAGCAGGGTGAGCGTGAAGGGCTTGCCCTCATAGGCCACAAAATCACGCTGTGCCGTGTGCACGACGGAAACATCTTCCGTCGCACTTACATACCAGCCCGTAGGCAGACCAACAAGCTTGTCTTCTGCCGCATCACCTGTCAGCACGACAGCAACCTTTGCAGGATCTGCCTGACTGCCCAGCAGGGTGAGGCGGGGCATCTGATCTGCCGTCACAGCGGTAATCTGATCTGCTGCGCCCCGATAAGCCTGTACTTCAAACACCGTGGCAGCCGCTCCGTCTTCCGTGCAAAGAACATAATATCCGGAAGGAACGGTCTGCACTGCTTCGAAAACACCCTGCGCATCCGTCGTGCAGGTCATGACTTGCTCCCCAGCTGCATTCATGAGCAGATATGCGGCATTTGCATTTCCGGTAAAGCGGAACAGACCTGCATCTGCGTAGGCAAGCACGGTGGTGGTGTTCATGCCGCCCTGGGTAATCCGTACATCATAGGATGTATCCAGCAAATATCCGTCAGGCACGGACACAGGCATGAGGGTTGCATCCTCTGCTGACGACAGCGTCATGGATTCGCCATTGGAGGACACCTGTCCCGCTTTCACGCCGTCTTGGTAAACATCAAAGCTGCCCTCTAAAGGCGTGGCTGTCCATGCCCCATTTTCGTTCATGGATAGCCCTTGAAAAAACACCGTCAGCGTTGTGGCGTTCTCAGCACTTGCAGATACTGTGATCAGCAGCAGTCCCAGCAGCAGTGCAGCCAGCTTCGTCCAACCTGTTTTCATGAATCTACTACCTCCGCACGGCAGGCCATGCCGTTTTGGTTTCCTATGCAAAATCAGCCATGGATTATGGTAAAGCAGAACGGCAGAAATGTCAACCTTTCCCCAAGGAGTTTACATTCTGATGCCGATGTTTTCCGTCCTGTTTGGTTGCTTTTCCGGCAGCAATTTGTTATACTGATGGCAGAGATCCTCAATGACAAGGAGGGGTTGAAATTGCATAAGGACTACAAGGAGCTTTACACCCGTGTGCTGCACCGTCTGGAAGGGTGCCACGGAACCGGCGCTGCCAACGACCACATGACCATGGATACCTGGGAGTGGCCTCAAGGCGTGGCCATCTATGCCATGTACAAGCTGTACAAGTCCACGGGTGATCCGTCTGTGCTCAGCGACATTACTGCCTGGTATGATAAGCACCTTGCCAAGGGGCTTCCGGGGAAAAACGTGAATACCGTGGCGCCCATGCTGACCATGGCGCTGCTCTACCAGGAGAATGGCAATGAGACCTACGGAAAACTCATCAAGGAATGGGCGGACTGGGTAATAACCGCCATGCCGAGAACGGAAGAAAACGGCCTTCAGCACATCACCTACCTTGAAAACAACACCCAGCAGCTATGGGATGATACCCTGTACATGACCTGCCTGTTCCTGTATCAGGCTGGCATGGCTCTCCACCGTGATGACCTGAAGAACGAGGCCATCTACCAGTTCCTGCTGCACATTAAATACCTGCACAGTCCCAAAACCGGTCTGTGGTACCATGGTTTCTGCTTCATTGGCCGTCATCACTTTGGTGAAGCCTACTGGGGACGGGGCAACAGCTGGTTCACTGCCGGGGCAGTGGATTTTATCGAGTGGCTGCCGGAAGGCCCTGTGAAGGAATTAATCCTGACTACGTGGAAAGAGCAGTGCAAGGCATTGGCCGCTGTGCAGGATGCTTCCGGCTTGTGGCATACCCTGCTGGATCAGCCGGACAGCTATTTGGAAACTTCTGCTTCCGCCGCCTTTGCCTACGGCTTTTTGAAGGGTGTTCGTTTGGGACTCCTGGATGAAAGCTACAAAGCCATTGGCGAAAAAGCGCTGGAAGCCGTGCTGGATCAGGTAGCAGAGGACGGTACGGTGCAGGGCGTATCTTACGGTACTCCCATTGGTGCCACCCAGGACTTCTATCGTACCATTCCTATTGAGCCTACCGCCTATGGTCAGGGGCTTACCTTCCTGATGCTGACGGAGAAGCTGTAATAGGCTGATTTGAGTATGCCTTAAAGGAGGCGTTTCGACGTCTCCTTTTCAAATGCGCTGATGTAATCGGGACATGTTCTGCTTCTGGTCACTTATCCCCTGCTTCCTTTTATGCTATAATGGGATCAATGCAACGAATTGGAGGTGATTGCCACGGGACGTATTGTGGTGCTGGCGGAAAAGCCCAGCGTGGGTCGAGATATTGCCCGGGTGCTGAAGTGCAAAAACACCGGTGCAGGATGCTTAAGCAACGATCAGTATATCGTCACATGGGCAGTCGGCCACTTGGTGATGCTGGCAGAACCTGATGAAATCGATGCCCGCTACAAGCGTTGGAAGACAGACGACCTGCCCATCCTCCCCGACAACATTCCGCTGAAAGTAATTCCCTCCTCTGCTGACCAATTCAAGGTTGTTAGCAAGCTGATCAACGATCAGAGTACGGACAGCCTCATTTGCGCAACGGATGCCGGGCGGGAAGGCGAGTTGATTTTCCGCTATATCTATCAGAAGAGCGGCTGTAAGAAGCCCTTTGCCCGTTTGTGGATCAATTCCATGACGGATGAAGCGATCACAGAAGGCTTTCATACCATTCAGCCCGGAGAAAAATACGATGGTCTCTTTCGATCTGCGCAATGCAGGTCTCAGGCTGACTGGCTTGTCGGCATGAATGCAACCCGTGCCTTTACCCTCCGCTTTGATACCCTGCTTTCCGTCGGCCGGGTGCAAACCCCTACTCTGGCTATTTTGGTAAAGCGCCGCAAGGAAATTGAAAACTTTAAGCCTGAAAGCTATGCAACCGTCACCGCAGACTTTGGCGACTACAAAGGCGTCTGGTTTGATGCCAAGCAGGAAAATGACACCCGCATTGCATCAGCGGAAGAAGCACGCCGCATTGCTGATGCTGTAAAGGGTCAAACCGGCACCGTGATTGCTGCCGAAACCAGTCATAAAAAGGATCCTCCACCACAGCTGTACGACTTAACGTCCCTGCAGCGGGATGCCAACAAGCTGCTGGGGTTTACCGCCAACAAGACGCTGCAGGTAGCCCAGGATCTTTACGAAAAGCGAAAGGCGCTTACCTATCCCCGGACGGACAGCCGGTATTTACCCCCGGACATGATTCCAAAGGTTGTTACCACCATGAAGCTGCTGCCAGCGGAATATCAAACCTTTGTGCCGGGAGCTCTGCCTAATGGGAAGCTGCCTGTCAGCAAGCGAACCGTGGATGCTTCCAAGGTGACGGATCACCATGCGCTGATTCCCACCGCCATTCGGGTGGATCCTTCCAAGTTTACAGAAGATGAACGTGCCCTGTATGATTTGGTAACACGGCGATTGCTGTCTGCGTTCTATCCGGCCTTTGAGTATGATGCAACCAAAGTCATTACCCAGGTGGATGCCCATACCTTCCGATCCAATGGGCAGGTAATCACCAACAATGGTTGGCGTGCCGTTCCGCCCATGGCAAAACCCTTCAAGCGGAAAAAGAAAAAGGATGGGGATGGTGAGGAAGAAAGCATCCTGCCGCCGCTGAAGCAGGGCGACACACGCACTGTGATTGGCACATCCGTCAAAGAGGATGCTACCAAGCCTCCAGCACAGCACACAGATGCCTCCCTCCTCGCTGCCATGGAAAACGCAGGACGTGAAGTGGAGGACGAGGAAATCTCCAAACAAATGAAAGGCAGCGGCATCGGTACGCCGGCTACCCGGGCTTCCATTATTGAGCGGCTGATTCAGGTTCGATACGTGGAGCGTAAAGGAAAAACCTTGCTTGCGACGGATAAGGGCGTGCAGCTTATTTCCATCATGCCGGAAGAAATTGCTTCTCCAGCCATGACGGGAAAATGGGAGCTGGCTCTGGACAAAATTGCAAGGAACGAGCAGGATCCGGCACGCTTTATGGAAGGCATTCGCAAGCTTACGGTCTTCCTGACGAACTATGCCAAAGAAAGCAAGCTGCACGCTTCCTTTCCGGAGGATCCCCAGAGGACAAGGAAGCGTCAGAAGCATTTGGCCAGCTCTGGCAAGGAAGTGCCTGATACCGTCTGTCCCCTTTGCGGAAAAGGGAAGGTACTGGAAACCAGGCTTTCCTTCTGCTGCTCGGAGCTTGCAAGCGGATGTCATTTCACCTTGTGGAAGGATTGCCTGACCCGTGGAGGGGGGCCGGAGCTGACAGCCAAGTTGGTGCAGCTGCTACTGAAGCAGAAAGAGCTGCGAGGCTCCACCGGCGTCATCACCATGAACAGCAGCGTCATCGCCTTCTATCCTGCAAACAGCAGCAGCCCTTCCTCTGTGCGCTCCATCACCTACGAAAAGCAAAAATGAATTGCCTTTTCCCATGCTTTGGGATACAATAGGCATGAGTATTGATCCGCCGAGGCGGAAGAAAGAAGGACCTCAATCATGGCTGATAAGATCCGTAAACGCTCTGAAATCCCTGAAAAGTACAAGTGGCGTTTGTCCGATATTTTTGTTGATGTGGCTGCCTGGGAAGCAGCCTATGCAGAGGCTGAAAAGGCCATCGCCGCCTTTGCAGCATTTGACGGCAAGGTGGCCGATGACCCCAAGGCTGCCATTCGTGCCTATTTTGAAACCTACAAGCAATTGATTCCTATTTATTCCTATGCCAGCATGCTGAAGGACAGTGACAATGGCGACACTGCCGCTCAGGCATTGGAGCAGAAGGCGGTTGCGCTGCTGGTGAAATGTCAGACTGCTTCCGCTTTCCTTGAGCCTGAACTGCTGACCATGGAAGAATCCAAGCTGGTTGCATTGTCTCAGGAAGAAGACATGGAGGATTACAGCACCTCCCTTAAAGAACTGCTGCTGCAAAAGCCCCATACCCTGAGCAAGGATCAGGAACGTTTGCTGGCCATGATGGGCGAAATTGCCGGTGCACCGGACAATATTTACACCATGCTGAGCAACGTGGATCTGAAGTTCCCGGACATTACCCTGGCAGATGGCTCCAAAGCGCCCCTGACGGAGGGCACCTACTCTTCCTTCATCCACGATGACCAGCGGGATGTTCGTCGTCAGGCCTTCGAAGGGTTGATGGGCACCTATGGCAAGTTCGGCAACACCATTACCGGCACCTACTCCGCTTCTGTCAAGATGGATCAGTTCATGGCAGATGCCCGGCATTATTCCTCTGCCCGTGCCGCAGCCATGGAACCTCTGCAGATTCCTGAATCCGTATACGACAACCTGATTCAGGTCATCCATGAATACCTGCCTGTGTTGAACGAATACCTGGAGCTTCGCAAGCAGGTGCTGGACGTGGACGAACTCCACATGTATGACCTTTACTGCCCCATGGTGAAGGACTTCAAGATGGACATGCCTTATGAGAAGGCCTTCGACCTGGTGCTGGAAGGTCTGGCACCCATGGGCGAAGACTATCTGGCAAAGCTGCGGGAAGCCCGTGACAATGGATGGATTGATGTCTATCCAAACGAGAACAAAACCAGCGGTGCCTACTCCAACGGTTTCCGTGGCGGTGCCCATCCCTTCGTACTGCTGAATCACAACGATAATCTGGATTCTGCATTCACCATTGCCCATGAGCTGGGACACTCCATGCACAGCTATTTCAGCAACCTGACGCAGCCCTTCCCCAAGGCGGATTACAGCCTGTTTGTTGCAGAAGTAGCTTCCACCTGCAACGAAGCCGTGATGATGCGCTATCTGCTGGAAAAGTTGCCTGAAAAGAAGGCACAGGCTTACCTGCTGAACCATTTCCTGGAGCAGTTCCGCACCACCTGCTTCCGTCAGACCATGTTTGCTGAATTCGAAAAGATCAGCCATGAAATGGCCGCCAAGGGCGAACCGTTGACCCGGGAAAGCCTGAGCAATGCCTATTACAAGCTGAATGAAACGTATTACGGCAGTGCCTGCGTGGTGGATGAAGTGATTGCCAACGAGTGGATGCGTATCCCCCACTTCTACCGTGCTTTCTACGTGTATGTGTATGCTACCGGTCTGTGCGCAGCTGTATCCCTGAGCGAGAAAATTCTTGCTGAAGGTGAAAGCGCAGTGAAGGACTATCGGAAGTTCCTGTCCGCAGGCAGCAGTGTGCCGCCCATCGAAGCGCTGAAGCTGGCAGGCATTGATATGAGCAGCCCCGAACCCATCCGCAAGGCGATGGAAGTATTCAAGGCCACGCTGGAGAAGTTTAAGGCTGTGCTGTAAGGAGGTTTTGTGCCATGATGAAGGGCTACGATAAGCAGGAAGCGCTGGATTTCATTCTCCCGCGCATTGACCGGCACTATCACAGCACCTTGGCAGATCACATTGATACGCTGATTGCCCAGGCCATTGACGCTGATATGGACTACATGCATAAGGCCGGTGTGCTGGATGCTGACGGCAATGCAGGCGAAAACTATTATGAAGATGACGAAGCCTTCGAGTATCTGGTAGAAGCACTGGTTGCCCAGAATGATCTTTCCCCGGAGCAGGCGGTAAAGGTTGCTTCGCTGATTGATGATTATATGGACTATCAGCAGCAGTACCTGGAATCCAAGGGCCTGGTCGACTGGGAGTAAAAATCTCCTGCATTACACGCAGGGGATAATTGCATTGCATCCCCTGCGTGCTTCCTGTTCGCAAACCATAACAAAATGCTTAAAAGGAGGATATGACGAATGCGACGTGTTTTTCTGACCGTCCTTGACGGTGTTGGCGCAGGCTATCTGCCTGACGCAGATAAATATGGTGATGTTGGTGCTTCCACCATTGCCCATGTGGTAGCAAAGTGCCATCCCAGCCTGCCTAACATGGCTAAGCTTGGTCTTGGCCAAATTCCTACGGCAGGCTATCCTGCCGATCCTAATGCAGTGGGCGGCTATGGTCGAGCCATTGAAAAAAGTGCAGGTAAGGACACCACCACCGGCCACTGGGAAATCAGCGGTCTGCGGCTGACAAAGGCCTTCCCCACTTTCCCGCACGGCTTCCCTGCTGATTTTATGGCCAAGTATGAAGCTGCTATTGGTCATGGAACCATTGGCAATAAGCCTGCTTCCGGCACGGCTATTTTGGACGAGCTGGGTGCAGAGCATCTCGCTACCGGCAAGCCCATTGTTTACACCTCTGCAGACAGCGTGTTCCAGATTGCCTGCCACGAAAGCCTGTATTCCTGCGAGGAGCTGTACCGCTTCTGCACCATTGCTCGGGAAATGCTGCAAGGTGAGCTGGGTGTTGGCCGTGTCATTGCCCGTCCTTTCGTAGGCGAACCCGGCCACTTCACCCGCACGCCCCGTCGTCGGGATTTCTCCCTGCCTCCCATTGGCGAAACGCTGTTGGACAAGGTGAAGGCTGCCGGCATGGAAAGCCTTGGCGTAGGCAAAATTGAGGACATTTTTGATCATCAGGGATTGACCGGCTCCAATCACGCTGCCGGAAACCCTGCCTGCATTGAAGCTTGGCTTGACTATATGCGCAAGGATTTTGATGGCCTGTGCTTCACCAATCTGGTGGACTACGACATGGCTTACGGTCACCGTAACGATCCGGAAGGCTTTGCTAAGGCACTGGAGTACTTTGATCAAAAGCTGCCGGAGATTCAGTCCCTCATGGGTGATGAAGATTTGCTGATCATCACCGCCGACCACGGCTGCGATCCTACCTTCCCCGGAACCGATCACACCCGGGAGCACATCCCGCTGCTGGTGTGGCATCGTGGCATGAAGCAGGCCTGTGACCTGGGCACCCGGGACACTTATGCCGACATTGCTGCCACCTGCGCCGAGTGGCTTGGACTGCCGGATCGGTTCAATGCCACATCCTTTGCATCCCTTTTGAAGTAACAAAAAAACACGCACGGCATTCAGCGATGGTTGAATGCCGTGCGGTTGTTTTTTGGGGAGGCGTTATTCAGTCAAGGTTCACCAAATTGACAGGATTCCCTTCCAGGAAGCAGCGCAGGTTTTCGAATACGATTTCCGCCCGCAGTGCCATGGATTCTTCCGTGGCAAAGGCCACATGGGGTGTCAGAAGAGTATTGGGTGCGTGAAGCAGCGGTTCGTCCGACTGAAGGGGCGGTTCCTTGTCGAACACATCAATGCCTGCGCCGGCTAGTTTTCCCGACTTCAGCGCACTAGCCAAGGCGGTGCTGTCAACAACTCCGCCCCGTGCCAAATTCAGCAGCAGAGCCCCATCCTTCATCAAGTCAATGGTACGTTCATTCATTAAGTGATGGGTGGAGGCGTTCAAGGGGCAATGGAGCACCACAATGTCCGAGGAAACCAGCAGATCCTCCAGGGGCATGCAGGTAATGCCGTTCACTTCCCCTGTCTGGTGCGTCCGGCTGGTGCCGATGACCCTGCACCCAAAGGCCTGACACAGCTGAGCAGTCCGCTTGCCGATTTTTCCAAGGCCTACAATGCCGACGGTTTTGCCCTTTAATTCTCTGCCTACAAGGCCTGTCTTGTCTTTACCCTGCCGGCAGCGTTCTTCAACCTGGGGCACGTGTCGCAGCAGGCTCAGCATCATTTCCAGGGCAAGCTCTGCAACAGCCTCATTGGAATAGCCGCTGGCATTGCTGAGCAGTGCGCCCTTTTCCTTCACGGTTTGCAGGTCAATGTGATCCACGCCGGTAAAGGCTACATCCACATATTGGAGATGCTTGCAGGCTGCCAGTGCCTCTTTGGGCATGGGCATGTTGGCCAGCATGATCACATCTGCATCCTGGATTTCTTCCGTAAGGACGTGCACGTCCCCGGTTTTCGGATAGACGCTAAAGGTATGTCCCTCTTCAATCAAGGGAGCTGCATAGTGATTCAGCAGGGAGTCCGGAATACCGAGGGATTCTGTCAGAACAATGTGCATCATTGCCACCTCAATTCATTACAGTCAAATGTACAGGGAATGAAAAGACGCCGCCGAAACAGCGGCGTGAAAAGCTTATTCTTTCTTTTTACCGAAGCTGATTTTGTTCTCCTTGCCATGGATCAGCCGAACGATGTTGGTACGATGCCGCAGCAGGCACAAGGCAAGCAGCACCACCGCCCACAGAATCACCAGCCAGTTGCCCCAGTTGGTCACGGCAGTGATAACGGCAAACAACGCCAGCATGAACATGGAACCCAGGGACACGTACTTCGTCAGGTAAATGAGCAAAATGGTCAGCACAAAGCAGATCAGCGCAGGAATCGGGTAGCATACCAGCAGCACGCCGCAGGAAGAAGCAACGCCCTTGCCGCCCTTGAACTGGAAGAAGATCGGCCAGTTATGACCCAAAATCACCAGCACACCAGCCAGCATAGCACCGTAGCGGTTGCCAGTGATCCACCAGCCAATGCCGCAGGCCAGTGCCGCTTTCGAAAAGTCGCCGATAAACGTAACCAAGCCATTTTTCAAGCCCATGGTGCGCATTACGTTGGTGGCACCTGTATTCTTGCTGCCTACCTCCCGAAGATTCGG
Organism: bacterium; assembly: GCA_963646285.1. Lineage (GTDB taxonomy): Bacteria > Bacillota > Clostridia > Christensenellales > Aristaeellaceae > CAKUFA01. The sequence goes on from CAVIWF010000007.1 coordinate 62,786, forward strand.
ACCATGCTGAACCCTTGCAACCGTGAGCCCGGTAGAGAAGGAACCCAGCAAATAGGCAACAATGCCAACAATGACATACTGTAACCAGGTAGGCATGCTTTAATCCTCCTTCTTCTTTTCACGAAGAATAAAACGGATGGGTGTGCCTGTAAAGTCAAAGGTCTTGCGGAAGTAGTTTTCCAAATACCGCTCGTAAGCAAAGTGCATCAGTTCTTCATCGTTAACAAAGAGCACAAAGGTAGGCGGGCACACGCTCTGCTGCGTCAAGTAGTAAATGCGCAGACGGCGGCCATTGGTTGCCGGAGGCTGAAGGGAAGCAGTGGCATCTGCCAGCACATCATTCAACACACCGGTAGGCACACGCTTGGAAGCCTGTGCCCAGACCTGATTCACCATATCCAACACCGTATTGACACGCTGACCGGTCAAGGCAGAAAGGAACAGCACAGGCGCATAGTCCATGAATTTCAGGTCTTCCAGCACCTGCTTGCGGTATTTTTCCAGCGTGCCCGTTTCTTTGTCAATGGCGTCCCACTTGTTGACAACCACCACAACGGCCTTGCCTTCTTCATGGATCATGCCGGCAATCTTCGTATCCTGCTCGGTCACGCCATCGTTGGCATCAATGAGCATCAAGGCCACATCGCACCGGCGAATGGCCGCAATGGAACGAAGCACGCTATAACGCTCCAGAGTTTCATCCTCCACAGCCCTTTTGCGGCGAATACCGGCTGTATCAATGATGTTGTACTCCGTGCCATCCACGCCGGTAAAGCGGGTGTCAATGGCATCACGGGTCGTGCCTGCAATGTTGGATACCATGGTGCGCTCCTGCCCCAGAAGACGATTCACCAGGGAGCTCTTGCCCACATTGGGACGGCCGACCACAGCCAGCTGCACCACATGCTCTGCTTCTTCCATTTCGTCATCATCAGGTGGCGGAAGATGCTTGCAGATTTCGTCCAGCAAATCGCCCAAGCCCATCATGTTAACGGCGCTGATGGCAAAAGGATCTCCAATGCCCAGCTCGTAAAACTCATACATGTTGTCATTCATGTTGATGTGATCAATTTTGTTCACCACCAGAATGACAGGCTTATGGGTCTTCCGCAGCAGATTGGCCACTTCCCGGTCGTCGTCCGTCAGGCCTTCCCGACCGTCGGTAAAGAAGCAAATTACATCCGCCGTATCCATGGCAATCTCTGCCTGACGGCGCATTTGGCTCAGCAGCACATCTTCGCTGCGAGGGTCAATACCGCCGGTATCAATCAGCGTAAACTTTCGTGTGAGCCACTCCACGTCAGCATAAACACGATCCCGGGTAACGCCCGGGGTGTCCTCCACGATGCTGATGCGGTGACCGACAACTTTATTGAAAAAGGTCGACTTGCCGACATTGGGGCGACCAACAATCGCCACAAGGGGTCTTGCCATTAGTTTTCCTCCATTCCACACATGGCTTTCCAGAAGCCTTCACCGGTGTTTTCTACAATACGCAACGGGGCAGGAAGTGCCTGCCTGGCCTCTTCCACGCTGGTGCCGTCCAGGAAAAGGTCGCCCTCATTGCGGATCATGTTCCGGCAGATCATGATTTCATCACAGTCCACATTCCGCAGCTGATCAATCAGGTCTCCGCCGGTGATCAGTCCCGTAACGGTAACCGATTCGCCAAAGAAATGATTCAGAATGGGAATGACTTCAATTTGCGTCCCCTTGGGCGCATAGGTATCAATCATCCGGCGGATAAAGGCTGCAACAGAGGTGCCGCAGGCAATGACCCGCCGCTTGGGCGAAGGGGTATCACAAGGGAAATCTTCCGAAGCATAGCGAATATCCGTTTCAAACAGCCGCAGCATGCCCACACCGTTTTCCACCTGAGGATAGCCTTCGTACTCCTCGTCCTCCGGCAACGGAAGACCACTGAGGCAGTAAAACTCATCCGACGGAAACACGAACCGGGTACCCAAACGGCGCAGAAAATCTTCCTGCATGGGGCGGATCATTTCCACCAGCTGCCGTGCTGTTTCACGGTTGTAGGGATCCACCTTGTCCAGTCCTTCACGCCACTTGGTTAATCCTACAGGAACCAGGGCAACACTACGAGCTGCCGGGCGCATACTTTCCAAATCCCGCAAGGTGCGCATCAGTACTTCCCCATCGTTCCATCCGGGACAAAGCACCACCTGGCAATGGTACCGCAGTCCATGCTCCTTCAGGGTGCGCAGACGATCCATGATTTGCCCCGCATGGGGGTTGCGCATCATGCGGCAGCGAATCTCCGGATCTGTGACGTGGACGGAAATATACAGCGGGCTTACACGGCGGCGCAGGATTCGGTCGAATTCCTTGTCATTAACGTTCGTTAATGTGACAAAGTTGCCCATCATCAAGGACAGCCGCCAGTCGTCATCCTTCACATACAGGGTATCCCGCATACCCGGGGGCATTTGGTCAATAAAGCAAAAAATGCAGTGATTATGGCACGGGCGAGGCTTGGAAATAATGGTTTGATCCAGGGTAATGCCCAGTGGCTCCCAGTCTTCCTTCTTGACATGGAGCACATCCCGCACGCCGTTTTCGTGGAGCACCTCCAGGGACAGCCGTTCCCGGGAGGTCAAGGCCTGATAATCGATCTGGTCAATCACAGGCTCGCCGGAGATCTTCTCCAGCTGATCCCCAGCCTTTAACCCAAGGCGTTCAGCAATCGAACCCGGTGCAATATGCGTAATGGTCGTGGCCAAGGCTAACGTCCTTCCTTTCTGTGGCGAAGCGTAGGCCTACCACAACAAATATATTATGAACAATACACAGCCAAAAGTCAAGATTGGCGCAATCCTGTCAATGTTTTGCCAACGTAAATTCCCAAAGTAAGTTCCACAGTGGAAAGCGACATGGGAGTTAGTATGAGAAATGCAGCAGGAATAAGTATGGGAAGAGCACAAAAGCAGCAGGAATAAGTACGGGAATGCAGCAAGGGAGCCAGAAGCAGAGAG